>NZ_JBVIEE010000015.1:0-231129 GCF_055572015.1 Streptomyces sp. NPDC030840 | reverse complement strand
ACGTCGCCCGGACCCGGTTCACTTCATGTGCGTCCACACACTCCGCATGCCCCTGAACACAGCCAGCAGACAGACCTAACGGAGTCCTACTAGTGGGCTATTGGAATAGTCGGCGGAAGGGGCGGCCGCGCATTGAGCGGGCTTGCCGGGCCGCAGCCCCCCCCTGTGCCGTACGGTCGGTCAGAAGCCGCGGGTGGTAAGCCATTCGTCCAGCGCGACCGAGACGATGTCGCCCATGGGCAGGTGATCGAGTTCGTTGTCCAGCGCGAACCGCTTAATCCGCTTCTTCAGCTTCAACGCAGCGGGGACCGAGGCATCGAGGCTCTCTCGCGCGATGATGCGCTGATTGAGGACGACCGCCGCCTCGGGGATGTCCGTGGGACGCCCAGGCCCGTGTTCCCATGACGTCCCGCTAGTGGGTGCCGCATGCGAACCGGCGTGCTGCTCGTACTGCGGACCGGGCGTTCCGCTGCTTACCGGGAACGCCGTGCTGGTGGCAGGCGGCAGAACCGCATGGCGTACGGCCATCTCAGCTCCCTGAGTCGGCCCGTTCTGCGAATCGTGCTCGGCCGACTGTGCGGGCTGGACCGTACGTGCTGCGGGCTCGGGGGCTGGGGCCGGAGGTGGCACCTTCCCCGCCATTGCCTCCCCAGCGGATTCCGTCGCCGCCTCGGAGGCTACGTCAGCGGGGCGAGCCGGCTGACTAGCGGCTGGCTCCGGCACGGCGGCCCTCGGCGTCACCTCGACGGTCGGCTGGGCGGAGCTCTGTGCCACTTTGGGCACCGCCCCGGTCCGGCCCTGTGCCGATGCCTCGGCGGGAACGGCGGAAGGTGCGGGCTGAACCTGCGCCTCGCCCGCAGTGGGACGGCCTTCGTCCTGGGCGGTGGCCTGTTCGGCGGCGGCGTACTGCTCGGGGGTGAGCTCGGCGGCCGGGGGAGGGGGCGGTGGGGTCGCCTTCTTGGCCCCGCCCAGGGTGCGACCCGTGCGGCGGGCCGGGGGTTTCATACGCTCGCTCATGCCGTGAGTTCCTTCATCAGTTCGGCGTACTCGCTCAGTTCGGTGGGGATCTCGCCGAAGGCCTCCATGTAGTGCACCCAGGAGTGGATGGTCGTCTCGGCGAGCGGGAAGGGCTCGTCACGGTCCGGGCCGATGCCCTCGCCCTCGGCGGGCTCCAGCAGCTTGTCCTTCGCCGTGCGGGGCAGGCTGGTGCGGTCGTCGGCCTTGACGAGGACCACGTGGGCGGTGACGTCGCGTTCGTTGCGGGCGGCGGCGTGCTCGGCCTCGTCGAAGGTGGCCACGAGCTTGCGGCGCTCGATCTTGGTGGGTGCGACCGGCACGATCAGCCGGTTCGCCTCGGTGACAGCCTCGTGGAAGATGCGGGCGCTGCCGCCGCCGGCGTCGACCACGATCGCGCCGAACTCGGACCGCTTGTCACGGATGTACTCGGCGATGTCGTCGAACGGGTACCGCTCGACCACCAGGTTGGCCGGGATCTCGAAGCCCTCGGCCTGGGCAACCTTGAACCAGTCGTAGGCGGACTGGCTGGTGGCGTCGGCGTCCAGCAGCAGCGTCGGCAGCTCCAGGACGACGGCGTAGTAGAGGGCGATGAACCAGGCCGAGGTGGTCTTGCCGGTGCCGCCCTTGAGCATGCCGACGACGATCACGAAGGCGTCCCAGGCGCGGGCTGTGGCCGCCGCGAGGGTCTTGATACGGGTGTTCTCGTTCACGTGTGCTTGATCTCCTGAAACTGGAAAGGTGCGTTGTCGTATGTGCGTCGGCGAGAAGGCCGACGTTCGGTGGCGGGTGTCGGCTGACGGCGGCGGGGCCCGTGCTGCCGTGCCGTGTTCGGGATGGCGCACCGTCGGTCCCTTGTTCTGCGGGGCCCAGCCGTTAATAGCTGAGGGCGCGCTCATGACCGCTTCCTCGGGGTGCGGGCCGCGCAGTGGTTGTGCTTGGGCCGCATGCGGGTGCCCGCCTGGTGCAGGAGCCGGTACACGGTGGCGACCGAGTAGTTGGACTCCTTGGCGAGGTCCGGGACCGTGGCGCCAGCCTCATAGCGCGCTCGCAGGGACAGCGCGAGCTTCTGCCGCTCGGCGGCCCGCACTGCGGCGCGCATCCGCAGCGTCTGCTGCGTGGTGCGCACGCTGCCGCCGGCCTCGATCAGCAGACGCCGGGCACCACGCCTCGTTTCTCCCGCGGACGCAGCGAGTTCGGTGAGGGTGGCGCCGTGCTCCTCGTACAAGGTGCGGAGATGTGCTGCGAGTCGTTGGCGCGCTTGGGGGTCCTCGCGCATTCGGCGGGTCTGCCACGACGTGCGCATCACGGTCCCGGCCTCGTGCAGCCGGTTGAGGACCGTGCCGTACGACAGACCGCTGGCGGCAACGAGTTCGTCGACGGTCGCACCGGCCTCGTACCGCTTGCGCAAATCATCAGGGGCCACCGGCTGGTTCTCGGCAGGGTTGGTTGGAGGGTGTTGTTGGTTCATGCGGCGGAGTTCCATTCGCTGAGGGCTTCGGCATGGGCAGCGGCCAGCTCGTCGTAACTGCGCTGGTCGGCAGGGGTGATGAGGATCAGGCGGCCGTCGGTCGCGACCCGCCAGTCGGCGGCCGGACGACCTGTTACGGGGTCGAGGACGCTCCCGTCCGGGGCGTGCCACGTCATCGGGATCTCGTCGGGTCGCGGCGCGGGGACCAGCACTCGGCGGCCGTCGCGGACGATCACCACAGCCTTGGTGCGGTGCTTCGCGAGCCGGTCCAGCACCTCCCGGTAGGCCGCGCGTTGGGCCTCGTGCAGGGCCTTACGCCGGGCGGCGAGGCCCGTGGTGCCGTACTGCTCGGCCACCGTGTCCCAACCGTTGGCTGGCACGGCGTCGAGCCCGGTAACGGGGACAGGGAGACCGTCACCGAAGCCCTCCAGGGCCCGTGGCGCGAGGGTCCAGGTCTCCCCGGTGTGCTGGACGAGGCCGTGGTCGGCCAGGCGTTTCAGAGTCCGGTAGGTGGTGGCGCGGGAGACGGAGGAGGTGCCGACGAGTTCGGTGACCGTCTGGTGGGGGCGTTGGTGCAGGGCGCTGATGAGCATGAGGGCGGCGCTGCCGAGGCCGTGGTGGGCGAAGGCGTCGTGGCCCATCAGTCGGGCGAGGACGGTGGAGTCGATGTCGGCCGTCGTGGCCGTCTCAGGAGTGGGCCACTCCTCAAGTGCCGGGTCGGGGGGGAACTGAGTGGTCCGGAAACGAGACAACGGAGCAGGGGCACCTTGGCCGGGAGCGCTGCCGCAATCGAGGTACCACGTGGAGCCTTCCCGTCCGTGGCCCACCCGCAGCCGGCGCAGCCAGCCCTGCGGCTTGAGGACGGTGTCGTAGACGGCCCGCAGTGTCGTGCGGGAGATGCCGGCTTCCTCCGCGGTCTGCCGCTCACTGGCGTGATGCAGGGGACCGCCCGCGATCTCGGCGAAGGTCAGATGCGCACGCAGCACCCGCAGCGCGGTCCGTCCCCGCTCCCCGCGCCAAGGCGTGGTCTCGATGCGGTCCCGCAGCGCCGCGAGGACTTCGTAGGCGTCGTGCCGGGAGTCCAGCAGCCTGGTGGTGCTCACCGCTTCCGAAGCGTTGCCCCACAGTCGGCGGATGTAGTCCAGGGCACGCGTCTGCCCGGAGCGCAGCGCGATGCTGCGGGCGGGTCGGCCGCCTTCGTGCTCGGGGTGCAGCAGCAGTTGGGTCAGCTGGTCGACGGTGCCGCCGGCGCGGGCCACGTGGCAGGCGATAGCCGCAGTGATCCGGTGCCCGTGCTTGGCCGCCCCCTGTCGGTCCGGGCGCAGTGCCACGGTCCGGCCGCCGGGGGCAAGCCGGCTGTAACTGCCGGTGGCGTAGCGGCCGGTGAGGTCGCCGAACAGAATGAGATCGGTAGCAGCCGACGGAAGTCGGGCGTGGCTGAGAATGCCGCGGAATTCGGTGGAGTGTCGTTGAGAGAGGGCGTGATGGGTGCTGTTTGGCACGGTGGGGTCGTCTCGCAAAAACGTGGACGCCACCCAGGCCCGCTAAAACCACGGGTGGTGTCCGGAACCGACCTCCATCGGCGCCAGAAAGGTCCCCAGGATGGCCGTCCTGGAGGCCCTCGTATGCCTGGCCCCGAGTGGAGGCAGGCGTCCCCATCGCAGCTCGACCGAGGTCGAAACAGAGCACCGCCAGAGAGGCCCACTGGTGATCCACACCGGCCAACTCAGGTCCCTCAGAAGCCTGTTGCAGAGGCTGCTGCCTCTGACTGCCTCTGAGCGACCCGGGTCGAACCGGGGTCGAATCAGAGCGGTTTCCTCTGACTGCCTCCGATCGCCTCCGCAACCCGTCCTAGCAGGTCACAGCCTCATCGCCCCCACACAAGCGCAGGTCAGAAAGGTGCGCTAGCTGTACCACTGGTTCCTGGCGAAGGCGGTCATGTGAGGCATGGGGTTCCCGTCCCTGTCGGCGGGGCGTCGTCGCCCCGCGTGCCGTGGTTGGAATCAGGGTCGTGAGGCTCGCATCGACTCGGCAAGACGGCTTCTGTCAGGCGGAAGAAGTTCTGTAAAGAGGCTGGTCAGAGCCTTGTTCTGGCAACCCCTGGTCGCCAGAGTGGAGTGCCGCGTGGTGCGGCCCTTCGGTTCGCGGGCTTGGTCAGGCTGTTTGTTCGTGCCGGGGCTGGTAGGGAGTGCCGTCGCGGAGCATCGCGAAGAGCGCATCGACGCGGCGGCGGGCTCGGCCTGCCCGCTGTGTTCGGCACGCCGGGGATGCTGTTCATCACGATCTTCTACATCGCCATGGCGGTATTGACGTCCGGCGCCACGGCTCCCCTCCGAGCCCTTCCCGGTTTCTACCGCGTCCTCGGCGAGTTCGAGCGCCGACGCGGGTCTGGCCCGGGGCTGGGTGATGCTGGGCGTGGGACTCGCGGTCGCCGGCCTCTTCGGCTCCGGCATGACCCGGTTCTACGACCGTAAGGGGCTGCATCGCATTCCCGCCGACGAGGAACCGCAGCCGGTCCTCGCTCGGGCATGGTCCGGTGACCGGTGAGGGGTGGAACTGGGCACGACCGCCCCATCCCTCACTTTTTTGACCAATCGCACAGGTGGGATCGTCGTGGTCAGCCGTCGGCCCGCAGTGCGACCGTGCGCTGTTCGAGCCTGCGCAGCGCCATGTCCCCCCACCGGAGGTTCTCCCGCTCGAACGACATCCCGCGCAGCAGGGTGAGATACGGGCCGATGCGCTCGGCCTCGGTGAAGTAGGCCTCCTCCGAACGCCCGTCGAGCAGACGCTGCCGGAGCCTCTCGTAGCGGGCCAGCTTGGCGGTGGCCCACTCCATGCGCTCCGCGATGGCATTCCGGACCGCTTCCATGTCGCCTGCGTCCAGGCACTGCACCTTGACAAGCAACTCGTCCCGGACCACCGCCGGTTTGCCCAAGGGCTCGGCGGTGTAGGCGTGGACGGCCTTCCGCCCGGCCTCCGTCAAGGAGAACAGCCGCTTGTTGGGGCGGCGCTCCTGCTCGACGACACGGGCCGTGACGAGTCCTTCGGCCTCCATGCGGTCCAGCTCCCGGTAGAGCTGCTGGGGCGTCGACATCCAGAAGTTGGCCACCGTCGCGTCGAACGCCTTTGCGAGGTCGTATCCGGACGCCTCGCCCTCCAGCAGCGCGGCCATCACCGCGTTCCGCAAAGCCATGGCAACACGCTAGCAGTGTTGTGATTAATCAACGAAGTGACTGAAGTCGCTCTCTCCTCGTGACACGGCGCGGCCTGCCCTCTAGTATCCACCACACCTATTCAAATTGTTGAGTATTTGAGGTGGACTCATGCATCCCTTCCGTAAGGCCGTCGAGAGCAAGGACCTGGACGCAGTGGCCGCCCTGCTGGCCGACGACGTCGTCTTCACCAGCCCCGTCGCCTTCAAGCCGTACCCGGGCAAGGCCATCACCGCCGCGATCCTGCGCGGCGTGCTCCGGGTTTTCGAGGACTTCACCTACATCCGTGAGATCGCCAACCCCGACGGCCGCGATCACGCCTTCGTCTTCACCGCCACCGTCGCCGGCAAGCAGCTCCAGGGATGCGACTTCCTGCACTTCGACGACGACGGGAAGATCGACGAGTTCACGGTGATGGTGCGTCCGCTCTCCGCCGCCCAGGCGCTCGGCGAGGCCATGGGTGCCCAGTTCGAGCAGATCGCCCGAGAGGCAGCCGAACAGTGACCGGCCACAACGTCCCCGGTGGCTGCGCCACCTCCTTCCGACGAGGCCTCTTCGAGTTCGAGCCGGCGCCGCACCAGCTGTCCAGTCGGCCTGGAAGGCAGCAGTACACGATGCGCGGGCTGTTCGAGAAGCTGGACATCGCTGACTCGCTGTAGTTCGAGCAACCACCCGCGTCGAGCGCTTCTCCGCGCTCGCCAGGGACGTGACAGAGCCGTCACAGCACGCGACCTCGCCGCCCGGATGCTCGCGCGGCCAAGCTTCCAGCGTGTCGGCGGTGCGGTCGGGCAGCGCGTCGATCCGCTCATGGGCCTCGGCGTCGATCACCACGGTGGCATAGCGATGCCGCTGGCGCAGAGCGAAGTCGTCGCCGCCGAGGCGGGCGTCCGCCCGGTAGGCAAGGGAATGCGCAGCAGGGCGCGCAGGGGCCGTGTGGCGACAGGCCTGCCACGTGTATCGCCAGCAAACGAGATCTCGCCCGGCACGCCAACTCCTTGACCACAGGCCTTGATGGTCAGACGGGCCGAGCCTCGCTGGTAACGGTCCCCCGGGAAGATGGTCAAGGGCATGGGCGGTGCGATGGACCTCGTCCCAGAGCGCCCGCCGCGCCATCGTCCTGATGGAACACACCGCCAAGGACGGCACCCCCAAGATCCTCAAGGAGTAGCACCCTTCCGCTCACCGGCGAACGGTGTGTCCACATCCGGGAGTGACCATCGAGGACATCGCAGCCCGCACCGACGCGCCCGTGATCCCGAATCCGTGAGCCGTTGACGTGGAAGGCGGGGCGGGCAGGAACCACGGTCCTTGCCCGCCCCGCCTTCCACGTCCTGTTCTCAGCTGCGTGTGCTTCACCGCCCATGCGCCCATCGCGCGCACGGCTGACAGCTCGGCGTCCGTTGGGCGTTGTGGTTCGTTCAGGAGAGTCCTCACCATGGGTCGCCGGCTCCGGGCCGGTTCGGACCTCGCCGAACGTGGTCTGGTCAGCAGACCCGGCCGCACAACTCCGGAAAGCCTCCCAGCCATGTGATCACACGCCGCGAAGCCGTGATTCCTGCCTCACCAAGATCACTCAAGGGAGGCGGCGCTGGGTCCACGCGCGCGGCGTCGGCATGTCCCAAACAGGCAATTCGCCATGTCTCCCACGGGAAAGACCTGGACTCGGCTCTGGGGGTTCACTGTCGGCCACCTCGACGAAAAGGAGCCGAAACATGCCCGAGGAAGCCAGGTCGGAATTCTGGAAGGGCCTCAAGCCGATCGCCGACTCGATGAAGCCGGACGCGCAGCCGGAGGTCTATCTGTCCCAGGTGGCCACCGACGACGACCGGTACTACGCACCGCTCAGCGAGACCGTGGGATCACGACCGCTGTGGATCAACGTCAAGGACAACTCCTGGGCCGACATCCTCTGCGCCAAGCAGGCCGGACTCGTCAACCGGCACTACCACCCGCACGAGGTGTTCGCGTACACGATCTCCGGCAAGTGGGGTTACCTGGAGCGGCCCTGGACCGCGCGGGCCGGTGACTTCGTCTACGAGGCCCCGGGCGAGGGGCACACGCTGGTGGCCTACGAGAGCGACGAGCCGATGAAGGCGTTCTTCATCGTCAAGGGCCCGTTGATCTGGCTGGACGAGGACGGCGGAACCACCGGCTACTTCGATGTCCACGACTACATCGAGCTGTGCAGGAACCACTACGAGAAGGTCGGCATCGGCGCCGACTACGTCAACTCACTCTTCCGGTGACCCCGGTCCTACCGCTCGAACGAGGTTCCGATGCCACGTATCCGTACCCGTGTCCGGCCCGACGTAGAAGCGCCCGCGGCCATCGACGTTGCACCACGCCGCTATGAGAACCGGCTGTTGCTGATCCTCTTCCTCGCCTTCGGATTCGTCTTCTTCGACCGCCAGGCGCTGCCGTTCCTTGCCCCGTTCATCAGCAAGGAAATCCAACTGTCCAACACCGAACTGGGCACACTGTCCGGAGTGCTGGCACTCACATGGGCACTGTCCGGGCTGGTGGCCGGCCGTCTGTCGGACAGGCTCGGCAGACGTAAACCCATTCTGATCGCCGCGGTGGTCCTCTTCTCCTGCTTCTCCGCGGCGGGCGGGCTGATGACCGGCTTCCTCGGTCTCCTCGTCGCCCGGGCCCTGATGGGCGTGGCGGAGGGAGCCGTGCTGCCGCTGGCCCAGTCACTGATGGTGGAGGCGTCCCGGGAGAGCCGTCGGGGTCTCAACATGGGGCTGCTCCAGGGCTCGTCGGCAGGTCTGATGGGCGGGATCCTGGCTCCGCTGGCGGTGGTGTGGCTGGCCGAGCTCCATGGCTGGCGCACGGCCTTGCTCGTGACGATCGTGCCTGGTCTGCTCATCGCGGCCTGGATCGCGAAGTCGGTCAGGGAGGTGCCTCCCGGCGGCCGGGTCCAGGTCGCCGCCGCCGACGCCGAGGTCATCTCCGAGACGACGGCCGGCCCCAAGCCGTCGGTGCGGGAGGTTCTGCGACACCGCAATATCGTCCTGTGCATGGCGGTCGCGTGCTGCTACCTGACCTGGTTCATCGTCATCGTCACCTTCACCCCTACCTACCTGCTGACCGTCAAGGGCTTCTCCCCGAGCACCATGAGTGGAGTGATGACCTGCCTGGGCGTGGGGTGGGTGCTGTGGGGGTTCCTCACCCCGGCTGTCTCCGACCGCATCGGCCGCAAGCCGACCATGATCGCCTTCTCGGCGACAGCTGCCCTGTGTCCGCTCGCGGTGGTTTACGTCACCGATCCGGTGGCGCTGGGCCTGGTCGTCGTGCTCACCTACACGGGGCTCGGCTGCTTCACCCTGTTCATGGCCACCATCCCCGCCGAGACGGTGCCCCGCGGTGCGCTGGCCACCGCACTCGGGTTGGTCATGGGGGTCGGCGAGCTGGCCGGTGGCTTCCTCGCTCCGGTGATCGCCGGGCGCGCGTCGGACGTCTGGGGCCTGCAGACGGCCATGTTCATCTCCGCCGGCGGCGCCGTCGCCGTCGTCCTGCTGTCCCTCGGCCTGAGGGAGACCGCGCCGCGGGTGCTGCGCCGGCGGGCCGAACGGGCCGCCGCTGCGGTCGGCCCGCGCACAGTGGTGGCGGGAGCGGCCGAATGAGGGCCGGCACGCAGCGTATGCAGGCCGCTGCCTGGTACGGAGCCAGGGACGTCCGCATAGCCGAGGTGGATGTTCCCACACCCGGGCCCGGTGAGGTGCTCATCGAGGTCGCCTACTGTGGCATCTGCGGCAGCGACCTGCACGAATACACAACCGGGCCGCACGCCATCCCTGTCGCGGAGCCGCACCCGGCCTCCGGCGCCACAGCCCCGCTCGTCCTCGGCCACGAGTTCTGCGGGACCGTGGTGGCCCTCGGGCCGTCGGTGACCGGCCTGACGATCGGCGACCGGGTGGCGGTCGAACCGAACTACCGGTGCGGAGCGTGCCCACGGTGCCGGGCAGGTGAGTACAACATCTGCCGGCACTTCGGGTTCGCCGGGCTGATGGGGAACGGCGGGATGGCCGAGTACGCCGCCATCCCCGCCTACATGGCGCACCGCCTCCCCGAGACCGTGTCGCTGGAGCAGGCCGCGCTCTTCGAGCCGGCGTCGGTCGCCCTGCACGCACTACGGCGCGCCGGGACCACACCCGAGACCGTGACGGTGGTCGGCCTGGGCCCGGTCGGCCTGCTCACCGTCCGGCTCGCCGCGGAACGCGGGGTGCGGCGCATCGTCGCCGTCGACGTTTCCCCCGCTCGCCTGCACCGCGCGGCCGGGCTCGGCGCCACCGATCTGATCGACGCGGGCCGGGAAGAAGGCGCCGGGCAGCGGATCCGTGAGCTGACCGGCGGTGAGGGCGTCGACGTCGCGTTCGAGGTGGTCGGATCCGAGAGCGCCCTGCGCACCTGCCTGGCCGCGACCCGGCGCGGCGGCCGGGTCGTCCTCGTCGGCCTGGCCCCTCAGGTGTCTCTGGACACCTTCGCACTGGTCAACAACGAGCAGTCGATCGTCGCCAGCGTCGGCTACCGCGACACCTATCCGGAACTCATCCGGCTCGTCGCGGAGCGAGGGCTGGACCTGACACCGGTCGTCACCTCGACCATCGCCCTCGGCGCTCTGGTCCCCCAGGGCTTCGAGGCGCTGCTGGACGGTCCGGGAAACCAGGTCAAGATCCTGGTCGACCCCACCGCACACCGTGACCGCCTCGACCGCCTCGTCCCCTGCGCGGCGTCAGCCGGGACCGCGGCGCATGCGACCTCGGACCGCGGAAGGAGGTGCTGAGAGCGGCTCACCGCGATCGTGCGGGCGTGGGCCAGCCGGCGAGCCCCCGGCTCCCACTCCGGCCGGCCCCGGGACGGCGCCTCCCGGCTGACCGGTCCCGCGTGGCCGAGCCCACGACGGACGGCAGCCGCGTGAACCCGCCGGCACCAGGCTCGGCCGCCATGCCTCCCCCTCCCGGCCTGCTTGCTCGGCCTCAAGGCGCGACCGGTGACGCGGCAGCGCACCGGGGGTACTCTCGCCGGGAGACAGCACCAGGCACCTCCGACGGCCCCTCACGTCAGAGCACGAGGCCCAGCCCGGTGGCCGCACCGACTCCCTGTCGTCACGCAGAGCGGTCCTGCACCACAGGCATCAGGGATGCACGGGCTGGAAAGGAGATTCAGGTGAACCTGCCTATCGTCTCCCGCGTGTCCACGCAGTCGGTCGACCCGGCGGACCGCATCGACTTCTGGGAGGAACACAACCGACAGGCTCTGGTGGGCTTGACCTGCTCGTCGTACTCGCAGGAGGGCCTGCTGGCCGCGGAGACGAATGTCGAGCTGGGCGACCTGCGGCTGGCAGAGATCGCCGGCAACGAGCACGTCATCGAACGGACCCCACGGACCTGTCGGACCCTGCCGAAGGACTCGATCTTCGTCACGCTGCTGACAGCAGGCTGCGGGGTGTTCTTCCACGAGGGCGGCTGCGTCACCCTGCAGACGGGCGACCTGATCCTCTACGACACGCGGCGGCCCTATCTGTTCGGGTTCCCCTCTCCCATGCGGCAGCTGCTGGTGGACATCCCCCGTGAGGTGTTCGCCGCGCGATGTGCCCCCGGCGAGGTGTCCGCGCCGATACTGCTCGGCAGGGGGTCGGCCGCCGAAGGTGCGCAGACTTCCGCGCTGGAGACGGTACTGGCCGACTGGGTCACGGGCCAGGGCGGCGAGGACTCGGTCAGCACCCAGGCCACCGTGCTGGACCTCGTCCGTACGCTGGCCGCACCGAGGCTGGGTGGTTCCACACCGCCCGCCATGCTCTCTCAACTGGCGGTGGCCAAGGACTACATAGCCCGGCACCTCGCCGACCCCGGGCTGAGCTCGGGGCGGGTCGCCGAGGCGATCGGAGTGTCCGCGCGGCACCTCAGCCGCATCTTCCAGCCGACCGGAGTGAGCCCCTCCCGCTACATTCTCGAACAGCGGCTCGGCAAGGCCCGGGAGGTGCTCGCCGATCCGGGCTCCCGCCATCTGACGATCGCCGAAGTCGCCCATTGCTGGGGCTTCGCCAGCCAGGCCCACTTCACCCGGGTCTTCCGGAGCCGTTTCGGCCGAACCCCGGGGGAAACGCGTCCGTTCATCCCCTAGAACTGCGGTTGCGGCGCGTCGGGGCTGGAGATCCCTCCCGAAGGGCGCGGGCGCGCACCTCCATCTCGAACAGATAGTCCAGGGTGGAGATGACTCCAGTGGGGTTTCATGACTCATCCAGCAGGTTCGCCGAGGCGCCGTCGGTAGTGACTGCGTCGGGGTGTTGCCTGTTGCTGTCCGGGCCAGATCGCTGCAGCCCTGCACGGACGGCCGGATCTTGAGACGCTTCAGGAACTGCGATGCGCACCTGCACTGGAAGGTCGCCTGCGGGCTGGGCCTGCATGGCCTGGCGACCTGTCGCTGCGGGCCTACTCCCGCTGCCTCGACCGCTCGGCCCGCCCAAGCGCGGTGCGGCAGGTGGGTGGAGGCCGGCGGCTCCTGCGGGGTAGTGGGCGGCGGAGACCGCCCCTTGTCACCGCCTGGCCGTGTCGTCGCTCTGTCCGGGGACCCGCGGCGGTGAGGTCGTGGTGAGGGACCAGCACCGCCGCCCGTTCCGGGATGGCCTGCTACTTGATGCGGATCTCGGCGAGTTGGAGGCGGTACTTGGTGGTCTCGTCCGAGGCGGGCCTGCCGAGCTTGGAGGCCTTCAGGCGTAGATAGCGGCCGGTGGCGGAAGTGAGGGTGTAGGTCTGAGCGGCTCCGTTGGGGTTGGGTTCGGCAGTGATGGTGCGGGCGGTGGTGTAGGTCCCGGATCCGTCGGGGCGAGTCTGGATGGTGAAGTCGACGGGGAAGCCCGCTGTGCCGCCGCCGGCTGCGCCGGTGCCCGTGCGGGGGTGCAGGGTGACGGAGCCGATGGCCCGGTCGGCGCCGAGGTCGATCTCGATCCACACCGGTGTGGCGCTGACGTCGGCGGAGGGGAAGTCGATGCTGGTGAAGCCCTTGGCGCCGGTCACGCTGGTCAGGGTGCCGTCGAGGACCCGTGTCTTGCCCCAGTCGCCGTTCTCCAGCGTGTAGTTGGCGGTGACGGTGGTCGCGGCGGTGGGGACGGTGAGTTCGGCCAGCTGGAGGCGGTACTTGGTGGTCTCGTCGACGGGAGGGGTACCGAGCTTGGTGGCTTGCAGGCGGACGTAGCGGGCTGTCGTGGTTGCGAAGCCGTACGTCTGCACGAGCCCGCCCGGGTTGGGCTCGGCGGTGATCGTGCGGGCGGTGGTGTAGGTGCTCGACCCCTCGCGGCGGGTCTGGATCGTGAAGTCGACGGGGAAGCCCGCTGTGCCGCCGCCGACCGCCGGGGTGTCGGTGCGGGGGAAGAGCCGTACGGCGTCGAGGTCGGTGTCGGCGCCGAGGTCGATCTCGACCCAGACGGGGGTGCCGCTGATGTCGGCGGAGGGGAAGTCGTTGCTGGTGTAGCCCTTGGCGCCGGTCACGCTGGTGAGCGTGCCGTCGGTGAGCCGGTTCTTGCCCCAGTTGCTGTTCTCCAGGCTGCTGTTGCTGGTGACGGGCCGACCGAGGGCGAGGTTGTCCAGGCGGCCGGCGCCGGCGACGGTGAACGTCCAGCTGCCCGGCTGGAGGGTGAAGTAGACGTACGCGGAGTCCTTGCTCGCGTAGCTGAGCCCCGAGACGCTGCCGGTGGAGGCGCCGCCCGTGAAGACCGTGGTTCCGTTGGCCTTGATGACCGGTGAGGAGCCGCCGTACGTCGGAACACCCACCCGCGCGGTTGTTGCACTCGGGGAGGTGAGGGTCAGGGAGAGCTGCTCGCCGTCGCGCGTGATGCCGAAGCGAATGTCACCCTTGACGGTCGGCGTGACCGTGTTGATCTTCGTGAGGGTGCCGGTCTGCGGGATGACGTCGTACGTGGCCCAGCCGGGCTTGGTGGGACGGATGCCGGCGGCGTAGGCGGACAGCGCGTACAGGGGGCCACCGTTCCAGGCATGATTGTCGGTGCCGCCCGATTTGTCCCATATCTCCCAAAGGGTGTAGCAGGTGGGGTCGGCGACCTGGGCGGCGTAGCGGTTGCGCATCCGCTCCTCGGCGACGGTGGCCGCCCCCATGAGGTAGAGCGCTTCCAGGACGTAGAACTCCATGTAGGGGCTGGCGTTGAGGTGGGTGCGCAGGACCTCGGTGATCGCCCGGTGTCGGGAGGCGGGCGCGAGGCCGGCGACGACGGCGAGACCGTTGGCGCGGTCGTCGGTGTCCTTGGTGTAGCCGGGTGAGCGGTACTCGTTCCTGGAGGTGTCCCACAGAACGCGGTCGAAGTTGGCCTTGATGCTGTCGCGCTTGGCCTGCCATGCGGCGACGTCGCCGCTGTTGCCGCTGAGACCGGCGAGGGTGATGGCCGTGTCGAGGGCCAGGTAGTACCAGCAGTTGTCCAGGACGCGGGCGTCGATGTTGGTGCCCCAGTCCTCCCAGTCCCAGTCCCCGGCCCGGTGGCTGACCAGGCCGGCCGAGTCCAGGCTCCACAGGTTCAGGTACGCCTTCACCGCCGGGTAGGTGTCGGAGACCGCATCGGAGTTGCCCGTGTAGAGGTGGTACGTACCGAAGGCCCACACCGAGGCGAGCATCTGGACGGGCAGTTCAGCGGTCCAGATGGTGGACGGCATCGGCGAGTAGAGCACGCCACTGGGCTTCTGCCAGGCGCTCAGCTCGGCGATGGCCTTGGCGCCGAGGGCGTGGGAGCGGGTGTCGAAGGTGTAGAAGCCTTCTTTGAGCTGATTGACCACATCGCCCCACCACTGGGCGCGCTCGCGGGTGGGGCAGTCCATGTAGGTGTCGCGCATGTTGACGTACATCGTGCGCGCCGCCTTGCCCCACAGGGTGTCGAAGAAGGCGTCATTGCTGCTGAACGATCCGGCGAAGTCGGTGTCGTAGCCGGACTCCCGGTACTTGAGATCCAGGATGGTGACGCCCGTGGGGATCGTGTACTTCACCGCCGTGCCGCTCATCCAGGCCAGCGCCTCGAACTCCTGGACCCCGCCCGCGCAGACGTAGGTGGCGCGTATGTTGTTTTCCGCCCCGGGTGTGAGGCCGGTCAGGCCGTCGCCGTCGGCGTAGTGGTCGGTCTGCATGCCGATCACCGCGCCGGCTGGAGCGTCCACCTTCAGATATGGCGTGACCTGGAGGTTCGAGGGCAGGGTGGCTGTGATGGCGGCGGCGCCCTGTCCCGTGGACGGCAGCGACGACGCGTTGCCGTAGGACTTCAGGCTCGAGTACCGGAACTGTGGGACCGGCCGCCGGACGAGATCGTTCCAGGGCGCGGCACCGGCGGCTCCGAAGTCGGTGGGGGCACTCCAGGCGCTGTCGTCGAAGCCGGCCGACTGCCAGGCGGTCATGGCGGTGGCGTTGCGGGCGTCGTAGTAGATGTTCGACTCGGGCAGGCGGAAGTTGACCTGGGTGCCGCTGGTGTTGTTGGAGTATCCCGGGTGGACGGTGTGCTTCCAGGTGGTGTCGCTGACGACCCGGGTGGTGGTGGAACCGGTGGTGATGTCGGACTGGAACAGCAGACCGCCCTTGCCGCTGCTGCTGTGCGAGAACCCCTGCTTGCCGAAGTACCACACCAGCAACGCCACCGTGTTGCGGCCGCTCGTGAGGTACGGGGCGAGGTCGATCTCGTCGTGGTAGGTGCCGGTGCGGTTGGGGCCGCGCTTGAGCTGGCCGTCGAAGACGACGAGCGTGCCGTTGACCCACAGCCAGTACTTGGAGTCCGCCGCGATCTGCGTCACCGCCTTCGACGGCGCGGAGCCCAGGGTGAACGATCTGCGGAACGCCACCCACTGGTTCGCCGAGCTGGACGGAGCCCAGATCCACTTCGCGGTCCAGGAGACGGCGGCCGACGCCACGGGAGCGAGCCCCGGCAGCAACACCGAGCCGAGGGCGGGGGCGAGCGCCACGGCTATGGCCGAGCGCAGGGCGGACCGGCGCGTTACAGAGGACATGCGGGCTCCTACTGTGGATGTGCGGTGATGGCGGGGAGGGCAGGCGTCCTGGAGATCAGGCAAGGGAGAGGCCTGTGGGACGCGGTGTTTTGAATCGTTTCATTACCGTGTTTGCAGCGGGAATTCTTTGCCGCCGCGCGAGGGGGTGTCAAGGCCTGTGCGGCCGGTATCCGGCAGGAGAGCGGTCCTGCGGCGCCAAGAGCGGTTTCATGGCTTGTCCAGTAGGGTCCGACCGAGTCCGCAGCAAGAGCGGGACGGGAATGGTCGGAGAGGACTGGGAGGCACTCGGCGTGGTGGCCGGCATCGCTGTCGTCTCCGCCCTCGGGCTCTCCCCTTCGGGCGGTTACCTCGTCATCGCGGCCCTGCTGCTCATCTGCGCGGTGCCGTTCCTGGCCCGCTACCGCGACCCCGCCCGCAGCACCGAGCCACCGCTGCGTCTGCGCACGCTTCTGACCTCCATGGGCAATTCGCTGCGCAACCGCGAGTTCGCCTGGGCCTTCGGCGGCCGGCTGCTGGTCAACCTGGCGAACTCGCTCGGTGTCTGCTACACCCTGTACTTCCTGACCGACGACCTGAGGGTCCCCGACCCGGCGGGCAGCCTTCTGGCCTGCACCGTCGCGTATCTCATGGCCGGAGTCCTGGCCACCTCCGTCGTCGGCGTGCTCTCCGACCGCCTGGGCAGACGGCGGATCTTCGTCGCGCTGACGGCGCTGCTCCAAGCTGTCTCGGGCTTTCTGCTGGCGGCCTTTCCTAGCCTCACCGTCACCCTGGTGGCATCCGCGATCATGGGCGCCGGCTTCGGAGCGTACATGTCCGTCGACCAGGCCCTGATCACCCAGGTCCTGCCCGACGCGGAGAGCCGGGCCCAGGACCTCGGCATCATGAACATCGGCTCGGTGGTCCCGCCCGCGCTGGCCCCGCTGATCGCCAGCCTCATCATCACCTCCGACCGCGGCTATCCCGTCCTCTTCGCCCTCGTGGGCGTCGCCGCGGCCCTTGGAGCCCTGCTGGTGTACCGCGTACGGTCCGTGCGCTAGAGGCGCCGAGACCCCGCTCCGTCCCCGAAGAAAGTGGAAAGGCCATGGAAACGATCCCCTCCGGCGCCCCGCGGGGCACGGTGACCACCAAGGCGAGCGTCTGGCACAACTGGGCCGGCAACGTCACCGCCCGCCCCGTCCGGGACGTCACCCCCGCCTCGGTCGAGGAACTCCGCGCTGTCGTACGTCAGGCGGCCGAGGACGGCCTCGCGGTGAAAGCGGTGGGGAGCGGTCACTCCTTCACAGCAGCCGCCGCCACCGACGGCGTACTGATACGCCCCGACCTCCTGACGGGGATCCGCGCGATCGACCGGAAGGCCGGCACCGTCACCGTGGAGGCGGGCACGCGGCTCAGGGCCCTGAACGCCGCGCTCGCCCAGGAAGGCCTTTCGCTCACGAACATGGGCGACATCATGGAGCAGACCGTCTCCGGGGCGACCAGCACCGGCACGCACGGGACGGGCCGCACCTCCGGTGCGATCGCCGCCCAGATCCGCGGCCTTGAGCTGGTGACGGCGGACGGTTCACTGCTCAGGTGTTCCGAGACCGAGAACCCGGACGTGTTCGCCGCCGCACGCATCGGACTCGGCGCCCTGGGCGTCGTCACCGCCGTCACCTTCACCGTGGAGCCGCTGTTCCTGCTCGCCGCGCGGGAGGAACCGATGACGTTCGACAAGGTCACCGCGGCCTTCGACGAACTGCACGCGCACAACGACCACTTCGAGTTCTACTGGTTCCCGCACACCGACCACTGCCACACCCTGCGCAACAACCGCACGGCCGGCCCGCACGCCCCGTTGGGCCGGCTCAGAAAGTGGTTCGACGACGAGTTCCTCTCCAACGGCGTCTTCCAGGCGATGAACTCAGTGGGACGCACCGTGCCCGCGACCATCCCGTCGATGGCGCGGGTCGCCACCCGCGGCCTCTCGGCCCGGACCTACACGGACATCCCCTACAAGGTCTTCACCAGTCCGCGCCGCGTCCGCATGATCGAGATGGAGTACGCCGTCCCCCGCGAGGCCGTCCTCGACACCCTCCGCGAACTCAAGACCATGATCGAACGCTCCGACCTGCGCGTCAGCTTCCCCATCGAGGTCCGCACCGCCCCCGCGGACGACATCACCCTGTCCACGGCATCGGGGCGCGACAGCGCCTACATCGCGTTGCACGTGTACCGGGGCACGCCGTACCACCAGTACTTCACGCGGGCGGAGCGCATCTTCATCGCACACGAGGGGCGCCCACACTGGGGCAAACTCCACACCCGCGACGCCGAACACCTCGCCGGTGTCTACCCCCGTTTCCACGAGTTCACCGCGCTGCGTGACCGACTCGACCCCGACCGGCGCTTCACCAACCCTTACCTGCGCCGGGTGCTGGGAGACTGATCACGCGTCTCGTCCGATCGGTGATCTTCATATCGGCTACGGTGTTGCTGTTACGTTGCTGCTCGAGGAGGTGGGACGTTCTGTGGCAGCAAATGGCCCTACACGGGCGGGTGCGACATCGGGTCGGCGTTCTCCAGGGCGGCCACCGGTGCCGTTGGAGCGCATCGTCGCGACCGCACTGCAGATCGTGGACGAGGAGGGCGCCGACGCTCTGTCGATGCGGACGCTCGCCCAGCGTCTGGGCTCGGGCACGGCGACGCTGTACCGGCACTTCGACAACCGGGCGGCACTGGTCGCCCATGTCGTGGACCGCATGTTCGGCGCCGTGGGGCTGGACGGCGACGAACTCCTCGCGATGGGCTGGCAGCAGGCGCTGCGGACGGTCGCGCATACCATGTTCGACGCCTTGGCCCGACACAGTAACGCGGCGCGCCTGATGGTCGAGCAGATCCCGCTGGGACCGAACGCAATGGGATTGCGGGAGCACTGTGTCGCGGTGTTGCTCGACGGTGGTTTCCCGCCGAGAGTGGCCGCGCAGGCGTACGCGACCCTGGCCCGCTATGTCCTCGGATTCGCCGTACAGGTGAACGGGCGTGACGGCGAAGGGCGGCTCGACGACGCACAGCTGTCGGGCGTCTTTGAGGGCGTGGATCCGGATCTGTTCCCGGCAACCCTCACCGTTGCCGGGTCACTGCCCGTTCCGATCGAGGACGAGTTCTCCTTCGGCCTCGAACTTCTCCTCAGCGGGCTCGCCCACCTGCGCGACGAGGCCTGACCGAGCGACGTGATCACTGGGGCCCGTTCTGGAACGGACTGCTCCTTCCTCACACCGATCCCCCTGACCGCGAGCAGGAGCGCCGCCGACACCTGGCCGGTGCGTGCCACGGCGCGCGGAGTGAACTCGAAGTGGCCCGCCGGGTGGTCCACTACTTCGCTCATGGCGGTGGTCCCCGGCCGGGCCGTCGAGAGGCTGGATCGTCATGGCGATCAGGAGCCAGGGGTGCCGGAGAAGCATCGAACGCACGTTGTCGGCCATCGCCAGGACGGTCTGACGCCATTCAGTTCCCCGCGACCGGGGAGCGGAGCCTGCCCTCAGGTGGTGTCAGCGGCCAGCAGGAGCAGATCGTGTCTGCTCCTGACGTGCCAGGAGAGTGCTGCCGCGGTGATGCCGAGACGACTGCCGAGCCTTCGCATGCTCAGGCTCTCGACGCCCCCCCTCGTCCAGAAGGACGATGGCGGCCTGGACGATCTGGTCCTGGTGCAGAGGCCGGCGGGGCATCTGCGCGGTCGCCGGCATGGAACTGCTCGCGTCACCTTCTGCTGTGAGAGCGCGCGCCCGCGGTGCGCGGATCTGAGGGCGGCGACCATCGCGCCGACGAGGACGGAGTGTGGTGCTCGTCGGCGCGCGGTTCGTGCTTCTGGGCCGTTATGGCCTGTCAGGCGCGGGAGCCCGCAGGCGCGATGCCGCGCAGCAGGCGCTCTCCGGACTCGTGGAGCTGGTCCTTGACCTCGCCGAGGCCCGATGTGAGCAGGGCGTGGTCGCGTTTGCGCCAGCGGCCGGCGATCATGACGGCCTCGATGTTCGCGATGTCGGCGTGCAGGACCGTGGCGACCGGGTCGTGCGCCGGCCACAGGTTGAGTGCCCGGGCATCGACGGTGACCAGGTCGGCCTGCATGCCCACCTCGATCCGACCCACCTGGTCGGCCAGGCCCATTGCCTTCGCCCCTTCGACCGTGGCCCAGGCCAGCGCCTGTTTGGCGGTGACCGAGGGCGTGTCGGCGTGCATGCCGGTCGTCTGCCGGTGCTCGGCGTGGTCCAGGCCGCGCTGGTGGGCCAGGGCGATCCGGGCGGCGGTGAGGAGCTTGCCGGGGACGGCGGTGTCGATGTCGGTGCCCAGGGAGGGCGCCGCGTCCCGGCGCAGCAGGGATCCGGTGACGGGTGCGCCGTGTCCCTGGCTCAGTTCGTTCTCCGGGGTGATGGTGAAGGTGACGCCCGCCTCGACGAGTGTCTTGATCCAGTCGTCGGGCAGGTCGGACCCGTGCACGATGTTGGTCCGGGGGCTGAACAGCCCGGCGGCGCGCACGGCCTCCCAGCCGGGTGAGGGCTCCCCTCCGCTCTGGTGCATCGAGACGACGAGACCGCGTTCCGCGCCGGCTCGGAAATCAGCCACCGCGGTGTCGGCGGAGGAGTATTGCGGCCCTTGGAGTGCCATGCCCAGGGCGAGGAGGGCGTGGTCGCGGACGGGGCCGTCGAGCAGCCGGTCGATCTCGGCGAGGGGGTGGGGGATGTCCGGCGCACGGTAGGGCGTGCCGTGCAGGAAGACGGCGCGGATGCCGGCCTGGACCAGTCCCTCGACGGCCGCGTCGGCGTGTTCGGGCGACAGGGCGTTGTGGCACCAGTCGCCGAGGGTGGTCGTGCCGCAGTTGATCTGGTTGAGTGCGCCGGCGAGGTTGCTGATGTGCATGTCGGCCGGGGTGTAGTGCGCGACGCACTCACCGTGGAGGTGAGTGAGGTACTGCGTCAGTGTCCAGTCGGCGCCGACGGATCGCAGTGCGGTCTGCCAGGTGTGCAGGTGGGCGTTGACCAGGCCGGGGATGACGACGCGGCCGGAGAAGTCGACGACTTCGGCGTCGGGTGCCTCGATGTTCTCGTCGAGGGCGGCGATGCGGTCGCCGTCGACGAGGATGTCGAGGCGTTCGGCGTCGGGCCGGTCCGGCGCCATCGTGATGACCTGCGCTCCGCGCAGCAGTGTGCGGCTCATGCGGTGGCCCCCGAACCGGGGGAGGGGCGGCTGTGCTGGAACATGGTGCGGCTCCTTGCCGACGGCGTCATGGCCCGTGCGGCGGTTTGTGTGGCGGTGAGAAAGTCCGAAGTGGCGATGTGCCCGATGTAGCCGTCGGGACGGATCAGCAGCAGCGTGTCGCCGGTCAGGCCGTAAGCACGCCGCAGCGTGTTCTCGGGATCGGAGAAGATGAGGCCGTCGGCGGCGGTGGGCCCGACGGTGATCCGCTTCAGTTGGGCACCCGTCGTCGGCCAGGCGAGCTGTTGGAGGTCCCGGGTGGCACCGGGGCCGTAGGCGATCGCGGTGAAGTGCGGCCCGCGGAGCACGTTGAACAGCCGGGTCGCGGAGCCGTCGGCGCCGAGCAGTTCGGCGTCCGGGGCGCGGTCCCCCACGCGCAGTGTTCCGGTACGCGTGCCGTCGGCGGGGGCGAGCGGGCCGCCGTAGTAGGTCAGGGCGAGCTGCTGCTCGTCCTTGCCCCGCTTCATGCTCGACGGGTCGAGCTTGGCGATGCCGCCCCACTTGTCCGTGGACAGGCCCAGGACCCCGGCGGCGATCGGCTGCCGCTCGGCCTCGTAGGTGCCCAGCAGCGTCGCGTCGGCCCCGGCGAGGACCTGGCCGAGCTTCCAGCCGAGGTTGTAACCGTCCTGTATGCCGGTGTTCAGGCCCTGGGCGCCGGCCGGGGTGTGCACGTGCGCGGCGTCACCGGCGAGGAAGACCCGCCCGCGGCCGTAGCTTTCCGCCAGGCGGATGTTGGGCCGGAACACCGACGTCCAGCGGATGTCGTGCAGCTGAATGCGCCGGTTGTGGGTGTGGTCGTGGATCCGGCGCAGGATGCCGTCCTTCTCCGAGGGCGGTTCCTCGTCCGGCGTGAGACGGATCATCCACTGGAACATGTCGCTGTCGGGCAGCGGGCAGGCACCGATGAACCTGCCGCCCCGGCCGGGCCACATGTGCCACCGGTCGCGGGCCAGGCCGGTCACCGAGGCATCGACGATGAGCATCCGGTCGCTCTCGTCCGTCGTCCCGGTGAAGCCGATACCGAGCTGCTTGCGTACCGCGCTGGAACCGCCGTCGGCGCCCACGAGGTAGCGGGAGACGATCTCCTCAGCGCCGTCCGCGCCCGCCACCCTGGCGACCACCGTGTCCTCGTCCTGTGTCAGCCCGGTCAGTTCCCTGCCGAACTCGATCTCGCGGCCGAGCTCGCTGAGCCGGGCATGCAGCGCGCGGTCCGTGCGGAACTGAGGGATCAGCCAGGTGTTCGGGTACGGGACGTCCGGGGTCGCCTCCTTGTGGGGGAACATCTTCCACGGCACGGCGAAGGGCCCCGCGTGCAGCCCGAGCTTGGGGTAGGTGCTGCCGCCGGCCAGTACGTCGTTCAGGGCACCGAGGTCTTCGAGGACTTCGAGGCTGCGGGGCTGGACGCCCTTGGCGCGGGAGCCGTCGAAGGCGTGGGGAGATTTGTCGATGATCCGTACGTCGAGGCCGCGGCGTACGAGGTCGATCGCCACGACGGAGCCCGAGGGCCCCGCACCAATGACCAGTACGTCGATGACCTGCGGGTTGCTCATGAACCGAGCCCTTCGCTGTGTACGGCCACGAACGGGACGATCTGGTCGGCGACGTGGCGGGGTCGCTCGAACGGGGCCATATGGC
Source organism: Streptomyces sp. NPDC030840 (assembly GCF_055572015.1). Classification (NCBI taxonomy): domain Bacteria; kingdom Bacillati; phylum Actinomycetota; class Actinomycetes; order Kitasatosporales; family Streptomycetaceae; genus Streptomyces; species Streptomyces sp. NPDC030840. The sequence goes on along the minus strand of NZ_JBVIEE010000015.1, from coordinate 208,576 downwards.
CGCATTCGGGGATCACATGATGGTGCTGGGGCTTCAGCAGGGCGCGCGCCGTGTCGAAGTGGACCAGTGGTGTGACGTCGTCTTCGTCGCCCCACAGCAGCAGCGTGGGAATGCCCAGCGCCCCCGTCTGCCGGAAGAGGTCGTCGCGGCCGGAGACGGGCAGGTGCTGCAGCGTGTCGAAGACCGCGTACAGCGATCCCTCGAAGCGGAAGGCGTCGAGGACCATCTCCGTCAGTTGCGCGCCGAGCTCGGGGTCGCGGACGTTGTGTCCGAGGTGCCCCTGGAGTATCTGCCGGCCGCGCCGCCGGGCGACGACGCCGGCCAGCAGGTCGCTGCGCAGCAGCCGGTGGGGGGAGGTCAGGTTCGGTGTCGCGAGACCGGCGGGGCCGACGATGGTGAGGGTGGACACCAGTGAGCGGTGCTGGGCGGCGTAAGTCATGGCGACCAGCGCACCCAAGGAGGTGCCGACGAGATGCAGTGGCCGCGCGCTCAGGCCGAGCCGGTCCGTCAGCTCGGCCAACTGCCGTGCGAACAGCCTCTCGTCGTAGCGCGCCCGCACCCGGTCCGAGTAGCCGCGGCCGTACGCGCTGCAGGTCAGGGTCCGCAGCCCACGGGCGTGCAGCTCGGTGACGAGCCCGTCCCAGTAGAACAGCGGGATGGTCAGTCCGCCCGCCATCACGACCACATCCCCGTGCTCGGGGCCGGTCAGTTCGTAGTGCGTGACGCCGTCGGACAGCTCGGTGAAACTGCCGCGCAGGGCTCGCCGGGAGGCGGCGGTGAGCCGTCGGTCCTCGCCCGAGGCGACGAAGTACTTCATGGAACGGGCCTCCTGGCCTCAGCGCGTGGGGGTGTCGGCGGCGGAGCCGAGGAACTTCGTGATCGCTTCCGCGACCCACTGCGGTTCCTCTTCCGGCAGCAGATGACCGCCGTCGGGATGCACCAGCTCCTTGGCGCCGGGGATGTCGCGGGCGAAGTGCTGGCCGTCGATGCCCGCGCTGCGCAGCACGAGCGTGGGCACCGCGATGCGGGGGATCTGCGCGCTGCGGTCGGGCTGGTCGGTGTTGCAGAAGTCGACGAAGGCCGAGCGGTTCCCGGGCCGGCACATGAGCTGGTACGCCCGGTCCACCATGGCGTCGTCCACGATCGTGGAGCGCGGGCCGACGTTCGAGCGCAGGTTGCGCTCGATGGCGCCGCGTGGCATCACCCGCCGCAACACAGGGCGCAGCAGCGGGTTGCGGGTCAGGCGCATGCCTGCCGGCATCTCCTTCTCCGGGTATCCGGTGGCGTTGACCAGCACCAGGCCGGTCAGCCGGTCCGGGTGGTCCAGCGCGAGGTTCCAGGCGATGTTGCCGCCCAGTGAATTGCCGCCCACCGCGTAGCGCGGCACGCCCAGCGCCTCCATGAAGCCCGCCACCGTCGCGGCGTAGGCCGGTACGCGGTAGTCGCGGTCCTTGCGAGGGCCGGTCAGGCCGAATCCCGGCAGGTCGGGACGGATGACGTCGAACGACTCCGACAGCAGGCCCGCCGCACGGTCGAAGTGCTGAAGCGACGAAGCGCTGCCGTGCAACAGGACGAGTGCCGGGCCGCGACCAGCGCGTTTGTAGTGGATCCGCAGACCGTTCACCGCGACGAACCGGGAATCGGGCTGCGGCTCAGACCAGGTGCTCATAGTGGCAACACTGTTGCCGATAAGGTGGTCGTGTCAAGAGCGAGCCCCCGGCGGTTACCGCCGGGGTGGTCTTGTGTGAGGAGGCGAATCGGTTGGTGCGCCGAGTCGGTGTTGGTCGGGCGGCGCGATGGACTCCTGTGGTGCGGTCCCATGGGCGAGTTGCTGACGGCGGCGGGAGGGGATGAACAGGACGTGGTCGATGCCCGCGGCGAGCAGAGGGCCGAACGCGACCACGAGGGTCAGCACGGCGACGGCGCCCGTGATCTCCGGCGGGTCGATACGGACGCCGTTGCTGCCGTAGACGCTGCCGGAAAAGGTCTTCAGTCCGTTCTTCTCGGCCGCCTCGGCCGTCTGCTCAATGGCGTCCAGTGACGGCCGAGACGGTACCGGAGGAGCTCGCGCTGCTCCCGTCGGCGCGGCCGCGCGGCATCGGCGCGATCCGGAGCGAGAAATGATCACGAGCCGCTCGCAGACCGCCGCCGCGTCGCGCCGAACCACAGGCCGATGGCGCCGCGATCGGCGCGGGCCCTGCCGGGCGCCGGTCACGCAGGCCGACGTGGCGGCCTGCGTGACCGGTCTCCGTAGTGAGAACGTCCACGCGCATGAGGGCAGTGCCTGGCGGTTCTCCGGTGGATGAAGGACCCACAGCTGCCGCCGCCAGCGCTCATCATGCCTTGACAGAGCGGCGCACACACCGCGGGCCGAGGCGGCTGGCACGAGCCGGCCGGCGGTCGCTTGCGGCCCTCCCGGGAGCTCTGCCGAGCCGTCATCGAGCGGCAAACCGTGCTGGAGCAGCCCGCGTCGTATCAACTGCTGGCCGAACTGACCTTGTTCGCTCTGCGCACCCCCGCCTGCACGAGTCCCTGCACAGCCACCACGACGCTCGGTTCTTCCTCGCGGGCTGCGATATCCGCCGTCGTGGGCATGGCGTGAGGCCGCGTCAGGGCAGTAGCCGAGTAGAAAGCTGTCCGCGCAGTCAAGCCCCGGACGGGGTTCGCTCCTGGTCCGCTCAGGTGACGATGCGGCAGGGCAGCTTGCTCAGCCCGTGCAGGGTGTTGTTCACGATGAACTCGGGCTTGCCGATCTCGAACCGGCGAACCCGTGCCAGCAGCGCTGTGAGGAGGGCGTGCGCCTCCAGCTTGGCCAGACTCTGGCCGACACAGGCGTGGATGCCGACGCCGAAGGTCAGGTGATCGGAAGGCTTCCGCGTGATGTCGAAGCGCTCCGGGTCGGCCCACTTGCGTTCGTCGCGGTTGGCGGAGGCGTACATGACGGCGACGCGATCGCCCGCGGGGATGGTGACGCCGTCGCACTCCCAGACCCTGGTGGTCACCCTGCTGAAAACGGTGACCGGAGACGCGATGCGCAGAACCTCGAGGTAGGCGGCGGGCACCAGGGACGGGTCGGCCCGCAGCGCGTCCCACTGGTCGGGGTGTTCGGCGAACAGCCGGACGGCGGCCGCCAAAGAGAGGATCGTGGTGTCCATGCCCGTGGCGAGGAACGCCATCATGAGGGTCATCGCGGCGAACTCGTCGATCTCGCCCGAGTCGACCGCCTCCCAGACGCGGGCGCCGAGACCGCCTTCGACAAGCCGGTCCTTGGCGGCGGTGGTGGTGACGTAGTGCAGTAGAGCCTGCTGCTGTCGCATCGCGGCAGGTGTCCGCTCACCGGAGGCACCCAGACCCTCGAAGGTGGAGGCGCCGAACTCAAGGAGCTGGTCGCGGCCTTCCTCGGGAAGACCGATGAGTTCGGCGACGAACCTCGGAGTGAATGCCTCTGCGAGGTCGGACACCGCGTCGAACTCCGCACCGGCCGCCAAGCGGTCGACGATTTCCTCCGCCGCAGCGGTCACCGAGGGACCGAGGTCCCGCAGCGCCCGGGGCATCAGCATGCGGGAGAGGATGCCGCGCAGGGTGGTGTGGTGAGGCGGGTCGGAGGCCAGCACGCCGCCGGCCATCAGCTCGTTCATCTCGGGCGTGAAGCCCACTCCGGACGCGGAGCTGAACGTCTCGTGATCACGCAACGCGGCACTGACCTGCTCGTAGCGCGGCAACGCCCACGCGTCGAACCGGCTGAGCCGGACCACCGGTCCCGCATCCCGTAGGCCCGCATACACCGGGTAGGGATCGAGAAGTGTGTCCGTGGCGAAAAGGTCGACGTCGCTTGAGGGCAGGGTCGTGGAGGGCATCACTGGCTCCAAGGTCGAGGCCGCCGGGTCAGCCGGCGCGGCTGTCACGGTGCGCATCCGCTGTGAGTGCCGTGCTCTGTCGAGAAGTCCGCGTCATCCTGGGCGCGTGCGGTCAACCGTCCCGTCGTCGCACCGACCGCTCCCGCTGGCCTGGCAGCAGGAAAACACCGGCCGATTCGCCCATGACGCTCGCTGTTCCCTCGATGATGCCCATCGGCTCGGGCCGGGGTCCAACACCGAATCCCGCACGCAATGATCGAAGAATTCGATTCGCCCATGTCGCCTGGCACGGACTCCGCGGCATGAGGGTGCCTCCTTCCGGACGGTCGGGCAGGGTGAGAACGCGGGACGCACCAGTGCTGATCAATCGTCATCTTCGATGGCTGTGCGCCAGCATCCGTGTTGGACTTCATGGCCCGCTGAGCAGCATCATCAGCGAGGGACAGCAACAACAGACAGCCGGCCCGCGGGATCCGAAGAGAACGGCATCCACCTCATTCCGTATGGAGTCGAGTCCTGCTGCTCCATGACGGGCGAGGGCATCGACCGCTCCGGCGGCCCCGGCCCGGCAGTCTCTCGCCATCCACGACACAGGTATCGGCGCGGTCCGAGATCTCCGCGCGGATGGCGTCGCCACCAGCACCTGGCCCGGCCCTGTCGTGCCGATGGTCTCCCGTGGGTGCTGGAGACCGACCTCGTGGACCGACGAACCCCGCATCGTGCCCGCGCAGCGACCTTCCTGGCAAAGGAGCCGCCCAGATGGTCATCACCCGTGAACTGCTGATCGACGGCAAAGAGAAGGGTGCGCAATCCGGGCGCACCACGCCCGTCATCAACCCCTCCGCCGGACAGATGTACGCCACCGTGGCCGCGGCCGGCGTCGAGGACGTCAGCAGCGCCGTCGACGCCGCCCAGGCCGCGTTCGAGGACTGGGCGAGGCTGGACCCGTTCACCCGCCGCGCGATCTTCGTCAACGCCGCCGACCTGATGGAGCAGCGGCGCGAGCCCGTCGTGGACCTGATGGCCGGTGAGGTGGGCGCGACCCGGTTGTGGGCCTCGTTCAACGTGACACTGGCCGCCGCGATGCTACGCGAGGCAGCCGCTCTGATCACCGCCCCGCGGGGCCAAGTCCTCACCACCCAGCACGACGGCGCCCTCAGCCTCGCGGTGCGCGAACCCGTGGGCGTGGTAGCCGCGTTCTCCCCGTGGAACGCCCCCGTCATTCTCGGGACCCGCGCGGTTGCCGCTGCCCTTGCCGCCGGTAACACGGTCGTGTTGAAACCGAGCGAAGTGGCTCCGGTGTCCGCCGGACTCCTCATCGGGGAACTGCTGCGTGATGCCGGACTGCCCGACGGGGTCCTCAATGTGATCACGAACGACCCCGCCGACGCTCCGCACATCGCCGAAGCCCTCATCGCCGATCCGGCGGTACGCGCGGTGAACTTCACCGGCTCGACGCATGTGGGCCGGATCATCGGCGAGCAGGCCGCTCGCCATCTCAAGCCCGCGCTCCTGGAACTGGGCGGCAAGAACGCGGTCATCGTCCTGGACGACGCCGACGTCGACTACGCGGTCGACGCCGCCGCCTTCGCGGCGTTCATGAACTCCGGACAGATCTGCATCTCCGCCGACCGGATCCTCGTACACGAGTCGCTCGCCGAGGAGTTCACCGCCAAGTTCACGGCCAAGGTCGCCGCACTGCCGTCCGGTGACCCCACCGACCCGGCTGCGGTGATCGGCCCGCTGGTCAACACGGACCCCGACCAGCGGTGCGGACTCTTCGCGGCTCGCCGTATCGCCGCCCTGGTCGAGGACGCGGTCGCCAAGGGCGCCACGGTACTCGTCGGCGGCGAGATCGAGGATGCCACTCACCCGGCGACCGTCCTCAGCGCGGTCCCCGCCCACGCCGACCTGCACGGCGCGGAGACGTTCGGGCCGGTCTGCGTCGTCGACACCTTCGCCACCGATGACGAGGCCGTCGCGATGGCCAACGACACGGACCAGGGGCTCACCGCCGGGATCATCACCGAGAACGGCACGCACGGGCTCCGGGTGGCCCGCATGCTGCGGACCGGCATGGTCCACATCAACGACCAGTCCGTCGCCGATGATCCCCAGGCGCCGTTCGGTGGTGTCAAGTCCTCCGGCTACGGCCGTTTCGGAGGCCGCTGGGGCATCGAGGCATTCAGCAACACCCGTTGGATCACTCTGGCCACCCGGCACGCCTCCTACCCCTTCTGAAGGTTCGGCGACGGGAGCGGCCTCGTGGGCCGGCCCAGGGCCGGCGCGCTGACCACACAGCGGACAGGAACCAAGGATGATCTCGACCACCACACCCGTCTCCGATGTGGACATCTTCGATGACGAGGTGCTCAACGACCCGTACCCCGCCTACGAGGACCTGCGCGGTCTCGGGGCGGCGGTCTACTTGTCGCGCCACGGTTGCTGGGTACTTCCGCGGTATGCGCAGGTGCGCGCGGCGTTGGGCGATCACGGGCGGTTCTCCTCGGTCGACAGTGTCGGTCTCGAACCGGCACTGAACGAGCGGCGCCGCGGCGGGGTCCTCGCGTGGGACCCGCCGGAACACGAGGTGTTGCGCGGGGTCCTGTCCGAGAGTCTGGCGCCGCGCGCCCTCGCCAGGCTGCGGACGGACATCGGCCGCCGGGCCGAGGAGTTCGTCGCCCCGCTCGTGGAGCGCGAAACCTTCGACGTGGTCCGGGACTTGGCCCGGGTGTTCCCCGTGAGCGTCGTCGCCGACCTGATCGGGATGCCCTTGGCGGCACGGGAGGAGGTGCTGCGGTTCGCCGACGCCTTCTTCAACACCTTCGGCCCGCTCAACGACCGCACCAGACAATCCCTGCCGGTCGCCGAGACGCTGTTCGACGAACTCGCCGCGATGATGAGCCGCGACAACCTCGAACCGGGCGGCTGGGGCGAGGCCGTCCACCGCGCCGCCGACCGAGGGGTGATCGGCGCGCATCAGGTCGTACCGCTGCTGCGGGCGTACCTCGTGGCGAGCATGGACACCACCATCAACGCGATCGGCAGCGGTCTGTGGCTGCTCGCGGAGAGACCCGAGGCCTGGCGGGCGCTGCGGGAGGGCCGGAGCCTCGTGCCGTTGGTGTTCGAAGAGATCCTGCGCTACGAATCGCCCGTGCAGATGTTCTTCCGCAGAATCATCTGCCCCGTCGCGTACGAGGACGTGGTGATCCCGGAGCAGGCACAGGTAGGCCTGTTGTTCGGATCGGCGAACCGGGACCCCCGTAAGTGGATCGATCCCGATCGCTTCCGGGTCGACCGAGCGCCGATGGACCACGTCGGCTTCGGATACGGCGTCCACGGTTGCGCCGGCCAGGGCTTGGCGCGCATCGAGGCGCAGGCGATCTTCTCCGCCCTGCTTGATCGTGTCGACCGCATCGAACTCGCCGGCCCGGCACGCCGGCACCTGAACAACGTGATCCGCGGGCTGGACAGCCTGCCGGTCACCGTGACCACCAGAAGGGTGTGACCGTGAGCATCGAACTCGTTCCCGGCCGTTGCGAGGGACACGCTGTGTGCGAGGCCATCGCACCGGAGGTGTTCCAGGTGGACGACGACGGAATGGTGCAGCTGGTTCCCGGCGGCGACCACGACGACGCAACCGCCCTCGCGGCGGTCCGTTCCTGCCCTGTCGCGGCCCTGCGGACCACGTCATGAAGCGCATCGTCGTCGTGGGTGGCTCGATCGCGGCGGTGACCGCCGCGAGCTGGCTGCGCGTGCGGGGCTTCGACGGGACGGTCACGCTCCTGAGCGCGGAGACGGAGCAGCCCTACACCAGGGTTCCCCTGTCCAAGACCGTGCTGTCCGGCGAGGCGACGGACGCATCCACCGCACTGCCGCCCCTCGACGAGAGCGTTGTTCTGCGGCTCGGGGCCCGGGCCGTCTCGCTGGACACCGGGGCACGCCGGGTGATCCTCGAAAGCGGCGAGCCGGTGCCCTACGACGGTCTGGTGGTCGCCACAGGGGGCCGGGCCCGGCGGCTGAGCCCTCCCGGCATGTCGGGGGAACGGGTGCTGCGCACGCTCGCCGACTGCGCGGCGCTGCGCGAGGACCTGGCGCGCGCTCGCAGCGTCCTGGTGGTCGGAGCGGGGCTGCTGGGCATGGAGATCGCATCGACGTGCCGCACCCTCGGCCTGCAGGTCACGGTGGTCGACCGGGATGCGCCCCTGCGCCGGGTGCTCGGTCCGGTGCTCGCCGAGGTGATCGCGACTGCCGCGCGTGAGTACGGAGTGGTGCTCAGGACGGTGCCCGGCGGCGTCCGGCTGGTCGGATCCGACACGCTGGAGGGCGTCGACGCCGGCGGTGACGTTCTGACAGCCGACGTGATCGTGTCGGCGGTCGGGGACGTACCCGCTGTCGACTGGCTCACCGGTTCCGGCCTGACGCTCGACGGCGGTGTGGTCACCGACTCCCGCGGCCGGGTCGCGGACGGCATGGTCGTGGCGGGGGATGCGGCGGTGGTCCGTGGGGCCTGCCGCCGCCCGCACTGGACCAACGCGGTGGAGCAGGCGCGAGTTGCGGCGGGCGCGCTGCTGGGGGAGGACGTGGTCGGGGCGGCGCTTCCCTCGTACTTCTGGACCAACCAGTTCGGCGTCGAGGTGAAGATCGCAGGGGAGCCGGCCGGACTCGGTGAACCGGATCTGGTCGATGTCGACGGCAGCTCGATGCTTCTGCGCTGGTCGGGGGGCGCGGCGGCGACGGTGAACCACACGATGCCGGTCCGCAAGCTCCGGCAGCTGGCCTCCACCCCGTGACGTGACCCCTGTGCAGCTGGCCTCCGCCCCGTCACGGGGCGGAGGCCAGCTGCATGGGGCGGTTCAGAAGATGGTCACCTCGCGGCTGTAGAGGACGAACGAGCGGGAGGGGTCGTAGAAACCGCCGGTTTCGTCGGACCGCTCTCGCAGCGCGCGCTCGTACGAGGGGAATTGCGTCAGAGCCTCGTCCTCGGAGTCGTAGTACAGAGCGGTGACTCCCGCGTAGGGGGGCTCGTCCTCGGCGCCGAAATGGCGCAACGCCCTCTCGTCTCCCGGCACCTGGCGGTGCTGGACACATCCGCGCACCGCTTTGGCCGGTGAGTCCTCTTCGGCGAGTACCTGCTCATGGGCGGCCCGCCACCGGCCAACGATGTCGTTCCGGCTCAGTCCCTGTGCTGCGTGGACGAAGTGGAGCACCTTCACGGGAGCCGCGTCCCCGTCGGACGCCGGTGGCGGCACCAGCACCTCGGTGCGCGTCAGCAGGGCCAGGGCACTGGGCAGGTCGTTGAACCGGGCGCCGTCGGGAGCGATGACCTCACGCACGTACGGGTCGGACATCGTGGCGGCCAGTGCCTCCATGTCGTCGAACCGCAGCTCGGTGACGGAGTCCCGGCCGAACTCGGTCAGGTGGGCCGGGTCCCCCTCGGTGCCGAAGGACGCGTCGAACACGTGGTTTTGGACGTAACGCCGGATGCCAAGAGGATTCGCGGCGGACAGGGGCCCGTGCACGTGGTGGAGGTGGTGAAGGAACGCCCGGTGTGTCATGCCCGGCTTGCGGCGGGCGGCGGCGATCAGGGTCAGCATCGTTCTCCATTCAGACATTTGGAGGTTCGTATGGAGCGGAGGTCGGCACCGCCGGCGTGGGGAGGCCTGCGGTACCGACCTGGACGGGCTGGTCAGCCGGCCGTCTGCCGCGTCGGCTCCGGGACTGCCGCCGTCCGAATCCGGGCGGCGAGGCCGAGTGCGGCGGTGGCGGCGGCTCCGGCGAGGGCGAGTACTCCCATCGCGTTCGTCAGGGTGCCGACGGCGGAGGTGAGGGCGAGGGCCACGAGCGGGCAGAGGAACTGGCCGAGGAAGAAGGAGCCCGTCCACAGGCCGGTGCCGCGGCCGCGGTCGGCGTAGTGGAGCTTGGACATGGCGAGGGTGAGCAGGCTCGGCAGCATGATGCCGCCGCCGAGGCAGGTGATGACGGCACCGAGGGTCAGCACGACGGGGTTGGGGGCGAGCCAGACCATCGCGAAGCCGAGGGCGCACAAGCCGAAGACCCCAAGACCTTCATGCCTTCTAGGCCGGCTGCCGCCCGGTCACGCCCACAGCCGCCACCACCGCTCCCACGACGCACAGCACACCGGCGACCAGCACCGACGTATGCACGCCGTTCATGAACGCCTGGTGGCTTCCCTCGACCACGGCGGCCTTCAGCTGGGTCGGCATCTCACCCGAGACCGGCGCGACCCCCATCGCCACTGCGTCCTTCGCCTCACTCAGCCCCCGCGCAGCCTGCGCCGGTACTCCTGCCCCGGTCAGTTCGCCAGTCAGGGTCGAGCCGACCCTGCTGCCGATGAGCGACACCAGCACCGAGGTACCGAGCGCGCCGCCGATCTGAAGCGCGGTCGACTGGAGGCCGCCCGCCACCCCACCGTCCTGCACCGGCGCGTTGCCGACGACGGCGTCGGACGAGGACGCCATCACCATGCCGACACCCAGGCCGAGCGCGATGAACGGCGGCCACATGGCGGTGTACGACGACTCCGTGCTCCATCCCAGCATCGCGAAGCAGGCGACGGCCTGGAGCGCCATGCCGAGCGGCATGGTCAGACGTGGCCCGAACCGCGCTGTGAGCGCCGCGCCCAGCGGGGACGCCACGACCGAGGCGAGGCTCAGCGGCAGGGTGCGCACACCGGCCTCGACGGGGGAGAAGCCGCGCACGTTCTGGAAATAGAGCATGACGAAGAAGATCACACCGAGCAGCACGAAGAAGTTCAGCGCGGTGATGACGGTGCCGATGGTCAGAGCCGGGTTGCGGAACAGACGCATGGGCAGCAAAGGCGCGGCGATCCGGGTCTCGTGGAGACCGAAGAGCAGCAGGATCACCACACCCGCCGCCATCGCGCCCAGCGTGCCACTCGAAATCCAGCCCCACGTCTCGCCCTTGACAACGCCGAACACGACGGCGAGCAGCCCCAGCGCAAGCAGGACGACGCCGACGACGTCGAAGCTCTCGTCGTCGGCGGCGGCGTTCTTGCTCTGCGGCAGGACGGCGGCGCTGAAGACGAGCGCGAGGACTCCGATGGGGGCGTTGATGTAGAAGACGGACTCCCAGTTCACGTGCTGGACGAGCAGTCCGCCGACGATGGGTCCGAGGGCGGTGGAGACCGAGGAGACCATCGCCCAGATACCGACCGCCATGCCGAACTTCCGCGGCGGGAACACGGCCCGCAGCATTCCCAGCGTGTTGGGCATCAACAGGGCTCCGAAGAAGCCCTGCACAGCCCGGAAGGCGATGACGCCCTCGATGGACCCGACCAGCCCGATGGCGACGGACGCGATGGTGAAGCCCGCGACGCCGACCAGATAGAAGGTGCGGCGGCCGAACCGGTCGCCGAGCTTGCCGCCGAGGATCAGCGTGGCGGCGAGGGCCAGCAGATAGGAGTTGGTCACCCACTGGAGATCGGCCGTCGAGGCGTTGAGGTTCCGGCCGATCTCGGGATTGGCGATCGAGACGACCGAGCCGTCGAGACCGACCATGAACAGGCCGAACGCGACGGCGATCAGCGTCAGCCAGGGGTTGGCCCGCGGGCCGCGCGGCCGGTCGGTGGTCGGGGGAGGAGTGGGCAGAGTGGTGGTGGTGATGGAGGGCATACGACAGTGCCTGTCTTCGTCGGAAAAATCCTGGATGTCGGGAGCGACGGCTTGGGGGTGCGTCACTCAGCGCGCGGGGCGGTGCAGCTGCTCGGTGAGCGACTGGAGCGCGCCCAACGCGGCGCCGAGGGCGTCCAGTTCGCCGTCGGTGAGGGAGCGCAGCGCGTGCCCGAGATGGGCCCCCATCAGGTCCGTGACCTCGGCGAGCCGCTGCCGGGCGGTGCGAGTGAGGTGCAGGTGGACGATGCGCTTGTCGGCGGGGTCCTGCCGGCGTTCCAGCAGTCCCTGCTCGGTCATCTGGCTGACCAGCGCGCTGACGTTGTTCGGCTTCATGTGCAGCGCCTCGGCGGCCGTGCGCACGGTGACCCCGTCATGGGCCTCGACCTGGCGCAGCAGCGCGAGCTGGGCCTCGGGGGGCTTGGGGTGCGGGAAGTCCTGCCCGACCTGCCGGTCGAGCGCCCGGTGCAGCGCGGGCAGGCATGCCGCGAGCGCGGCGGCCATGTGGTTGATGTCCTGCGCGGACGCGCTGTGCTGAGGCATGCCTCCCAATATAGGTATGCAGAGATACCTATGTCAAAATACTTAATCGAGGGCCGGGAGTGGGCACCCGTTCGTGCGGCGAATTCGCCGACGGTCGCTCCGGACGCCGTCTCTACGCCAGACCGTCCGGTCTGGCGTAGAGGACGCCGAGGCCGGTGCTGACCCGGTGGAAGGCCCGGTCCGGACCTCGTCCACCCAGGTGCCGGTCACGCAACGGCTGTTGAGTCCTGCCGTCGTCATGCGGACGAGCGGTCACCGCTGCCTACGGCACCCTGCCGCCGCGGGCCCCGACGGTCCGGACAGCAGCCCGTCACCGTTCGCCGGACACGGCCGAACCCGGCACCTCCTCCAGCCCAAGTGCTCCCGGCCCGGGCAGGCGGCTGAGCGCGAGACGCAGGAACGCCTGCGCGGCCGGTGAGGCCGGAGCAGGGTCGCGATGAGCGAGGGCCAGCGGCTGGAGCGCCTGCGGGTCGTCGAGGCGCAGGACGCAGTCGGCGTGGTCGCCCGGGATGATCGCGTCGGCCACCGGTCGGGGCACGAGGGTCACCCCGATGCCCTCCAACGCCAGTGAGGCGAGGTCTCCCGCGCTGCGCAACGCGCAGACACTCCGGCGGCGGGCGCGCGCCCGGCCGAACGCGGCGTCCACCTGCATGCGCAGTCCGGTGTCCGGACTGCATTCGAGGAAGCGCTCGTCGGCCAGTTCGCCCAGATCCACGACACCGGTTCCGCGCAGCCGGTGCCTGCGGCCCACGACGGCCACGAGCGGCGTCAGACGCAGCAGGTGGTACGCGATGCCCTGGGGCAACTGGTGTTCGTGCAGGGCGATCACGGCGACTTCGAGTTCACCGGTCAGCAGCTGCGTGGTGGCTTCCACACCGTCCGCGTCGGAGAGGATCACCTCCACCGCGGGGTATGCCTCCTGATATTCCCGCAGCAGGCCGAGATGGTCGATTTTCCCAGCTGTGAGCGTCAGCGAACCGATGCGCAACCGTCCTCGCACAGGCCCGTCGAGCGAGGCGATCTCGGCCTGCATCTCCTGGACCGCCTGGAGCACCCGCCGCGCGCAGGCGACGAAGGTCTGGCCGGCCTGGGTCACGCGGACGCTGCGGCTCGTCCGCTCGAAAAGCCGGGCGCCGACCTCCCGCTCGAGCTGGGTGATCTGGTGGCTGAGCCCGGACTGCCCGATGCGGCAGCGCGCCGCGGCCCGGGTGAAGTTGAGCTCGTCAGCGATGGCCACCGCGTACTCCATCTGCCGCAGATCCATCGCATTCTCCGATCATTTCGTGCGTGTTTCAGTGTTGGACGCCGAAGACGTCCCGAGGACATGATGGTCAGCGCCAGCCGATCGGCTGGGTATCTCCAAGATTCCACTGCGCCTCTTCTCGCAACAGCGCGCTGCCAGCCAAACGGAATCAATCACATTCTTCGCTTGATCCGACCTTGCCACAGAGGAGAGAGCCATGGCCACTGCAACGACGCAGTCCGACGGGACACCCGGGCAGCACCCCGTGGGCACCCAGCCGCCCCCGGAAACCATGCAGTTCCCGGACACACCGAAGTTCCGGGGGTTCTTCGCCCCGTCGCGGATCGAGGCGGACGTATACGACCTGGAGGTCGAGGGTCGTATACCTCCCGAGCTGAACGGTGCCTTCTACCGTGCCGCCGCGGACACCCAGTACCCGCCGCGGTTCCCGAACGACGTGTACATCAACGGCGACGGCATGATCCACATGGTGCGGTTCGACAACGGCCACGCGGATCTGAAGACGCGCTACGTCCGCACCCAGCGCTTCGAGCTCGAACGCGCCGCCCGCCAGGCCCTGTTCGGCGCCTACCGCAACCCCTGCACCGACGACCCGTCCGTCGCCGGCATCGACGACGGCAACGCCAACACCTCGATCATCTGGCACGCGGGCAAGCTGCTCGCGCTCAAGGAGGCGGCGCTCCCGTACGAGTTGGATCCGGCGACGTTGGAGACCAAGGGTGTCTACGACTTCTCCGGCCAGATCCCGGGCCGTACCTTCACCGCGCACCCCAAGCACGACCCGCGCACCGGTGAGCTGATCGCCTTCGCGTACAACGCGAGCGGTCTGCCGGACAAGCAGATCCACCTCTACGAGATCTCCGCGGACGGCAAGGTCACCCGTTCCCAGACCTTCGAGGTGCCGTACTCGTCGATGGTGCACGACTGGCTGGTCACCCGGGACCACTTCGTCTTCACGATTTCGCCCATGGTCGCCGACCCGGAGCAGATGAAGACGGAGGAGCAGTACTTCGTCTGGGACCCGAACCAGGGGACCTACGTCGCGATCATCCCGCGCGACCAGGGGGTGAGCGGCATCAAGTGGTTCCGCAGTGAGCAGCTCATGGAGACCCACACCCTGAACGCCTGGACGGACGGCGACACCCTGGTCGGCGACCACTTCGTCACCAAGTCCGGCTGGTTCTCCCAGTTCCCGAAGACGACCGTCGGCCTGCTGCCCGAACTGCCGCCGATCCTGCACCGCTGGACGTTCGACCTCACCAAGGGCGCCGCCCACTGGGACGACGCCACCGACACCTACCGCAGCGAGCAGCTCCTCGCCTTGCCCGGTGACATGCCCCGGGTCGACCCCCGTGTGCTGATGGAGAAGAACCGGCACTCCTGGGTCGGCGGCATGCACCCCGATCTGCCCATGCCCGAGTTCGGTCCCATGGGCCCGCCCTTCAACTCCATCATCCACCGCGACGAAAGCACCGGTGCGACGGCCATCTGGGCCGGCGGCGAGCACGCCGCGCCCGAGGAGCCGGTGTTCGTTCCCAAGTCCGCGGACGCCGACGAGGGCGAGGGCTATCTGCTGGCGCTGGTCGGCCGGCGCGACCAGATGCGGCACGACCTGGTCGTTCTGGACGCCCTAGACATCGCCGCCGGCCCGATCGCCACCGTGAAGATCCCCTTCCGGCTCCGGTACGGCTTCCACGGCACCTGGGTGCCCGGCAGCGAACTGGGAAAGTGAGCACACCCATGCGACTCACCAGGTGCGGCCACGCCTGCGTCCGGCTGGAGCAGGACGGCGTCGTCATCGTCATCGACCCCGGCAGTTACTCCGACCCGCACGCGCTCGACGGTGCCCACGCCGTGCTCGTGACCCACGAGCACGTGGACCACTTCGCCGAGCCCGTCCTGCGTGCGGCGGCCGAAGCCGACCCCGGCCTGCGGATCTGGGCCAACCGATCCGTGGCGGACCAGCTCGCCGGGCTCGGCGGCGGCCGGGTCACCGTGGTCGGCGACGGGGACGCCTTCGACATCGAGGGCGTCGGCGTCGAGGTGCATGGAGAACTGCATGCCGTGGTCCATCCGGACCTGCCGCGGGTCACCAACGTCGGCTTCCTCGTGGGAGAGACCGACACAGCCACCGTCTTCCACCCGGGCGACGCGTTCACCGTGCCCGCGCGCCCGGTGGACACCCTCCTGCTGCCCGTCCACGGCCCGTGGTCCAAGACGGGCGAAGTCATCGACTACGCCCGCGAGATCAAAGCCCGCAGCGCTCTGTCGATTCACGACGGCGGTCTCAGCGAGAGCGGGAACGCGCTGGCGGACCACATGCTGGAAATGTGCCTGAAGGACGTCGGGACCGACTACCAGCGGGTGGCGGCCGGGTCCGGAATCGAGCTCACGTGATGGCCTCGTCGACACGGACACAGCGGCCGCCCGTCGGGTGGCTGGGATTTGAGGGGCGTGGCGCGCTCGTCATCGGGGCCGGAGGACTGGGCACCGCCTGCGTCCGGGGCCTGGCGGAAGCGGGAGCACGGCTGACGGTCGTCGACGCGGACGAGGCCCGCCTCAAGGCCCTGCGCGACGATCCGGCTTGCGCGGCCGCCGTCGTACGGACCCTCACCGCGGACCTGACGTCGTCCGAGGCGTGCGAGCGGGCGGTCGCCACGGCGGCCCGCGAGCTCGGTGGCCTGGATGTGCTGGTGCACGCCGTGGGCACGAACGACCGCCGTCCCGTGGTGGACACACCCGACGAGGTGTGGGACCACATCATCACCCTGA
The DNA here is from genome assembly GCF_055572015.1 of Streptomyces sp. NPDC030840. Taxonomy (NCBI): domain Bacteria; kingdom Bacillati; phylum Actinomycetota; class Actinomycetes; order Kitasatosporales; family Streptomycetaceae; genus Streptomyces; species Streptomyces sp. NPDC030840. Next base: position 192,488 of record NZ_JBVIEE010000015.1, on the reverse strand, counting down.
ACCTGTCGACCGCGTTCTGGACCGGACGCGCCGCGGGCCGGCTGATGCGCGAGGCCGGTCACGGCAGCATGGTGTTCTTCTCCTCCGTCTCCTCCCTGCTCGCCCACCGTCACCACGGCCCGTACGCCGCCTCGAAGGGCGGCCTGGACCAGCTGGTGAAGGTGATGGCCCGCGAGTGGGCCACCGACGGTGTCACCGTCAACGCCGTCGCCCCGGGCTACTCGGAGACCGAGCTGACCCGCAAGTACCTGGCCAAGCCCGGCATGCGTGAGGAGCTGACCGCTCTGGTCCCCGCCGGGCGCCTGGGACAGCCGGAGGACGTGGTCGGAGCCGTGCTGTTCCTCGCCTCCGCCCGCGCCTCGTACGTCACCGGTCAGGTGCTCTACGTGGACGGCGGCCGCACGCTCGTGTGAGCCCCCCGACGCCTTCGGACTTCCCTGGACGTCCCTGGACCTGTCTCGAAGGGAGTGCGGATGACCGCACGCCTTGCCGGACTGCTGCCCGGCGAGCTGGACGAGCAGCAGAGCGAGGTCTACCGGGCCATCACCGCAGGCCCCCGGGCCACCGGGCCACAGGCGTTCCCCCTCGTCGACGAGGAGGGCCGGCTGCGCGGCCCGTTCAACGCCATGCTGCTCAGCCCGCCCGTCGGGCTGGCAGTCCAGGCGGTCGGGGCGGCGGTGCGCTACGAGTCGGTCCTGACCGACCGTGTGCGCGAGATGGCCGTCCTGGTCGTCGCCGCCCACTGGGGGAGTGCCTTCGAGCGGGCGGCCCACGAGGCAGTCGGCCGGACGCACGGCCTCACCGAACCCGAGCTGGACGCCCTGCGCGCCGGCGGACTGCCGGACCTGCCGGACCCGGCCGAGCGGGCGGCGCTGCTCGCGACCGCCGCGCTGACCCGAACCGGGGCGCTGAGCGACGGCGAGTACGCCGAGACGGTGGCCGCGTGGGGAGAGCGAGGCCTGTTCGAACTCACTGCCCTGGTGGGCTACTACGCGCTGCTGGCCCTTCAGTTGCGGGTCTTCGCGGGCGAAGGCCCGGTGGATCAGGCGGCTCAGGCGGAGCACCGCGACACACCACACACCGAAAGCGGGACACCATGAAACTGATCACCTTCGACGACGGTCGCGTCGGGCGGCTGGAGCTGGAGGAGCGGCTCGTCATTCCCCTGGAAGTGGGCTCGACGCGCGAGTACTTCGAGCGTGACGGCAGGGCCGCGGAGAGCGGGGAACGCCTCGCCCTGGACGACGTGACGCTGCGTGCGCCGATCGTGCCGAAGAAGTTCTTCCACACCTCCGGCAACTTCCGCGAGCACGAGGACGAGTCGAAGAACGTCGACTGGTCGCACCCCATGCACAAGGGCATCGTCTTCTTCCAGAACGTCGACGCGATCGTCGGCCCCGACGAGCCGGTGATCCACCCCGAGCACCTGACGAGCGAACTCGACTACGAGCTGGAGATCGCCGTCGTCATCGGCAAACCCGGCAAGTTCTTCGGCGTGGACGACGCGCCCGACCACATCGCCGGGTACGTCGTCTTCAACGACATCACCGCCCGCGACATCCAGCGCCGCGAGATGGAGTCCGGCGTCTTCTCCTTCTGCAAGGCCATCGACACCTTCTGCCCCGTAGGCCCGTACATCGTCACCGCCGACGAGATTCCGGACGCGCACAACCTCGACATGGAGCTGCGGGTCAACGGCGTGGTCCGGCAGAAGTCGAACACCAACCGCATGTCCGTCTCCATCCCGCACCTGGTCGCCTACCACTCCCCGCAGGGCTACAGCGCGGGCGACCTGATCACCACCGGCACCGTGCAGGGCGTCGCGGGCTTCAGCGGCAACCCGGACATGTACCTCAAGCCGGGTGACGTCGTCGAGGCGGAGGTCGAACGGCTCGGCGTCCTGCGCAACCCCATCGTCAGCTGGGAGCAGGGCCACGGCACGGCGGTACCGAAGAAGGTGGACTGGTGAGACTCGGCGTCATCGACGGCCGGGCCGTCGTGGTCCGCGGTGACCGGGCCGCGGATGTCGGCTGGGCCTCGCAGGGGCGGCTGTCGACCGACCCGATGGCCCTGCTGGAGCAGTGGCAGTCCTTCCGCGACTGGGCCGCCGGTCTGGCTGACGAGGCGTACGACATCGAGGTGGTCCCGGCGGCTCTCCAGACTCCGGTGCCCCGACCCCGGCAGGTCTTCGCCCTCGCCCTCAACTATCCCCCGCACGCCGCCGAGGCCGGATTCACCCCGCCCGAAGAACCGCTGGTGTTCACCAAGTTCCCGAGCTGCATCACGGGCCCGCAGACCACGGTCGAGCTTCCTGCCGGCAAGGTGGACTGGGAGGTCGAGCTGGTCGCGGTGATCGGCGTGTCCGCCCACCGCGTGCCCGTACACCGTGCCTGGGAAACGGTCGCCGGGCTCACCATCGGACAGGACCTGTCCGAGCGTGTCGCCCAACTCCGGGGAAATCCCGCACAGTTCAGCCTCGGAAAGTCCTTTCCCGGCTTCGGGCCGACCGGTCCGGTCCTCGTCACACCGGACGAGTTCCACGACCCCGACGATCTGGAGATCACCGGGCTGCTCAACAGCGAGATCGTCCAGCACGACCGCACCAAGTCCATGATCTTCCCGGTGCCGGAGCTCGTCGCCCGTCTGTCGGCCGTGGTGCCGCTGTTTCCGGGCGACCTGATCTTCACCGGCACCCCGGCCGGGGTCGGCAACCGGATGGATCCACCCCGATACCTCACCGAGGGCGACGAACTCGTCAGCCGCATCGAGGGAATCGGCGAGATCCGCCAGCGCTTCACGGCCGTACACCCCTGAAGGGACGTCCCATGACAGAGCAGAGCATTCCCCGCCGCTTCGAAGGCCGTACCGTCCTGGTCACCGGTGCCGGCACCGGCTACGGCGCCGAGATCGCCGTACGTGCCGCCCAGGAGGGCGCCCGGGTCGCCGTCCACTACCGCAGCTCCGCCGCCGGAGCCGACAAGACGGTCGCCAGGATCAAGGAGGTCGGCGGCGAGGCGTTCACGGTGCAGGCCGACATCGCCGTCCACGCCGATGTCATCCGCATGGCCGAGGAGGTGTTCGACCGTTTCGGCAGCCTGGACGTGCTGGTGAACAACGTCGGTGACACGGCGGGCGACCAGATGTCCTGGCGGGAGCTCACCGAGGAGTCCATCGACCACATCCTCGCGGTGGACGTCAAGGGAACGATGCTGTGCGTCCACGAGTTCGGCTCCCGCATGCTGGAGCAGGGCCACGGCGCGATCGTCAACATCGGCTCCACCGTGATCGTGCGCGGCAGCGCCCGCGCTCCGCAGTACGCGGCCGCGAAGTACGGCCTCCTCGGCATCACCAAGTCCTACGCCCAGGCGTTCGCCCCCGCCGTGCGGGTCAACACCTTCGCCCCCGGTTTCATGGAGACCGAGATGCTCCTCAGCCGTGCGGACTGGAAGTCCGGCCGCCGCGCGGACATGATCGCCAAGACTCCGATGGGCCGCATTCCGGGCCCCGCCGAACTCGCGGGCACCGCCCTCTTCCTCGCCACCGACGACGCCGCCCACATGACCGGCGTCTACCTCAACGCCGACGGCGGCTTCAACATGATCGGCGCCTGATCTCAGGACGCGCGCCGGCCCGGGCACACAAGGAGACGACCTCGTGCCACTTGACCGTAACCTTCTGATCGGCGGCAAGGAGACCCCGGCCGTTTCAGGACGGACCACCGCCGACTTCAGTCCTTGGACCGGCGAGCCGTACGCGAGGGTCGCCGCGGCCGGCCCCGAGGACGTACGAGCCGCGGTGGACGCGGCGGATGCCGCCTTCGCCGAGTGGGCGGCGCTGGCGCCCGTCGCCCGGCGACACATCTTCCTGCGCGCGGCGGACCTCCTGGAGGAGCGCGGCGAGCAGGTCGTGGAGTTGATGGCGCGCGAGGTGGGCGGGACCCGGGGATGGGCGTTGTTCAACGTCGGGGTGGCCGCCAGTATGCTGCGCGAGGCCGCCGCGGCGATCACCGCACCGCGCGGGGACGTGCTCACCACCCAGGAGCCGGGCGGGCTGAGCCTCGCCGTGCGCGAACCCCTCGGTGTCGTGGCGGCGTTCGCGCCGTGGAACGCCCCGGTCATCCTCGGCACCCGGGCGGTCGCCGCCGCGCTCGCGGCGGGCAACACCGTCGTGGTCAAGGCGAGCGAGGACGCCCCGATCGCGTGCGGCCTGTTCGTCGCCGACGTGCTGCGCGACGCGGGACTGCCCGACGGCGTCCTCAACGTCATCACCAACGACAAGGCGGACGCCGCGGACATCGCGCGGACACTGATCGCGGATCCGCGGGTCCGTGCCGTCAACTTCACCGGCTCGACCGGCGTCGGGCGGATCATCGGTGCCCTCGCCGCCGAGCACCTCAAGCCGGCCGTGCTCGAACTCGGTGGCAAGAACTCCGTGATCGTGCTGGAGGACGCCGACCTCGACCACGCCGTGAACGCCGCCGCGTTCGCCGCGTTCATGAACTCCGGCCAGATCTGCATGTGCGCCGACCGCATCCTGGTGCACACCTCACTCGTCGGCGAGTTCACCCGGCGGTTCACCGTGAAGGTCGCCGATCTGCCGAGCGGCGATCCGGGCCTGCCCGGCACCGTCATCGGCCCGTTGGTCGACGAAACCGCCGCGCGGCGGGTCGCCGCCCTGGTCACGGACGCGGTCGGCAAGGGCGCGCGCGTCCTGACCGGCGGCGGCAGGCCGCACGGGGCCCTGTATCCGGCGACCGTGCTGACCGACCTGCCCGAGAATGCGGAGCTGCACCACGCCGAGGCCTTCGGACCCGTCGTCGCCGTCAGGGCCTTCGCGGACGACGACGAGGCGGTGGCCCTGGCCAACGACACCGAGCACGGCCTCAGTTGCGGCATCCTCACCGAGAACGGCACCCACGGCCTGAAGCTGGCACGCCGCATCCGCACCGGCATCGCGCACGTGAACGACCAGTCGGTGGGGGACGAACCGCAGGCACCCTTCGGCGGGTTCGCGGCGTCCGGTTACGGCCGCTTCGGCGGACGCTGGGGCATCGAGTCCTTCTCGAACACCCGCTGGGTCACCCTCTCCACGGAGCACTCCCACTACCCCTTCTGATCCTGCCGCGTACGGCGCCTGCCCGGAGCCGTCATCACCACAACCAGGGAGTCCCCATGGCAACGTTCCGCTTCGACACCCGAGTCGCACAGGACCCCGACCGCGTCTGGGCCGTCCTCACCGACGTGAGCAAGATTCCGCAGTGGTTCCCGGCCGTACAGGAGGCACACTTCGACGGCACGCACCGCCACCTGACCACGGCCGAGGGCACGATGAAGTCCCTCGTGGTGACGAAGGACGACGCGCTGCGCCGCTTCCAGTACCGGTTTGTCGAGGGCATGCCCCAGTCCATCGACTTCCACCTGGGCACCATCGACGTGCTTCCCGACGGGGACGGCTCACGCGTGGTCTACAGCCAGGAGATCCTTCCCGAGGCCCTGGCACCCATCGTCGAGGGAGCCGTGAGCGAGGGGATCGCGGGCATCGCCCGGTACTTCGCCGCGCACCCCTGACCCGGCAGGGGCGCACGAGGTGCGAGCCGGGCCGGCGGTGACACAGCGGGACACTCCGGGGCGGGCCGGGTCAGGTGGCCTGGCCCGCTTCCTTGTACCAGGCGGGCCTCTCCGAGTCACGGGACCTGACGGTCAGTCCGCCGGGTTCGGCCACCACGATCAGGCCGATCGCGGCGTAGGCCGCAGATCGTCGGCTTCGGCACCTCGCAGACCTCGGCGAGCAGCGCACCTCCGATGATCACCCAGCAGACGGCCGCGGCAGCCCACACCCCGGTGAGGTTACTGTGCCCGGAGCCGGGCTCGCGCAGGACGGCGACCACCGGGGTGCGCCTCACCACACTCGCGAGAAGTGCCGCCGACCGGCGTGCCGCGCCGTCTCGCCGACGGCCGCGAACCGCATCGCCTTCACGGACGTCCGCAGCGTCCAGGGTGAGCTGCTCCCTTCGCTGAAGGCGCTGCTGAACAGGGTGGATCACGCCTTGGCAGGCCCCCTCCCGCTGCGGAACGTCCTCGGGGGCCACACCCACGCGCCGTCATTCCCCGGCGGGACGCGATCGGCGCCGACGTCGTCGGCCGCTCGGCCACCTTCCGGCCGAGCTCGTCGCTCACCGCGCAGGAGTGGCCGGTGAGGCAAGGTCGGGCAGGGGGCGTCGGGCGACCTCGTGGGCTTCGGCCGGTGTGACGCCCAGCATGCGCAGGACCATCTCGGCGAGGTTCGCCGCGGCCTCGTCGCCGTCCAGGTCGGGGCGGGCGAATCTCAGTTCCACCAGGGACAGCAGCGTTCCGCCCAGTGCGGACAGGGCGACCGCCGGGTCGACGGGGGTGAATCGGCCGGAGGCGAGGCCTGCCTCGAGGTCGCGCAGTGCCCGCCGGGCCAGGCCGTTGTCCGAGTGGATATGGCCCATGCCGCGGCGGCGCAGGACCTGCATCAACTCCGGGTGGGACTCGGCCATGCGGGCGCTGAGCCGGAAGCCCGCCGCGACGAGTTCCGCGGGGTCGTCGATCCCGGTCAGGCGCTCGTCGAAGGCCTGGCCGAACTCCTCCAAGGCGTCCACCACCGCTGCCTCGAACAGCTCCGTCTTGGACTCGAAGTGGTTGTAGAAGGAGCCGAAGCCGACGTCGGCGCGTTCGGCGATCGCCTGGATGCTGGCGCTGGTGTCCCCGGTTTCGGCGAGTATCCGCCGGGCGGCGCGAATGAGCGCGCGACGGGTCTCGGCGCGGCGCCGCTCGAACCGGTTGCTGGGCGGGGCTGACGTAGGCATGCACAGAGTCTAACCGCGGGGACGATGACGACAGCAGCTCTGATGAAATCATCATTTCTTGCCGGTAAGGTCTTGACGACAAGACTGTCAAACTTGATGATTCCATCATTACGGCAATGCTGCTCGGAGGGCACCATGTCTGAACCCCGCGTCCACGGCACCGATGTCAAGACGGCCCACCAGGACCTGCACAGCGGCCAGGGCGCCCTGCGCGGCGAGCACCCCGGCCGCTCCCGCGATCCCGTCATCAAGGTGGCGGACCTCGCCTGGCTGGAGTTCGAGAAGCCCGACCTGGACCGGGCGGAGGTCTTCGCCCGTGACTTCGGGTTCGGTGTCGCCGCCCGCACGGAGAGTGAGCTGTGGCTGCGCGGCACCTTCGCGGGCTCACCGTGCATGGTGATCCGCAGGGGGCGCACGTCCCGGTTCGTCGGCCCGGCGTTCCGCGCGGCGGAGCGGGCCGACCTGGACCGGCTGGCGCGGGCCACCGGCTCCGACGTGCGGGACGCGGACGTGCCCGGTGGTGGCAAGGTGGTCGGTCTGCTCGACCCGTCCGGCTTCCCGGTACGGGTCGTGCACTGCGGCGAGCAGCTTCCTGCGCTGCCCGAGCAGCAGCCGCTGCTGCTCAACTTCGGCACTGCTCACCGTCGTACGAACGCCACGCAGCGCCCGCCGCGCGAGCCGTCCCGGATCCAGCGGCTGGGACATCTGGTGCTGGAGACGCGGGTGTTCGCGCGGGCGCTGGACTGGTATCTGGACACCCTCGGCATGATCGTGTCCGACTTCCTGTTCCTGGACGGGCAGCGCGAGCGCGGCCCGGTCATGGCGTTCATCCGCTGCGACCTCGGCAGCGTGCCGGCCGACCACCACACCCTGGCCATGCACCTGGGGCCGGGCACGGGGTACGTCCACTCCGCGTACCAGGTCACCGACCTGGACTCGATCGCGGCCGGCGGCGAATACCTCAAGGAGCGCGGCTACCAGCGCAGTTGGGGCATCGGACGGCACATCCAGGGCAGCCAGCTCTTCGACTACTGGCGCGATCCCGACCACTTCATGCTGGAGCACTTCGCCGACGGCGACCTGTTCTCCTGCGACGTCGAGCCCGGCTGGGCGGCCTTCTCGACCAGCGGGCTGGCCCAGTGGGGTCCGCCGGCCACGCGTGACTTCCTCGGTGCGAGCCCCTCCCCGGAGCGGGTCCGCCACGTCATCGAGGCCCTGCGCGGTGACAACGAGATGGACATGGCGCGTCTGCTGGGTCTGCTCAAGGCCGCCAAGTCCTGAACCCTCAACTCCCTCACGAAGGTACTGACATGAGCACCAACGTCCTGCGCACCGCCGACAGGTGGTGGGCGGTCCGTGGTGACCGGGCCGTCCCGGTCGACACGAAGGCCGTCACCACCGCCGAACTGATCGCCGACCGGGCCGCCGTACGAGAGGCCGCTCTCTCCGGCGAGCCGGGCACGCCCGTAGCCGACCTGGCCGCCCTCTCGCCGGTCACCACCCCCTGCCGGGTGGTCGCACAGATGGTCAACTACCGTAGTCACGCCCGCGATTCGGGCTTCACCGGCGACATCCCGCCCACCTTCTTCCGCAAGGCCTCCGGCTCGGTCAGCGGCCCGGCCGAGGCCGTCGTCCGGCCCTCGCACGTGAGGTTCCTCGACTACGAGATCGAACTCGGGCTCGTCATGGGGGTGCCACTGCCCATCGGCACCGTCGTCGAGGAGCGGGACCTGCCGTCGTACGTCGCCGGGCTCGTCATCACCAACGACGTCAGCGCGCGGGACGTCCAGCTGACCAAGACGCAGTTCTACGAGAGCAAGTCGTACCCGACCTTCACACCGACCGGGCCGTACCTCACCCTGCTGGACCCGACGGACTTCGCCCACCTCCTCGACCTGCGGCTGAAGCTGTCCGTCAACGGCGAACTGCGCCAGGACCGCACCCTCGCCGACATGATCGTCCGCCCCGCGCAGGCTCTCACCCTGCTGGCCCGCTTCCAGACCCTCGACGCCGGCGACCTGCTGCTCACTGGCACCCCCGGCGGTACGGCGCTGAAGGCCCCGCCGAAGCCGGTGGAGAAGATCGGCGCGCTGCTGCCGCCCGCGGTGAAGTGGAAGGCGTTCTTCAAGAACCAGGCGAAGAACCCGCGCTACCTCCAAGCGGGTGACGTGATCACGGCGACGATCGCGACCCCGGACGGCCGGATCGACCTCGGTGAGCAGCGCACGCCCGTCAGGGACGCGCGGTAGGGCCCGGGTGAGCCGCACATGACCGTCGAGCACAACCCGGCAGACGTACCCGTCGTGATCATCGGAGCCGGGCCCGTGGGCGTGACCGCCGCCCTCCTCCTGGCCCGGCGCGGAGTCCGCAGCGTCGTCCTCGAACGCCACCAGGACGTCTACCCGCTCCCGCGCGCCGTCGCCGCCGACGACGAGGTGCGCAGGATCCTCCAGGCCGCGGGCGTCGGGGAGGAGTTCGCAGCGATCGCCCGGCCGGCGAACGGGCTGCGGCTGCTGGACGCCCGGCACCGGGTGATGGCCGAGTTCCGCCGCACCGAGCACGGCCTGCACGGCTACCCGCAGACCAGCATGTTCGACCAGCCCGCGCTGGAGCGACTGTTGCGCGCTGCCCTGGCCCGGCGCCCGGAGTGCGAACTGCGGGGCGGCGTGGAGGTCACCGCCGTCGGACCGGACACGGCCGGCCCCGTGCGCGTGACCTACCGCGACGACGACGGCGAGCATCAGCTGTGGGCCGAGGCGGTCCTCGGCTGCGACGGCGCGGGCAGCCTCACCCGCGAGGCCATCGGCGCCCGCTGGGAGGACCTGCGCTTCGAGGAGCAGTGGACCGTCGTCGACGTCCGCACGACGGCCGACGTCCGCTGCTGGGAGGGCGTCGACCAGGTCTGCGACCCGGACCGGCCGGCCACCTTCATGCGCGTCGGCGAGGACCGCTACCGCTGGGAGTTCCGGCTGCGCGACGGAGCGGAGCAGCCGGTCCGCGAGCTGGTCTCCCCGTGGCTGCCACCCTCGTACGACGGGAACTTCGAGGTCGTCCGCGAGGCGCGGTACACCTTCCGGGCGCGCGTCGCCGACCGCTGGCGCAGCGGACGGGTCTTCCTCCTCGGCGACGCCGCCCACCTCACTCCGCCCTTCATCGGGCAGGGCCTTTGCGCGGGCTTGCGGGACGCCCACAACCTCACCTGGAAACTCGCCCGTGTCCTCCAACAGGGCGGCGAAGAAAGGCTGTTGGCCACGTACGAGAGCGAGCGCAAACCGCATGCCCGCCATGTGATCCGGCTCGCGGTCGCCATGGGCTGGGCCATGACCGGCGGTCAGGACCGCGCCGCCGCACTGCGCCGCAGGCTCCTGGCCACGGCCTGCCGCATACCCGGCCTCACCGCGGCAGCCGGCCGCGACCTCAGCCCGCCCCTGACCACCGGGCCCCTCGTCCGACGCCGTACCCGCCGGGGTCTCGTGGGCACCCACTGCCCGCAACCATGGGCCACTGGCGCCGACGGGCAGAAGGCCCGCCTCGATGAGCTGCTCGGCGACTCCTTCACCCTCCTGACCGCCGCCGAACCCGGGCCCTCGCTTAACGCCCTCGCCCACGGACTCGGCATCCGTGCGATCCCCGTCACGGACTTCGGCGACGACGGCACGCTCGCCGCCTGGCTGCGCGCGGGCCGGGCGGACGCCGTACTGCTGCGTCCCGACCGCATCGTCATGGACATCGTCCCGGCCGGCGGCCTCGACTTCACGGACACCTCCGCCTGGGCGTCCCTCCTGCACACCACGCGCGGCCCCCACCCTTCCTCCCGGACGGTCGACAACAGCCTGCTGAGGAGCATCACACGATGAGCGTGCCCGACCCTTTCATGACGCCTGATCCGCAGGCCGTCGCGGACAGCTGCATCATGGACTTCGCCCGCCACGTCGGGATGCCCGGCTCCGACTACGCCACCTTGCACCGCTGGTCGGTCACAGATCTTGAGGGCTTCTGGGGTGCGGTGTGGGAGTACTTCGACATCGACGCGGACACCCCGTACGAGCGGGCGCTGGCGGAGGAGCGGATGCCCGGCGCCCGCTGGTTCCCGGGCGCCACCCTCAACTACGCGCACCACGCCCTGCGCAACCACGCCGACGACGCCGTGGCGGTCATCGCCCTCGACGAGACCGGCTCCTGTTACGAGGTGACCGCCAGCCACCTGCGCGCCCAGGTCGCCTCGATCGCGGCCACCCTGCGCGAGCTCGGCGTGGGGCCAGGCGACCGGGTGGTGGGCTATCTGCCCAACACTCCGCACGCGATCGTCGCGTTCCTGGCCGCCGCGAGCCTGGGGGCCGTGTGGTCGGTGTGCGGGCAGGACTACGCCCCCAAGGCGGCAGCCGACCGGTTCGCCCAGCTCGAACCGACCGTCCTGGTCGCCGCCGACGGCTACCTCTTCAACGGCACCACCTACGACCGCCGCGACGCCGCCCTCGAACTCGCCCGCGCCCTGCCGACGTTGAAGGCCACGCTGCTGGTGGACCACGTGGGCCTGCCGTGGCCGTCGCGGGCGTATCCGTCTCTGGTCGTCTCGTGGGAGGACGCATCCACCCGCACCGAGGAACTCACCTGCGTCCCGGTGCCGTTCGACCACCCCCTGTGGGTCGTGTTCTCCTCCGGCACCACCGGCCTGCCCAAGGGCATCGTCCACGGCCACGGCGGCGTGCTGCTGGAGCATCTCAAGACCCTGGGCCTGCACTCCGACCTCGGCCCCGGCGACCGCCTCCTGTGGTACACCACCACCCACTGGATGATGTGGAATCTCGTCGCCTCCACGCTGCTGACCGGCGCCACGACCTGCACCTACGACGGCAGCCCGGCGCCCCTCGCGAAGCCCGACGTCCTGTGGGAGCTGGCCGCACGCCACCGGGTGACGGTCTTCGGCACCAGCCCCCAGTACCTGCTCGGCATGGACAAGTTCGGTATCGATCCGTCCGTCCATGACCTGTCGTCGATCCGCGTGGTCGGCTGCACCGGCTCCGCCCTGCCTGCCACCGCCTACTCCTGGGTCCGCGACCACGTCGGCGACCGCGTGCTGTTGGCCTCCATCAGCGGCGGCACCGACGTGGTGTCCGGCTTCGCGGGCAGCGCGCCCAACACACCGGTCTGGGCGGGGGAGTTGTCCGCACCCCACCTGGGTGTGGCCCTGGCCGCGTACGACCCCGAGGGCCGCCCGCTCACCGACCGGGTCGGTGAGCTGGTCGTCACCCGCCCCATGCCGTCGATGCCGCTGTCCTTCTGGAACGACCCCGACGGCACCCGCTACCGCGACGCCTACTTCGCCGCCTACCCCGGTGTGTGGCGCCACGGCGACTGGATCACGCTCACCTCTCATGGCTCGGTGATCGTCCACGGCCGCTCCGACAGCACACTGAACCGCAACGGCGTCCGCCTGGGCAGCGCCGACATCCACGACGTCGTCGAACGCCTCCCGGAGATCGCGGAGGCGCTCGTCATCGGCGCGGAGGAACCGGACGGCGGTTACTGGATGCCGCTGTTCGTGGTCCCGGCGGCCGGGGTGACGCTGGACGACGCCCTCCGCGAAGAGATCAGGGAAGCGATCCGGACCGGCGCCTCACCCCGCCACGTCCCCGACGACATCCTCGAGGTCCCCGGCATTCCGCACACCCGCACCGGCAAGAAACTCGAAGTCCCCGTCAAACGCCTCCTCCAGGGCGCCCCGGTCGAGCAGGTCGTCAACCCCGCAGCCGTGGATGCCCCCGACCTCATCGACTATTACGCCCGCCTGGGCGCCGAACGCGGGGACCGATCGGCATGACAACCGCACAGACCGCCCTCGCCGTCGCGCTGTCCCTCGTCCTCCTCCCCCTGGGGCTGGCGAAAATCGCCGCCGTGCCGTTCATGCGTCAGGCAGCCGCGCACCTCGGCATGTCAACGGGCCTCTACCGAGTCATCGGCACGCTGGAGCTCGCCGGAGCCGCCGGGCTGCTGCTCGGTCCGGCTTCGGCCCCGCTCGGCGTGGCCGCCGCTGCTGGGCTGGCTTTGCTCATGGTGGCTGCCGTGGTGGTGCACCTGCGCCAAGGCGACCCGCCCGTGCGAGCCCTGCCCGCCGCCGTGCTGGCTCTGACGGCGGTGGCGTACGCCGGGGCGGCGATCGCGGCCGGCTGACGGCTCGGCTGTGCGCCGCCTCAAGCAGGAGGCTGCCGACGCCGGACTGTTCAGGGCTCTCCCGTCCCTGGAGGCCACCTGCGACACCGTGCCCCAGACCTTGCTGTTCGCAGGCCGACCCGACGACGACGCCGCCCTGCTGCTCGCCCGCACCCGTGCCCTCGGGGACCACCGAGTCGCCGCGTGGGACGTGGACGCCGACCCGGCAGCTGTCGCCCGGGCTCGTTCGAGCGCCGTCCGGCAGCTGTCGTCCTGGGGAGTGGGGGACCTCGACTTCATCACCGAACCGGTGCGAGGTGTCCGACGCCGGCGGCACCACGCCCCACCTGCACCGGGCCCGCGCCTTGGACGAGGGCGGACGCGGCCTGCTCCTTGTCGCCCAGCTCGCCGAGCGTTGGGGAACGCGCCACGCCCGGCAGGGCAGGACGGTCTGGGCCGAGCTGGTCGAGGAGCACCCACAGTTCTGATGAAATCATCGCTCTGCTCTGCCGTAACCCTTGACGACGCGTTCCATCAAGCTTGAGTATTTCATCATCATGGCGTTGCTGCACGGACAGCCCCGCCCTTGCAACGGCATGACGAGCGGGAAACCCACCCTCGCGCCCGAGGCTGCGCTCTCGTCAGCCGTCCACGCTCTCTCACGGCTCCTTCAGGAGGGCTCTTCATGCCCATGCGTACGGAGATTCCCGTCTACCACCCCGATCTGTACTCGGCCTCGGCCATCCGCGACACGTATCCGCACTACGCCGCGCTGCGGGCACTCGGCCCCGTGGTCCGGCTGAGCAAGCACAAGGTCTACGCCCTGCCACGCTATGCCGAGTGCAAGCAGGTATTGCTGGACGACGACACCTTCGTCTCCTCGGGCGGTGTCGCCCTGAACCCCGTAGCCAACTGTGTCGGCCAGGGCACCACGCTGTTCAGTGACGGCGATGAGCACATCCGCCGCCGCTCCCTCCTCGTGCACCGCCTCACCCCCAGGGCGCTGCGCACGATGCAGGACACGGTCGAGAAGCAGGCCGCCGCCGTGGTCGAGGCCGCCGTCGCCCGCCGGACGGTCGATGCCGTCGAGGTCGCCACGGCTCTGCCGATGGCCGTCGTCCCCGACCTGGTCGGCTGGCCCCGGCAGGGCCGCGAGCACCTGCTGCGATGGGCCGGCGCCACCTTCGACGCCCTGGGGCCGTTCAATCGCCAGGCGGTGCGCACCTTCCCTGCGTCCCTCGGCATGCTGCGCTACGCGCGCGGTGTCGTGCGCGACCGGTCCGTGCTGGACGGCAGCATGGGGCACGACCTGCTGCGTGCCGCCGACGAAGGCCGCATCATGCCGGACGAGTGCGCCACGATGATGATCGACTACCTGGCGCCGTCCCTGGACACCACGATCAGCGCCATCTCCAGTGCCCTGCACCTGTTCGCCACTCACCCCGAACAGTGGGGCCTGCTGAAGGCGGACCCGGACCTCGTGCCGAAAGCGGTGAACGAGGTCGTCCGTTACGAATCCCCGATCCGGGCCTTCTCCCGGACCGCAGCCCACGACACGGAACTCGCGGGAATCCCCCTGCCCAAGGGCTCCCGGGTGCTGGTCCTCTACGGCTCCGCCAACCGCGACCCGCTGGAGTGGGACGACCCGGACACCTTTGACATCCGCCGCAACGCCGCCCGCCAACTCGGCTTCGGGCATGGCATCCACGGCTGCGCCGGCCAGGGCCTGGCCCGCATGGAGACCTCCGCCATGCTCCGCGCCCTGGTCGACCGCGTCGACCGCATCGAGGTGGCCGGCACACCCGAGTGGGCCCTGAACAACGTCATCCACCGCCTCGAGAGCCTCCCACTCGAACTCGTCCCGGCCTGAACCCCCGCCGCTCGCCCGTTTGAGGACAACTGAGGACAACTGAGGACAACGCCATGAGGATCTCCGTCGACCATCCACGCTGCGAAGGCCACGGCCTGTGCGCCGACCAGGCTCCCGACATCCTCAGCCTGGACGACGTCGCCGAACTCACCTACCACTTCGAGGGCACCGAAGTCCCCGACGAGCATCAGCCCGCCGCCCGCGCAGCTGTCAACGCCTGCCCGGTCGCCGCCCTGCGAGTCCTGCCGTGACCACACCGCGCTCGGGGCTCATCGTCGGCGAGTCCTCGCCGGCACCGCCGCCGCCCGCCACCTGCGCACCCTCGGCCACCCCGGACCGGTCACGGTCATCGGAGCCGAGGAGCACGGCGCGTACTCCCGCCCCCCTCTGTCCAAGGCGGTCCTGAAGGACCCGGCCGTCGACCAGACCCTGGGCCTGGTCCTCGACGGGCTCGACGTCAAAGCCATCCGCTCGCCCGCCGTCGGGGCCGACAGCAGGCACCTCCCGGGGCCGGCCGACCGGCGAACTCGTCCCGGATGCTCAGCGGACGGCCTTCGATTCGGTCAGGGATGGTCGCTGCCCCACGGGTCCGGTGTGGGCTCTCCGGTGGTGCCGCACGCGGTCCTCGGCGGGAGGAGGCGCTGGGCGGCGACGCGAGCGGTGCCGAATGTTGTGTCCTCCGTCGTGGAGGCAGGCGTCAAGCGGGATGCGGCGGCGGGGAGTTCGGCCTGCGACAGGGGCGCGCCCAGGTACGCCGCCATGAGGACGCCGGTGCAGTCGTCGCGTTCCTCCGGGGAGAGACCCGCGGGGAAGCCGATGGTCCGGGGCCTGCTTCCGTCGGTGGTCAGACGGATGCGCAGGACGGACCTCAGATCCGTCCCCGCCGCCGTGGCGGTGGCCTCCCAGAACTGGACCGTCACTGCGATCGGCTCGCACAGGGGTTCGCCGGGGTGCGGACCGATCACCACCGCCGCGTCCTCGGCCGCCGCCTCGTCCGGGAACGACACGGCCGGGCGCAGCCACTCCGCCCGCTTCCCGGCCGGCCAGCCGCCGGCCGCCCTGCAGGGGTCGGCGGCGGCCTGCGCGCCGTCGGCGTTCTCCGCGCAGCCGGTTGTCAGCAGCGTCAGAGCCGCCGCCAGTGACGTCAACGACCCGTGGGCGCGCTGGGGCCTGGACATGGTCTCCCTCGATCGGCTCGGGCGAGGCGTCGGCGGCCTCGCGGAGTGAGGGCAGTCTTCGTGGAGCACGGCGGCGGCCGGGGGACCGGAACGGGGCATGTGGCCGACTTGTGATCAACACACGCTCGCGGGGCCGGGCCGTCCGTCTTGTGGGAGCGGTTCTGAGGGAGGCCCGGCGGGACTACTTGCCGGTACAGGTGTGGCCGGTCGGCAGTCTGTCGCCTGATTTCCCAGCTGGTTGAACGAATGTCGATTGCTGTCCACGATTCTCCCTGTCAAGTGCCCGGAGGCACGACTTCCGGCCCCGCCGCTGCAGAAGTGAGTCGAGCATGGTGCGTGTCCGTTCGTCCCTGGCCCAGTTGCCCGCCTATGTCCCCGGCCGCAGAAAGCCCGGTGCGGTCGCCCTGGCCAGCAACGAGTCTCCGTACGGGCTGCTGCCCGGCGTCACGGCGAGGCTCGCGGAACTGGCCGGTGGGGTGTCGCGGTATCCCGACCTGAGCGCCACCGCACTCGTCCAGGCCCTCGCCGAGCACCACGATGTCGAGACCGAGCGGATCGCGGTGGGCGCCGGTTCCTCGGAGGTCTGCGCACAGCTGCTGCACTCGGTCGTCGGGCCCGGCGACGAGGTCGTCTTCGGCTGGCGGTCCTTCGAGGCGTACCCGATCCTCACGGCGGTGGCGGGCGGCACAGCGGTGCGGGTCCCCCTGCACGCGCACGGGCTGGACCTTGACGCCATGGCCGAGGCGGTCAGTGACCGGACCCGGCTGGTCTTCGTCTGCAACCCCAACAACCCCACCTCCACCGCGGTCGGCGAGCAGGCGCTGCGCGACTTCGCGGACCGGGTGCCGGAGGACGTACTGATCGTCGTCGACGAGGCGTACCGGGAGTACGCCGACCCGGAGCTGGTCCCCGACGCCCTCGCGCTGCTCGGCGACCGGCCGAACGTGGTGGTGCTGCGGACCTTCTCCAAGGCGTACGGCCTGGCCGGGCTGCGGGTCGGCTACTGCGTGGGCTCGCCCGGCATCGCCGCGCACGTCCGCAAGACCCAGATCCCGTTCAGCGTCAGCGCGCTCGCCCAGGAGGCGGCGACGGTCGCCCTCGGCGAGCACGCGGAGGTCGTCCGGCGGGCCGCCCTCACGGTCGCCGAACGGCAGCGGGTGACAGGGCGGTTGCGCGCCCTCGGCTTCGAAGTCCCCGACTCCCAGGCCAACTTCGTCTGGTTGCCGCTCGCCGGTGACAGCGGGGACTTCGCCCTGCACTGCCTCGGTGGCGATGTCGTCGTCCGCCCGTTCGCCGGCGAGGGCGTCCGGGTGACGATCGGGCTGCGGGCGGAGAACGACGCCCTGCTCGCGCTCGCCGCGAGCTGGCGGGGCTGACGGCCATGCGCGTGGGGCCGTACGAGCGGCATCGCGATCTGCTCCAGCAGGCGGTACGGGCCGTGGCGGCCGGCGAGAGCTGGCCGCCGCCGCCACTCGCTGAACCGTAATCGGCTCGGATGGGACCGGGTCTTCCTACGGTCGTCGCCCCCATCTCGGCGCCCCGCGTGGGCCGCCGTGCCGGTGAGCCAGTACACCATGACGCCGGTCAGCGTCTGGTCGCCATCCATCGCGTCCTCGTGCGTCGACAGAGTCCGTCCAGTCCTTGAACTCCTCCATGACCCAGGCGAGTTGGCCGACGGGGGAGTCGTGCAGGGGGACGGCGAGCGTCTGTGGCCGGGTGGTTGGCTCAGTGGGGCCTCCGGGCGGAGCGCCGGTGTCAGTCGCTCAGCGCGGTGCGCAGGGTGGTGGCCATCAGGTCGATGGCCTCTTTCGCTGCCGGCACCGGGCCTGTGTGGGTGAAGTAGTGGTCGACACCCTCGAAGACGCGGTGCGTGACCGGGACGCCGGCGGCATCCAGGGCCTTGGCGTAGGCGTCGCCCTCGTCGCGCAGCCGGTCGTTCTCCGCGGTGATGACGAGGGCAGGGGGGAGCCCGGCGAGGTCATCGGCGAGTCCGGGCGAGACAAGCGGATCCGCGCGGTCGGCGGGGTCGGGGACGTAGGCGGCGGTGAAGATCCGCATGAGCCGAGGGCTGAGCAGCGGCTTGGCGATGAGGGACTGCTTGGTGGCCGGGTCGGCCAGCTGGTCGAGCGGTGCCGAGTCGATGATCTGCAGCCGGGGCGAGAACGTGCTGCGGTCCCGGGCCAGACGGCAGACCGCGGCGATCAGATTGGCTCCGGCACTGTGCCCGCCCACCGCAAGGCGCGAACCGTCCCAGCCGCCTCCGGGGCCGTTCTCGGCGACCCACGCGGTGACGTCGTAGGCCTGGGTGACGGGTACGGGGAACTGCCGCTGCGGGGCGACGGCGTAGTCCACGTTGATCACGACACAGCCGGCCGTGGCGGCTATGTAGCGGCAGATGTGATCGTCCTGCTCCGGGCGGCCGATCACGAATCCGCCCCCGTGGAAGTTGACGTACACGGGGGCAGGGGCCGCGGTCGTGGTCGGCGGGCGGTAGACGGTACAGGCCACCGGTCCTGCCCCGGTCTCCACCAGCAGGGCTTCGGTGCGCTTGGAGATGTCGGTGAAGCGCAGGTCCTTGTGTACCCGGGCCATGACAGGGCCGAGCAGCAGCTGAACGCCTCTGGCCTGGACTCTTGAGCTGAATGCCATGACCGTGCCCACTTCTTCCAAGGTTCTAATAACAGGTTTCCTGATAATGAGGGCTCGTCCCGCGCTGCGCAAGACAGGTGCACCGGGGCCAGGTCACCGCACGCCTGGCCGGACAGTGCGCGGCGCCTCGCCGCGCAGGCCCTCCCGGTACGCGGTCACCAAGCCCCACAGCGCCCTGGCGGACGTCACGTGCTCCTCTGGCACCGCGGTGCCCTCGGTCCCTACGAGGACAGCAGCGCGCACTGCCCGTGATGTCGCCGCCCAGAGCCAGCGCGGACACGTCGACGCCGGCCATGCGTGCGCCCCCTCGCCGGCTTCCCTTCGTCGGCGCCAGCGGCCGCAGGGCGGCAACGTCGGTGGCGGTGATGAAGACGTCGGGCCGGCCAGGGGACTCACCAAGGATCTTGGACGGCGCACGAGCAGCGGCCGGCCGGTTGGGCGATCTCCCGGTGCGGAATCACCTCCGCCAGGACGGCGGACAGACGTGCCAGGTGCTCGGGCAGCGGCGCCTGGATCAGCTGGACCGCTGACGTCAGGTCCCTGCTCGCAGCGCAGGCAGCAGGCTTCTTCCGCCGGATCGTCCTTTCGGTCAGCCGGGACTGCCAGAAAGGACAGCGCCGGCCGAGCCGCCGCGCCGGAGGCTGGAGGCGTTGTTCACGACCGGCCACTGCCACGGCGGGCCCGAGCCATCCTCGACGGTTCGGGCCGCAGCTCGCCGACTGCGCCCGCCTCGCCGCCGACGGTCGGCTGCGCGTGCGCGTCGACCAGAGCTTCCCGCTCGCCGACGCCGCCAGGGCGCACGAGCTGAGCGAGTCCGGCCATGCGCGCGGCAGGGTGCTCCTGCGCCCGTGGAGAAGCTCCGGCACTCATACCCCGACGGCTCGCCGTACAGCCCCCGGTCCTCATCCGGTTCCCCGACGGGCGCCTCGTCTACAACGCGGCGAACAGCGGCGACGTGTGGGTCAACGAGACCGGACGCGGCGACGGCGTGTGGACCGAGTACCAGACGACCTCGCCGGTCGGCTACAGCCGCAACCTCCAGTACGTCGACGGCAGCGGCCGCATCGCGATCCTCAACAACCAGGGCACGTCCACGATCGCCTACGCCGAGGTCGACCTCGGCGACTCGGCCGGCCCCTACTACCGGCTGGTCAACCGCAAGACCGGCCAGGTGATCGGCACCGGCAACAAGACCGACGACGCGAACCTCGGCAACGGGGACACGCCGGACGTGGTCCTGGAGGACGCCGGAGCGGCGGCCGACCCGGACACCCAGCAGTGGCACGTGGTGACCAGGCCGAACGGCCACACGACCCTGCTGAACAGGTCGGGCGGCCGTGCGGCGGCCATCTGGACGGGCAACGCCACGGTCGGCCGGCGCATCGGCCAGTGGGTCGACAACAGTTCCACGGGAAGCTGGAACCTCGTCAGGACGTCCGACGGCTACTACAGGCTCCAGACCGTCAAGAACACGAGCCTCTACCTGACCGGGGCGTCCGCGGGAGCGCCGCTGACCCTTCAGAACGCGGCCGACGACGGCTCGCAGGAGTGGAAGCTCGTCCGCCAGGCCCTCTGCCTTCCAGAACCTGACGGTGCGCCGGTTCACCTCTCACCGGAACACGCGTCTGCTGACGCGTGTTCCGGATCGTCATGTCGTCACACGCCGACGATCTGCCACTGCTGGCTCGTGCCGTTGCCGACGGGCCACTGGATGACGTGGGCGCCGTCGGCGGTCGAGCCGCCCTCGACGTCGGCGCACCAGGTGGCCTTGTGGACGTTGACGAGCCGGTAGTAGCCGCCGCCCGCGTCGACCAGCCTCCACCACTGGTTGTCGCCACCCGTGTCCTGCCACTGGATGAGCTGGGCGCCCTGGCCGGCCCCGCCCGGGCTGCCGAGGTTCCTGCCGCTGTGGCGGGCCCGCAGCCGGAAGGAGCCGTCGGCGTTGGGCAGGAACTGCCACTGTTGGTTGATCGCGCTGGACGAGGTGTACTGGATGATCTCCGCGCCGTTGGCGGTGTCGGCGCCGGCGACGTCGAGGGCCTTGCCGCTGAGCCGGTTGACCAGCTTGAACCAGCCGGTGAGCAGGGAGACGGTGATGTCGGTGCGCTGCCCGGCGGCCAGGGACACCCTGCGGGCGTGGGTGCCGAGGGGTGAGACGGCGACGGCCGCGGTCGTGGTCACCGCTGTCATGCCGCGTCGGCTGATGAGGGTGACGGTCTGGTTGACGGCGGAGGTGACGGAGAGGGTGGCGGTGCGGGCGGACAGGTCCCAGGTGAGGGTGTGGATCCGGATGCGGCCGCGTGCCCGTACGCCGGTGATGGAGCCCTTGGCGAGCTGGTCGGGCAGGGCGGGAAGGATTTCCAGGACGCCGGGACGGGAGTAGATCAGGGCCTCGGCCAGTACGCCGGGGAGGGCGTTGGCTGCGTCGGCGTTGTAGATGTCGAGGTTGGGGTTGTGGGAGGTCATCAGTGACTTGAAGACCATGTTGTTGCCGATGATCTTCTTCAGGTTGTCGTAGACCTTGGCGCCGTCCTTGAGCCGGGCACCGGCCAGGGCGCGGTGGAGGCTGCCGTGGGCGGAGATGTTCTGGTCGCCGCGCTTCTCGAGGGCTGTGAGGGCGGGGCGGACGAGGGCCGGTTCGTCCTCGGGGTTGATCTCGTGCAGCGGCCAGGCGCCGTACAGGTGCTGGATGTGCCGGTGGTTGTAGCGGTCGGTCAGGGTGGGCCAGGACCATTCGGCGAGCGCGCCGTCGCCGTTGATCCGGTAGTCGGGGATCTTCCGCAGCAGCGCGGTCCAGCGGGCCACGCCCTGGCCGCCGCCCTGCTCGACGCCCAGGGTGTTGGCGGCGTCGATGGCCGCCTGCAGGGCGTGCTTGCCGGCCATGATGTCGCCGGTGGCGTTGATCGACAGGCACACGCCGGTGTTGCCGGGGGAGTTCTCCATGGAGAAGGACGGCACGAAGACGGCCTTGCCGTTCGCGTCGGTGCGGGTGAGGAAGTCCTCGTAGAACAGGGCGAGTTCCATCAGGGCCGGGGCCAGCTTGGTGCGGTAGAAGTCGCTGTCCCCGGTGACCTCGTAGTACTCCAGCATGGGGTAGAGCAGCCAGTCGGCGCCGCCGGTCCAGGTGTGGCCCGGGAAGGGGCCGTTGTCGAAGTGGAGCATGTGGCCGTACTCGCCGTCGGTGCGGGACGGGGCGAGGAAGCCGCGGGCGCCGTAGAGGTTGGCGGCGTTGGTGCGCCAGTCGTCGAGCTGGTCGAGGATCAGGTCGAAGTAACCCCGCATGACGTCGGTGAGGTCGAGGATGTTGCTGCCCGCGACCTGGAGGTTGATGTTGGCGTCGGTGGTGAAGTCGTCGGCCCAGGCGCCGTTCCAGGAGCCCGTCCAGATACCGGTGAGCCTGGGCGGCAGGACGCCGCTGGAGCTGATGAGGAAGTAGCGGCCGGAGTCGTAGAGGCGCTCCAGCAGGGCGACGTCGATGACGCCGCGGTTCGCGTTCTGGCGGGCGATGAGCTCGCTGACGGAGAGCCCGCGGTCGGCGTCGGAGACGTTCAGGTCCAGGCGGGAGCGGTCGTACAGCTCGGTGTGGAGGGCGGTATGGGCCGAGCGCAGCGTGGCGTAGTCGGTCCCGAGCGTGGCCAGTTCGGCGTGCAGCGGCTCGGAGTTCCAGGCGGTGGAGGACTCGTAGCGGTCCAGCTTGGTCAGCAGGATCACCCTGGTCGCCCTGGCCACCACGACGGTGGAGCCGCTGACGCTGACGGAGGACCCCGTTCCCGTCGCGACGACACGGGTGACGCCCTCGTAGCCGAAGGCGCCCTGGCCGGAGGGGTAGGTTCCGCGCAGGTTCAGGTAGCCGTCGCCGTGGCTCGTGGTGGCGCGGGTGGTGAAGCTCAGGCCGGTGGGAAGTCCCTCGAGAGCGGTGTTGACGCTGAGGGTCGTGTCGACCGTGCGGCCGGTGGCGGGGATCAGCTCGTGGACGATCACGTGGTCGGCGCGGGAGACGAACGCCCGGCGCGTCCACGTGCCGTACTGGTCGGTCCAGCTGGAGCTGACCTCGCCGGTACGGAAGTCGGTGACCCGGCCGTAGTCGTTGACCGTGGTCATGCCGGGGGTGCTGATGCGCAGCTCGTACGCGGGGTGGTAGGTCTGCGTCCAGCGCAGCGACCATCCGGCGGCGAAGTCCCTGTTGGCGCCCGCGTAGTCCCCGGCGAGGGCCTTGTCACGCGCCCCCTCCAGGCGGCCCGAGATCACGGGCGGCTTCATGGCGCGGGTGCCGTTCGGCAGCACCAGACGGTGGTAGTTGAAGACCACCTTCTCCAGCGTGGCCGCCCCGTGGAGGACGGCGCCGTACTCGCCGTTGCCGGTGAGGAAGCCGTCGGTCCAGGACGAGGCGGGGGTGGTGTCGTGGATACCGCGGTCGGGGAGGGTGATCTGCGGCGGGACGGCCGCCGCGGCCTTCCCGGAGAGGAAACCGCCGGGGAGGGCGGCCGCCCCGGCGGTCAGTGCGGCGGCGGTCAGCAAGTGTCTGCGATCCATGGAGTGATCCATCACGCAAACTCCTTTGTCTGCTTGGGCCATGCGGGGCTGTGCGGGCGTGGACGAGCAGGCCCCGCCGTCGGCCGGACCGGCGTGAGACCAGGACGGGCGGCGGCGGGATCCAGGGGGAGGTGGGGGAGCGGGAGAAGCCAGGAGCCAGCGAGGCAGGGAGTTCTGAGCACCTGCCGCCGCCTATTCCTGGACCTTGCCTCCCGTGACCCGGGAGAGCGCCAGGGCGATGAGGATGATGGCGCCGTTGAGGGCGCCGATCCACTGCGCGGGGACGCCTCCGAGGGTGAGGACGTTCTGGATCATGAAGAGCAGCAGGATGCCGGTGAAGGCGCCGAACATGGTGCCCTTGCCGCCGTTGAGGCTGATGCCGCCGATGACGGCCGCGGCGAACACCGTGAAGATGTAGCCGTTGCCCTGCGCGGAGGCGACCGAGGCGAGCCGCCCGGAGAGCAGCAGGCCGCTGAGCGCCGCGAGCAGGCTCGCGCTGGTGATGACGATCCACAGCACCCGGTCGGTGCGGATGCCGGCCGCTTTCGCCGCGTCGACGTTGCCGCCGATCGCGTAGAGGGAACGGCCGAAGCTGGTGAAGCCGAGCACCACGATCCCGACGGCGAACAGCAGCAGGCAGATCCACACCGAGGCGGGCATGCCCAGCCACTGGGCCGTGCCCAGGTAGAGCATCGACTCGGGGAGCTGGAAGAACGTCTGGCCGCCGGAGATGCCGGTCAGGATGCCGCGGAGCACGATCAGCATGCCGAGCGTCACGATGAAGCCGTTGAGGCCGAACCGGATGATGAACAGGGCGTTCACCACGCCGATCAGCACTCCGACGGCCAGCGTGACGGGGACGGACCAGCCGCCCGGGAGCAGCCCGAGCCCGTGCGCCGCGCCCGCCGGGACCGTGAGCCAGGCGGCGACCCCGGGGGCGAGGCCGACGGTGGACTCCAGGGAGAGGTCCATCTTCTTGACGATCAGCACCAGGGTCTGCGCAAGGACCAGGACCGCGATCTCGGACATGGTCTGCAGCACGTTGATGAGGTTGTCCGCGCGCAGGAACACCGGGTTGACGATCTGGCCGACGACGGCGATCACCACGATCGCCGGGATGAGGGCCAGGTCGCGCAGCCGGGCGAAGGCGATACGGCGTTCGCCCGCCGCCTTTGGGGCCGCGTCCTTGCCTGTCGGGTCCGGCTGCCCGTCCGTGGGGTTGTTCGAGGCGGCCGAGGCCGCGGTCGCGGTCTCAGTCATCGAGGTCCACTCCTTCCATCGCGGCGACGAGTTCGTGGTCGTGCCAGCCGCTGGGCTTCTCGGCGACGATGCGGCCCTGGAACATCACCAGGACGCGGTCGCACCTGCGCAGGTCGTCGAGTTCGTCGGAGGCGATGAGGACGCCGGTTCCGGACTCGGCGGTCTCCTCGACCTTGCCGAGGAGGAACTCCTTGGACCGCACGTCGACGCCGGCGGTCGGGTTGATGAGCACCAGCAGCTTGGGGTCGTTGGCCAGCGCTCGGGCCATGACGACCTTCTGCTGGTTGCCCCCGGAGAGCCCGGAGACGGGCAGTTCGGGACCCGGTGTCTTGATCGCCAGGTTCTCGATCATGGACTTGGCGAAGGTGTCGCGGCGGCGGCCGTCGATGAACCCGGGCGGGCCGAGCCGTTCCGGGATGGTCAGGGTTCCGTTGTCCGCGATCGACATCTCCGGGACGAAGCCCTGGTGGTGGCGGTCCTGCGGGACGAACCCGGCGCCGGCCTTCAGTGCCGCGGGAACACTGCCCGGACGGGGCCGGGCGCCCGCGATCTCCACCGCGCCCGCTTCGGCGGCCCGCAGCCCTACGACGGTCTCGGCGACCTCGGTGCGCCCGCTGCCGGCGGCCCCCGCGAGGCCGACGATCTCACCGGCACCGACCTGGAAGCTGACGTCGCCGTACACGTCGCCGTGCAGATCGCGGACGCTCAGTGCGGCCGTGGCGCCGGAATCCAGGGTGGTCGTGCGGTCTTCGCGCCGGTCGGCGGCCGCCTCGCCCGTCATGGCGGCGACAAGGTCGGTGCGGGGGAGTTCCGTGACGGGCGCCGTGATGATGTGCCGGGCGTCGCGGAACACCGTCACCATGTCGCAGATCTCGTACACCTCCTGGAGGTGGTGGCTGATGAACAGGAACGTCACGCCCTGCTGCTGCAGATCGCGGATGCGACCGAAGAGCCGGTTGATCGCCGCCGCGTCGAGCTGCGCGGTCGGCTCGTCGAGGATGATGAACCGCGCCCCGAAGGACAGTGCCCGGGCGATCTCCACGAACTGCCGCTGCTCCACGCCGAGGTCGCCGGCCAGGGTCTGCGGGTCGACATCCACCGACCACGTGGACAGCAGGTCTCCGGCGCGGCGCCGCACACCCCGCCAACTGATCAGCCGGCCGCGGCCGTGACCGAGCCGGTTCAGGAAGAGGTTCTCGGCGACTGTCAGCGTGGGAATGATCGTCGACTTCTGGTAGACGCAGGCCACGTGTTCCCGCCAGCCGTCGCGGTCGGCGAGCCGGGGCGCCGGACGGCCACCGAAGGTGACCGTCCCCTCGTCCGGGGCCTGCAGCCCGGTGAGGACGGAGACCAGGGTCGACTTGCCCGCCCCGTTGCGGCCGACGAGCGCATGGGTCTCCCCGGGCCTGATGGTGATCCGGGCGCCGTCCAGCGCGACCGTCTGACCGAATCGTTTGACAATGCCCGTCGCCTCGACGACGGGCGGGTCCGCCGGGACCCGTCCGTCGTCCGCCGGGGCGGGCGCGGGGGTGACTGCTCGCTCCCCGTCGCTCATCTCCACCGCCTTGTACTCGATAGCCGTTGGGTTCCTGGCAGCGGCGTTCAGCCGAGGTTGTTGCCCCAGAGGGACGTGTCGTCGCTCTTGAGGCTGGGAACCCCGCCGTAGGTGCCGCCGTCCGCGGTCACCAGCGGTGCGGAGAGCTGGTCCTCCAGCAGACCGTCGCGGACCTGGATGATCGTGCTGTCGTGGTCGGTCCTGCCGGGCTTGAACGTCTTGCCCTCGATCGCCGCCTTCAGGTAGTAGAGGGCGTACTTGGCGTAGAGGTCGGCCGGCTGGGAGACGGTGGCGTCGATCTTGCCAGCGGCGATGTCCTTGAGCTCCTCGGGGATGCCGTCGTTGGAGACGATGAACACGTGCTTCTTGTCCTTGGGGCCGACGAGCAGGCCCTTCTGCTTGAGCACCTGGAGGGTGCCGGACAGGGCGAAGCTGGACTGCATGTAGACGCCCTTGATGTCCGGGTGGGCGGTCAGGTCGGTCTGCAGCTTCTGCGCGGCGACGGCCCCGTCCCAGTTGGTGGCCTCACCGAAGACCTTGATCCCCGGGTAGTTCTTCTTCATGCACTCGTTGAACGCCTCGGTGCGGTCGCGGCCGTTGATGGAGGCCAGGTCGCCCTGGAGCATGACGACCTTGCCCTTGCCGCCGAGCTTGGTGCCGAGGAACTGGCAGGCCTTCTCGCCGTACGCGCGGTTGTCGGCCCGTACGACCATGTAGACCTTGCCGGTGTCGGGGCGGGTGTCCACCGTCACGACGGGGATCTTCTTCGCCTCCATCTGCGCCAGCGTGGGCGCGATGGCGGCGGTGTCCTGCGGTGCCATCGCGACGCCCTTGACGCCCTGGCTGATGAACGTCTGCGCGTTCGCGGTGAGCTTGGCGACGTCGTTCTGCGAGTTGGTGGTCTTCAGGTCGAGGCCCAGCTCCTTGGCGAACCGGGGGGTGTACTTGATGTACGAGTTCCAGAAGTCGGTGTCGGAGCGGGGGTAGTCGACGCCCACCACCGGGGTGCCGCCGTCACCGGCCACGGCGCCAGAACCGCTCGACGAGCCGGAGCCTGAGCACGCGGTGAGGGCGGAGACGGCGAGAGCGGTGAGGGCAGCGAAGCAGGCGTGTCTGGTGTGTCTGAGCTTCATTGCTCATTACTCCTTGTCGGGGTGGGTCGAACGAACAGGGGTGTTCAGCCGCGCGGGCGGATCCGCAGGCCGTGCATGCCGCCGTCGACGGCGAGGTCGGTGCCGGTGGTGGAGCCGGAGAGCGGGCTCGCGAGGTGGGCGATGGCCGCCGCGACCTCCTCGGCGGTGACCAGACGTCCCATGGGCTGGCGGGCGTTGAGGGCGGCGCGTTCGGCCTCGGGGTCGGCGGCGCGGTCCAGCAGCCGCCCGACCCAGGGGGTGTCCACCGTGCCCGGGTTGACGCAGTTGACGCGGATCCCCGCGTGCACGAGGTCGGCGGCGGTCGCCCGGGTGAGGGAGAGGACGGCGCCCTTGGTCGCCGAGTACAGCGCGCGGTCGGGCAGCCCGGCGGTCGCGGCGATGGAACAGGTGTTGACGATGGCCGCACTGCCCGAGCGCCGCAGATGGGGCAGCGCGGCCCGGGTCACCCGGACGATGCCGAAGACGTTGACGTCGAAGACGGCGCGCCACTCGTCGTCGGGGTTGTCCTCGATGGTGCCCTGGGCGCCGATCCCGGCGTTGTTGACCAGGATGTCGATCCCGCCGAGCCGTCGCGCGGCCTCCTCGACGGCCGACCGTACGCTCGCGTCGTCGGTCACGTCCGCCGGGATGCCGGCGAGCGGTTCGGGTACGGCGTCCGGCTTCAGGTCGAGGCAGGCGACACGAGCTCCTCTGGCGGCGAGCAGCCGCGCCGTGGCCAGGCCGATGCCGGAGGCGCCACCGGTGACGACCGCCCTGAGGCCGGCCATCTCGGGTGTGTGCGTGCTCATGCGGTGACCGCTCCCTGCCACACGGGCCCGTCCGGGTAGCGGTGGGCGGCGATGGACTCCGGGCGCAGTTCGGCGCTGATACCGGGTGCGGTCGGCGCGAGGTAGTGGCCGTCCCGGATCCGCACGGGATCGGCGAAGTGCTCGTGCAGATGGTCGACGTACTCGATGACGCGGTCCTCGGTGCTGCCGCTGACGGCGACATAGTCGAACATCGCCAGGTGCTGGACCATCTCGCACAGGCCGACCCCGCCGGCGTGCGGGCAGACCGGGACGCCGAACCTGGCGGCCAGCAGCAGGATGGCGACGTTCTCGGTGACGCCCGCGGTGCGGCTGGCGTCCATCTGCAGGACGTCGAGCGCCCGGGCCTGGAGGAGTTGCTTGAACATCACCTGGTTGTGGGTGTGTTCGCCGGTGGCCACCTTGACCGGTGCCAGCGCCTCGCGGACGGCGGCATGGCCGAGGATGTCGTCGGGCGAGGTGGGCTCCTCGATCCAGTAAGGGTCGTAGGGGACCAGCGAGCGCATCCAGTCGATCGCCTGCCGAACTCCCCACGCCTGGTTGGCGTCGACGGCGATCCGGATGTCCGGACCGACCGCCTCACGGGCCAGCTTCAGGCGGCGGACGTCGTCGTCGCGGTCGGCACCCACCTTCAGCTTGATCTGTGAGAACCCGTCGGCGACCGCCTCCTTGGACAGCCGCACCAGCTTCTCGTCGTCGTAGCCGAGCCAGCCGGGTGTCGTGGTGTACGCCGGATAGCCGTGCTCCAGCAGGTGCGCGGTGCGTTCGGCGCGGCCGGGCTCGGCGCGGCGCAGGATGTCCAGGGCCTCGTCGCGGGTCAGCGCGTCCTCGAGGTAGCGGAAGTCGACCAGGTCGACGAGCTGTTCCGGGGACAGCTCGGACAGCAGGCGCCAGACCGGCTTTCCCGTGCGGCGCCCGTACAGGTCCCACACGGCGTTGACGATCGCCGCGGCGGCCATGTGGATGGCGCCCTTCTCCGGGCCCAGCCAGCGCAGTTGGCTGTCACCGGTCAACCGCCGGGAGAAGCCGCCGAGATCACCCAGTACCTCCTCCACCGGCAGCCCGACCACCAGGGGAGCCAGGGCCCGCACGGCGGCGACCTCGACGTCGTTGCCGCGTCCCACCGTGAAGGCCAGCCCGTGGCCCTCGCCACCGCCGCTCGTACGGATCGTCACATAGGCGGCCGAGTAGTCGGGTTCCGGGTTCATGGCATCGGAGCCGTCGAGTTCGAGCGAGGTCGGGAACCGTACGTCCACCGCTTCGAGTGAGCTGATCAGTTCAGTCATGGTGCCCGGCCAACCGGGCCCGGGGGCCGCGATGTCTGTTCGGGGTCATGGCAACCACCTGTCGTCATGTGTCAATGGCATGTCCCCTGTACGTCAACAGGTCTCGGACATGGGATGGATTTAAGAGCGGACTCGGCGGCCGTGTCCAGAGCTGATGCCGGACAAACTTCTTGATCTTTGTATCTGGGCTGGTCCTGGGGGGATCTCTGATGATGTTGACTGTGGGGCCAGCCATCCCATGTCTTCCGCATGCATGGGATGTATTGCTACGGTGCCGCTGCGCCCGCACTGGGAGGGGAAGGCGACGCATGTCACTGACCGACAAGGCCATCGACCGCATCCGGGAGCTGATCCAGTCCGGTGAGCTCCCGCCGGGAACCAAGCTGCCGCCCGAGCAGCAGCTCGCCGCTGAGCTGGGCCTGTCCCGCAACCTCACTCGGGAGGCCGTGAAGGCGCTGGTCGTCTCCCGGGTGCTGGAGATCCGGCGCGGCGACGGCACCTACGTGACGAGTCTGGAACCGGAGCTGCTGCTGAGCGGCGTCGGAACCGCGGTGGAACTCCTGCGCGGGGACACCCTGCTGGAGCTCACCGAGGTGCGCCGGCTCTTCGAGCCCGTCGCCACGGCGCTGGCCGCCACCCGCATCTCGGCCGCCGAGCTCGCCGAGGTGGAGCGGCACCTGGACGCGATGCGGGCGGCCCGTGACGACGTGGAACGGCTCAACGAGCACGACGCCGCCTTCCACCGGGCGGTCGTCGCGGCCACCGGCAACGCCACCCTCGCCACCCTGCTGGAGGGCATCTCCAGCCGCACCGTGCGTGCCCGCATCTGGCGCGGGCTGGTCGACGACAACGCGGCAGCCGGCACCGTCGCCGAACACGAGGCCATCTACCAGGCGCTGGTCGACGGGGACGCCGTACTGGCGCAGGCCACCGCACTCATGCACGTCACGACCACGGAGCGGTGGCTGCGCGAGCACTGGGACCGTGAGGGCGACGGCGCCCCGCACGGCCTCGCCGAGAGCGACGTCTGACCGCGCGGCGCCCCCCTACGTCTTGGGCCTCCCCTCTTGCTTGATCGATCCCCTTTTCTCCGCGTGCAAGCCGTTCAGGAGTACCCGATGAGATTTCTGCGCGTGGGCCCGCCGGGCCACGAACGCCCCGCCGTCCTGGACGCCGACGGCGCCGCCTACGACCTGACGCCCCTCACCGGCGACATCGACGGCGACTTCCTCGCGACCGGTGGCCTCGACCACGTCCGGAACGCCCTGGCACAGGGCGATCTGCCGCGCACCGAGACGTCCGGACAGAGGATCGGCGCACCCGTCGCGCGCCCCGGCAAGGTCGTCTGCGTCGGCCTCAACTACGTCGACCACGCCGCCGAGACCGCCACACCGCCCCCGTCCGAACCGGTGGTCTTCATGAAGGCCGCCAACACGGTGGTCGGCCCCGACGACACCGTGCTCATACCGCGCACCAGCGTCAAGACGGACTACGAGATCGAACTGGCGGTGGTCATCGGCCGCACCGCCCGCTATCTGGACTCGCCGGACGACGCCGACCAGGTCATCGCGGGCTATGCCATCGCCGACGACATCAGTGAGCGGGCCTTCCAGCACGAGCGGGGCGGTCAGTGGGACAAGGGCAAGTCCTGTGAGACGTTCAACCCGCTGGGCCCCTGGCTGGTGACCCCGGACGAGGTCGGGGACCCGCAGGGACTGGCGATGCGGCTGTGGGTCAACGGGGAGCCGCGTCAGAACGGCCACACCAAGAACATGATCTTCGGGGTGCACCACATCGTCTGGTACCTGAGCCAGTTCATGGTGCTGGACCCCGGTGACGTCATCAACACCGGCACCCCGGCCGGGGTCGCCTTCGGCGCCAACGACTTCCCGTATCTGCGCGCCGGTGACGTGGTCGAGGTGGAGATCGACCGGCTCGGCCGCCAGCGGCACGTCCTCGGACAGGCCTGATGACCACCGCGGGCATGCCCGGGTTCACCGAGCGCGTCCCGCTCGGCCGCTCCGGCGTCACCGTGAGCCGCCTCGGCCTGGGCACCGCCCCGCTGGCCGGTCTGTTCTCGGCGGTCGGCGCCGGGCAGGCCGCCGCCACGCTGGACCGGCCGGACGTCAGGCGGGGACTGGGAACCGTCGCGCGGGCGGGTCTGGCCTACGACCTGCTCACCCTCCCCCACCAGCTGCCCGCCGCCATCGCCACCGTACGGGCACTGCCCGAGCTGACCTTCGTGCTCGACCGCCTGTCCAAACCGCCCATCGCCAGGGGCGAGCGGGAGCCGTGGGCCACGCTGATCCGTGAACTGGCCGCCGAACCCAACGTGTTCTGCAAGCTGTCCGGCATGGTCACCGAGGCCCGCCGGGGCGACTGGACCGTGGCCGGCCCGCGTCCGTACGCCGACACCGTGCTGGACGCCTTCGGCCCGTCCCGGGTGACGTTCGGCTCCGACTGGCCGGTGTGCCTGCTGGCCTCCTCCTACCAGGACGTCGTCCGCACCGCCGAGGAACTGACTGCCGCGCTGAGTGCCGACGAGCGTGCCGAGGCGTTCGGCGGTACGGCGGCCCGCGCCTACCGACTGCCCGCCCACCGACTGCTGAAGGAAACCCTGTGAAAGTACGTCTGGCCTACGGGCAGTCCGGCCTCGACATCGATGTGGACCCGCGTGCGGCGACCGTCGTCGAGCCCGTCCACCACGAGGCCGCCGCGGACCAGTCGGCCGTCCTGCGCGCGGCCCTGCGTACCCCGGTCGCCGGGCCGCCCCTGCGCGAGCGGGTGCGCCCGGGGCAGACGGTCGCGATCTCGGCCTGCGACGGCACGCGCCCCCAGCCGCGCCATCTGATGATCCCGGCCGTTCTCGACGAGCTGGACGGGATCGTCCGCCCGGAGGACGTCGTCATCCTCGTCGCCACCGGCACGCACCGCGGCAACAGCGAGGCCGAACTGCGGCAGATGTTCGGCGACGAGGTCGTGGACCGTGTGCGGATCGTCAACCACGACGCCCGCGACCCCGGGCAACTGACCTGGATGGGGACCTACGGCAACGGCGTACCGGTGTGGCTGAACCACGAGTGGGCGGAGGCGGACGTCCGGATCACGACCGGCTTCGTGGAGCCGCATTTCTTCGCCGGCTTCTCCGGCGGCCCCAAACTCGTCGCCCCCGGCCTCGCCGCCCTGGAGACGGTGCTCGTCCTGCACGACGCGGCCCGCATCGGCGACCCGCGCGCCACCTGGGGCGTCACCCACGGCAACCCCGTCCACGACGACGTACGCGCCATCGCCGAAGCCACCGGCGTGACCTTCGCGCTGGACGTGGTGCTCAACCGGGACAAGGACATCGTGGCCGCCTTCGGCGGTGATCTGCTGCCCATGCACGCCGCCGCCACCGCGGCGGCCAAGCGCATGGCGATGCGACCGGTCGAGGCGCCGTTCGACGTCGTCGTCACCACCAACTCCGGCTTCCCCCTGGACCAGAACCTCTACCAGGCCGTCAAGGGCATGTCCGCCGCCTACCAGGTGGTACGCCCCGGCGGGACCATCGTGTGCGCGGCCGAGTGCCGCGACGGCTTCCCCGATCACGGTTCCTACCGGGAGGTCCTGGCCTCCGCCCCCTCGCCACGGGCACTGTTCGACGACATCAGCGCCCGTACCGAGACCGTGCCGGACCAGTGGCAGGTGCAGATCCAGGCGCGGATCCAGTCCGGCAGCCGGGTCGTCATGCACACCGGCTTCCTGAGCGACGCCGACCTGGCCACCGCCCACCTGGAACAGACGCGGGACATCTCGGCCACCGTCGCCGAGGCACTGGCCGCCGCGGGACCCGGCGCCCGGGTCTGCGTCCTGCCCGAAGGGCCCCAGACCATCCCCTACATCGACTCCAAGGACGGGGGCCGGTCATGAGCGGGGTGCTCAACCTGGGCTTCGCCCGGCTGGACCTGGCCCGCGAGGCACGGCAGGGACTGCCCGAGGTCGTCTACGGGCCAGGCAAGACGGTCGAGCAGGTCTGCGGCATCGTCACCGGGCTGCTCGAGCACAACACCGGGCCGGTCCTGGTCACGCGCATCGGGCCGGAAGCCGCCGAGGCCGTCCTCGCGCAGGTGGACGCCGGGACGTACGACGCCGAGGCACGGTTGCTGCTGTGGCGGCCCGCTGCCACGGGGGACTTCGCCGTCACGGTCGTGGCCGCCGGTACGTCGGACCGCCCGGTCGCCGCCGAGGCCGTCGCCGTGGCTTCGGCGGCTGGACTGCACACCACGGCCGTCCACGACGTCGGCGTGGCCGGCCTCGACCGCATCCTCCAGGTACGTGACCGACTCCAGTCCGCCGACGCAGTCGTCGTCGTGGCCGGCATGGAAGGCGCCCTCGCGAGTGTCGTCGGCGGACTCGTCCGCGCACCGGTCGTCGCCGTACCCGTCTCCACGGGCTACGGCGCCTCACTGGAGGGCGTCACCGCGCTGCTCGCCATGCACGCCTCCTGTGCCGCCGGGATCACCGTGGTCAACATCGACTCCGGGTTCTCCGCCGCCATGGCGGTCCACCGGATCGCCCAGATCCGGGGAGATGCCCGGTGATCTGCTGGATCAACCCCTTCACCGGGCTGGCCGGAGACATGCTGCTGGCCGCGCTCATCGACGCCGGAGCACCCCTCGACGAGATCCGCAGCGCGATCGCCGCCACCGGCCTGACCGGCTGGGAGCTGACCGCCGAGCGCGTCACCGACCACGGACTGGCCGCCACCCGGGTCCTTGTGCACGTCACCGACCCCTGCACGGAGCGGTCGGCCGCCGAAGTGACCGACCTGGCCTCCCGGGCCACTCCCGAACCCGTCGCGGCCCTCGCGGTGGCGGCCGTGACCGCGGTGGCCGAGGCGGAGGGCCGGCTGCACGACGCCGACGCCGCCACCGTCCACCTGCACGAACTGGGCGGCCACGACACCCTCGTCGACATCGTCGGCACCGCGGCCGCCTTGCACGCCCTCGGCGTCACCGAGGTCGTCAGCTCCCCCCTGCCCCTCGGCCGCGGCCGGGTGGACTCGGCGCACGGCGTACTGCCCTGTCCGGCACCGGCCACCCTCGCCCTGCTGGCCGGAGCGGCGGTCACCGGCAGCGATCTGCCGGGGGAGACGGTGACACCGACGGGCGCCGCGCTGCTGCGAGCCTGCGGGGCCCGGTACGGTCCGCCGCCCCCGATGACCCTGGGGCCCACCGGTTACGGCGCGGGCACCCGCCGACTGCCCGACCGGCCCAACGTCACCGCCGTCACTCTCGGGCACACCCTGAAGGCCGACACGGAGGAGGAGGTCGTCGTCCTGGAGACCAACCTCGACGACGTCACCGGGGAAACCCTCGGACACACCATCGCCCGGGCGATGGAGTCCGGAGCGCTCGACGCCTGGACCACCCCCGCGGTGATGAAGAAGGGCCGGCCCGCGCATGTCCTGCATGTGCTCACCACCCCCCACCACGAACAGCGGCTGCGGGACCTCGTCCTGGCCGAGACCGGCAGCCTCGGCGTCCGCCGTGTCGCCGCCACCCGCACCACGCTGCCGCGCACCTTCGTCACCGTCGACGTCGACGGACACCCCGTACGCGTCAAACACGGCCCCCACGGCGCCAAGCCCGAGCACGACGACGTGGCATCCGCCGCCGCGAGCCTCGGCCTGCCCCTGCGGGCCGTCGCCGCCCGCGCCCTGCGTGAGCGCCTGAGCGGAGACCACCGCCCCCACCGGCAGGAGGAGGAGACAGGGTGAAACCTGAGGAAACCGCGGAGCAGCGTCTCCTGGACCGGGTGCGCGCCATCGGCCCGGTCGCCGTGGCCTATTCGGGCGGCGTGGACTCCGCCCTCGTCCTCGCCGCCGCCGTACGCGCCCTCGGCCCGGACCGGGTCCTCGCCGTCACCGCCGTGTCGGAGAGCCTGGCCACAGGCGAACTCCCGCGCGCCCGCCGGCTCGCCCACGACCTCCGGGTCACGCATCTGACCCCCCGCACCAGCGAGCTGACCCGCCCCGGCTACCGGGCCAACGGCCCCGACCGCTGCTACTTCTGCAAGTCCGACGTCCTGGACACCATCGCGGCGCTCGCCCGGGACAACGGCTTCGACCACGTGGCCACCGGAACCAACGCGGACGACGCGCGGGACCCCCATCGCCCGGGCATCCGGGCGGGCCGGGAACGCGGCATCCACACCCCGCTCCTCGACACCGGCCTCGACAAGGCCGACGTACGCCACCTCAGCAGGACCTGGTCACTGCCGACGTGGGACAAGCCGGCGACTCCCTGCCTGGCCAGCCGGATCCGCTACGGCATCGAGGTCACCCCGCGCCGCCTGGCCCGCGTCGACCGCGCGGAGACCGCCGTACGCGCACTCCTGGCCGACGCCGGGGTGCACGTGACCGACCTCCGGGTCCGCGACCTCGGAGACGCCGCCCGGCTCGAAGTGGACCCTCCGCTCGTCGGCCGGATCGCGGCACTGCCGGAGATCGCCCGGGCACTGGCGGACGCGGGTTTCGCCGAACTGCCCCACAGCGTCGAGCCGTTCCGCTCGGGACGGCTCAACTCCGAGACAGCGTCCGCGAATTCCAGTGCAAGCAAGTCCGACACGCGTTGACCGGCGCACCCGCTGAGACGCTCAGCCCGGCAGGGACTGTTCCGCCCAGATCGTCTTGCCCACGGGGTTCTGGCGGCTGCCCCAACGCTCCGCCACCTGGGCGACGAGCAGCAGCCCGCGCCCGCCCTCGTCGAAGGTGCGGGCCCGCCGCAGGTGCGGGGCGGTACTGCTGCCGTCGGAAACCTCGCAGATGAGCGCGTCGCCGCGGACGAGGCGCAGCTGGATGGGCGCGTTGCCGTAACGGATGGCGTTGGTGACCAGTTCGCTGACGATCAGCTCGGTGGAGAAGGCCATGTCGGCCAGCCCCCAGGCCGCCAACTGGTCGTCCGCCATCCGGCGGGCCCCGGCGACGGCCACGGGATCCGAGGGCAGCTGCCACGTACGTACCTGGTCGGGGCCGAGCACGCGGGTGCGGGCCAGGACGAGGACGATGTCGTCGGCGGGGGCGCCTGGCACCACCTTGCGCACCACCCGGTCGCAGGTCTCCTCCAGGCCGGCGGCCGGGCTGCTCAGCGCGTCACGCAGCAGTCCGAGCCCGACGTCGATGTCCCGGTCGGCGCCCTCGATCAGGCCGTCGGTGTAGAGGGCGAGCACGCTGCCCTCGGCGACGTCCACCCCGACGGACTCGAACGGCAGGCCGCCCAGACCGAGCGGTGGCCCGGCGGGCAGCTCAAGGAACCGCACGGTGCCGTCCGGGGACACCAGGGCCGGCGGCGGATGCCCGGCCCGGGCCAGGTGACACACGCGGGAAACCGGGTCGTAGACGGCGTACAGGCACGTGGCGCCGACCTCCCCCGACGCCTCGTCAGCCTGGCTCCGTGCCTCCGGGCCCTCCTCGCGGTCCAGGCGGATGACGAGGTCGTCCAACTGGGTGAGGAGCTCGTCGGGGGCGAGATCGACGTCGGCGAGGGTGTGGACGGCCGCGCGCAGGCGGCCCATGGTGGCCGACGCGTGGATGCCATGGCCCACCACGTCACCCACCACCAGGGCGACCCGCCCACCGGACAGCGGGATGGCGTCGAACCAGTCCCCGCCGACGCCGGTCGCCGATCCGGCCGGCAGATACCGGTGTGCGAGGTCCGCTGCGGCCAGGACCGGCAGTCGCCCGGGCAGCAGGCTGCGCTGGAGGGCGAGCGCGGTCCGGCGCTCGTGGGTGTAGCGGCGGGCGTTGTCGACGCTCACGGCCGCCCTGGCGACGATCTCCTCGGCGAGCAGCAGATCGTCGTCGCCGAAGGCCTCCGGCGTTCGATGCCGCACCAGGTGCACCAGTCCCAGGGTGACCCCCCGAGCGCGCAGCGGCACCAGCAGCATCGAATGCATTCCGTGGCGCCGCGTGCTCTCGGCGCGGGCCGGGGAAGCCGTCAGCCACTGCCGCAGCAGCGGGTCGCCCATACGGTGCCGGGTGCCCCGCCCGGTGAGCAGCGCCCGAGCCGGCGGTGAGTTCGACGGATAGATGTCCGTTTCGCCCACAGAGATCACCGCCTCCGGGCAGCCAGGGAGCACCGAGTCCTGGGCGGAGCGGCGGAAGACGACCGGCCTGGTGGGCGATATCGGCTCCGGCTCGTCCCCTCGCACGACGGATTCCAGCAGGTCGACGGTGACGAAGTCGGCGAAGCCCGCCACCGCCACCTCGGCCAGTTCCTCCGTGGTGCGGGTCACGTCGAGGGTGCTGCCGATGCGCAGGCTGGCGTCGTTGAGCACCTCCAGGCGGCGCCGGGCCCAGTACTGCTCGGTCGTGTCGATCACCAGCGCCGAGAGCCCCTGCACCGTGCCGGCGCGGTCCTTCAACGGGGTGAGAAAGAGCGACCAGGCATGGTCGTGGATCTCACCGAGTGCCCGGCCAGGTCGCTCCTCGCGGTGGATCATCTCACCGGTGTGCAGAACCTGCCGCTGGAGGCGATCGATCTCCTCATGCGCCGGCTGGATCTCCCGCAGTGTCAGGCCTCTCATCTCCTCCTGCGTCAGGCCCATGGCCCGGCTCATCGTCTGGTTGCAGGTCACGAACCGCGCCTCGCGGTCGTAGACGGCGACAGGCAGCGGGAGCTGCGCGAGCGTCCGGTTCCACAGCTCCACCTCTTCGGCAGCGGTCGGCCCGGAGGGGTACGCCACCGCCGCGCTGGTGACGAGCCAGAGGGGCCCGACGTCCGCGTCCGCCAGCGGCGTACCCCGAAGCAGCGCGATGACACGGTCCCCGTGCCGGTGCCACAGCGCGACATCGCTCGTCCACGGTTCACCGGCGGACAGGTGACTCCGGGCGGAGAAGGGCAGGTCCGCGGCGAGCAGGTCGGCCGCGGGCCGGCCCACGACCTCCTTGGCCTCGTATCCCAGCAGGTCCCGGGCCCCGGCGCTCCACACCATGATCCTCGCCCGGGCGTCGATGACGACCGCGAAGCCCTCGGGCACTCTGGCGTCCTGTGCTGCTCCGGTGATGACGGACTCGTTGTTCATGGGGTCCCATCCCAGTCCCTGCTGTGATCCCGCACGCGCTTCGGCACACATCACGGGCACTGCCTCCAGCATCCCGCCCCAGTGCACCCGGCTCAACCGATCAGGAATCCCCGTGGCGCGGGGCTCACCGCGGGCTCCACCTCCGCGAGGCCGCCGTGACCGCCGACACCCCGTGCCCGCGTCGGCGGCGTCGCAGGGGCGCCGCCCCGCACGGGGTGGTACCCAGCGGTCGTCCGCACCACGGAGGCGGCGGCGCACGCCCCACTCCGCCGCCTCCTCGATCGGTGTCCGGGGTCAGGCGGACAGGCCCTGCCGGTCCAGCCCGAGCAGGCGCTCGTACTCCTCGCGCTGCGGGCGCTTGTGGAATCGGCCGCCCTCATGGCCGGCGTCGTGATCACAGGAGGCGGACATCCGCTGGTCATGGATTCGCCGCCGTGTTCGAGCGCATCAGGCGCGGCGTATATCAACCAAGATCGTCCCGCATGGGCGATTCTCCGCTCCTTGTGCGGGGAATTTCGGGCACCGCGGCCGGCGGCGCCCGGCACCTCGCCCTGGGAGAGGGCGGGTGGACCAAGCGTGGCCGGGGCCGCGCCGGATCATCGCCTCCGGCCGTGTCGCGCCGCGTCAGGGGTGTGCGGAGGCCTCGTCGGGCAGGGGCTGTTCGGCCCAGATGGTCTTTCCGGTGGGGGTCTGGCGGCTTCCCCAGCGCTCGGAGACCTGGGCGACGAGCAGGAGCCCTCGCCCGCCCTCGTCGAAGACGCGGGCCCGGCGCAGATGCGGGGCGGTACCGCTGCCGTCGGACACCTCGCAGATGAGCGCGGAGTCGCGGATCAGCCGCAGCTCGATGGGGGCGTCACCGTACCGGACGGCGTTGGTGACCAGTTCGCTGACGATCAGCTCGGTGGTGAACACCGCCTCCGGCAGCCCCCAGGCGGCCAGCTGTTCGCCCGCCGCCCTGCGGGCCCCGGCCACGGCCGCCGGATCCCTCGGCAGCCGCCAGGTCCGTACCCTCGCGGCGTCGAGCACGAAGGTGCGGGCGAGCATCAGGACGATGTCGTCGGCGGGACGGCCGGCCAGCACGGTGCGCAGTACCCGGTCGCAGGTGTCCTCCAGCGGCTCGGCCGGGTCGCTCAGCGCCTGGCCCAGCAGAGTGAGCCCGGCCTCGACGTCTCGGCCGGCGGTTCCGATCAGACCGTCGGTGTAGAGCGCGAGCAGGCTGCCCTCCTCCAGCTCGACCTCGGCGGCCTCGAACGGCAGGCCCCCGAGACCGAGCGGCGGCCCGGCCGGCAGGTCCAGGAACCGCACCCTGCCGTCGGGGGTGACCAGGGCGGGCGGCGGATGTCCGGCGCGGGCGATGACGCAGCGGCGGGACACCGGGTCGTACACGGCGTACAAACAGGTGGCCCCGACCTGCCCGGACGCCTCCTCCCGCCCGCGCACCTCCGGGCCCTCCTCACGGTCGAGCCTGATGACGAGGTCGTCCAGCTGGGTCAGCAGCTCGTCGGGGGCGAGGTCGACGTCGGCGAGGGTCCGTACGGCGGTCCGCAGGCGGCCCATGGTGGCCGACGCGTGGATGCCGTGGCCGACCACGTCGCCCACGACCAGGGCGACCCGGGCGCTGGACAGGGGGATCGCGTCGAACCAGTCCCCGCCGACGTCCGCACCGGAGCCGGCCGGCAGGTAGCGGTAGGCGACCTCCAGCGCCGCCAGGGCCGGCGGTCGCTCGGGAAGCAGGCTGCGCTGGAGCGCCAGCGCCGTGCGCCGCTCACGGGTGTAGCGGCGGGCGTTGTCCACACTGACCGCCGCCCTGGCGACGATCTCCTCCGCCAGCAGCAGATCGTCCTCGTCGAAGGAATCCTGCGTCCGGTGCCGCAGGAAGTGCACCAGCCCCAGGGTCACCCCACGGGCCCGCAGCGGCACCATCATCACCGAATGGATCATGTGCGTGGCCACGGACTCGGCACGGGCCGGTGACGCGCTGACCCACTCCCGCAGCTCCGGATCCCCCGGCCTGTGCCGTGCGCCCCGGCCGGTGAGCAGCGTCCGCACCGGCAGCGTGCCCACGGGGTAGACCGTCGGGGCGCCGGAGGCGACCACCGACTCCGGGCAGCCCTCCAGCACCGACCGCTGCGCCGTGCGGCGTGCGGTGACCGGCTCACCCGGCCGTACCGGTTCCGGCTCGTCACCCAGGACGACGGACTCCAGCAGGTCCACGGCGACGAAGTCGGCGAATCCGGTCACGGCCACCTCGGCCAGTTCCTCCGCCGTCCGGGTCACGTCCAGGGTGCTGCCGATACGGAGCCCGGCGTCGTTGAGCACCGCGAGCCGGCGGCGGGCCCAGTACTGCTCCGTGGTGTCGAACACGGCCGCCGACAGACCGTGGACGGTACCGGCCTCGTCCTTCAACGGCGAGAAGAACATCGACCAGGCGTGCGCCCGGGTCTCACCCGGGGCCTGGCCGTGCTCCTCGTGGAAGACCATCTCGCCGGTGCGCAGGACCTGGCGCTGGAGGCGGTCGAACTCGTCGACGGGCCGACGGGGCTCGATCTCCCACAGGGTCAGGCCACGCATCTCCTCCTCGGGCCTGCCCATGATCCGGGTCATGCTGTCGTTGGCGGCCACGAACCGGTTCTCGCGGTCGTAGACCGCCACCGGTACGGGCAGCTGCGCCAGTGTGAGGTCCCACAGGGCCGCCGCGCCCGCGTCCGTTCGTGGACCGGCCGTGCTCGCCGGTACGGCACGGGTGACGAGCCAGAACCTGTCGCTGCCCGCGTCCAGCAGCGGTGTCCCCTGCAGGTGCACCACGACACGGCCACCGTCCCGGTGCCGCAGCGCCATCTCGCCGGCCCACCGCCGGCCGTCGGCCAGGCGGCGCCGGACCGAGCTGGGCAGCTGGGCCGTGAGCAGTTCGGAGGCGGTCCGGCCCGCGAC
The DNA here is from genome assembly GCF_055572015.1 of Streptomyces sp. NPDC030840. Classification (NCBI taxonomy): domain Bacteria; kingdom Bacillati; phylum Actinomycetota; class Actinomycetes; order Kitasatosporales; family Streptomycetaceae; genus Streptomyces; species Streptomyces sp. NPDC030840. Next base: position 151,224 of record NZ_JBVIEE010000015.1, on the reverse strand, counting down.
GTCGGCGGCCTCGTATCCGAGCAGCTGCCGAGCCCCGGCGCTCCACATCCTGATCGCCCCACCGGCGTCGACGACGACCGCGAAGTCCTCCGGTACGCGTCCCTCCACGGTGCCTCCGGATGTGACGTCCTTGCTGTTCATGGGCTCTCGCTTCCACGGTGCCGCTCCGGCCGGAGCCAGGCCGGAGCAGCCCGGGCCCGGTGGAGGTCCGGGTACCCACCTCCAGCGTCCCGCCGCGCCGTTTCCCCTTCAACCGAAGGTGCGCGAGGGTGCGCGAGGGTGCGCCACGAAGCGCCCGCGGTGCCTGCCCGGTGGTGCCCCTGCCGCGAGGCCGCGACGCCGCCGGCTCGCTGCCCGCGAGTCCGGCGCCCGCGAGTCCGGCACCGGCGAGTCCGGCGCCCGCGCCGTGCCCCGCCGCGGGAGGTGGGCGGTCGGGGCGGCCGCGGGTCCGTCGTGGCTGGTCGCGCAGTCCCCGCGCCCCTGCAAACCCGGGCGTGCGCCTGCTCGGGGTCCAGTGCCGCCGGTGCGCGCACGCGCGTGGACGGGCGCCCCCGCCGCGCGCCGGGAACGGGGACGCGGCCCGCGGCTTCCGCGTCCAGTAAGCCGCCCGAGTCGCGCTGTTCGCGTCGCGGACGACCAGCCGTCACATGTGCGCCACGCGCACTTCCCCGGCGTTCGCTGCGCTTGGCACACTCCCTGCGCGCAGGTCACATCCATCGCATCACGTCAGGACAAGAGGTCACCCACCCATGCCTGAGGTCAACCGGCGCCGATTCCTCCAACTCGCGGGCGCCACCACGGCGTTCACCGCGCTGTCCAGCAGTATCGAGCGGGCCGCGGCACTGCCCGCGCACCACCGGTCCGGCACCATCGAGGACGTCGAGCACATCGTCGTCCTGATGCAGGAGAACCGTTCCTTCGACCACTACTTCGGCTCGCTCAGAGGTGTCCGCGGGTTCGGCGATCCGCATCCGGTGACGCTCGACAACGGCAAGCCGGTGTGGCACCAGTCGGACGGCACGAAGGACGTGCTGCCCTTCCACCCGGACGCCGACGACCTCGGCATGCAGTTCCTGGAGGGCCTGCCCCACGGCTGGCCCGACGGGCACGCCGCCTACAACGGGGGCAAGTACGACAAGTGGGTCCCCGCCAAGGGCACAACGACCATGGCGTACCTGACGCGCGAGGACATCCCGTTCCACTACGCGCTCGCAGACACGTTCACCGTCTGCGACGCCTACCACTGCTCGTTCATCGGCTCGACCGACCCGAACCGCTACTACATGTGGACGGGTTACACGGGCAACGACGGCACCGGCGGCGGCCCGGTCCTCGGCAACGACGAGCTCGGGTACGGCTGGACGACGTACCCCGAGCGGCTCGAAGCGGCCGGCATCTCCTGGAAGATCTACCAGGACATCGGCGACGGCCTGGACGCGGCCGGCTCCTGGGGCTGGATCCAGGACGCCTACCGCGGCAACTACGGCGACAACTCGCTGCTGTACTTCAACAAGTACCGCAACGCCAAGCCCGGCGACCCGTGGTACGACAAGGCCCGCACCGGCACCGACGTCAGACACGGCGACGGCTACTTCGACGCGCTGAAGGCCGACGTCAAGGCGGGCAGGCTGCCGCAGATCTCCTGGATCGCGGCCCCCGAGGCCTTCTCCGAACACTCCAACTGGCCCTCGAACTACGGCGCCTGGTACATCGCCCAGGTCCTCGACGCCCTCACCGCCAATCCCGGGGTCTGGTCGAAGACCGCGCTGTTCATCACGTACGACGAGAACGACGGCTTCTTCGACCACCTCGTGCCGCCGCTGCCGCCGCGGTCCGCCGCGCAGGGCAAGTCCACCGTCGACGTCGGGCCCGACCTCTTCGCGGGCAGCTCCACCCATGTCGCCGGCCCGTACGGACTCGGCCCGCGCGTGCCCATGCTGGTCGTCTCGCCCTGGAGCAAGGGCGGTTTCGTCTGCTCCGAGACCTTCGACCACACCTCGATCCTCCGGTTCATGGAACGCCGGTTCGGGGTGCACGAGCCCAACATCTCGCCGTGGCGGCGGGCCATCTGCGGTGACCTCACCTCCGCCTTCGACTTCTCCCGCAAGGACAGCCGGCCGGCCGAACTGCCGGACACCGACGACTACGAGCCGGCGGACCGCGAACGCCACCCCGACTACAAGCCGACGGTTCCCGCCGATCCCAGCATGCCGAAGCAGGAGCGCGGCCTGCGCCCCGCCCGCGCCCTCAAGTACACGCCGTACGCGGACGGTTCGGTGGACGCGGCGGCCGGGAAGCTCACGCTGACCTTCGCCTCCGGCCCCAGGGCGGGCGCCGCCTTCCTCGTCACCTCCGGCAACCGCGCCGACGGCCCGTGGACGTACACCACCGAGGCGGGCAAGAAGATCTCGGACACCTGGAACACCTCCGCGTCCAACGGCTCGTACGACCTGACCGTGCACGGCCCGAACGGCTTCCTGCGCGTCTTCAAGGGCCCGGGCAAGGCGGCGGGCCCCGAGGTGACCGTCCGGCACGTCGGCGACGACGTGGAGCTGACCCTCACCAACAAGGGCTCCCGCACGGCCGACCTGACGCTCACGGACGGCTACGGCGGCCGGCCCCGCACGTTCCGGGTGCGGGCGGGGGCCACTGTGAAGCACAGGGTGGACCTGAGCCGCAGCAGGCGCTGGTACGACCTGACCGTCGTCTCCGGTACCGAGCCCGGCTTCCTGCGCCGGTTCGCGGGCCACGTCGAGAACGGGCGGGCGGGCGTGAGCGATCCGGCGATGGCCACGTCTTAGGAGAAGCAGGCAAACCCGCGGAGAAAAGCGGGGTCGATTCTCGGCCACCTCGCGGTAGGGTGCCGCGGTGACCACAGAATCGAACATTTCTGCAGGTGGATCGTCTGATCCGCGCGTGCAGCGACAGGTGCGGCAACAGGCCGGGGTCGCCCCGAGCGGCCCCGGCGGCGGCACCCTCTTCACCGAGCCCGTCCTGGTGGTGAACCAGAAGGCCAAGCTGATCGAGCTGACCAATGAGTACAAGGTCATGGACCAGCAGGGCAACCAACTCGGATCGGTCGTCCAGGTCGGGCAGAGCGCGCTGAAGAAGATCCTGCGCTTCGTCGCCAGCCTCGACCAGTACATGACCCACAAGCTGGAGATCCGCGACGCGCACGGGCAGCCGCAGTTGATGCTCACGCGGCCGCGGAAGATATTCAAGTCCCGGGTGATCGTGCGGCGCCCGGACGGCAGCCAGGTCGGCGAGATCGTCCAGCAGAACATGATCGGGAAGATCAACTTCGCGATCAACGCGGATGGTCAGCAGGTCGGCGCCGTCAAGGCGGAGAACTGGCGCGCCTGGAACTTCGCGATCGTCGACCACGCCGGCAACGAGGTCGCCCGGATCACCAAGACCTGGGAGGGCCTGGCCAAGACGATGTTCACGACCGCGGACAACTACGTCCTGCAGATCCACCACCAGCTGCCCGAGCCGCTGCTCAGCCTCGTCGTGGCGACGGCGCTGACGGTGGACACGGCGCTGAAGCAGGACGCGCGCGGGCTCGGCTGAACCCGGCCACGAGCAAGGGGTGGGTGGCACGCGCGACGCGTGCCACCCACCCCTCGCTCATGTTGTTCGTCCTGTTAGCCGGGGGTCACAACGGAGTCAGGTGCTCCGGCGAGGGAGGAGCCGGCCGGCGGGGCACAAGGGCGGGCTCGTACGGTGCCTGCCCGGGCTCCAGCGCGAGGACCGCCGCCACCGGGTGGTCGTCGTCCGGGGCCGGCAGGTCCACCGGGTGCGGTCCGGGCGCCGCCCGCGACAGCAGCACCACCCCCCAGGACGCCAGCGCCGCTCCCACCAGGGCCAGGGGCACGCCCACGAGGCCGGAGCGCACCTGCTCGCCCAGCAGGGACAGGCCGATCACCGAGGCGGCGACCGGATTGGCCAGGGTCACCACGGCGAGCGGGGCGCCGAGGCCGCCCTTGTAGGCGGTCTGGGAGAGCAGCAGCCCGCCCGCGGCGAAAGCCGCGACCAGCAGGGCCACCCCGATCACCTGGACGCTGAGCGGCGAGCCCGAGCGGTCCGTCGCGGCGACCGTCACGGTCTGCGTGAGCGCCGACGCGACGCCCGAGGTGATGCCGGACGCGGTCGCGTGCCGCAGTCCCGGCCGCGCTCCCGGCCGGGCCAGCAGGCCGATCAGGGCCGCCGTCACCCCGGACACCGCGAGGGCCTCCGGCACGCTCAGCACGTCGTCGGGCGCGGGGCCGGACGCGGCGACCAGGATCGCGGCGAGCCCGACGAGCGTGAACGCGGTGCCCCGCCACTCCACCGCGCTGACCCGCCGCCCGGCCATCCGCGCGCCCAGCGGCACGGCGGCCACCAGGGTGAGCGCGCCGAGCGGCTGCACCACGGTCAGCGGACCGTACTTGAGGGCCACGACGTGCAGCAGCGCGGCGGACGCGTTGAGCAGGACGGAGCCCCACCAGGCGCCACTGGCGAGCAGCCGGCCCACACCCGCGTCACCGCTCCGGGACGCGAGCCGCTCCTGGGCGACGGCCGCGGCGGCGTAGGCGACGGCCGAGAACAGGGAGAGGGCGACGGCGACGAGGGTGGCGCTCATCGGCCCGCTCCCACCAGGACGGGCTCGTCGGCCGTGACGAGCTGCGGGGCGCGCAGGGCGGTGGCCGTCGTGCGGTGCGGCAGGTGGATCGCGGCGAGGGCGAGGCCGAGCAGTCCGGCGGCACCGATCGCGTCGAGCCAGTAGTGGTTCGCCGTGCCGACGATCACCAGCAGGGTCACCAGCGGGTGCAGCAGCCACAGCCACCGCCGGCGGGAACGGGTGGCGGCGATCAGGCCGATGGCGACCATCAGCGCCCAGCCGAAGTGCAGGGAGGGCATCGCCGCGAACTGGTTCGCCAGCGAGTCGGTCGCCGGGGTCGCCGAGTACACCGAGGGCCCGTACACCTGGGCGGTGTCGACGAGGCCCGTGCCGTCGAGCATGCGCGGCGGAGCCAGCGGGAACGCCAGGTGCAGCAGCAGGGCGGCGGCGGTGACGGCGGCCAGGACCCGGCGGGCCCACACGTAGTGCGCCGGCCGTCGCAGATAGAGCCAGACCAGGAAGGCCGCGGTGGCCGGGAAGTGGACGACCGCGTAGTAGCTGTTCGCCAGCTGGGCGAGCCCGTCGCCGTGGAGGAGCACGGACTGCACGGTGGCCTCGTCGGGCAGGCGCAGCGCCCGCTCCCAGTCCCACACACGGTGGGCGTTGCGGAAGGCCTCGCCGGTGTGGTCGTTCGCCAGCAGCCGGCCGAACTTGTAGACGAGGAAGAGTCCCGCGACGAGCAGGAGTTCACGGACGAGGGGCGGCCGTGCGGCGCTGTCGGGCGCCGCCCGGCGCCGTATGGCCGCGTCGGACTCGGATCCTGCCGGCTCGGTTCGGGCTGTCATCCCCCGGCCCCTTTGCTGACGACTGCTGACGACTTCTGATGACTGCTGACGACGTGCGGATGACCGGTACGCGTGCGTACCGATACGGTGGTGTACCGATACGTCACTGTACCGATACGAAGGCGTTTCGGTACAGTGGCGTATCGCTATACACTGTGTGAGACAGCCCACCGATCAAGACCGCGGATCGCGGCCCCGAGTTGACAGGCCCCGAGTCGAGAAGAGGGAGAGTCCATGACGTCGCAGGCAGCGGACGGACCGGAGACGGTCGCAGCCTCGCGCCGCTCCAAGATCACGCCTGAGCGTGAGCGGGAGTTCTTCGACGCCGTGCTCGACCAGATCCGTGAGTGCGGTTACGACGCGGTGAGCATGGAGGGCGTCGCCGCGAGCACGCGGTGCAGCAAGTCGACGCTGTACCGGCAGTGGAAGACGAAGCCCCAGTTCGTTGCGGCCGCGCTGCGGGCCAGCCGCTGCCGGCGGTTCGCCGACATCGACACCGGCTCGCTCGCCGGGGACCTGCGGGAGGTGGCGGCACGGGCCGGCGCCGACTGGTTCGGCCCCGACGCCCGGCTGCTCCATGGGCTCGCCCACGCCATCACACAGGACGCGGACCTGCAGCGGGCTATGCGCGACGCGTTCGTCGAGCCGGAGATCGCAGGTCTGCGGGGGCTCCTCGACCGTGCGGTCGCCCGGGGCGAGATCGCCGCGGACAACCCGGCGCTGGAGTACGTGCCCGCGCAGATCCTCGGTGTGCTGCGGGCCCGCCCGCTCCTGGAGGGACGGGACGCCGACGAGGCGTATCTGGCCCGCTTCGTGGAGGCGGCCGTCCTCCCGGCGCTCGGGCTGGGTGAGAAGCGGCCGGGGGGCACGACGTTACGTTAGAACGCGGGTCGTCGTCAGAGCGCGGGCCGTCGTCCGGGGCATGACCCGTACGCCGGCCCGGCCGCGCCACTCCGTGGGGACGGGGGCGGCGCGCATCACCGGCCGGGTGGGGTTCCTCTTGAGCGGAGGGGAGCTCCACCCGGCCGACTTGTTCGCGGGCACGGTGTTCCGGATGCGCCGGACCGCGCCTTCCGCGTTCTGCGCGTTCTGCCCGACTCCGTGTTCTCCGCGTCTCCCGTGCCTTCCGGCCCGGCCTGTGCCTTCCGGTCCGGCCTGTGTCTTCCGGCCGGGATGCCCATGTGTCAGGCGTTCTGTCCGTTGCCGCCGCCCGACATCTCCTTGATGCCCTTGGTGATGTCGTCGATGACGGACTGTTCGGGCGCCTTGGAGCCGACGTCGATGCCGAAGCGGATCACGACGAGCCGGTCGGGGTCGGCGGGGGCCGGGAACGCGAGCGACTCCACGTAACCGTCGGCGCCCTCGCTCGTGACGACCTTCCAGCGGACCATGTAGCCCTTCTCGCCGGCCACCGTCACCGCCTTCGAGGCCAGTTCGTCGTGCGAGGTGATCTTCCCGTACGTGGTGCCGCCGTACGCCTCCTCGGCGTTCTTCTCGATGTCGGCCTTCGCGGCGGCCTCGGCCGTGGTGGCGTCCAGCTTCAGCACCTCGGAGGGCGCCGAGTACGCGCCGCCGCGGGTGCAGGTCTTGGACGGGTCGCCGGGGCATTCGTACGAATCCTTGCTCGTGACCTGCACGCCCACCGTGAGCGACTGGGCGCTCCAGTCGTCCGGCACCGGGATGCCGATGCCGTTGACCGGGTCGACGGCGTAACCGTCCACGATCCGCGGCTGTGCGGACTCGCCCGGTTCCGGGGTCCGGCCACCCGAGCCGCCGCCGGGCCCGCCCTGTCCTCCGCCGGGGCCGCCCTGGCCGTTCTGCCCGCCCGGGCCACGCGAACTGGCTTCCGATGCTCCTCCGTCGTCCTTGGTGAGGGCGTACACGCCCACGCCGATGCTCGCCAGAACGGCTGCGGCCACGGCGACGGCGATGCCGGTGCGCAGGCCGCGCCGCGGGGGTGCGGGCGGGTACGCCGGGTAGGGTCCCATGGCCGCCGGATACGCCGCCCCCGCGGGCGGCGACTGCGCAGGGGGACCCCATGCGGCGGCCGGTTCCGCGGGCCGGATCCGGTCCGTCCATGCCGTGCCGTCCCACCAGCGTTCGGTGGCGGGGCCGTCAGTTGTCTGCCCGGGGTCGGGGTACCAGCCGGGGGGAGTCTCCTGGGTCATGGGGCCACGGTATGAGGTGAGCGTGAAAGATGGATGAGAGGGGGCTTTCCGCCCCCGCCGCCCCTACCCGTCCCGTCCTCCGGGGGATCCGCCCCTTCGACCCCGCTCGGGGCTCGGCGGCGGGGCGAAAATCCCCGGCGCCCCGCACCCCGGTCACCCGGCCCCCTTCACACACCAACCGCTCCGGCCCCCGCTCAGCACTCCCCACCGACGGCAACCCGCCCTGCCCCGGCGTCACCGACCCCAGCACGCTCGCGTGCCGTGCCCCCGTACTCGCCGGACACGTCCCCGGCAGCCCGTGCTCGGTCAATGTCGGCGCTTCCCGTCCTCTCGATCGTCTCCGTGATGATCAGCCCCGCGCAGCCCGAGAAGACGGCGTTGGACAGGGCGTAGGCGAGCCCCAGGCCCGTGCAGCGGACGTTCGCCGGGAAGAGCTCGGCCGGCATCGCCGGGCCGGGGCCCGCCATCAGGCCCACCACCGCTCCCGCCGCGAACACCGCCGTGCCCTTCAGCACGTGTGACGTCCCCGGGCTCTGCAGGAGGTCGAGCAGCGGCAGAGCCAGCATCAGTTTCACCGGTGTGGTGACGGGGGTGGCGTGTCGACCTCGCGCACCGGCTGTCACTCGTGTCAGCTCCTCCTGCCCGGACCGCCCTCCCTCTGGCTCCCGGACGACTACGCTCGATCCCCGTACGTCGTTTGGGCCACCTGGGGAGGTACCGGGATGACGGAGGAACGGCCGGGAGCGGCCGCCTCGGCCTCCCTGTGGGAGCGCGACGCGGAACTCGCCGCCATCGAGGAGGCGATCGACGACCTGCGCGAGGACCGGACGTCACGGGGCGCCCTCCTCGTGTTCGAGGGCGAGGCGGGCATCGGCAAGACCGCGCTCCTCGCCGAGGCCCGTCGCCTGGCGGAGGAGCGCGGCTGCACGGTGTGGTCTGCGCGCGGCGGCGAGACCGTCACCTCCGTCCCCTTCAACGTCGTACGGCAGCTGATGCAGCCCGCGTTCTGGTCGCTGATGCCGGACGAGGCGCGGGAGTACCTCGGTGACTGGTACGACGTCGCCGCCCCCGCGCTCGGGATAGCGGCCCCCGGAGACCGGCTCGCCGATCCGCGGGGCGTGTGCGACGGTCTGATCGCGGCCGCCGGCCGGCTCGCCCGGCGGGACCGGCCGCTCGTCCTGCTGATCGACGACGCCCACTGGGCCGACCAGGAGACCCTGCACTGGCTCGCCGCGCTGGCCCAGCGCCTCGACGAACTGGCCGTCCTCGTCGTGGTCGCCCGCCGCCCGGGCGACGTCACCGGGGAGCGCGCCGGCCTCCTCGACGTGGTCGCCGCCACGGCCCGCCCCACCGCCCCACTGAGCGCGCTGACCCCCGAGGCGACCGCGGGCCTCACCCGGACCACGGTCGGCGAGCACGCCGACGCGCCGTTCTGCCGCGAGGTCTGGGCGGTCACCGGCGGCAACCCCTACGAGACCGTGGAACTCCTCGCCAAGGTCCAGGACAGCCAGCTGGAACCGGTCGAGTCGTCGGCCGCCGAACTGCGCGCCCTGAACCGCACGGCCCGCGGCCGCGGCCTGGTCGCCCGCCTCGAAGGGCTCGGCACCGACGCCACCCGTTTCGCGTGGGCCGCAGCCGTCCTCGGCACCGGCATCACCGTGGAACTCGTCGCCACGCTCGCCACCATGCGCCCCGAGGAGGCCATGAGCTGCGCCCGGCTGCTCAGCGCGGCCCGCATCCTCACCGAGACCGACCGGACGTCCCGTCAGGTCGGCGACGGCGACCTGGAGTTCGTGCACCCGCTGATCGCCACCGCCGTGTACCACTCCATCCCGCCCGCCATGCGCACCGCCCTGCACGGTGTGGCCGCCGAGGTCGTCACCGCCTCCGGGCTCGGAGCCGCCGCGGCCTCGCGCCACCTGCTCAAGGTCCACCCGGACGACGACCCCGAGGTGGTCGAGCAGCTGCGTGAGGCCGCGCGCGAGCACCTCGCCATCGGGGCACCCGACGCGGCCCGCCGCTGCCTGGAGCGCGCCCTGCTGGAACCGCCCGAGCCCGGCGTCCACGCCGAGGTGCTCTACGAGCTGGGCTGTGCCACGCTCCTGACCTCGCCGTCCACGACCATCGACTACCTCCGGTCGGCCCTCGCCACGCCGGGTCTCGACGGTGACACCCGTGTGGACGCCGTGGTCCGGCTCTCCCAGGCGCTCCTCCACAACGACCAGCTGGAGGACGCCGTCCGCACGGTCGACACGGAGGCCGCCCGGCTCGGCCCCGGCCCCGCCCGGCTGCGGCTGAAGGCGGTGAGCTCCATGTGGCAGTGCCTGCACCCGGGCGAGGAGCACTTACCGGAGCGCTCCGAGGAGCTCGCCGCCCTCGCGGCCACCTGCACGGGCCGCGACAACTCGGAGCGCGCACTGCTCATCCTCCGCGGCTTCGACCTGATGACGCGCGGGGACAACGCCGAGGAGGTCGTCGAGCACTGCGACCGCGCCCTCGTCGACGGCCGCCTCGCCCCCGGACTCGGCTGGACGGACACCGAGTGGGGCATCGAACCACTGCTGATGCTGGCGACCGCGTACGCCTACGCGGATCGGCTCGACCAGGCCCAGAGACTGTACGCCGAAGCCCTGCGCGCCTACGAGTCGGCCGGCTGGAGCGGGGGCCACCTCGCCCTGGCCCACGCCTATGTCGGTCTCGGACAGCGCAGGAGGGGCCGCCTGAAGGACGCGGAGGCCTCCCTGCGCGAGTCGCTGCGCATCGCCGAACGGGTGGGCCGAGGGCTGCCGCTGTACTGGACGGCGACCTGCAACCTCGTCGACACCCTGCTCGCCCGCGGACATGTCGACGCGGCCTGGGAGATCGCGGAGCGGTACGGCTTCGCCCCGCCGTACCCCTCCACCATCGTCCTGCCCGACACCCGCTCCTTACGCGGCCGGCTTCTCCTCGCCACCGGCCGCAGGGACGAGGGCATCAACGAACTTCAGGCCGCGGAGAAGGCCGCCGACGCCCGCGGCCACCACAACCCCGTGGCGGCGCCCTGGGCCGGCGACCTCGCCCGTGCCCTCGCCCACGAGGACCCGCGCCGCGCGGCCGAACTCGCGCTCACCGTCCGCCGCCGGGCCGAACGCTTCGGCACCGCCACGGCCCTGGGAGAGGCCCTGCGCCTGGCCGCGGCCCTGGAGACCGGCCGGCGCGCCACCGATCTGTACGCCCGGGCCGTCACCCACCTGGAGGCGTCCCCCTGCGCCTACGAACACGCCGTCGCGCGCGTGGAGTACGGCATCGCCTGCCGCTCCACCACGGAACTCCACAAGGGCCTGGCCCTGGCGCGCTCCTGCGGCGCGGACGGACTGGCGGCCCGGGCACGGCGGGCGCTGGACGTGGGCGGGGACTTCGGTAGCCGGGGCCGGTCCGGGTGACCGCGCCGCTCTCACCCTGCGGACGCCTCCCAGACGCCGCGCGGACGCCTCCCAGACGCATCTCAGATGCCCCGCGGACGCCCCGCGGAGTCTCTAGAGAGCGAGCAACTGCTCCGTGATCGCCTCCAGGCGCTTGCGAACGTCAGGGTCGTACGCCTGCTCGTGGGCCCGGGACGGCGACGTGCCGTCGAAGTAGCCCCCCGACCCCACGTCATCCCGGGTGATCAGCGCGAGCACGGCCTGTGCTCCCTCGGCGACCGTGGACCACGGGGAGACACCGGCCTCGCGGACCATCGCGGTGTCCATGAAGGTGGCCGGATGCAGCACGTTCACCGAGACACCGGTCGCCGCCGGCTCGTCGGCCAGCGTGAACGTGTGGGCGGCGAGCGCGAACTTGGCGCGGCAGTACGCCGACATGCCGTGGTAGCCGCGGGTGAACTCGGGATCACCGAAGTCGACGGGCTCCTGACCGGCGGAACCGACGTTCACGACACGGGCGGGCGCGTTCGCGCGGAGCACGGGCAGCAGGGCGCGGGTGAGGGCCACCGGCGCCAGGTAGTTCACGGCGAGCCGCAGTTCGTGGCCGTCGTGGCTCAGCTCCCTGACCGCGTCGCGCGGGCCGCTGCCCACGCCCGCGTTGTTGACGAGCACGTCGAGCCCGGGGTGGTCGGCGGCGACCCGGGCGCCCAGGTCGCGGACCTGCGCCAGGGAGGCCAGATCGGCGACGTACGCGTGCGCCTCGCCCAGGGCGCGCAGGTCCTCGGCGAGCCGCTCCGTACGGCCGGGGTCGCGGCCGTGAGCGAGGACGACGTGCCCCGCCCGGACCAGCTCGAAGGCGACGTGGCGGCCGAGTCCGGAGGTGGCACCGGTGAGCAGAACAGTGGACATGCCTCCACCGTAGGCGGACGGGGAGGCACGGAAGAGGCGCGGAGGAGGTGGTGCTGGGGCTACGACCAGCGGGATCACCCAGCAGGATCACCCAGCGGGGGTTCAGGCCCGGGAGTCGTTCCCCTCCGGCGGAGACCGTCCGCCGGCTACCCCTCCGCCGGCTGCCCGTCCGCCGGATCCTCCTCCGCGAGCACCCGCTGGGCCGTCGCGAACGCCGAGTTCGCCGCCGGGACACCGCAGTACACCGCCGTCTGCAGCAGCACCGCCCCGATCTCCTCCGGCGTGAGCCCGTTGCGGCGGGCCGCGCGCACGTGCATCGCCAGCTCGTCGTAGTGGCCGTGCGCCACCAGCGCGGTCAGCGTGATCATGCTGCGCTCGCGGCGCGTGAGCGTCGGGTCCGTCCAGATCTCGCCCCAGGCATAGCGGGAGATGAAGTCCTGGAAGCGGGCGGTGAACGGGGTCTGCCGGGACTGTGCGCGGTCCACGTGCGCGTCGCCGAGGACCTCGCGGCGCACCTCCATGCCGCGCTTCGGACTTCCCAGGAGATGGGACCGCAGCGCGGTCAGGACCGCCTCAGGGCACTGCGCCGGCGCCAGGTGCGAGGCACCGGGGAGCTCGACGAGGGCCGCGCCCGGCACCGCGTCCGCGATCTCGCGCAGATGCGCCGGAGGCGTCGCCGGGTCCTGGCGTCCCGCGACGAGCAGGGTGGGCACGGTGATCTCCTGAAGCCGGTCCCGCAGGTCGAACGCGGCCAGCGCGTCACAGCAGGCGGCATACGCCTCCGGGTCCGCGTTCCGGTGGTCGGCCACCAGCTCGGGCACCGTGAAACCGGGCGTGAACCAGCGGGAGTCGGCCGACTCCGCGAGCCGCGCCAGGCCCTCGCGGCGCACCGAAGCGGCCCGCTCCTCCCAGGCCGTGGAGCCGCCGAAGTGCGCGGAGGAACAGATCACGGCGAGCGCCGACACCCGCTCCGGGTGGTGGACCGCCAGATGCAGGCCCACCGCTCCGCCCAGCGAGACACCCGCGTACGCGAACCGCTCGATGCCGAGGGAGTCGGCGAGCGCGAGCACCAGGCCTGCCAGGTCGGCGACGGTGGCCCCCGGCCCTATGAGCGCGGCCGGCGAGCCTCCATGCCCCGGCAGGTCCCAGCGCACCACCCGGTGCGTGGCGGACAGTTCGGGCGCCACCTTGTCCCAGAGCGCGGTGGACGTGCCGAGCGAGGGGCCCAGCAGCAGCGGGGGAGCGGTGGATGGGCCCTCGGCACGGTGGTTGAGTGTCAACGTCGCTCCAGAGCACGGTCGGTGAGGGCTCCGGCGGAGCCGGTGTAACGGGTGGGGTCAGTGAGCTCGGCGAGGTCGATGTCCTTCAACTCCGGTTCCTCGGCGAGCAGTTCGGCGAGAGAGCGGCCCTCGGTGTAGGTGCGCTTCGCCGTCTCGGTCAGCAGTTCCTTGGCGCGGGCACGCCCCAGTACGGGCGCCAGCTCGGCGGCCAGCCGCTCCGAGACGATCAGTCCGTGGGTGAGGTCGAGGTGCCGTCGCATCGTGCCGGTGTGCACCCGGAGCCCCTCCGTCAGCTCCACGGCGTTCCCGGCCGCTCCCGCGACCAGCCGCAGCAGATCCCGCAGCGGCTCCCACTCGGCGTGCCAGGCCCCGGCGGGCCGCTCGTCCTCGGCCGACAGCGAGCCGTACAGCGTGGCCGCGAGCTGCGGTGCGCGCCGGGCGGCCGCGGCGATCAGCGTGGACCGCACGGGATTCGCCTTGTGCGGCATGGCGGACGAGCCACCGCCGCTGCCCTCGGAGACCTCCGCGATCTCCGTGCGGGCGAGGGTGAGCACGTCGACGGCCATCTTGCCGAGGGCCCCCGCGGCGAAGGCGAGTGCGCCGGCGAGGTCGGCGACCGGAGTGCGCAGGGTGTGCCAGGGCAACAGCGGCTCCGCCAGCCCGAGTTCGCGAGCGTACGCGGCGGTCAGCGCCCGCGCGTCCGAGGCGCCGAACACGCCGAACGCGGCCAACGTGCCCGCCGCACCGCCCAGTTGCACGGGAAGACCGTCCCGTACGGCCCTGAGGCGGTCCCTCGCGTCCAGCACCAGCGACCGCCACCCCGCCGCCTTCAGCCCGAACGTCGTCGGCACCGCGTGCTGGGCGAGCGTCCGCCCGGGCATGGGCGTGTCACGGTGCGCGGAGGCCAGCCGGGCGAGCGCCCCCTGGGCCCGCTCCAGATCGGCCAGCACCGGGTCCAGCGTCCGCACCGCGACCAGCATCGTCGCCGTGTCCATGATGTCCTGGCTGGTCGCGCCCCGATGGACGTACGGGCCGTACTCCGCGCCGACCGCCTTCGTCAGATCCGCGACGAGGGGGATGACGGGGTTCCCGCCGGCCCGCGCACGGGCCGCGAGGTCCCGCGGGTCGAAACCCTCGGGCACGGCCGCCGAGGCCACCGCCGTCACCGCTTGCTCCGGGGCGAGCCCCAGCGAGGCCTGGGCGCGGGTCAGCGCCACCTCCGCGTCGAGCAGCGCCCGCAGATACGCGGTGTCGCTCGTCGAGACGGACGCGGGCGAGCCGGCCGACCCCGGGGCGAGCAGACCGGCAGGGGAACCTTCGAAGCTGTCCGAGCCGCCGAAGCCGTCGGAACCGGCAGAAGTCACTGGAACTCCAGGAAGACCGTCTCGCCCTCGCCCTGAAGGCGGATGTCGAAACGGTACGTGCCGTTGCCCTCGTCCCCGGCGATCAGCGTGCCGCGCCGCTCCTCGTCGAGCCGGGCGAGCAACGGGTCCGTGGCGTGCGCCGCCTCGTCACCCGGCAGGTAGATCCGCGTGAACAGGTGCACCAGCAGCCCGCGCGCGAAGACGCACACGCTGATGTACGGAGCGCTCCGCCCCCGGACACCCGGTCGCAGCGTCCGCGCGTACCAGTGCCCGTTGGCGTCGGTCTGGATGCGACCCCAGCCGGTGAACTCCACACCGTTGCGGCCCAGATAGTCACCGGACGCCGGGTCGCGCCGGAGTGATCCGTCGGTGGTGGACACGTTCCCGTCGGGGTCCGCCCCCCACAGCTCCACGAACGCGTCGGGCAGCGGCTCGCCCGCGCCGTCGAGGATGTACCCGTGGACGGTGATCGTGTCCGGGTGCCGGAGGGGCGCGATGTCCTCGCCGCCGCGGAACGGCAGCGCGTAGCCGTAGAAGGGACCCACCGTGTGCGAGGGGGTGGGCAGCACGCTCTCGGGGCTGCTCGTGTCGATCTTCGTCATGGCAGGTCAGCGCCCTTCTTCGATCCAGGTGGCGTTCGGGCCGTCCAGCACGATGTCCCAGTGGTAACCCATCGAGAACTCCGGCACGGACAGGCTGTGGTCATAGGTGGCGACCAGCCGCTGCCGCGCCGCGTCGTCGGTCACCGACTGGATGATCGGGTCGTACGGGAACAGCGGGTCGCTCGGGAAGTACATCTGCGTCACCAGCCGCTGCGTGAACGCCGTGCCGAACATCGAGAAGTGGATGTGGGCCGGCCGCCAGGCGTTGAGGTGGTTGCGCCAGGGGTAGGGGCCCGGCTGGATGGTCGTGAAGTGGTAGCGGCCCTCCGCGTCGGTGAGCGTGCGGCCGACGCCGGTGAAGTTGGGGTCCAGCGGCGCGTCGTGCTGCTCCCGCTGGTGCGCGTACCGGCCCGCCGAGTTCGCCTGCCAGATCTCGACGAGCTGACCGCGGACCGGCCGCCCGTCACGGTCCAGCAGCCGCCCGGAGACGGTGATGCGCTCGCCGATCGGCTCGCCGTTGTGCTGGCGGGTGAGGTCGTTGTCGATCTCGGTGATGTCACGCTCGCCGAAGGCGGGGGAGGACAGCTCCACCAGCTCCGGGTCCTTGGTGACGTCGATGGCGACCGGCGGCTGCTTCGGGTGACGGAGCATCGAGGAACGGTACGGCGCGTAGTCGCGGCGCGGCTGGTGCTCGACGGGGGCGCCGTCGGCGATCCGCTTCTCGTACGCGGCGTGCTCGGCCGCGATCTCCTGGTCGATGTCGTGCTGGGTGAGAGTCATGGGAGTTCCTGGAAGGAAGGTCGGTTGGGGGCAGGCGCCCCTTCAGGGGCGCGGGGAACGGCGCGACCAGCCACAGACGGCCCGCGGTGGCGAACGGCGCCGCCCGGCGGAGCGTCCGGCGTTCGAGGACGAGCGCGAGCCCCCGGCGGACGCCGACGCCGACGCACAAAGCGGCGACGCCGACGCCGCCGCCTCCAGGGCTGTGGCGACCACCTTGTCCATCCGTGAAGCCCCTCCGTCCGAGTACCCGGGCCAGCAATTAGTCAGGGCACTGATTATTTCAGCGAGGTGTCCCTCACGCTGCCACTGGTGCGGCGGGGCGTCAAGACCTCGAAGAACACCGAGGTCATGTGTATGCGCCAGCCGGGGACAGGGGCGGTGCTCTGCCGGTATTGTTCAGTGCACCAACGAATACGACCTGGGGAGTGCACATGGCCGCGGTGGATCTGACCACCCACCCCGGGCACCTGGCCCGGAGGCTCCAGCAGGCCCACTACCTGCTGTGGAACGCGATGGTCTCGGAGGAGATCACCTCGCCGCAGTTCGCGGTCCTCAACACGCTCGTCGCCGAGCCGGGACTGGACCAGCGCACGGTGGGGGAGCGGGTCGGTCTCGATCGCTCCACCGTCGCCGAGGTGATCAGCCGGCTGACGCGGCGCGCGCTCCTCGACAAGGTGCGCGATCCGCAGGACGGCCGCCGCTTCCTGCTGCGCCTCACCGAGGAGGGCGACCGTACCCACCGCAAGCTCACCGTGCGCGCGGCCCGGATGAACCAGGTCTTCCTGGCCCCGCTGTCCGCCGAGGAGCAGACCGTCTTCTTCGACCTCCTCCGACGGGTCTCGGACGCCGCCGAAGGGCTCCGCAACCCGGGGGAACCCCTCGCGACCCGCACCTGACCGGGCAGGCCCCATCCTGGTCGGCGATCCCGCTCAGCGGGCCTTCGCGAACACCACCCACACCGGCCCCTCGGCGAAGTTCACCTGCTCGCCGTCCGCCGTGGTGAAGTCCGTACCGTCCGTGGCCTTCTCCCGCTCCCAGTTCACGTCGTACGCCCGCCCGTCCCGCAGTACCTCGGCCTTGCCCGATCCCACGGTCTCGGTGAACGGCGTGTTGTTGCCGAGGAAGTCCTTGAACTGCGACGGCCGCACCTTCACGTACTGCACGACCACGGTCGCGGCGGTCACCCGCTTGCCGTCGGTCGTCACCGTCGGCGTGCCGTCCATGGTCACCAGCCAGTGCTGCCGGCTCCCGGACCAGGTGAAGGTGAAGCGGGCCGCCGCGTAGCTCACCGTGCGCGACTCCTTGGGAGTGCCGCCGTCGGGGGCCTCGCCGTAGTGGTAGCCCGTCGTGAGGGCGTCGGCGCCGGGCGCGGAGTCCAACAGCTTCCCGGGGCGCAGATAGAGGTTGTGCGGCGCGGGCTTGCCGGAGCCGCGGAAGAACGCGTCGGCCGCGTTCCCGGGGGTCTTCGCGTGCAGCGGTGCCTGGTCGATCAGGGGCAGCAGCCTGCTCTGGGCCCCCGAGAAGGCCAGCGTCGGCTCGTCGAACTGGCGCAACAGCTCCAGGTCGGACTCCCGTGCGCTGCGCACGGGCCCCACGGTGCCCGGCAGCTTGGTCGCGTACACCGCCATCAGCCGGCTCAGACCGCCCTCGACCTCCTCCGCGTACACGACGTCCGCCGCGTCGAGCCCGGTGTGAGGACGGGCCGTCGCGCTGTTGTCGATCTTGACGGTGAGTACGGAGCCCGGGGGCGCCGTGCTCGTCCGGTCGTCGCCCAGCCGGCCCTGGCCCTTTCCCTGCCCGTCGTCGCTCCCCGAGCCGTTGCCGCAGCCCGCCATGAGGGAACCCGCCACCGCCGCGGCCAGCAGCGCCGCCGTCATCCTGCCGCGTCGCGCCTGCGTTCTCTGTCTCATGCCCACTGTGGCCACCTTGTCCGTTTGTCGTCGATTGTGCGCTTATAGGGCCACGGATGGCCATACCCGCCGTCTTCTGCCCGGGTTTGCTCCGGTAGGCCAGTCGGCCCACCGGCCCGCCCGGCGGTTCGCGGGAGGGCCCCCGGGTACCCGGGCGTGACCCGAGACCCCGTGTCAGAACCCGAGGGACGGAGCGCGACGCGATGAAGGCAGTGACATGGCAGGGCAGGCGGGACGTGCGCGTGGAGACCGTGCCCGATCCGGTGATCCAGGAGCCGACGGACGCCGTCGTCCGCGTCACCTCCTCCGGACTGTGCGGCTCCGACCTGCATCTCTACGAGGTGCTCACCCCGTTCATGACACCCGGCGACATCCTGGGCCACGAACCCATCGGCATCGTCGAGGAGGTCGGAGCCGAGGTGCCGGACCTCAGCCCCGGCGACCGGGTCGTGGTGCCCTTCCAGATCGCCTGCGGGCACTGCTGGATGTGCGTCGAGGGCCTGCCGACCCAGTGCGAGACCACCCAGTGCACCGGCGAGGGCATGGGCGCCGCCCTCTTCGGTTACACACGCCTGTACGGATCGGTTCCGGGCGCCCAGGCCGAGTACCTGCGCGTTCCGCAGGCACAGTACGGGCCCATCAAGGTGCCCGAGGGCCCGCCCGACGACCGGTTCGTCTACCTCTCCGACGTGCTGCCGACCGCCTGGCAGGCCGTCCAGTACGCGCACATCCCGCCCGGCGGCAGCGTGGCCGTCCTCGGCCTCGGCCCGATCGGCGACATGGCCTGCCGGGTCGCCCAGGTCCAGGGCGCGGAACAGGTGTTCGGTGTGGACCTGGTCCCCGAGCGGCTGCGCCGGGCGCGCGAGCGGGGCGTGGAGACGTACGACCTCCGCGATTTCGACGGCGAGAAGGAACTCGTCGCGGCGATCCACGAGCAGACCCAGGGCCGCGGACCCGACTCCGTCATCGACGCCGTCGGCACCGAGGCCCACGGCAGCGCCGCAGCCCGCCTCGCCCAGACCGCGACCGGGCTGCTCCCCAGGGCCATCGGCGCACGCTTCGCGGAACGCGTCAGTGTGGACCGGCTGGCCGCCCTGTACACGGCCATCGACCTCGTACGGCGCGGCGGCACCATCTCGCTCTCCGGCGTGTACGGCGGCATGGCCGACCCGCTGCCCCTGCTCACCCTGTTCGACAAGCAGATCCGGCTCCGCATGGGCCAGGCCAACGTCCGCACCTGGGTCGACGACATCATCCCGCTGCTCACGGACGACGACCCCCTGGGCGTCGACGGCTTCGCCACCCACCGCATCCCCCTCACGGAGGCCCCGCACGCCTACGGGGCGTTCCAGCGGAAGGAGGAGGGCACGGTGAAGGTGCTCATGCAGCCGTGAGAGGGGGCGCGCCCCGCTAGGGGCGCGGGGCTGTGCTCGATATGCGGCTCCGCCGCGTGGGCGCGACAAGCCACAACGCACCCGCAGCGACACGACCACATCAGCACGGCAGACGCTCGACGGCTACGGCCCCAGGATCTCGGTCAAGTCATACCGCACGGGTTCCTCGAGCTGCCCATACGTACAGCTCCCCGCCGCCCGATCCGGCCGCCACCGCCGAAACCGCGCCGTATGACGGAACCGCACCCCGTTCTCCATATGGTCGTACGCCACCTCGGCCACCCGCTCGGGCCGCAACGGCACCCACGAGAGGTCCTTCTTCGCCGACCACCGGCTCGGCGCCCCCGGCAGCCGGGCCGTCTCGTGCGCCGCCTCGTCCGACCAGGCCGCCCACGGATGCTCGGCGACGTCGTCCATCCGCAGCGGCTCCAACTCCTCCACCAGTTCGGCGCGCCGCTTCATGGGGAACGCGGCCGAGACCCCCACGTGCTGGAGGGTGCCCCCCTCGTCGTACAGCCCCAGCAGCAGCGAACCGACGACCGGCCCGCTCTTGTGGAGGCGGTAGCCCGCGACGACCACATCCGCCGTGCGCTCGTGCTTGATCTTGAACATCGCGCGCTCGTCCTGCCGGTACGCCAGCGTGAGCGGCTTCGCGATCACCCCGTCGAGGCCCGCCCCCTCGTACTGCTCGAACCAGTGCTCGGCCACCCCGATGTCCGTGGTGGCCGGGGCGACATGGACGGGCGCCGAGGCCCTGGCGAGGGCCGCCACCAGCAGGTCGCGCCGGTCGGCGAGTGCCACGTCGAGCAGCGACTCGTCCCCCAGGGCGAGCAGGTCGAAGGCGACGAACGACGCGGGCGTCCTCTCGGCGAGCATGCGGACACGCGACTCGGCGGGATGGATGCGCTCGGTCAGCGCGTCGAAGTCGAGCCGCCCCTCCCGGGCGATCACGATCTCGCCGTCGAGGACGCAACGCTCCGGCACACGCCCCTTGAGTGCTTCCACCAGCTCGGGGAAGTACCTGGTCAGCGGCTTGCCGGTACGGCTGCCCAGCTCCATCTCGTCCCCGTCGCGGAACACGATCGCCCGGAAACCGTCCCACTTCGCCTCGTAGTGCATGCCCGGCGGGATCCTCGCCACGGACTTGGCGAGCATCGGCATCACGGGTGGCATCACAGGGAGGTCCATGCTCCGATTCTCGGGGCATTCCTTGCGTTCCGCCCGGTGTGCGGGGGATGTGCTCTGCGCCTACCGTGGCTCGCATGGGCGATGCGGTGGAGCTGGAGGCGGCGGGCCGGACGGTACGGCTGTCCAGCCCCGACAAGGTCTTCTTCCCGGAGCGCGGTTTCACGAAGCTGGACCTCGCCCGCTACTACCTCGCCGTCGGCCCCGGCATCCTGCGCGCCCTGCGGAACCGCCCGACCACCCTGGAGCGCTACCCGGAGGGCGTGACCGGTGAGTCGTTCTTCCAGAAACGGGCGCCCAAGAACATGCCCGACTGGATCCCCACCGCCCACATCACCTTCCCCAGCGGTCGCAGCGCCGACGAGATGTGCCCCACCGAGGTCGGCGCCGTGGTGTGGGCGGCCCAGTTCGGCACCCTCACCTTCCACCCCTGGCCGGTGCGCCGCGTCGACGTCGACCGCCCCGACGAACTCCGCATCGACCTCGACCCGCAGCCCGGCACCGACTACGCCGACGCCGTCCGCGCCGCCCACGAACTCCGCGAGGTCCTCCACGAGTACGGCGGCCTGACGGGCTGGCCCAAGACGTCCGGCGGGCGCGGCCTGCACGTCTTCGTGCCGATCCAGCCCCGCTGGACGTTCACCCAGGTGCGCCGGGCGGCCATCGCGGTCGCCCGCGAGGTGGAGCGCAGGATGCCCGAGCACGTCACCACGGCCTGGTGGAAGGAGGAACGCGGGAGCAAGATCTTCGTCGACTACAACCAGACCGCCCGCGACCGCACGATCGCCTCCGCCTATTCCGTACGTCCCCGCCCGCACGCCCCGGTCTCCGCGCCCCTGCGCTGGGACGAGGTCGGCGACGCCCACCCCCGGGACTTCGACCTCGCGACCATGCCCGCGCGCTTCGCCGAACACGGCGACGTGCACGCGGACATGGACGATCACGCCTTCTCGCTGGAGGCCCTGCTGGAGCTGGCCTCCCGCGACGAGCACGACCACGGCCTCGGCGACCTGCCGTACCCGCCCGAGTACCCGAAGATGCCGGGGGAACCCAAGCGGGTACAGCCGAGCCGCGCGAAGAAGGCCCCGGCCGAGAAGGAACCTCCTACAGCTCCTTGACCCGGATGTCCCGGTACGACACCACGTCCGTGGTCCCGTGCACCTGGAGCCCGATGTAGCCGGAGGCGAACCGCCGGCCGTCCGTGCCCGGGTCGTCGGCGCGCGGCGGGGTGAAGGCCTGCCCGCCGATGTTGTCGAACTGGTTGATCAGCACGCCGTTGCGGTACACCGAGTAGTGCTGGTCGACCACGCGGATCTCGTAGTCGTTCCAGGTGCCCTTCTGGGTGACGCCCGCACCGGCGAGGCCCACGCGGTCGAAGCCGTAGACCGAGCCGGTCTTGTACATGTCGCCGTCGGGCCGGTCGAGCACCTGCACCTCGTGCCCGTACTTGATGGCGACCCACTCCGGGCGGGACTCCTCGGCGTGGTCGTGGACCCACGGGAACCGTACGAACACACCCGAGTTGGCGTTGCCCGTGCCCGGCGCGTCGTCACGCCACTGCAGGCGCAGCGAGAAGTCGCCGTACTTCCGCTCGGGGAACCACAGCATGCCGAGCCCGTCCTTCGTCGTCCCCGAGGTGATCGACCCGTCGGAGTTCAGAGCGAACGAACCGCCGCCCACCTGCTGCCACTTGGCGAAGGACTCCTGCGTCCCGTCGAGGATCGTGCGGTAGCCCTCGGTCTGGCCGGGCTTGCCGATGCCGGACTGACGGGCGGCCTTCTGGATGGCGTCGTACTCGCGCTGGTCGATGACGCCATCCTTCAGGAGCTGGTCCAGGACCGTCTTCACGTGCTTCAGGAACAGCGCGTGGGAGGTCCACTCCTTCTCGTCCTCGATCAACTCGTTGACGCGGCACCGGTTGTTGGTGATCCGGTTCGGCACGCCCGAGTCGACCGTGCCGACGATGACGGTCAGCCGCTCGTCCCACTCGGCGCAGTTGGGCGCCGGGACACCGCCACCGGAGACCACGGTGAAGGTCACCGTGCGCGGCTGGGAGGTGTTGCCCGCCTTGTCGCTCGCCCGGTACGCGACCGTGTGCGTGCCCGCGCGGTCCACCACGACCGGCGCGGTGTACGCGAGGTAGGGCCCGCCGTCGAGCGAGTACTCGACGGCCGCCACGCCCGAGCCGCCGTGCTCGTCGGTCGCGCTCACCGTGACCCTGGCGCTCTTGAGGTACGCGCCCGCAGAGTTCCGGTCGCCCTCGACGGTCACCCCGGTCACCGGGGGCGTCTTGTCCTCCACAGGCGGGGTGACCACCGTGAACGTGACGTTCTTCTCGGCGGACACGTTGCCCGCCTTGTCGGTGGCGCGGTAGCGCACCTTGTGCGCGCCGACCTCGTGCACCATCACCGGAGCCGTGTACGGCTGCCAGGCGCCCGAGTCGCCGAGCGCGTACTCGATGGTGTTGACGCCCGAGCCGGTGTCGGACGCGGACACGGTGACCGTCGCCATGGAGAGGTACTCGCCCTGCGGGTTCCGCTCACCGGTCACCGTCGCCGACGTCTCCGGTGCCGTGGTGTCGTCGGTCGGTGGGGGGACGACGGTGAAGTCGGCGTTCTTCTCGGCGGACACATTGCCCGCCTTGTCGAACGCCCGGTAACGGACGTGATGGTCACCGACCGTGTTGATAACGACCGGCGTGGTGTACGGCTGCCAGGCACCTGAGTGCCCCAGCGCGTACTCCACGCGGTCGACGCCCGAGCCGCCGCTCTCGTCGGTCGCGCTCACCGTCACGGTCGCCGAACCCACGTACGCGCCCTGCGCGTTCCGCGTCCCCGTTACCTCGGCCGAGGTCGCGGGCGGGGTCGTGTCCTCGCCGGTGCCCTCGGTGACGACGAGGATGCCCTGCATCTGGCCGTGGCCCGGGATCGTGCAGTAGTAGCGGTAGCGGCCGGGGGAGAGGTTCACCTCGGCGGTGTACTTGCCGCCCTGGGCGTCGTTCGGGTTGGCCAGGATGTTCAGCGGGACGTCGTTGTTGTACTCGGGGTCGGAGACGTCGAACGTCAGCGTGTGCGGCATGCCCGTGGTGTTGCCGGTCGCCACGCTGTTCTCGAAGACGATCGTCGTCGGTCCCGCGACCGCCGTCCGCGGGGCGGTCGTGTACTTGGTGATGTCGTCGCCGGCGGTCCAGGTCAACGTCTGGGCGGCGGCCTGGGCGCCCTCGGGCTGCGAACGGCCCGAGGCCGACGTCGAGGTGAGCCCGAGCAGCATCAGCAGGGCCGCCAACAGGGCCGTCAACCACTGCCCTTGGCGTATCAGGTGTCTGGTGTGTCGGGTGTGTCTCTCGCGCATCACTCCGCCTTCCTCGCCAGCTGGTCGGCTGCCGGGGTCGGGCCACCGCCGGTGTAGGTCACCCGCCACAGCGCCGACCTGGCGTCCGAGGTGAAGAAGCCGCGGCCGTAGTCGAGGACGTACAGCGACCCGTCGGGGCCGAACTTCCAGTCCATGAGGTTCTTGATGCCGTCGTTGCCGATCGGCACGATCTTCTTCAGCGACTCCGAGTGGACCGGCAGCCCGCCGTCGCCGTGCGTCTTCGGGTCGGTGATGACCGCGTTGCGCGGCTGGTCGGCGTCGTAGAAGTCGCCCACGAACCACTTGCCGTCCCAGTAGGCGGGCCACTGGCCGCTGTCGGTGACGGAGGCGTCGTAGCGGTAGACCGGCCCGTTCATCGCGGCCTGCCCGCCGCCCTTGAGCCACGGCAGCCCGTACGTGGCTTCCGCGGTCTTGTACGAGGGGACGCCGTTCGCGTCGCGCGGGTAGTCCGGGGCGCCGCCCTGGGGCGAGTACCAGATGTTGTTGCCGGTCACCGGGGGCAGGTTGACCAGGCCGTCGTTGTTCGGGGACTCGTTCTTCGGGGCGTCGCAGTCGTACCAGCCCAGCGGTTTCGTCGGGTCGGGGAGGTTGCGGTCGCGGTAGGGCTGTTTGTTGCCCATGCAGTACGGCCAGCCCCGGTTGCTCGCCTTGGTGATGACGGCGAACGTGTCGTACTTCGCCGGGCCCCAGGTCGTGGACGGCTGGCTCGCGTCCGGGCCGACCCAGCCCGCGTACAGGATGTCGGTCGACTTGTCGACGAAGATACGGGCGGGGTTCCTGACCCCCATCACGTAGATCTCACCGCGCGTCTTGCCGCCGCCCTCGTCGGTCTCCTTGCCCGTGAAGAGGTTGCCCTCGGGCAGCGTGTACGTGCCGTCGGGCTCCGGGTGGATGCGCAGGATCTTGCCGTTGAGGTTGTTGGTGTTGCCGGCGGTGCGGCGCGCGTCCGCGAACGACACGCCCTTGTAGTTGGGCTGCGGGTTGTTGCCGGAGTAACCATCGCTGAATCCGCTGGAGTTGTTGTCACCGGTCGCGATGTACAGGTTGCCCTTGGAGTCCCACGCCATCCCACCGCCCGAGTGGCAGCAGCTGTGGATCTGCACCGGCCACTTCAGCAGCACCTTCTCGCTGCTCAGGTCCAGCTTGTTCGTGGCGAGGTCGAGGGTGAAGCGCGAGACGTAGCGCTCGGCCATCCGCGTGTCGCGGTTGATCCGTGAGTGCGGGGTGTAGTGCAGGTACACCCAGCCGTTCTGCTCGAAGCGCGGGTCCAGCTCGATGCCGAGCAGCCCTTCCTCGACCTTGGTGAGCTCATCCCCACCGCCCTTGTTGCCGAAGACCGACAGAGCGCCCGCCAGGGTCACCTTCCTCGTCTTCGGGTCGTAGACGTGGATCTCGCCCCTGCCCTTGCCGATGTCCGGGTTGTTCCAGTCGGTGATCACCGGCTGGGAGGAGTCGGCGCCTCCCCGTCCGATGTACAGGACGCGTCCGTCGGGCGCGGTCACCAGGCCGTGCGGCTCGCCGATCTGGTCGTTCTGCCCCGGCTGGTTGGGCTGGGTGAGGCGCTCCGCCTTGTAGTTGGCGTTGATCGTCGCCTTGCAGTCCGCCTGGGCCAGGCGGCTCGTCCAGAGCAGGGCACCGCGCAGGTGCGAACGGAACTCGGTCTCGTCGTAGGAGGAGGCGGTGCCGCCCATGGCCGTGTAGAAGGAGCGGCCGCCGTCGTAGTCGCGGCACCAGCTCACCGGGTGGTCCCAGCCGTTCTTGCTCTCTCCCGGCTGGTACGTCGACTCGCGCACCCGTGCCACCGTGTGCACGTTGCCCGAGGGGTTCTTGACCCAGTTGAACCACTGGTCCGGCCGCTTCCACTGCACCGGCAGGTCCCTGGTCGCCGGATGCCGCCGGTCGCCGACCTCGACGGTCGCCCGCTGTACGGCCGTTGGGCTCGACGCGGCGGGGCGGGCGCCGACGAGACCGGTGAACCAGTCCGAGTACGGCTCGGCGCGGGCCGCGTCATGGACGCCGACGAAACCGCCGCCCGCCTCCATGTAGGCCTCCAGTCCCGCCTCCTGCTCCGGGTCGAGGACGTCCCCGCCGCCGGTGAGGAACACCACGGCGTTGAAGCGGCTCAGCCGGGTGTCGTCGGTGAAGACGGACGCGTCGTCGGTGGCGACGACGCCGAAGCGCTGATCGGCCGGTCCGGTGAGGCCGATCCTCTCGATGGTCTCGATGCCGGCGTTGACGACGGGCGACTCCTCGCCGGCCGCGGCGGACCCGTAGAAGATCAGCACTCTCGCGTTCGCGCCGCCCGGCGGCGACTTGATGGACATCGTTGTCAGGGGTGGTTCGGGAGCGGGGCGCGCGCTGGCGGCCGGTCCCGACAGCAGCCCGGCGGCGACGACCCCGGCGGTCACGCCCGCCACACAGGCCCGTCTTCTCGTGCTCAACCCTCGTAAGTGCATGGGCACCTCCACGGTCACAGCAACAGCGCCAAGGAAGCTAGACCCCTTTGCACGGTTCGCCAATACCTATGACCGCAATGGCACGAACTTTGTCCTGACTGTGGATAAACGCGGGCGTGGCCGGTACCGTCGCACCCGTTCATCACAGGTACGTCTGTCGTCAATTCCGTTGCAGGTTGGGGAGTTCCGCATGGACAGACGCGGGTTCAACCGGCGGGTGCTGCTGGGCGGCGCGGCCGTCGCGACATCGTTGTCCCTGGGTCCGGACGCCGTGAGTGCGGAGCAACCGGTGAAGACCGCGCCCGCCGGCGGCGAGGTCAGACGCATCAAGCTGTACGCCGAGAGGCTCCCGGGCGGGCAGATGGGGTACGGCCTGGAGAAGGGCCGGGCAACGGTCCCCGGCCCGCTGATCGAGCTCAACGAGGGGGACACCCTGCACATCGAGTTCGAGAACACCATGGACGTGGCGGCGAGCCTGCACGTCCACGGGCTGGACTACGAGATCACCAGCGACGGCACCAGGCAGAACAAGAGCGACGTCGAGCCGGGCGGCACCCGCACCTACACCTGGCGCACGCACGCCCCGGGCCGCCGCAAGGACGGCACCTGGCGGGCGGGCAGCGCGGGGTACTGGCACTACCACGACCACGTGGTGGGCACGGAACATGGCACGGGCGGCATCCGTAACGGCCTCTACGGCCCGGTGATCGTCCGCAGGAAGGGCGACGTGCTGCCCGACAAGACGGTCACGGTCGTCTTCAACGACATGCTGATCAACAACAAGCCGGCCCACTCCGGCCCCGACTTCGAGGCGACGGTGGGCGATCGGGTCGAGTGGGTGATGATCACCCACGGCGAGTACTACCACACGTTCCATCTGCACGGTCACCGCTGGGCGGACAACCGCACGGGCATGCTGACCGGCCCCGACGACCCCAGCCAGGTCATCGACAACAAGATCGTGGGCCCGGCCGACTCCTTCGGCTTCCAGGTGATCGCCGGCGAGGGCGTCGGCGCCGGCGCCTGGATGTACCACTGCCACGTCCAGAGCCACTCCGACATGGGAATGGTGGGGCTGTTCCTGGTGAAGAAGCCGGACGGCACGATTCCGGGGTACGAGCCGCATCACGCTCCGCGGGACTGAGCTCTCAAGCGGTGACTTCTCCAGAGCTATCCTGAGCGGCAGCCGCTCTGGAGGAGAGTCCCGAAGTGACCGAGACAGCGTCGCGTCCCACGCTGGAGGCCGTGGCCGCGCGGGCGGGGGTGTCGCGGGCGACCGTGTCGCGGGTGGTGAACGGGGGCGAGGGCGTGCGGGAGCCGCTCGCCGAGCGGGTGCGCAAGGCCGTCGAGGAACTCGGGTACGTGCCGAACCAGGCGGCCCGGAGTCTGGTCACCCGGCGGCACGACGCCGTCGCCGTCGTGATCGCCGAACCCGAGACCAGGGTGTTCGCCGACCCCTTCTTCGCCCTGCAACTGCGCGGCATCAGCAAGGAGCTGACCGCGCACGACTCCCAGCTCGTGCTGCTGCTCACCGAAGGGCGCGATGATCACGCGAGGGTGGGGCGGTATCTCGCCGGCGGGCATGTCGACGGGGCACTCGTCTTCTCGCTGCACCTCGACGACCCGCTGCCCGGGCTGATCCACGGGGCCGGCGTGCCGACCGTGTTCGGCGGACGGCCGGGCTGGGGTGGCGGCTCACGGGACATCGTCTACGTCGACAGCGACAACCGGGGCGGCGCGCGGGACGCCGTACGGCATCTCGCCGGGCTCGGCCGAACCCGTATCGGGCACATCACGGGGCCACTCGACCAGACCTCCGCCGTCGACCGGCTCGAAGGGTTCCGGGACGTCATGGTGGACGCCGATCCGCGGCTGACCGTGGAGGGTGACTTCACGCCCGCGGGCGGGGAGCGCGCCATGCGGGAGCTCCTGGACCGCTGTCCGGACCTGGACGCCGTCTTCGCCGCCAACGACCTCTCCGCCTCGGGTGCCCTGCGCGCCCTGCGCGAGCGCGGGCTCCGGGTACCCGACGACGTCGCCGTGGTCGGCTTCGACGACATGCTGCCGGTCGCCGAGCAGGCCGACCCACCGCTCACGACGGTCCGTCAGGACATCGAGCAGATGGGCCGGCTGATGGCTCGGCTGCTGCTGGGTGGCCTGGAGGCGAGAGGCACGGGTGCCGCGCGGGGGACCGTAAGCGCGCCCTCCAGCGTGGTCCTGCCGACCACGCTGGTGAGACGCGCCTCCGCCTGAGCGCTCGGCTGGGACCACGCTGACTCGGCAGCCGGACCGCCGGGCCTCAGCTGTGCGGTGCCGTGGCCGGTCATTCCCGCTCAGGCGCGGTGGGGAAGGCGTGCCGTATGCCGGGGTCCTGCCGGTGGGCGGCTGCGGGGCCGTTGTGGCTGGTCGTGCCCGCGCGGCGGAGCGGCGAAAGGTCCCAGCGCTCAGCTCTGCGGCGTCACACTCCTGATCACCGCGAAGCGTGCCCCGTACGGGTCGGCGAGCTCCGCGATGCGGCCGACGTCCTGGAGGTCGGTCGCCGGGAGACGGACCGTACCGCCCAGCTCCTGCGCCCTCGCGACCGTGGCGTCCGTGTCCGGGACCTCGAAGTACGGCAGCCAGGCTCCCGTCTCCGCCTTGGTCGGGTCGTCCTCCAGCGGGACGATGCCGCCGAACATGGCGTCCGTCTCGGTGCCCGCGGGGTGGACCGTGGTGTACGTACCCCCGGGGAACGTGACCGCCGAGGTCTCCCAACCCAGCACGGCGTTGTAGAACCCGGCGGCCGCGGGGAGGTCCGGCGTGTACAGCTCCAGCCAGCACAGCGAGCCCTGCTCCTGCACGACGTCGAGGCCCTTGTTGGCGGCGGGCTGCCAGATACCGAAGGACACGCCCGCCCGGTCGGCGAGGATCGCCATGCGGCCCTGGTCCAGCACGTCCATGGGCTGCATGAGCACGGTGCCGTGCGCCTGCTCGGCCGCCTTCACCGTGGCGTCCGCGTCCGGCGTCTGGAAGTACACCGTCCAGGACGGCGGTCCCTGCTCCGGGGTGGTCCGCATACCGCCCGCCGCGGTCCTCCCGTCGAGCTGGAAGAAGCCGTAGCCGCCGGTCTCGGGCGGGCCCGGCCGGAACTGCCAGCCGAACAGGCCGCCGTAGAAGGACGAGGCGCCGTCGATGTCGGGAGTGCCGAGATCGAGCCAGTTCGGGGCGCCGGTGACATAGCGCGTGGTGAGCATCCGAGCTCTCCTTCGAGGGGTCCCGTTGCCTGCACTGCCGAGTCTCGCACCACCCACTGACAATCGCCGCCGGGACGCTTCCTCCGCGCGGAACGCGTGCACGGCGGCCCGCGTGCCGCCGTGCGTCCGGCCGGCCCGCGGGTCCACCATCGGCTGTCGGCGGTGGCGGCACGGGACCGGTCACCTCGCGTGGAACGTGTCGTTGATCCGGCGTTGATCGAACGTTTTTCGCCGCCCGGCACCATCTCGACCATGCACACCGACACACCGACCCCTCCGGACCTGAACTGGCAGGAGCAGGCGCTGTGCGCGCAGACGGGGGCCGACTTCTTCTTTCCCGAGCCGGGCAGCTCGGTCCGGGAGGCGAAACTCATCTGTGGCATGTGCGAGATGCGCTCCGCCTGCCTCGACTACGCGCTGGCCAACGACGAGCGCTTCGGCGTCTGGGGCGGCCTCTCCGAGCGGGAGCGGCTCCATCTCAGGCGCACCGATCCCCGCTGACGGCCCACGGTCTGCTGAGTGAAGTCGCCGTGCGGGTGCGGGACATCCCGCGTCCGCTTCGGCCTCTGCCGCAGAGCCCGAAGCACGTGACCCCTACGGGCGGGGGATTTCAGTGCCGGCCGCCACCGTTGTCCAGCACCCGGAGTGGATGTCCGCGCGCATCGCCGACCCCGACCGACCGTAGCCCGCCCGAGAAACGCGGGTGCCCCGCCTCGGCCGAGGCGGGGCACCCGCGCACCGTACGGTCCGGACCGGCGCTATGCGCCAGCGCGCGCCGCCATCCGCGCCTTGCGCGCCGCGAGCTTCTCGTCGAACTTCAGGGCCTCCGCGTCCAGTCCGCCCATGTAGAGACCCAGCTCCTCCTGCGCCTTCTGGCCCTCCGGGCCCAGCCCGTCGATCTCCATGATCTTCAGGAAGCGCAGCACGGGCTGGAGCACGTCGTCGTGGTGGATCCGCAGGTTGTAGACCTCGCCGATGGCCATCTGGGCGGCCGCGCGCTCGAACCCGGGGATGCCGTGGCCGGGCATGCGGAAGTTGACGACGACGTCACGGACCGCCTGCATCGTCAGGTCGGGAGCGAGCTCGAACGCCGCCTTCAGCAGGTTCCGGTAGAACACCATGTGCAGGTTCTCGTCGGTCGCGATGCGCGCCAGCATGCGGTCACAGACCGGGTCGCCGGACTGGTGGCCGGTGTTGCGGTGCGAGATTCGGGTGGCCAGCTCCTGGAAGGCGACGTACGCGACCGAGTGCAGCATCGAGTGCCGGTGGTCGTGCTCGAAGCCCTCGCTCATGTGCGCCATGCGGAACTGCTCCAGCTTGTCCGGGTCCACGGCGCGCGACGCGAGCAGGTAGTCGCGCATCACGATGCCGTGCCGGCCCTCCTCGGCGGTCCAGCGGTGCACCCAGGTGCCCCATGCTCCGTCACGGCCGAAGAGAGTGGCGATCTCGTGGTGGTAGCTGGGCAGGTTGTCCTCCGTCAGCAGGTTCACCACCAGCGCGATCCGGCCGATCTCGGTGACCTTGGACTGCTCCTTCTCCCAGGCCTCACCGTCCTCGAAGAAGCCGGGGAAGTTACGGGCGTCGCTCCACGGCACGTACTCGTGCGGCATCCAGTCCTTGGCGATCTTCAAATGCCGGTTGAGTTCGTTCTCGACCACTTCCTCCAGGGCGTACAGCAGCCGTGCGTCGGTCCAGGTGGACGAGCTGCCAAGGTGGGGAGAAGCGATCGACACGGTGGCTCCAGGGGGACGACGACATCATGCGCGGTCACGAGTGAGTGACCCAACCTACGGAATCGTAGGCTACGAATCCGTAGGTTACGAAGCCGTAGGTTAAGAGCGCTGTAAAGGCCCCTGTTCAGAGGGTGTTCCCGCAGGGCCCCAGGCGTTCACCGGGCATGCCGACGTCCCCGCAGACCCGCAGGTCCCGGGGCCGGGAGGGCGATGTGTCGACCCGTCAGGCGTACAGCTCCCGCAGCCGCACCGAGAGACACGTCACACAGCCCTCGAGCTTCTCGAACTCGCTGATGTCCACGACGACGGGCTCGTACCCGAGATCCTCGTACAGGGCCGCCGTCTTCGGCGCGCTCGCCGCCATGAGCAGTTTGTCGCCGCCGAGCAGCACCACATGGGCGCCGGACTCCTCCGGCACGTGCAGGAAGCTCGGGAACAGCGAGGGGCTGTCCATCTTGGGGATGTGCCCGACGACCGTGCCGTCTGGCAGCGCGGTCACCGCCGACTTCAGGTGCAGCACCTTGCTCACGGGTACGGCCACCACCCGCGCCCCGAGCGGCTCGAAGGCGGCCCTGACCTGCTGGACCCCGGCCGCGTTGGTGCGTCCGCCACGGCCCACGAAAACCGTGTCACCGATCTTCAGGACGTCACCGCCGTCGAGGGTGCCCGGCGCCCAGATCCAGTTCACCGAGCAGCCGAGGCCGGCCACGGCCTCCTCCACGCCGATGGTCTCGCCGCGCCGTGACTCGGCTCCGGGCCGGGCGATGAGCGCGACGTTGCGGAACATCACGACCGTGTCCTCGACGAACACCGAGTCCGGGCAGTCGTCGGCGGGCTCCACCTCGACGGTCTCCCAGTCGTGCGCGCGCAGCGCCTCCGCGTACGCCTCCCACTGCTCGACCGCCAGGTCGACGTCGACCTTCTCGCGTTCGATGTGGGTGACCAGTCCGTCGGCCAGCTTGGGGCTGGGGCGGCGGATGAGGGCCTTCTTGCTGGGCACGGCGGATCTCCGTCTCGGGCGTTCTCGGGCAGGGCGTTCTTGGGGATGAGGCCCATCGGGATGCCGTCCATCATGCAGCCCCGTTCCGCACGAACAAAACCCTCCGGTAACAAGCGGGTATCCGCCGAGGTCACCGCACTCGGGCGGTGGCCCGCCGCCCCTGCCTCCGCCGAGCTCACAACGAGGGGAGGCAGGGGGTGCACGCCCGAAGCTACGCGGGGTACCCGACAGCTTCCGGCGTGGTCTGCCTCAGTTCTCCCTCCTCCAGCAGCAGCCAGCGGGTGATCCCGATCGACTCCAGGAACGGCAGGTCGTGACTGGCCACGACCAGAGCGCCCTCGTACGACTCCAGAGCCGTGGTGAGCTGCCGCACGCTCGCCATGTCCAGGTTGTTCGTCGGCTCGTCCAGCATCAGCAGTTGCGGCGCGGGCTCGGCCAGCATCAGCGCGGCCAGGGCCGCCCGGAAGCGTTCCCCGCCGGACAGTGTGGCCGCCGGCTGGTCGGCCCGCGCTCCCTTGAACAGGAAGCGGGCCAGGCGCGCCCGGATCCTGTTGTTGGTGGCGCCCGGCGCGAACCGGGCCACGTTCTCCACGACCGTCAGCTCGTCGTCGAGCACGTCGAGCCGCTGCGGCAGGAAGCGCAGCGGCACGTGCGCCGTCGACTCCCCGGCCACCGGCTCGAGCTCGCCCGCGATGGTGCGCAGCAGCGTGGTCTTTCCCGCGCCGTTGCGCCCGATGAGCGCGATCCGCTCGGGCCCGCGCAGATCCAGGACCCCGCCGACGCGCCCGCCGTACCTGAGCTCCAGGTCCAGGAGCGTGAGGACGTTACGGCCCGGGGGCACGGCCGTGTACGGCAGGTCGACGCGGATCTCGTCGACGTCCCGTACGGCCTCCACCGCGTCGTCGAGCCGCTCCTTGGCCTCGGCGAGCTTCTCCTCGTGCATGATGCGGTGCTTGCCGGCGGAGACCTGTGCCGAGCGCTTCCTCAGCTTCATCACGGCCCGGGGCTCGCGCTTGTTCTCGTACATCTTGTTGGCGTAGCGCGTCCGCTTGGCCAGCTTCGTGTGCGCCTCGACCAGTTCCCGCTTCTGCTTCTTCAGATCGGCCTCGGCGACCCGCAGCATCCGCTCCGCGGCCTCCTGTTCCGTTTCCAGTGCCTCCTCGTACGCCGAGTAGTTGCCGCCGTACCAGGTGACCTCTCCGGAGTGGAGGTCCGCGATCTGGTCGACGAGTTCGAGGAGTTCGCGGTCGTGGCTGACCACCACCATGACCCCGGGCCAGGACGCCACCGCGTCGTACAGGCGGCGGCGCGCGTACACGTCGAGGTTGTTGGTCGGCTCGTCCAGCAGGAGTACGTCCGGCCGGCGCAGCAGCAGCGCGGCCAGGCGCAGGAGCACCGACTCGCCGCCCGAGACCTCGCCGATCGTGCGGTCCAGGTCGATGTGGCCGAGTCCGAGTTCGCCGAGGGTGGCGAGCGCGCGCTCCTCCACGTCCCAGTCGTCGCCGACGGTCGCGAAGTGCTCCTCCGCCACGTCGCCCGCCTCGATGGCGTGCAGCGCGGCGCGGACGGCGGCGATGCCGAGCGCCTCGTCGACTCGGAGGCCGGTGTCGAGCGTGACGTTCTGCGGCAGGTAGCCGACCTCGCCGGCCACACGAACGGTGCCGTCGGCCGGGGTGAGCTCCCCGGCGATCAGCTTCAACAGGGTGGATTTTCCTGACCCGTTGACGCCGACGAGTCCGCTCCGGCCGGGGCCGAACGCGATCTGCAGGTCGTCGAAGACGGGGGTGCCGTCGGGCCAGGCGAAGGAGAGGGCGGTGCAGGTGATGGAAGCTGACATGGTGGCCTCGCGGATGCTGGGGGGTGGTCGGGGGCAAACGCGTGAGAGACACCGCGAGGCGGGAGCGGGCGGGGCACGACAGCCGGGGAGGCAGGGGATGCGGGAGGAAGCCGCAGGAGAAAAGCTCCCGTGCCGGAGGACGGCTCGTACGCCGAGGTCGCACGCGACGCACACACACTCGACCACTCGGCGGTGTGTGACGCGGTGTCTCAGGACCTCAGACGAGCAACGTCCTTCTCCAATCGACGGCAACAGGACCGTGCATGACGGTACGGAGGGGATTCGAGGGCTGTCAACGGATTAACGTGGGCCCCGGCCCACCTCCGAGGAGGACACCCCGTGCCCAACGGCTCGCTGTCGCTGCCCGACCGGCTCTACCTGCTGGCCTGGGACACCAGGAGGACGCTGCTCGCCGGTGAGTCCCGCCTCCCGCACCTGGTCCGCGCCGGTGCCCTCACCGAACTGGCCCAGCGCGGGCTGCTCATCGACGACGGCGGCATCGCCACGCCCGTCGACCCCGACGCCCGCACCTCGGACCCGGTGCTCGACGGTCTGCTGGAACTCGTCGAGGAGTCCCGGCCGCGCACCTGGCAGACCTGGGTCACGCTGCGGGCACGCGTCACCCTCGACGCCGTGCGTGCCCGGCTCGCCGCCGACGGCTGTCTGCGTGCTGTGAAGCGGCGGGCGCTCGGCGTCTTCCCCACCGTGGAGTACGAACTGGAGCGCGTGTCCCTGGTGGACGCCCTGCACCAGGAGGCCCGGCGGACTCTGGAGGGGCCGCTCCCGGTGGCGGAGGTGCCCGGGCACGACGCGGCCCTGGTCGCGCTCGCCGCCTCGGCCGCGCTGCCCACCCTGTTCACCGGCGAGGACCCGGACCGTCACAAGGAGCGGATCGAAGCTCTGTCGGAGCGCGCCGCGACGGCGGCCCCGGCCCTGCGGAACGTCCTCCCGGAACTGCGCGCGGCGCTGCTCACGACAGCCGCCGCCGTCACCTGAGGCCGTTTCGCTCAGGCGTCGCGCATCAGCTGGGCGAGGTCGTGGTCCAGGTCGACCTGGAGGTGTTCGAGGCCGAGGGGCACCTCGTCGGTCGTCCGGCCCAGGAAGCGCCGCACCTCGGCCGACCGGATGTGCACCACCGCCGTGCCCTCGGGGGCGTGGAACTCCATGACCAGCCGCTCGTAGCCGTACGGCCGCACCCGGACGTCGCCGTGGCCGACCGACTCCTCCAGGCCGGACACGAGCAGTTCGCGGGCGAAGGTCCAGCACACCTCCACACCCTCCAGGGTGGCGGGGGCCGGGAAGGTCATACGGACGGCGAAGGGATCCCGCCGGTCGTAGTGGAGCGTGGCGGGAATGCTCGGCATCCGCGGCGCGGCGGCGACGAGACGGGCCTCAACGGGCTGCTCGATGACGGTGGACAACGCCTTGCTCCCTCGTGACGGGCGGACGGACTCCGGGTGTATGTGGCAGGGCACTTGAAGAGACGCTGGATTGAGCCAATCCGTGCACATGAAAGTCGAGTGACCTCTGTCACCGAGAACATTCACTGTGGTGTGCGTTGGTGATCCATTTCTCATCCCGTGGTCCCCGGGACACCGGTGAGGACACTCGTACACGCCGCACGGTTCCCGCCGGAGGGCATCTGGACGCCACTGGGACGGTGGGCTAGCTTCGCCCGCCATGAGACTCGTGGGGAACAAGAGGTTGTCGGGCAGGCGGGCCGGCCGGCGGACGCTCGTGGGGCTGTGCGCGGTGGGACTCGCCGCCGCGCTGACGGCACCCGCGCAGGCCCACGCCACACCCCGGCCCCCGCACTGGGAGCTCAAGGACACGGGTGCGCAGGACGTCCGCTTCCGGGGTCTCGCGGCGGTCGGTCGCGACGCCGCCTGGCTGGCCGGAACCAAGGGCACCGTGCTGCGCACCACCGACGGCGGTACGAGCTGGCGGAACGTCTCTCCGCCCGGCGCGGGGGACTTGCAGTTCCGCGACATCGAGGCCTTCGACGCGCGCGGGGCCGTGGTGCTGGCCATCGGCGAGGGCGAGGCGTCCCGCGTGTTCCGTACCGAGGACGGCGGCGCCACCTGGACGGAGTCCTTCCGCAACACCGACCCCAAGGCCTTCTACGACTGCCTCACCTTCTTCGACCGGCGGCACGGGCTGGCCATGAGCGACCCCGTGGACGGGAAGTTCCGCATCCTGTCGACGCGCGACGGAGGGCGTTCCTGGACGGTGCTGCCCAGTGCCGGAATGCCCGCGGCCCTGGAGGGCGAGGCGGGCTTCGCGGCGAGTGGTCAGTGCCTGGTCAGCTCCGGGCCGCGCGACGTGTGGCTGGCGACGGGCGGGGCCGCACGCGCGCGCGTGCTGCACTCCTCCGACCGGGGGCTGACCTGGACGGCCACCGACTCCCCGGTCCCGGCGGGCGATCCGGCCCGGGGCGTCTTCGCGCTCGCCTTCCGCGACCGCGCGCACGGCATCGCCGTCGGCGGCGACTACCGCCCCGACCAGGCATCACCCCGGGCGGCGGCCACCACCGCGGACGGCGGCCGCACCTGGACGCCCGCGGCCGCGCCACCGCCCGCCTACCGCTCCGGCGTCACCTGGCTCCCGCGCAGCCGCGGCACGGCGCTCGCCGTCGGCCCGACCGGTACCGATCTCACCTTGAACGGCGGACGCACCTGGCGGACGGTGGACACCGGTTCGTACGACACCGTGGACTGCGCCCCCGACCGGGGCTGCTGGGCGGCCGGCGAACAGGGGCGCGTGGCCCGGCTGGAGCGCTGAACACGAGCGAGCCGCGACGGGCCCTGGGCGACACGTGACCCTCCCGGGGCCCGTAGGCTCGGCGCCACCATGACGACCGTGCGCATCCCGGCGGGCTGGCCCGCCACCGAAGAGCAGGCCCTTGCCGTACAGGACGAGTTGCGTGACCGGGTGGTGCTCGACGAGGACGGTCCAGCGCCCGGCACCGGCCGGGTGACCGGTGTGGACGTCGCCTACGACGACACGCGGGACGTGGTCGCGGCGGCGGCCGTCGTGCTGGACGCCGCGACTCTCGACGTCGTCGCCCGGGCCACCGCCGTCGGACAGGTCTCCTTCCCCTACGTGCCCGGTCTGCTCGCCTTCCGGGAGATCCCCACCGTGCTCGCGGCCCTGGACGCGCTGCCCTGCGCGCCGGGGCTCGTCGTGTGCGACGGGTACGGGCTCGCGCACCCGCGCCGCTTCGGCCTCGCCAGCCACCTCGGCGTGCTCACCGGGCACCCCACGATCGGCGTCGCCAAGAACCCCTTCACCTTCACGTACGACGAACCCGGCGCCCCGCGCGGGAGCGCGTCCCCGCTCCTCGCGGGCGCCGAGGAAGTGGGCCGCGCCCTGCGCACCCGCGACGGCGTCAAGCCCGTGTTCGTCTCGGTCGGCCACCGGGTGAGCCTCGAGACCGCGTGCGCGCACACGCTCGCGCTCACCCCCGAGTACCGCCTCCCCGAGTCCACCCGGCGGGCGGACTCCCTGTGCCGGCAGGCCCTCAAGGAGGCGACCTCCCCGGAAGGTGATCGGACTGTCTGAGTATCGGATCTGAGTACCTGTACGGATGTCGGGGCGCTGTCATGATCGGCAGGCTGTGCCCCATGACGACACACCGCGCCCCCAAGCCCGCCGCCAGCCCCACCCAGCCCATCGAGCGCGCCGTGATGGCGGGCCTGATCCTCGCCGTGATCGCCGGATTCGCATGGATCGCCGGCATGATCTACACGGTCACCGGCTGGTCCTCCTGATCCGGCCGGGAGCGGCGACCGCCCCTCCTGGCCCCTACTGGCCGGCCGCCACCCGGAACGTGATGCCCGCCCGGCGCAGCCGCCCGATCAGCGCGTCACCCATCGCGACCGCCGTGGTGACCTGCCCGGCCGTGTCCGGCAGATCGTCGAGGGCGAGACTCAGCGCCGACTCGGCGAGCATCTTCGCCGTCTCG
The DNA here is from genome assembly GCF_055572015.1 of Streptomyces sp. NPDC030840. Lineage (NCBI taxonomy): Bacteria > Bacillati > Actinomycetota > Actinomycetes > Kitasatosporales > Streptomycetaceae > Streptomyces > Streptomyces sp. NPDC030840. Next base: position 113,191 of record NZ_JBVIEE010000015.1, on the reverse strand, counting down.
TCATAGCCGGGATCGCCACCCGCGACCTCCGTGAACACCCGGCGCCCACCGCCCTCGCCCACGAACCGCACGGAGAACCAGCTCTTCGCCCGCTTCTCGGCGCTCGGCCCCTCACCCGGCCTGATCCGCCCCGACATCCAGCGCCGCGCGGGCGGCACCTGGGCGGCCGCCACCACCGCCCCGACGGCGGCGGCACCGCCCACCGCGAACGGCAGACTCCGGACGGCCGCGTAGTGCCGGTAGCGGAAGTCGGGACCGTACCGCCGCAAGGCACGTGCCGAACGCCGCACCACCTGACCGTCGATCGTGGGCAGCGGCACCGCCCACGCGCCGACCTCCTTGGCGAACCGCGGCACACTCAGCGGCGCGTACGCCCGCCGCCCCGGCGTGCGCGGCTCGTGCCGCCGCCGGTCGCGCGCCGCGGTCACCAGCTGCCGCCCGCGCGAGAACTGGTTCAGCGCGGAGGCGAACGTACCGCCCGAGAACATGGCGTCGGAACGCACGAACCCGTCCACCGTGATCGGCACACCCTCCGGGAGCTGCTCCACCGTGAAATACGCCCCCAGGTCGTGCGGGACCGAGTCGAAACCGCAGGCGTGCACGAGCCGCGCACCGGTCTCCCGCGCGCGTGCGTCGTGCCGCACGTACATCAGGTCCACGAACTCGGGCTCCCCGCTGAGGTCCGCGTAGTCCGTGCCGGCGTCGGCGCAGGCGGCCACCAGCTCCTCGCCGAACGTCAGATAGGGGCCGACCGTCGTGGCCACCACGCGTGCGTGCCCGGCGAGTTCCCGCATCGACTCCGGGTCCCCGGCGTCCGCCCGCAGTACCCCGATCGCGGAGCCGCCGGGCAGGCGCTCACGCAGCCGCTCCAGCTTCCCGGCGTCACGCCCCGCGACGGCCCACCGCAACCCCTCGGGCGCGTGCGCGGCGAGGTACTCCGCGGTGAGTTCCCCGACGAATCCCGTGGCCCCGAAGAGCACGATGTCGTACGTGCGATCCGCCCTGTCCCGCCTGCCCATGGCACCTCTCAGCCGTCGACCACGCGCCGTTGTCGGTGGCTGAGGCTAGCGTGAGGTACGAGCAGCCGAACGAGCGGGAGCCGGAGGTGTGAGCATGAACGTGCCCAGGAACGCCCTGAAGACGTGGCGAGAGGTGCGCGCGTTCGCCCTGGGCCTGCCCCGGCGCCGAGCTGCTGATAGCGGAACTGGGCGAATAACCGCGTCCGGGGTTTGAGGACGAGGCCTCAGGCCGATACGGGGGTCTGAGGGCGGCAGCCCCCAGGCGGTCACCCCGACTCCGGGTAACGTGACCCCAGGCACAACGACTAAGCGCTTGCTCGCCCAGGTCTTGTGCCCACTGGAACACGTTCTTAGCATCGCTGAAGTCACCACACCGTGTCGCGCAGAGGGGGCCGGATGGCAGACGCAGAGACGCCCGGGCACGGCCCGCTCGCCGGCGTGCGCGTGGTCGAGCTCGCCGGCATCGGGCCCGGCCCCTTCGCCGCCATGCTCCTCGCCGACCTCGGAGCCGACGTGGTCCGCGTCGACCGGCCCGGCGGCACCGGACTCGCCGTCGACCCCGAGTACGACGTCACCAACCGCAACAAGAGGTCGGTGATCGTCGACCTCAAGAGCGAGGACGGCCCGGCCCTCGTCCTCGACCTGGCCGACCGCGCGGACATCCTCATCGAGGGCTACCGCCCCGGCGTCGCCGAGCGCCTCGGAGTCGGCCCCGACACCTGCCACGCCCGCAACCCACGGCTCGTCTACGGCCGCATGACCGGCTGGGGCCAGAAGGGCCCCCTCGCCCACCGCGCCGGACACGACATCGCGTACATCGCCCCGACCGGCACCCTCGGCATGATCGGCAGCCCGGACGAGCCGCCCGCCGTCCCGGCCAACCTCGTCGGTGACTACGCGGGCGGCTCGCTCTACCTCGTCGTCGGCGTCCTCGCCGCCCTGCACCACGCGCGCGCGACCGGCACCGGGCAAGTCGTGGACGCGGCCATCGTGGACGGCACCGCGCATCTGACCACGATGATCCACGGCATGCTCGCCGCCGGCCGCTGGCAGGACCGGCGCGCCGCCAACCTCCTCGACGGCGGCTGCCCGTTCTACGGGACGTACGAGACGGCCGACGGCCAGTACATGGCCGTGGGCGCCCTGGAGCAGCAGTTCTACGACGAGTTCGTGGACCTGCTCGGCATCGGGGACCAGGCGCCCGCCCGCAAGGACGTGGCACGCTGGGGCGAGCTGCGCGAAACGGTCGCGGCCCGCTTCAAGGCCCGTACGCGCGACGAGTGGACGGCCGTCTTCGAGGGCTCCGACGCCTGCGTGGCCCCGGTCCTCTCACTGCGCGAGGCGCCCCACCATCCCCACCTCGCCGCGCGCGGCACCTTCACCGACTTCGGCGGCATCACCCAGCCCGCCCCCGCGCCCCGCTTCTCCCGGACCCACACGTCCGTACGCGGCGGCCCCGCCCAGCCGGGCGCCGACACCGCAGCCGTGGCCCGGGACTGGGACATACCCGGTCTCCTGACGGCCGGCGGCTGACGCCGTCTCCACCGGCGTCCGCGCCCGTCGTCCAGCCGCCCCGGCTTCCCGCCCCAAGCCCCTTGAAAGGCCTGACTCGTGAGCACAGAAGCGTACGTGTACGAAGCGATCCGCACCCCGCGCGGCCGCGGCAAGGCGAACGGCGCCCTGCACGGCACCAAGCCCATCGACCTGGTGACCGGGCTGATCCACGAGGTCCGGCGGCGCTTCCCCGGACTCGACCCGGCCGCGATCGACGACATCGTGCTCGGTGTCGTCGGTCCCGTCGGCGACCAGGGCTCCGACATCGCCCGCACGGCCGCGGTCGCCGCCGGGCTCCCGGACACGGTGGCCGGGGTGCAGGAGAACCGCTTCTGTGCCTCAGGGCTCGAAGCAGTCAACATGGCCGCCGCCAAGATTCGTTCGGGCTGGGAGGACCTGGTCCTGGCGGGCGGTGTCGAGTCGATGTCGCGGGTGCCTATGGCGTCCGACGGGGGCGCCTGGTTCAACGACCCGATGACGAACATGGCCGTCAACTTCGTACCGCAGGGCATCGGCGCCGACCTCATCGCCACGATCGAGGGCTTCTCACGGCGCGACGTCGACGAGTACGCGGCACTGTCGCAGGAGCGGGCGGCGGCGGCCTGGAAGGACGGCCGCTTCGACAGGTCCGTGGTCCCGGTGAGGGACCGCACCGGCCTGGTGGTCCTGGATCACGACGAGCACATGCGTCCCGGCACCACCGCCGACTCGCTCGCGGGACTCAAGCCGTCCTTCGCGGACATCGGCGACCTCGGCGGCTTCGACGCCGTGGCGCTGCAGCAGTACCACTGGGTCGAGGCGATCGACCACGTCCACCACGCGGGCAACTCCTCCGGCATCGTGGACGGCGCCGCGCTCGTCGCGATCGGCTCCAAGGAGGTCGGCGAACGCTACGGGCTGAGCCCCCGCGCGCGGATCGTGTCCGCGGCCGTCTCCGGCTCCGAGCCCACCATCATGCTCACCGGGCCGGCGCCCGCGACCCGCAAGGCGCTCGCCAAGGCCGGACTGACCATCGACGACATCGACCTCGTCGAGATCAACGAGGCCTTCGCGGCCGTGGTGCTCCGCTTCGTCAAGGACATGGGGATCTCGCTGGACAAGGTCAACGTCAACGGGGGCGCGATCGCGCTGGGGCACCCGCTCGGGGCGACGGGGGCGATGATCCTGGGCACTCTGACGGACGAACTGGAGCGCCAGGACAAGCGCTACGGCCTGGCCACGCTGTGCGTCGGCGGCGGCATGGGCATCGCCACGATCATCGAGCGCCTGTAACCCGACCAGCGGACCAACCGGACTTCACCGGACTTCAACGGAGACTTGCCATGACCGACAGCACCACCATCCGCTGGGAGCAGGACGACACCGGCGTCGTCACCCTCGTCCTCGACGACCCCCACCAGTCCGCCAACACCATGAACCAGGCCTTCAGGGCCTCCATCAAGGCCATCGCCGACCGCGCGGAGGCGGAGAAGGACTCGATCCGCGGGATCATCTACACGTCTGCCAAGAAGACCTTCTTCGCGGGCGGCGACCTGAAGGACATGATCCAGGCAGGTCCGGAACACGCCCAGCACGTGTTCGACACCGGTATGGAGATCAAGAACTCCCTGCGCCGCATCGAGAAGCTCGGCAAGCCGGTGGTGGCCGCCATCAACGGCGCTGCCCTCGGCGGCGGGTACGAGATCGCCCTCGCCAGCCATCACCGCGTCGCCCTCGACGCGCCCGGCTCGAAGATCGGCCTCCCCGAGGTCACGTTGGGCCTCCTCCCGGCGGCCGGCGGCGTCACCCGCACCGTACGGTTGATGGGCATCGCGGACGCCCTGCTGAAGGTGCTCCTCCAGGGCACCCAGTACAGCCCTCGGCGTGCCCTCGAAACCGGCCTCGTCCACGAGGTGGCCGCCACCCGCGAGGAGATGCTCGCCCGGGCCCGCGCCTTCATCGACGCGAACCCGGAGTCCCACCAGCCCTGGGACAAGCAGGGTTACAGGATCCCCGGTGGCACCCCGGCCAACCCGAAGTTCGCGGCGAACCTGCCCGCGTTCCCCGCCAACCTCAAGAAGCAGCTGAACGGAGCGCCCTACCCGGCGCCGCGCAACATCCTCGCGGCGGCCGTCGAGGGCTCGCAGGTCGACTTCGAGACCGCGCAGGTCATCGAGGCCCGTTACTTCACCGAGCTGGTCACCGGCCAGACGGCGAAGAACATGATCCAGGCGTTCTTCTTCGACCTCCAGGCCGTTAATTCCGGCGCCAACCGCCCCCAGGGCATCGAACCCCGGCAGGTCCGCAAGGTGGCCGTGCTCGGTGCCGGAATGATGGGCGCCGGCATCGCCTACTCGTGCGCCCGCGCGGGCATCGAGGTCGTCCTCAAGGACGTGTCGGTGGAGGCGGCCCAGAAGGGCAGGAGCTACTCGGAGAAGCTCTGCGCCAAGGCGGTCGCCAGGGGCCGTACCACGAAGGAGAAGGCCGACACGCTGCTCGCCCGCATCACGCCCACCGCGGATCCGGCCGACCTCGCCGGCTGTGACGCCGTCATCGAGGCCGTCTTCGAGGACACCGCGCTCAAGCACAAGGTGTTCCAGGAGATCGAGAACATCGTCGCGCCGGACGCCCTGCTGTGCTCCAACACCTCCACCCTGCCCATCACCGCGCTGGCGGAGGGCGTGGAGCGACAGGGCGACTTCATCGGCCTGCACTTCTTCTCCCCGGTCGACAAGATGCCGCTGGTCGAGATCATCAAGGGGAGGCGAACGGGTGACGAGGCCCTGGCCCGGGCCTTCGACCTCGTCCGGCAGATCAACAAGACCCCCATCGTCGTCAACGACTCGCGCGGCTTCTTCACGTCCCGGGTGATCGGACACTTCATCAACGAAGGCGTCGCGATGGTCGGGGAGGGCATCGAGCCGGCGTCGGTCGAGCAGGCCGCGGGCCAGGCGGGCTACCCGGCGAAGGTCCTCTCGCTGATGGACGAGCTGACTCTCACCCTCCCGCGCAAGATCCGCAACGAGACCAGGCGGGCGGTGGAGGAGGCGGGCGGAAGCTGGACCGCGCACCCGGCGGAGGCGGTCATCGACCGCATGGTCGACGAGTTCGGGCGCACCGGGCGTGGTGGCGGTGCGGGCTTCTACGACTACGGTCCGGACGGCAAGCGCGGCAGGCTCTGGCCCGGCCTGCGGGAACACTTCACCAAGCCGGGGTACCGGATCCCGTTCGAGGACATGCAGGAGCGCATGCTCTTCTCCGAGGCGCTGGACACCGTCCGGCTGCTGGAGGAGGGCGTCCTGACGTCCGTCGCCGACGCCAACATCGGCTCCATCCTGGGGATCGGGTTCCCCGGCTGGACCGGTGGGGTCCTCCAGTACATCAACGGCTACGACGGCGGTCTGCCCGGATTCGTCGCCCGCGCGCGGGAGCTCGCCGAGCGTTACGGGGAGCGGTTCGCTCCGCCGGCGTTGCTGGTGGACAAGGCGGAGAGGGGGGAGCGGTTCGGGGACGACTGACGGACGGTGCCCCCCTCCGGGGGGTGAGGGGGTGGGTGTCTGCGGTGAGTGGTCGGCTGCGGGTTGGGTCTGGCTGGTCGCGCAGTTCCCCGCGCCCCCAAAACAACGCGCAGTTCCCCGCGCCCCGACGAAAACGAGCCCCCGCACCATCCAGCCCCTCCGGCGTTTGAGGAGCGGGGGTCCGGGGGCCGGCCCCCGAAACGGGGTCCGGGGCGGAGCCCCGAAAGGACGGGGGTCCAGGGGGCGCAGCCCCCTTGGCCGGGGTCGAAGGGGCGGAGCCCCTGGGGATGGGACGGGTAGGGGCGGCGGGGGCGAACCACCTCACCGTCCGCGACCGCTCAAACTCCCCCCACGGCCAATGGGCTGAACGACCGACGGCCAACGGTCACCACGGCCGCGCATGCCCGACGCTCCCCCACACGACTGGGTAAGCCACGGGTATGGACCTGATCCCGTTCCCCGTCGGCCCGTTGAACCCGAGAGTCGAGCACCTGCTCGTCGCACTGACGCTGTTCGCCCTCGTCCACTTCACCATCTCCCGGCTGCTCCCCCGTATCGACCGCGCGTTCGAAGCCCGCGAGGACGCGACCAAGGGCACCGCCGGACGGGCGGCTGAGATCCGGGACCTGGCGGAGCAGAAGCGTGCCGAGTCAGCAGCCGTGCTCGCAGAGGCCCGCCACGAAGCCGCCCGCACCCGTCAGCGGGCCCAGCAGGAGGGCACCGCACTTCTCGCCGCGGCCCGCACGGACGCACAACGAGAACGTGACGCCCTCCTCGCCGCGGCCCGCGCCCGCATCGAGTGCGACCGGCTCGCAGCCGAGGCCGAACTCCGCGTGTACGCGTCGGAGTTGGCATCGGAACTGGCGAGCCGGGTCCTGGGCGAACGGGTCGCGGCCGAAGCCGAACGACGCCCCTGACCCGCACTCAGTGATCGTGCACGGAATTCGTCGCCGCGATCTTCTTCCATGACGTGGGCGCCTTGACCCCCGAACCCGGCGAAGCGGCGACCCCCGCACTACGTGCCGCGGGCGCCCCCGGCTTCGACGGCTCGTACAGCCACGTGTCGAACAGATTCTCCAGCGACCGCCCGGACACCTGTTCGGCGTACGCCTGGAAGTCCGCGACCGTCGCGTTGCCGTGGGCGTACTTCGCCGGCCACCCCTTGAGGACCGCGAAGAACGGCTCGTCACCGATCTCGTTCCGCAGCGCCTGAAGCGCCAGCGCACCCCGGTCGTACACGGCGATGTAGAACTGCTTGTCCGGTCCCGGGTCCCCGGGCCTGACCGTCCAGAAGGGGTCGTCGGCGGGATGCGACGCGTACACGTGGTCCGCGAGCTCCTGCGCCGTCCCCTCACCCTCGTGCTCGGACCACAGCCACTGCGCGTAGCGCGCGAAGCCCTCGTTGATCCAGATGTCCTTCCACCCGGCGACGGACACCAGGTCGCCGTACCACTGGTGGGCCAGCTCGTGCACCACGACGGACACGTTGGACCCGTTCGCGAACTGCCGCGGGCTGTAGAACGGCCGGGTCTGGGTCTCCAGCGCGTACCCGGTGGTCACGTCGGGGACATAGCCGCCGAGCGCGTCGTAGGGATACGGCCCGAAGTAGCCGGCCAGCCAGTCGGCGATCTCACCCGTCCGCTCGACGCTGGCCCGCGCCGCGCCCGCGTTGTCGCCCAGGTCCTTGCTGTACGCGTTGATGACCGGAATCCCGCTCTCGGAGCGTCCGGTCGTGATGTCGAACTTCCCGACCGCGAGGGTGGCGAGATACGTGGCCTGCGGCTCGTCGGAACGCCAGCTGTAGCGGGTCCGGCCCGCGCGTGAAGTCACCGACTGCAGCGTGCCGTTGGAGATCGCCTGGGTGCCGTCGGGCACGGCGACCGAGACGTCGTACGTGGCCTTGTCGAGCGGATGGTCGTTACTGGGGAACCACCACCAGGCGGCCTCGGGCTCGTTCGCGGCGACCCCGCCGTCCGGAGTGCGGTGCCAGCTGGTGAAGCCGTACGCCTGCTTCGACGACGGCACCCCGCTGTAACGCACCACGATCGTGACGGGTGTGCCCTTGGGCAGGGGCGTCTTCGGGGTGATCTCCAGCTCGTGCTCGCCGGACGTGGCGAAGGAGGCCCTCGTGCCGTTGACACGCACCTCCCTGACGTCCAGCAGGAAGTCGAGGTTGAGGCGGGACAGGTCCTGCGTGGTCCGGGCGAGGAGGGTCGCCGTGCCCTCCAGCGTGTCCGTCGCCGGCCGGTACGTGAGCCGGAGGTCGTAGTGCGAGACGTCGTAGCCGCCGTTCCCGTACGCCGGGTAGTAGGGGTCGCCGATCCCCGGCGCTCCGGGCTCGTAGTCGGCCGCCGACGCCGGGACCGCCAGCAGCAGGGAGACGGCGAGCGCACCCGGCGCGATCAGTCTGCGGTGCACGTGGGACTCCAAGTCGTAGGGGCACGAAGGCTGTCCGGAGCCTATTCATCACTTGCCGGACCTGACGTGTCCATCGCACCCCGTGTCACACGATCGCCATTCGGCCGACATGAGTGATCCCTTTCGCACACCTTTCAGGCCACCCTCTGGCCGAAACCCCGATTGAGCCCCACCTGCCCCAAAGGGCCGTCTTTTGCACGGGACATGACGGCAGTACCGTCCGCGCATGTCCTTACCTGCGCGCCGCAGGCGCCTCACGACCTGGAGATCGCTCGCGACGGTGGCCACGGCCGTCCTGATGGCCACCTGCCTGACCCCGGCGGCCGCCCACAGCGCACCCGCATCCGCGCCCAGGCAGAGCAAGCCCGTCTACTCGTACGAGAACGCCATCCGTGAGTCCGTATGGGTGGACATCGGACTCGACGGTGACAGCGACGGAAGGCCGGACCGTGTCGCCGTCGACATCGTCCGGCCCCGGGAACCCGCCCAGCAGGGCCGCGAGATACCCGTGATCATGGATGCCAGCCCGTACTACTCCTGCTGCGGGCGCGGCAACGAGAGCCAGAAGAAGACGTACGACGCGAACGGCGACGTCGTCCAGATGCCGCTCTTCTACGACAACTACTTCGTGCCCCGCGGCTACGCCTTCGTCGGAGTCGACCTCGCCGGCACCAACCGCTCCGACGGCTGCGTCGACGTCGGTGGCCGCTCCGACATCCAGTCCGCGAAGGCGGTCGTCGACTGGCTGAACGGCCGCGCCAAGGGCTACACCAGCCGCACCGGCACCAGCCGCGCCCAGGCGACCTGGACCAACGGCAGGACCGGCATGATCGGCAAGAGCTACGACGGCACCATCGCCAACGGCGTCGCCGCCACCGGAGTCGAGGGCCTGGAGACCATCGTCCCGATCAGCGCCATCTCCTCCTGGTACGACTACTACTTCGCCAAGGGCGCCCCGCTGTACGACTCCGGCCCCGACTGGCTGTCCGACCGTGTCGAGAGCCCCGACGCCCGCGCCAGGTGCGCCGCGGTCCAGCGCAAGCTCGTCGACGGAGCGCCGCGCACCGGTGACTGGACCCCGCTGTGGACCGAGCGTGACTACGTCAAGGACGCGAGGAAAGTGAAGGCCAGCGTCTTCGTCGTCCACGGCCAACAGGACCTCAACGTCCGCCCCAAGCACTTCGGCCAGTGGTGGGACGCCCTCGCGAAGAACGGTGTCGAGCGCAAGATCTGGATCTCGCAGACGGGGCATGTCGACCCGTTCGACTTCCGTCGGGCGGCATGGGTGGACACCCTGCACCGCTGGTTCGACCACGAACTCCTCGGCTACGACAACGGCGTCGACGACGAGCCCATGGCCGAGATCGAGCGGCACCCCGACACATGGGTGACGTCGAGTGTGTGGCCGCCCCGCAGCACCCAGGCCGTGAACCTGCGCCCGGACACCGGCGCCCAGGCCGGCGTCGGCACCCTCGGTCTGCGCCGCGGCTCGGGCACCGAGACCTTCACGGACGACCCGTCGCACAGCGAGACCGACTGGGCGGCCGGAATCGACCGGTCCACCCCCGACAAGGCCGGCTTCGTCACCAAGCCCCTCACCAAGGCGCTGCGGCTGTCCGGCTCCTCCAAGGTGACCGTCACCGCGACGCCCACGACCTCCACCGCTCATCTCTCGGCGGTCCTCGTGGATCTGGGCCCGGACACCATCCGCGACTACGCCGACCCGGCCGAGGGCATCACGACGCTCACCGACCGCACCTGCTGGGGCCCGAGCACCACCGGCGACAGCTCCTGCTTCAAGGAGACGCGGGCCAAGAACGCCGACGTCGACCACACGGTCTTCAGCCGGGGCTGGGCCGACCTCGGCAACCACGCCTCGGACCACACGGGCGCCCCGCTCACCCCGGGCAAGCGGTACACGATCACGCTCGACCTGCACGTCAGCGACCACGTCGTCCCGAAGGGCCACCGCCTCGCCCTGATCGTCGCGGGCACCGACAGGAACCTCATCGACCCTCCGTCATCCACACCCACGCTGACGCTCGACCTGGCCCGTACGTCCGCGCGCGTACCGCTGGTCGGCGGCGCCGAATCGTTCGCGAACGCGACGAAGTACTCCGCCGCCCCGGCCACCGCCACTGCGGACGCACCCGTCCTCGACGGTGTCCGCGCACCGCGTACCGCCCACCGCATCCCGGGAGCCGAATGAAAACCCGTACGCGACCGCGCGCAGCCGCGGTGATCGCCGCGGCCCTGACCACTGTCCTGGCCGCCCCCCTGCTGTCGGCCCCGGCGCACGCGGCCCCGGCCACGGACGCCCCGCCGCGCACCGGATTCGAGCAGACCGGTGGTGCGCGCTGGACCAGCCAGCCGGAGGAGGGGGAGTTCCTGGCCGCCGTGGACCGGGCGAGTGACCGCGTGTCGGTCACCCGTATCGGCACCACCAAGCAGGACCGCCCGCTGCGACTCGTCCGCGTCGGCACCCGGCCCACGACCCGCACCGTGCTCCTGATCTGCAGCCAGCACGGCGACGAACCCTCCGGCCGCGAGGCATGCCTCTCCACGGTCCGCGACTTCGCGTACGCGAGGGACAAGGCGACCAGGGCGTTCCTGGAGCGCACCACCCTGCTCGTCGTGCCCACCGCCAACCCCGACGGCCGGGCCGCCGACACACGCGGCAACAGCGACGGCGTCGACATCAACCGCGACCACCTGTCGCTGCGGACGGCCGAGGCCCGCGCGATGGCCGCCGTCATCCGTGACCGCAAGCCGGACGTCGTCTACGACCTGCACGAGTACGGCGCCACACCTCGGTTCTACGACAAGGATCTCTTCGATCTCTGGCCGCGCAACCTCAACACCGACGCGGCCGTCCACGAGGAGGCCGAAACCCTGTCGCGGGCGTACGTACGGCCCGCCGCGCGGACAGCCGGGTACACCACCGGCACGTACGGCATCTGGACCGACCCCGTGACCGGCGACCCGATCAGGCAGGTCGCGGGTGACGGACAGGAACGCATCCTGCGCAACATGTCGGGCGTCAAGCACGCGGTCGGACTGCTCATCGAGAGCCGCGTGGAGCCGCTGGCGGACACGGTCACGGAGTCCGCCAACAACCGGCGCCGCGTGAATTCCCAACTCGCTGCTCTGGGGGGCCTGTTCGGCTTCGCGGGCGAACGCGGCGCGCGTATCGACGCGGTCACGGCGGCGGCCCGCGCCGCCGGCTACCGGGACACCGGCCCGGTCTACGTCGGGGGCGCCGACAACGACCCCGCCGAACCGGCCGAGGTGATCCAGGACCCGCCCTGCGGCTACCGGCTCACCGGCGCCCAGTACGCGGACGTGAAGGACGCACTCGCCCTGCACGGCGTCCGCGTGCGCCACGACGGCGACGGCACACTCGTCTCCCTGCGGCAGTCGCTGCGGGCTCTCGTCCCGCTGCTGCTGGACGAACGGGCACCGTACCGGCTGACGGTCGGGGAGCCCGATACAGACTGTTGAAAAGTTGATATCGGCGTCACATGCAGTAGCGCTTTCCGGGAAGGAGTAGCTCTGTTCCAGCCATTCGGGGAAAGGTTCCGCCTGTGACGCATGATCAACACCGCACCCACAGTCCTCACGAGTCACCCGCGCTTCCCGGATCGGAAGCGGGTCTCCAGGGCGGCGGACGTCCGCAGACGGACTGGATCGTCTTCGGCGTGACGGCGGCGCTCACCCTGGCCTTCGTCCTGTGGGGCGCCGTCTGGACCGACTCGCTCGAAACGGTCTCGAAGAAGATGCTGGGCGGGCTGCTCCACAACGGTGGCTGGGCCTTCATGCTGACCGCCTCCGGCTTCGTGGTGTTCGCCCTCTGGCTCGCGGCCAGCCGCTACGGCCGCATCCACCTCGGGGCGGAGGGGGAGAAGCCCGAGTTCCGCACGGTGTCCTGGGTCGCGATGATGTTCAGCGCGGGCATGGGCATCGGCCTGATGTTCTACGGTGTCAGCGAGCCGCTCTCGCACTACACCACGCCCCCGCCGGGCACCAGTCCCCAGGGCTCCGGCGAGCGCATGGAGACAGCGATGGCGACCACCCTCTTCCACTGGACGCTGCACCCGTGGGCGATCTACGCGGTGGTCGGCCTCGGCATCGCGTACAGCACGTTCCGCAAGCGCCGCCGCCAGACGATCAGCGCCGTCTTCACCCCGCTGATCGGCGAGAAGCACGCGAACGGAACCGGTGGGCGCGTCATCGACATCCTGGCGATCGTCGCCACCGTCTTCGGCTCCGCGGCCTCCCTCGGCCTCGGCGCGCTCCAGATCGGCTCCGGCGTCCAGGAGCTGGACTGGATGGGCAAGGTGAGCACCGGACTCCTGGTGGCCATCATCGCCGTCCTGACCGTGGCCTTCGTCGCCTCGGCGGTGTCCGGCGTGGAGAAGGGCATCCAGTGGCTGTCCAACACCAACATGGTGCTGGCGCTGCTGCTCGCCGTCTTCGTGTTCGTCGCCGGACCGACCATCGTGATCCTCGACCTGCTGCCGACCTCGGTCTTCTCCTTCCTCGGTGACCTGCCCCAGCTCGCGGGCCGCACCGAGGCGTCCGGTGGCAAGGGCGTCGCGGACTGGCTGGGCAGCTGGACCGTCTTCTACTGGGCCTGGTGGATCTCCTGGACGCCGTTCGTCGGCATGTTCATCGCCCGTATCAGCCGCGGCCGTACCATCCGCCAGTTCGTGGGTGGCGTGATCCTGGTCCCCAGCTCCGTCAGCCTCGTCTGGTTCGCGATCTTCGGCGGCACGGCGATGAAGCAGCAGGAACTCGGCCGTCTCGGCGACGAGTCCACCGCGGAGGGCCAGCTCTTCGCCGTCCTCCACGACTACCCCATCGCCACGGTCACCAGCCTGCTCGTGATGATCCTCGTCGGCATCTTCTTCGTGTCCGGCGCCGACGCCGCGTCCATCGTGATGGGGACGCTCTCCCAGAAGGGCGCGCTCGAACCCGGCCGCTTCGTCGTCGTGTTCTGGGGAGTCGTCACCGGAGCCGTCGCCGCGATCATGCTGCTCGTCGGCAGCGGGCAGGGCGACGCGCTCACCGGCCTGCAGAACCTCACGATCCTCGCCGCCGCGCCTTTCGTCCTCGTGATGATCGGCATGTGCGTCGCCCTCATGCGCGACCTGCGCCGTGATCCGGTCATGGTGCGCGAGGACATGGCCTCCGAGGCGGTCGAACTCGCCGTCATCGAGGGCCACAAGAAGTACGACGGCGATTTCGAGATCAAGGTCGGCCCCGGCCAGGGGACGGAGACGGAGGGCGACCCGATCGGCCACCGCCACTGACCTCCACGTTCGCGCTCCGCTGCGGGACGGGGAGCTGTGGGCCGGGGAAGTAGGGACCGGGGAACCGCGTGGTCAGCTGCCGCTGCGTCGTGGCTGATCGCGCAGTTCCCGCGCCCTTCGCGGGGCGCGTCCACCCTGGTCCCGCCTGCTACGCCCTCGACCATGCGTACGTTCCTCCCCACGGCAGAGGTCGCGACCGCGCCCCCTGCCGTGGGGAGACGCATGCGGAATGTGTCATGCCGTGCTCACATTGCTCCCCGTCTGGGGATACTCACACCATGTCTGCCGAGTACGCGACCTTCGGCCTGGCACCGGCGATGCGTGCCGGTGGCGTCCTCGCCAACGGTGACTACCAAGCGCACCGGGACTTCGTCGACTTCATCGTCGACGGACGCCCGCTGCTGTTCCAGCTCTCCGACCTCGACGCCGTCTCCCCGCTCGCCTCCGACGTCCCGCCCTCGATCTTCACCGCCCAGGTGCGCAGCCTGCTCCTGGAGGCCGACGCACCGCTGAACGACGGCCGGTACGTCATCTACGGCTGCCCCGAGTGCGAGGACCTCACCTGCGGGGCCGTCACGGCGGTCATAGAACACGACGGCGACGACTACGTGTGGCGCGACTTCGCCTGGCAGACCGAGGAGACGGCCGACCTGGAGCGGAACGGCTACCACGGCATCGGCCCGTTCCGCTTCCACGGCCCGGAGTACCGTGGCGCGCTGCGGTCCCTCTTGAGCGGGGACGACTCCTCGGCCCGCCGCCGCGTGCTGCTCATCGGAGCCCGCGTCGCGGTCCTCGCCAAACTCGCCGCGGCCCTGCGCACCATCGGCATCGGTGCGGAGATCACCCACGACATCACCCACGTGCCCCCGGACGAGCTGCGCACCTACGGCGCGGTGGCCTTCGGCCGTGCCGTGGGAGAGGAACAGCGCGCGGCCGTACGGGGGACGTTCGAGAGAGCCGGAGTCGAGGTCGCGTACGTCGACGGGCTCGCCCCGATCATCCCGCTGCTCGTGGCCCAGATCGAGAACGCGCTGGACCGCAGCCCGCCGGACCGGCGCCGCCTGACCCGGCTGGTCGCCTCCGGTGGCGAGGCGGGTGTCGAGGTCACGTCCACCTGCCGTGTCCAGGTGACCGCGTACCGCCTGGACCGGCTGTACCGCACCCACACGTACGAGGTCTTCGACGGCATCCTCCCGGCGGGCCGCCACCGCATCGCACTGGACGGGAAGGCCGTCAAGGGCGAGTCGTTCGTGGTGGCGCGGTCATCGGGAAGCGTGCTGGTGGAGCAGATGGCGCGCTGAGGGAGCGCGAGGGGGACGGGGACCGCGGCCGCGGCAACGGGCTCTCGGCCGCCCGGCTCGCGTGGTCGTTAGGATCGCCACCTGTGACCGCCACCCTCGTCGTCAAGAACCTCTCCGCCGGACACGGCGACCGCTCCCTGTTCTCCGGGCTCGATCTCGTCGTCGCGCCCGGCGACGTGATCGGGCTCGTCGGTGCCAACGGTGCGGGCAAGTCCACGCTGCTCCGCATGCTCGCCGGGCTGCTCACGCCGGAGCAGGGGGAGCTGCGGCTCTCCCCGCCCACCGCGACCGTGGGGCACCTGCCCCAGGAGCCGGAGCGGCGGGAGGGCGAGACGGTACGGGAGTTCCTGGCCCGCCGTACGGGCGTCGCCGCGGCCCAGCGCACCATGGACGAGGCCACGCAGGCGCTCGTCGACGGGGCGCCCGGCGCCGACGACGCGTACGCGACGAGCCTGGAGCGCTGGCTCGCCCTGGGCGGCGCCGACCTCGACGAGCGGGCGGAGGAGGTCGCCGAATCGCTGGGGCTGACGGTGAGCCTGGACCAGCTGATGACGGGCCTCTCGGGCGGCCAGGCCGCGCGGGCGGGTCTCGCCTCCCTGCTGCTGTCCCGCTACGACGTCTTCCTCCTCGACGAGCCCACCAACGACCTGGACCTGGACGGGCTGGAACGACTCGAACGCTTCGTGAGCGGGCTGCGCGCCGGCACCGTCGTCGTCAGCCACGACCGCGAGTTCCTGACCCGCACGGTCACCAAGGTCCTCGAACTGGACCCCGCGCAGGGACAGATCAACCTCTACGGCGGCGGCTACGAGGCCTACCTGGAGGAACGCGAGACCGCCCGCCGTCACGCGCGCGACGACTACGAGGAGTACGCCGACAAGAAAGCGGCCCTCCAGGAGCGCGCCCAGACGCAGCGTGCCTGGATGGACAAGGGCGTCAAGAACGCACGCCGCAAGGCGGGCAACGACAACGACAAGATCGGCCGCAAGTTCCGCAGCGAGGCGAGCGAGAAGCAGGCGGCGAAGGCGCGGCAGACCCAGCGCATGATCGAGCGGCTCGACGTCGTCGAGGAACCGCGCAAGGAGTGGGAGCTGCGGATGAGCATCGCGGCCGCTCCGCGCTCGGGCGCCGTCGTCGCGACCCTGCGGGACGCCGAGGTGCGCCGCGGCGGCTTCGTGCTCGGTCCCGTGTCCCTCCAGCTCGACTGGGCGGACCGGGTGGCCGTGACGGGCGCGAACGGCGCGGGCAAGTCGACGCTGCTCGGCGCGCTGCTGGGCCGCGTTCCGCTGGACGCCGGCCACGGTTCCCTCGGCTCGGGCGTCCTGGTCGGCGAGGTCGACCAGGCCCGCGGGCTGTTCCACGGCTCCGAGTCACTGCTCGACGCGTTCCGCGCGGCCGTACCCGACACCGAGCCGGTCGAGGTGCGCACCCTCCTGGCCAAGTTCGGGCTGAAGTCGGACCACGTGCTGCGCCCGGCGGCCACCCTGTCACCGGGCGAGCGCACCCGGGCCGCGCTCGCCCTGCTCCAGGGCCGGGGCGTCAACCTCCTGGTTCTCGACGAGCCGACCAACCACCTCGACCTCCCCGCCATCGAGCAACTGGAGTCGGCCCTGGACGCGTACGAGGGCACCCTGCTGCTGGTGACGCACGACCGCCGGATGCTGGACGCGGTACGGGTGACGAGGCGCTTCGAGGTGGCCGAGGGCAAGGTGACGGAACGCTAGGGAACCGGTGCGGGCAGCAGACGCCGGACGGGCTGATTTTTTCAGCCCGTCCGGCGTTTGAGGACGAGGCCGCAAGGCCAAAAGGGGCGCGGGGAACTGCGCGACCAGCCCCCACCCACCCGCACACACCCCACCCACGTCAGATACCCCCCCCGGGGGGCATGGGGCGCAGCCCCCGGGGATGGGACGGGTAGGGGCGGCGGGGGCGAAACAAACCCGCCGCACACCTCACCACCGTCACCGCCGCTTCGGATCCACCAGCCCCGCCCGCCGCAACGCATCCGCCATCGCACTGTTCGCCGGCGCGGCCGCCTGCCGTGACCCGCCGCCGGCACCTCCGCCGCCGCCACGCCCCTGCCGCTGCTGAGGCGCCCGCCCCCCACGCTGCTGCCGCCCCCCGCCACCGGAGGACCGCTCCTGCGGAGCAGCCTCGTCGTCCAGCCGCAGCGTCAGCGAGATGCGCTTGCGCGGGATGTCGACGTCCAGCACCTTCACCTTGACGATGTCACCGGGCTTCACCACGTCCCGCGGATCCTTCACGAACGTCTTCGACATCGCGGAGACATGCACGAGCCCGTCCTGGTGGACACCGACGTCCACGAACGCTCCGAACGCCGCTACGTTCGTGACGACGCCCTCCAGCACCATCCCGGACGACAGGTCGGAGATCTTCTCGACGCCCTCCTTGAAGGTGGCCGTCTTGAAGGCGGGCCGCGGATCGCGCCCCGGTTTCTCCAGCTCCTTCAGGATGTCCGTCACCGTCGGCAGACCGAACGTCTCGTCCACGAAGTCACCCGGCTTCAGCGACCGCAGCACCGCCGTGTTGCCGATCAGTGAGGCCACTTCGCTGCCCGACTGCTTCACCATCCGCCGGACCACCGGGTACGCCTCGGGGTGCACGCTCGACGCGTCCAGCGGATCGTCACCGCCCCGGATCCGCAGGAACCCCGCGCACTGCTCGTACGCCTTGGGGCCGAGCCGTGCCACGCCCTTCAGCTCCGAGCGGGACTTGAACGGGCCGTTGGCGTCCCGGTGCGCCACGATGTTCTCGGCCAGCCCGGACGAGATGCCCGACACCCGGGCGAGCAGCGGCGTGGACGCTGTGTTGACGTCGACGCCCACACCGTTCACACAGTCCTCGACCACCGCGTCCAGCGACCGCGACAGCTTCACCTCGGACAGGTCGTGCTGGTACTGCCCGACGCCGATCGACTTCGGGTCGATCTTCACCAGCTCGGCGAGGGGGTCCTGCAGACGGCGCGCGATCGAGACGGCGCCGCGCAGCGACACGTCCATCCCCGGCAGTTCCTGCGAGGCGAACGCCGACGCCGAGTACACCGACGCGCCCGCCTCGGACACCATCACCTTGGTGAGCTTCAACTCCGGGTGCTTGGCGATGAGTTCACCGGCGAGCTTGTCCGTCTCGCGCGACGCCGTGCCGTTGCCGATCGCGACCAGCTCGACCGCGTGCTCCTTGGCGAGCCGGGCGAGCTTGGCGAGGGCCTCGTCCCACCTGTTGGCCGGGACGTGCGGATAGATCACGTCGGTGGCCACGACCTTGCCGGTCGCGTCGACCACGGCGACCTTCACGCCCGTACGGAAGCCCGGGTCGAGGCCGAGCGTCGCGCGCGTGCCCGCGGGGGCGGCGAGCAGCAGGTCGCGCAGGTTCGCCGCGAACACGTTGACCGCCTCGTCCTCGGCGGCCGTACGCAGCCTGAGGCGCAGATCGATACCGAGGTGCACGAGGATCCGGGTGCGCCAGGCCCAGCGGACGGTGTCCGTCAGCCACTTGTCGGCGGGGCGCCCGCGGTCGGCGATCCCGAAGCGGTTCGCCACGATCCCCTCGTACGACGACGGGCCGTCCGTGGGCTCCTCGGGCTCCAGGACGAGGTCGAGGACGTCCTCCTTCTCGCCGCGCAGCATGGCGAGGACGCGGTGCGAGGGCAGCTCCGTGAACGGCTCGGCGAAGTCGAAGTAGTCGGCGAACTTGGCGCCCGCCTCCTCCTTGCCCTCCTTCACCTTGGCGGCCAGCCGCCCGCGCACCCACATGCGCTCCCGCAGCTCACCGATCAGGTCGGCGTCCTCCGAGAACCGCTCGGTGAGGATCGCCCGGGCGCCGTCGAGGGCGGCCTGCGGGTCGGCGACGCCCTTGTCGGCGTCCACGAACGCCGCGGCGGCCGCGAGCGGCTCGACCGTGGGGTCGCCCAGCAGTCCCTCGGCCAGCGGCTCCAGCCCGGCCTCGCGGGCGATCTGCGCCTTGGTGCGCCGCTTCGGCTTGAACGGCAGGTAGATGTCCTCGAGCCGGGCCTTGGTCTCGGCGCCGCGGATCTGCGCCTCGACCTCGGGCGTCAGCTTGCCCTGCTCGCGCACCGAGTCCAGGATCGCCGTCCGCCGCTCCTCCAGCTCCCGCAGATAGCGCAGCCGCTCCTCGATCGTGCGCAGCTGCGCGTCGTCGAGCATCTCGGTCGCTTCCTTGCGGTAGCGGGCGATGAAGGGCACGGTCGAACCGCCGTCGAGCAGTTCCACCGCGGCCTTCACCTGCCGCTCCCGTACGCCGAGCTCCTCGGCGATCCTGCCTTCGATGGACCCTACGAGGGGTGTCGTCACGATCCCGTACCGCCTTCTTCACTGAGGTTGCGCGGCAATTGTGGCAGGCGGCACCGACAAACGAGGAGCAGGGCGTGATGATGGCGGTCAGACGCGGCGAGCCCGTCCACCGCGCCGCGCCGACCCCGACACTCCGCCGAGGAGCCGGGCCACGGCGCGGAACGGCAGCGTCACCACCGTGGCGATGGCCGCCCCGATCTGCCGCAACACGTCTGCGATCGCACGGAACACGTAACTCTCCTTTCGTCTCCGGCCCTTACGGCCGGAAGACCACGGGTACCGCGTGTCCGCCCGGTCATGCCCACGCCCACCACACGCAGCGGGACCGAGCCGCCTCAGCCCTTGCCGATCATGTCCTTCGGGAACGCGCCCGCCGCGACAGCCGTCGTCACGAACGCGCCGGTCAGCTCGGTCAGCCGTGCCACGCCGGCCGCGCCCAGGTGCTCGTACGGTGCCCGGTCGAGCCGGTCCGTCTCGGCCTCTATCTCCTGGCGCAGTGCGGTGCCCGCCTCCGTCAGCTCGCCCCCGGCGTCCAGCAGGCCCCTCTCCCGCAGCCGGTCCACCGCCGCGTCCAGGTCCTGCCGCCCCCAGCCGCGTGTCCTCAGCAGCCACTTCGGCGTCATGCCCCTGCCCGTCGCGGTGTGGCTCACCAGGGCCTCCACGGGGTCGAGGCCCGCGTCCAGCAGGACCGCCAGATGGCCGTCGCCCCGGTGCTCGCGCAGCAGGGTCGCCCCGTGCCACAACGCCAGGTGCGGCTCGTCCGGCACCGGCAGATCGGCGTGCGCGGCATACAGGGGGCGCGCGGTCCTGCCGCACGCCTCGGTCGCGCGCAGCGCCAGCTCGGCGGCCTCGGCCACCTCCTTGGAGGCGAGCACCTCCTCGCCGAGTTGCCGCCGCAGCGTGGAGTCCACGGCGCGCAGGCGCGCGGCGAGCACGGTCGAAGGGGACGCGCTCTCCCACACCGCGGGCACGTGCCGCGCCACCAGCTCGTACCGGAAGTTGAAGAACGTGGCCGTCACGACGCCCGCGGTCACCGGCCCCATCGCGGCGGCCCGCACCGCGAAGTACGCCGCGTCGGCGTCCTCGACCCCGACGGCGGCCAGCTCGCGCCGGAGATCCGGTGAGAAGTAGTGCGTCGCGTGAAAGGGATTGAGGACGTGGTGACAGCGCCGTCCGGCCTGCTCGGGAAGAGATGTCGTCATGACCCCGAGACTACCGACTGGTAGGTATGTGTTTGAAGGGGCGGGGCGCCGGGGGATGTCGCCGGGCGTGCTCGTGGCAGAAAAGGTGGGGAACCCGTCATTGCGGCCATCGCCCCGCCCGTCAAGAATCAAAGGCATGCGAACCGTTCTGGTCGTCCTCTTCGACGACGTGCAGAGTCTCGACGTCACGGGCCCCGTGGAGGTCTTCAACGGCGCCGAACTGGCCCGCCCCGGGACGTACCGCATTCGGACGGCCTCCCTGGACGGCGCCCCCGTACGCACCAGCAGCGGCCTCACGCTCGTCCCGGACCACGCCCTCGCCGACGCCCCCGCCCCGCACACCCTGCTCGTCCCGGGCGGTCAGGGCACCCGCCGCCCCGCACCGGCCCTCGTCGCATGGCTGCGTGAGCACGGCCCGCGCGCGAAGCGCCTCGTCTCGGTGTGCACCGGCGCGATCCTGCTCGCCGAGGCGGGCTTCCTGGAGGGGCGCCGGGCCACGACCCACTGGGCGTACTGCGACAAGCTCGCCCGGGATCACCCCGGGATCGAGGTCGACCCGGACCCCATCTACGTACGCGACGGAAACATCGCCACCTCCGCCGGTGTCACCTCCGGCATCGACCTCGCCCTCGCGCTCGTCGAGGAGGACCTCGACCGGGACACCGCGCTCACCATCGCCCGTCACCTGGTCGTCTTCCTCCGGAGGCCCGGCAACCAGTCCCAGTTCAGCGCCCAGCTCGCCGCGCAGACGGCCCGGCGGGAGCCGTTGCGCGAGGTCCAGCAGTGGATCACCGAGAACCCCGGCGACGACCTGAGCGTCGAGTCGCTCGCCGCCCGCGCCCGTCTCTCGCCCCGCCACTTCGCCCGCGCTTTCCAGGCCGAGACCGGGATGACGCCCGGCCGTTACGTCGACCGCGTGCGTCTCGAACACGCCCGCCGCCTCCTGGAGGACACCGCCGACGGCGTCGAGGAGATCTCCCGCGCCTGCGGCTACGGCACCCCCGAAGCCATGCGTCGCGCCTTCCTCAGGACGCTCGGCGCGGCACCGGCGGAGTACCGGCGGCGCTTCCGCCCGGCACCCGCGCCCACCCACTGAAGGCAACCGAAGGGAAAAGCATGCAGATCGCGATCGTTCTCTACGACCGCTTCACCGCCCTCGACGCCGTCGGCCCCTACGAGACCCTCGGCCGTCTCCCGGACGCGGAGACCGTCTTCGTCGCCGAGGAGACCGGCCCCGTCCGCACCGACACGGGCGCCCTGGCGATCACCGCCGACAGGGCCTTGGCCGAAGTGCCGCATCCCGACATCGTGGTGGTCCCGGGTGGTCCCGGGCAGACGCCGCAGATGGAGAACGAGACCCTCCTCGACTGGTTGCGCACCGCCGACCGCACGAGCCTGTGGACGACGTCCGTGTGCACCGGCTCCCTGCTGCTCGCCGCCGCCGGGCTTCTTCAGGGCCGGCGCGCGACCTCCCACTGGCTGGCGCTCGGCTTCCTCGAGCAGTTCGGCGTCGAGCCCACGGGGGAGCGGGTGGTGACCGACGGCAAGTACGTCACCGCGGCCGGCGTCTCCTCCGGGATCGACATGGGTCTGACCCTGCTCGGCCGGATCGCGGGCGACGAGCACGCCCAGGCTGTGCAGCTGCTGACGGAGTACGACCCGCAGCCGCCCTACGACGCGGGCTCACCGCAGAAGGCCCCCGCGCACCTCGTGGAGGAGTTCCGAGGCAAGAGCCGCTTCGTGCTGACGTAGGACGCCCGGCGCGGCACGGGAGCTCACGGGCTCCAGGTGAACCGGGGCGCCCGGCGCTCCAGGAACGCGGCGACGCCCTCGGCGGTGTCGCCGCTCCCGCGCGCCTGCTCGGCCCAGTGGACGTCCCGGTCCGCCCGGCCGTTCGCGAACTCCTTGGCCGCCGCCTGCGTCAACTGCGAGCGGGAGACCAGCACCCGCGTGAACTCCCCGACCCGTTTGCCGAGTTCTCCCTCCGGCACCACCTCGTCCACCAGCCCCGTCCGCAGCGCCCGCTCCGCGTCGATCAACTCCCCGGAGAAGAGCAGGTACTTGGCAGCCCCGGGTCCCACCAGCGACACCAGCCGCCGGGTGGAGGAGGCCGGGTAGACGATCCCCAGCTTCGCCGGAGTCACCCCGAACAGCGAGCCCTCCTGCGCGAACCGCAGATCGCAGGCCGCCGCGAGCTGGCACCCGCCGCCCACGCAGTACCCGCGGATCGCCGCCAGCGTGGGCTTCGGGAAGGCGGCGAGCGCCTCCTCGGCGAGCCCGGCGAGCCCCTGCGCCTCGTCCGGCGAGCCCCGCAGCGTCGATATGTCGGCACCGGCGCAGAAGGTCCCGCCCTCGCCGGTGAGCACGAGCACCCGTACGCCTGGGTCGGCGGCCAGCTCGTCGAGCAGCGGCGGCAGCGCCCGCCACATCCCGGCCGTCATCGCGTTGCGCTTGGCCGGATGGTGGATGACGACGGTGGCGACCCCGTCCGCGACGCCGTGCAGCAGCTCCATACGCGGATGCTATCCGCCACCCGCGCACGTACGATCAAGAAGGGGCCCGGCGTGAGGAGGGCCCGATGACACGGACGAAGCGTGACGAGACCGCCGGGCTGCGCCTCGGCTTCGGCTGGATCGGCGCCCTCGGCGTGGTCCTGGTGCTCGCGGGACTCGTGGGACTCTGCTACACCGGGATCGCCACCCTGACCTCGATGCTGCTCTACGGCTGGCTGCTGCTGACCGGCGGTGTGGTCGGTCTGCTGCACGCCGTCCAGGCCCGCGGCACCAACTTCTTCTGGCTCGGCGTGGTGGTCGCCGCCCTGAACATAGCGGCAGGCGTGGTCATGATCCGCCGGCCCGAGGCGGGGGCCGAGGCCCTCGCCATGTTCGGCGCGCTGCTGTTCCTGACCGGCGGGGTGTTCCGGGTGATCGGCAGCCTCGTGGTGCGCGGCTCGCAGTTCGGCTGGACCCTCCTGCAGGGCGCCTTCGGGCTGCTCCTCGGCATCGTGGTGCTGGCCTCCTGGCCGAGCAGCAAGTACGTCATGGGCACGTTGTTCTCACTCGCGCTGCTCTTCGACGGACTCGGTCTGATCGCGACCGGGTACGGCGGGCGGCGCATCGTCGGCATGGTCTCGGACCGGCTGGCCTCCGAGAGGAAACCGGGCGAGCCCGGCGTCAAACGCGTACAACCCGAATAACTCCGAAGGCGACACGAGGAGAACAGGGGTGGTCGCGGCGCCGACCGTGCCGTTCACGGACAGGTGCGAAGGCGTCGATACCCGCTGACTTGTGTTCAGTGCTCCGGTCCGCACTTATGCGTTCCCAACACTCGACGTGTGGTGACAATCGAGCGCAAGGGCGGCGATCGGACGATGGACGACCAAGGGCGAGGGCCGAGCCCCAGCCCTGAGGGCGGCCGGGAGGCGCCCCCCGGCCACCGGCCGCCGGGACCACTGCCGCCAGAATCACTGCCGTCAGGGCCACTGCCGTCAGGGCCACTGCCGTACGAAGGAGTCTGGCGGTTCACCGCCCCGGCTGTCGACGCCTCGGTGCCACGGGCGCGACGAGCCGTCCGTGACCTGCTCGCCCGCCAGGGTGTGCCCGTCACGGCTGACCTGGGGCACGGGCTGCTGCTGATCGTCTCCGAACTGGTGACCAACGCGGTCAAACACGCGGCCCTGCTGTCGCCGACGATCGCCGTGGAGGTGGCCGTCGGAGCCGACTGGGTGCGCGTCGCGGTGGAGGACAACCACCCCTACCGGCCGACCGCCCTGGAGGCCGACCACGCCCGGACCGGCGGCCGGGGGCTGTTACTGGTCCGGGAGATCGCCCGGGAGGCGGGCGGCCTGTGCGACGTCGAGCACACCGCGAGCGGCGGCAAGGTGATCTGGGCCACCGTACCGCTGTACCCCGTGCGCCTCGCCCAGGCCGCCCCGGCTACCAGCCCGCGGACGGGCCCGTCAGCTCCCTGACCGCCGGCCGCGCCGCGTCCAGCACGGTCATGAACCAGGACGAGAACGGATCCTTCGCATGCCGCTCCGCCAGTTCACCGGGCGTCACGAAGGCCGTCGCCCCGACCTCCTCGGAGTCGGGCCGCGGCGGGGACTGCACCAGGCCCACGAAGAGGTGGTTGAACTCCTGCTCCACCAGGCCCGAGTGCGGATCCGGGTGGTTGTAGCGGACGGTGCCCGCCTCGGCGAGCAGCGACGGGGAGACCCCGAGCTCCTCGTACGTCCGCCGGGCCGCCGCCGCGAAGGGCGCCTCGCCGGGGTACGGGTGGCCGCAACAGGTGTTCGACCAGACGCTGGGGGAGTGGTACTTGCCGAGGGCGCGCTGCTGGAGCAGCAGCCGTCCGCGCTCGTCGAAGAGGAACACGGAGAAGGCCCGGTGCAGTTGCCCGGGCGGTTCGTGGGCGGCCAGCTTCTCCGCCGTGCCGATGGTGGTGCCGTCCTCGTCGACCAGTTCCAGCAGGATCGCTTCCGCGGCGCCGTTCTGTGAACTGTGCATCGCGGTGGCAGGTGTGATCGGCATGCCCGTCCTTCGCCTCGTTCGTCGAGTCTCAAGTCTGCCGTACGAAACCGGCACTCCCGGCACTTCGCGCCACCCCGCATGTCCCGCCCCGGCACCCCGGAGCGGGACACGCGAGCCGCTCGGACGGGCCGCGGATCAGACGCCGAAAGCGGCGGGATACCTGATCGTGCCCGGTGCCACGGACGCGGAACGGCTCAGGACGAGCGCCATCATCGCCTCGTCCGGCACGTCGAATCCGGGCCGGATGCCGTACTCCGAAGCGGGCAGGAAGCCGAAGCGCGGGTAGTACTCCGGGTGCCCGAGCACGAGCACGAGCCGCTCACCGCGCCCCCGTGCGGCCTCCAGCACCGCGCGCACGACGGCCGCTCCCGCTCCCCGCCGCTGCCACTCGGGCCGTACGGCGACGGGCGCGAGCGCGAGCGCTGGCACCTCGTCGACGTGACAGCGGGTGATCAGCGCGTAAGCCGCGACGGCGCCGTCCGGACCCTCGGCGACGTACGAGAGGCCCGGCAGCCAGGCCCCGGGATCGGCGCGCAGCGCCTCCACCAGGTCCGCCTCCTCCGCCCTGCCGAAGGCAGCGGCCGTCAGCTCGTACACCTCGGCACGGTCGGCGGGGGCCTCCGGGCGCGTGTGCCACGAGACGGGCGGCTGCGGGATGTGTTCGGAGTTGTCGATGGTGTCGGTCAACGTGAAAACCCTTGGGTGAGAGGGCCGGGCCGACGTCTCGACGAGATGACGCGAGCGGGTCAGCCGCGGGCCCGGGAAGTGGGGACACACGAGTCGCTGCGCAGGGCAGCGCCGAACGCGACAGTCATCAACCCACCTCCTCGGATCACCGGCCACGCTAGCACCCGGTGCGGCCCACCCACGCGCCGTCCGGACGGGAACCTCAGTGGCAGAGCTTCGCCTCGTGCTCCGCGTGACCGCTCGGTTCCAGCTGGAAGGTGCAGTGCTCGACGTCGAAGTGATCCCCCAGGCAGCCCTGGAGCTCGTGCAGCATCTTCTCGTTGCCGATCGCGCCGAGCGTCTCGGGGCTGACGACCACGTGCGCGGAGAGGACCGGCATACCGGAGGTGATGGTCCAGGCGTGCAGGTCATGGACGTCCTCGACGCCCGGCAGCGCCAGGATGTGCGCCCGTACCTCCGCCATGTCGACGTCCTTGGGGGCCGACTCCAGCAGTACGTCGAGGGTCTCGCGCAGCAGCTTCACCGTACGGGGGACGATCATCAGGCCGATGACCAGCGAGGCGATCGGGTCGGCGGCCTGCCAGCCCGTCGTCAGGATGACCAGCCCGGAGACCAGTACCGCCACGGAACCCAGCGCGTCCGCCACCACCTCCAGGAAGGCGCCCCGCACGTTCAGGCTCTCCTTCTGTCCCCGCATCAGCAGCGTGAGCGAGATCATGTTCGCCACCAGACCGATCAGCGCGAACGTGATGGCGAGCCCGCCCTTGGTCTCGGCCGGCGTGATGAAACGCTCGACGGCCTCGTACAGCAGGTAGCCGCCGACGCCGAGCAGCAGCAGACAGTTGGCGAGCGCGGCAAGGATCTCCGCGCGTGCGTACCCGAACGTGCGCTTGTCGCTCGCCGGGCGGCCCGCGAAGTGGATCGCGAGCAGCGCCATCGCCAGGCCCACGGCGTCGGTGGCCATGTGGGCGGCGTCCGCGATGAGCGCGAGCGAATCGGCGAGGACGCCGCCGACGATCTGGAGCACCATGACGGTGAGCGTGATCGACAGCGCGACCCGCAGCTTCCCGCGGTACGCCGCTGTCGCCGTACCGCCGGCCGGCGCTCCGTGCGCGTGCCCGTGATCGTGCCCAGCCCCCATGATTTTCGCCCTCCGGCCTCTTGAAGGTCTGTTCGGGATCACCAGTGAACTACGGGTGGGGGGTATGTGGCAACGCGGCACTGAACACCGTTGTCATGTGCCCTGACCTGCGGAAACGAACCGCAGGTCAGAACGCCGGAGAGATCATCCGCCGTGGTGCAGCCGCCACCCGGCCCAGGCCGACTCGACCATCTCGCGCATCCCGCGCCGCGCCGTCCAGCCCAGTTCCCGGGCGGCTCGTTCGGCCGAGGCGACCGCGCGCGGGGCGTCCCCCGGGCGACGCGGCTCGACGAGCGGGGGACGCCGGTCACCGGTCACCTCACCGATGAGAGTGATGAGTTCACGGACCGAAACACCCTCCCCGCGGCCGATGTTGACCGTCAGATCGCCCGTGGCGCCGTCGGCCAGCCGCCGGGCCGCCGCGACGTGCGCCTCGGCGAGGTCGGCGACGTGGATGTAGTCGCGGACGCAGGTGCCGTCCGGCGTCGGGTAGTCGTCGCCGAAGACGCGCGGGACCTCGTCGCGGGTGAGCCGGTCGAAGACCATCGGGACTATGTTGAAGACGCCCGTGTCGGCCAGCTCCGGCGCCGCCGCGCCCGCCACGTTGAAGTAGCGCAGGCACACGGTCGCGATGCCGTGGGCCCGGCCCGCCGCCCGCACCAGCCACTCCCCGGTGAGCTTCGTCTCGCCGTACGGGTTCACCGGCGCGCACGGGGTGTCCTCGGTGATGAGCTCCACGTCCGGGTTGCCGTACACGGCCGCGGACGAGGAGAACAGGAAGCGCCTGACGCCCGCCTCGGCCACCGCTTCCAGCAGTGTCGCGAGACCGCCCACGTTCTCCTGGTAGTAGCGCGTCGGCTGCGCCACGGACTCGCCCACCTGCTTACGAGCCGCGAGATGCACCACGCCCGTCACGGAGTGCTCGGCCAGCACCCGCTTCAGCAGGTCGCCGTCCAGCGCCGAACCCAGCACCAGCGGGATCTCCCCGGGGAGCCGGGCCGGCACGCCGGCCGACAGATCGTCGAGCGCCACCACGCGCTCCCCGGCACCGGCCATGGCCAGCGCCACGTGTGCCCCGATGTATCCGGCCCCGCCTGTGATCAGCCACGTCATGGCACCCCACTCTAAGCTGCGGCCCGCGCCCCGTGCGGAATGCTACACATTGCCCTGATCTGCGAAGACATGTGCGACGGCGGTTTGTCGAGCGGCCCGGAAATCCCCGATGATGATCGCGGCAGCAGGCGCAGCAGACCGGGTTGAGCAGGCCGTGAACGGCCGGTGAACGCTCCATTCCCACCATCCGATAGCCTCTGCCGACACGCCGCCCGGCCACCGTGGGCCAGGGGTGCCCCCGCACGCACACGCCCGGCGCCACCGCGTCGGCACCCAGGGAGTGAGTTCGTCTGTCGACCGCCATCCTCACCGGTCAGCCGGTTCCCGGATCGTCGCTGGAGGGCGATCTGCGGTCGCTGGGGTTCGACGTGCGGATCGCCTCGGACGCCGGTGACGCCGAGACGCTCCTCGCGAGGGTTCCCGCCGGACACCGGGTCGCCCTCGTCGACGCCCGCTTCGTGGGCCACGTCCACGCGCTGCGCCTCGGCCTGACCGACCCCCGCTTCCCGGCCGCCGCGCTGCCCGGCGCCGTGACCGTCCAGCCCGCCGCCCGGCAGGCCCTGACCCGCGCGGTGGCCCGCGCGGGCTCCACGACCACGGGCAGTACCGCCCTCGCCGTGGACAACCTCGCCGACCGCCTTGCCGACGCCCTGGACGCGGACGGCGTCCCCGTGCACCGCCCCGACCTCGGCACCCTCGTCGCCGAGGTCCCCGCCGACCCCCAGGCACGCAACGAGGCCCGTCAGGCCGTGGCCGCCGTCGACGACGAGGCCGTCCGGCTGCGTACGGCCGTGAAGTCCCGCGACGGCTTCTTCACCACGTACTGCGTCAGCCCCTACTCGCGCTACATCGCCCGCTGGTGCGCCCGCCGGGGTCTGACTCCGAACCAGGTCACCACGGCCTCCCTGCTCACCGCCCTCATCGCGGCGGGGTGCGCGGCCACCGGCACCCGCGGCGGATTCGTCGCGGCCGGCGTACTGCTCATCCTCTCCTTCGTCCTGGACTGCACCGACGGTCAGCTCGCCCGCTACTCGCTGCAGTACTCGACGCTCGGCGCCTGGCTCGACGCCACCTTCGACCGCGCCAAGGAGTACGCCTACTACGCGGGTCTCGCCCTCGGCGCGGCGCGCGGCGGTGACGACGTGTGGGCGCTCGCCCTCGGCGCGATGGTCCTGCAGACCTGCCGTCACGTCGTCGACTTCTCCTTCAACGAGGCAAACGCCGACAGTACGGCCGCGACCGCCAACGCCAGCCCCACCGCGGCCCTTTCGGGCAGACTCGACAGCGTCGGCTGGACGGTGTGGGCGCGCCGGATGATCGTGCTCCCCATCGGCGAACGCTGGGCGATGATCGCCGTACTGACGGCGGCCACCACGCCGCGCATCACTTTCTACGCACTGCTCATCGGCTGCGCGTTCGCTGCGACTTACACCACAGCGGGCCGTGTGCTGCGGTCGTTGACGCGCAAGGCACAGCGCACGGACCGGGCGGCGCGGGCGCTCGCGGACCTCACCGACTCGGGCCCGACGGCCGAACTCCTGCTCCGGATCGCACCCGGCCGGGCGGCCGTACGCGGTCCCGCGTATGTGGCCTTCGCCGCGGGTGCCCTCCTCGTCGGTGTCACCTCGGCCGTCCCGTACGGCAGTTGGTGGCCCGTGCTGACCGCCGCGGTCTACGTGCTGCTGTCGCCCGTCGCCTTGGCCAGGCCCCTCAAGGGCGCCCTGGACTGGCTCGTTCCCCCCTTCTTCCGCGCCGCCGAATACCTGACTGTCCTGGTCCTGGCGGCCAAATCCGATGTGAACGGGGCCCTTCCAGCGGCTTTCGGGCTGGTGGCGGCCGTCGCCTACCATCACTACGACACGGTGTACCGCATCCGCGGCGACGCCGGCGCGCCGCCGCACTGGCTGGTGCGGGCGATCGGCGGGCACGAAGGCAGGACGCTGCTGGTCACCGTCCTGGCCGCGCTGCTCGCGCCCACAGAGTTCAAGGTCGCGCTCACGGTGCTCGCCGTGGCCGTGGCGCTGCTGGTGCTCGCCGAGAGCATCCGCTTCTGGGTGACTGCCCATAAAACCGGCGCACCCGCCGTACACGATGAAGGAGAACCCGCATGATCGGCCTCGTGCTGGCGGCCGGCGCCGGACGGCGTCTGCGCCCCTACACCGACACGCTGCCCAAGGCGCTGGTGCCGGTGGGACCGGAGGGCAACGAGGACAGCCTCACTGTGCTCGACCTCACGCTCGGCAACTTCGCCGAGATCGGCCTGACCGAGGTCGCGATCATCGTCGGCTACCGCAAGGAGGCCGTGTACGAGCGGCGCGAGGCCCTGGAGCAGAAGTACGGCCTCAAGATCACCCTCATCGACAACGACAAGGCCGAGGAGTGGAACAACGCCTACTCCCTGTGGTGCGGCCGTGACGCCATCAAGCACTCGGTGATCCTCGCCAACGGCGACACCGTGCACCCGGTCTCCGTGGAGAAGACCCTGCTCGCCGCCCGCGGTGACGGCAAGAAGATCATCCTCGCCCTCGACACCGTGAAGTCCCTCGCCGACGAGGAGATGAAGGTCGTCGTCGGCCCCGAGGGCGGCATGACGAAGATCACCAAGCTGATGGACCCGGCCGAGGCGACCGGCGAGTACATCGGTGTCACCCTCATCGAGGGCGAGGCCGCCGACGAGCTGGCCGACGCGCTGAAGACGGTCTTCGAGACCGACCCGCAGCAGTTCTACGAGCACGGCTACCAGGAGCTCGTGAACCGCGGTTTCCGCATCGACGTCGCGCCCATCGGCGACGTCAAGTGGGTCGAGATCGACAACCACGACGACCTCGCCAAGGGACGTGAGATCGCGTGCCAGTACTGACGAGGCTCATTCCCTCGCCGATCGTCGTCGACATCCGCGCCGGTGCGCTCGACGACCTGGCGGCGGTCCTCGCGGACCAGCGGATCTCGTCCTCCGGCCGGCTGGCCGTGGCGATCAGCGGCGGCTCCGGCGCCAGGCTGCGCGAGCGGGTCACCCCCGCGCTGCCCAAGGCGGACTGGTTCGAGGTCGGCGGCGGCACGCTGGACGACGCGATCAAGCTGGCCGACGCCATGAAGCGCGGGCACTACGACGCGGTCGTGGGCCTCGGCGGCGGCAAGATCATCGACTGTGCCAAGTTCGCCGCCGCCCGGGTCGGGCTGCCCCTGGTCGCCGTCGCGACGAACCTGTCGCACGACGGCCTGTGCTCGCCCGTGGCGACCCTCGACAACGACGCGGGCCGCGGCTCGTACGGTGTGCCGAACCCGATCGCCGTCGTCATCGACCTGGACGTGATCCGCGAGGCCCCCGTCCGCTTCGTGCGCTCCGGCATCGGCGACGCCCTGTCCAACATCTCCGCGGTCGCGGACTGGGAGCTCGCGGCCCGCGAGAAGGGCGAGGCCATCGACGGTCTCGCGGCCGCCATGGCCCGCCAGGCGGGCGAGGCCGTGCTGCGCCACCCCGGCGGCGTCGGCGACGACGGCTTCCTGCAGGTGCTGGCCGAGGGCCTGGTCCTCACCGGTATCTCCATGTCGGTCGCCGGCGACTCGCGCCCCGCCTCGGGTGCCTGCCACGAGATCAACCACGCCTTCGACCTGCTCTTCCCCAAGCGCGCCGCCAGCCACGGCGAGCAGTGCGGCCTGGGCGCGGCCTTCGCGATGTACCTGCGCGGGGCGAAGGAGGAGGCGGAACTCATGGCGGAGGTGCTGCACCGCCACGGCCTGCCCGTCCTGCCGGACGAGATCGGCTTCACGGCGGACGAGTTCGTACAGGTCGTGGAGTTCGCCCCGCGGACCCGGCCCGGCCGCTACACGATCCTCGAACACCTCGACCTGTCCACCGACCAGATCAGGGACGCGTACGCCGACTATGCCAAAGCCATCGGTAGCTGAACTCCGCCCGGTCGTTCACCCCCCGGGTGTGAAGGACCGGCGGAGCGGCGAGCACTGGGCCGGCCGGCTCTACATGCGCGAGATCTCGCTGCGCATCGACCGGCACCTGGTGAACACGCGGGTCACGCCCAACCAGCTGACCTACCTGATGACCGTGTTCGGCGTCCTCGCCGCCCCGGCCCTGCTGGTGCCGGGGGTCCCGGGCGCCCTCCTCGGCGTACTGATGGTGCAGCTCTATCTGCTGTTCGACTGCGTCGACGGCGAGATCGCCCGCTGGCGCAAGCAGTACTCGATGGCCGGCGTCTACGTGGACCGGGTCGGCGCCTACCTGTGCGACGCCGCCGTGCTGGTCGGCTTCGGCCTGCGCGCCGCCGACCTGTGGGGCTCCGGGCGGATCGACTGGCTGTGGGCCTTCCTCGGCACCCTCGCCGCCCTCGGCGCCATCCTGATCAAGGCCGAGACCGATCTGGTCGGGGTCGCCCGGCACCAGACGGGCAAGGCGCCTGTCGAGGAGTCGGCGTCCGTGCCGCGCTCCTCCGGCATGGCGCTGGCCCGCCGGGCCGCCGCCGCGCTGAAGTTCCACCGGCTCGTCCTCGGCGTCGAGGCGTCGCTGCTCATCCTGGTCCTCGCGGTCCTGGACCAGGCCAGGGACGACCTGTTCTTCTCACGGCTCGGTGTCGCCGTACTGGCCGGCATCGCGCTGCTGCAGACGCTGCTGCACCTGGTGTCCATCCTTGCCTCGAGCAGGCTGAAGTGAGCAGCGGTATGAAGGTCGGCGCGGTGATCATCACCATGGGCAACCGCCCCGACGAGCTGCGCGCCCTCCTCGACTCGGTCGCCAAGCAGGACGGTGACCGGGTCGAGGTGGTCGTCGTCGGCAACGGCTCCCCGGTGCCGGAGGTCCCCGACGGCGTACGCACCGTCGAGCTGCCCGAGAACCTCGGCATCCCCGGCGGCCGCAACGTCGGCATCGAGGCCTTCGGCCCCGGTGGCACCGACGTCGACATCCTGCTGTTCCTCGACGACGACGGACTGCTGGCGCGCAACGACACCGCCGAGCTGTGCCGCGAGGCCTTCGCGGCCGACCCGGAACTGGGCATCATCAGCTTCCGCATAGCCGACCCGGACACCGGCGTCACCCAGCGGCGCCACGTGCCCCGCCTGCGGGCCTCCGACCCGATGCGTTCCTCCCGGGTGACCACGTTCCTCGGCGGCGCCAACGCCGTCCGGACGAAGGTCCTCGCCGAAGTGGGCGGACTTCCGGAGGAATTCTTCTACGCACACGAGGAAACCGACCTGGCATGGCGGGCCCTCGACGCGGGCTGGATGATCGACTACCGGTCCGACATGGTGCTGTACCACCCCACGACCGCGCCCTCCCGGCACGCGGTCTACCACCGGATGGTCGCGCGCAACCGGGTCTGGCTCGCGCGCCGCAACCTCCCCGCGCTCCTGGTGCCGGTCTACCTGGGCGTCTGGCTCCTGCTGACGCTGGTCCGCAGGCCCTCACGGCCCGCCTTGAAGGCCTGGCTGGGCGGCTTCAAGGAGGGCTGGACGACCGGGTGCGGCCCCCGCCGGCCCATGAAGTGGCGTACGGTGTGGCGTCTGACCCGACTGGGCCGACCACCCGTCATCTGACAACCTCGATATCTGAGAGCATTCGGCGGTACCCGGGAGCCGGGTTTCTGCCTGGGCCCGACCAGCCTGTGCACTTTTGAGGACGAAAGTTTCCACTTGTGAGTGAGACAACGCATGACGGCGGAGTCGCCGTGAGCGACCGACCGTCGCCCGACGAGGGACTCTCCGCCGCCGAGCTGGCCGCCAAGTACGGACTCGCGGTCAGCGGAGCCCGGCCCGGGCTCGGTGAGTACGTCCGCCAGCTCTGGGGGCGGCGCCACTTCATCCTCGCCTTCTCCCAGGCGAAGCTCACCGCCCAGTACAGCCAGGCCAAGCTCGGCCAGCTCTGGCAGGTGGCGACCCCGCTGCTCAACGCGCTGGTGTACTTCCTGGTCTTCGGCCTGATCCTCGGCGCGGACCGGGGCATGGGCAGAGAGGTCTACATCCCGTTCCTGGTCACGGGTGTTTTCGTCTTCACCTTCACGCAGAGCTCGGTCATGGCGGGCGTCCGCGCGATCTCCGGCAACCTCGGCCTGGTGCGCGCGCTGCACTTCCCCCGCGCCTCGCTGCCGATCTCGTTCTCCCTGCAGCAGCTCCAGCAGCTGCTCTTCTCGATGATCGTGCTGTTCGTCGTGGCGGTGTCCTTCGGCAGCTACCCGCGTCTGTCCTGGGTGCTGATCATCCCGGTGCTCGCCCTGCAGTTCCTCTTCAACACCGGGTTGGCGATGATCATGGCCCGGATGGGCGCGAAGACCCCCGACCTCGCCCAGCTGATGCCGTTCGTCATGCGGACCTGGATGTACGCGTCGGGCGTGATGTTCTCCATCCCGATCATGCTTGAGGGCAAGCCCGCGTGGATCGCCGACGTCCTGCAGTGGAACCCCGCTGCCATCTACATGGACCTCATGCGCTTCGCCCTGATCGACGGCTACGGTTCGGAGAACCTGCCCCCGCACGTCTGGGCGGTCGCGGGCGGCTGGGCCGCGCTCGTCGCGCTCGGCGGCTTCGTGTACTTCTGGAAGGCGGAGGAGCGGTACGGCCGTGGCTGAGCAACGCATTCCCACCGTCATCGCGGACGAGCTGCACATCGTCTACCGCGTCAACGGCGCCAGGACCGGAAAGGGCAGCGCGACCGCGGCCCTGTCCCGCATCCTCAAGCGCGGCGAGGAGCGCGGTGTGCGCAAGGTGCACGCCGTGCGCGGCGTTTCCTTCACCGCCTACCGCGGTGAGGCCATCGGTCTGATCGGCTCCAACGGCTCCGGCAAGTCCACTCTGCTGCGTGCCATCGCCGGCCTGCTCCCCGCCGAGAAGGGCAAGGTCTACACCGACGGCCAGCCCTCGCTCCTCGGCGTCAACGCGGCCCTGATGAACGACCTGACCGGCGAACGGAACGTCATATTGGGCGGGCTCGCGATGGGCATGTCCCGTGAGCAGATCAAGGAGCGCTACCAGGAGATCGTCGACTTCTCCGGCATCAACGAGAAGGGCGACTTCATCACCCTGCCGATGCGCACGTACTCCTCCGGCATGGCGGCGCGTCTGCGCTTCTCCATCGCGGCGGCGAAGGACCACGACGTCCTCATGATCGACGAGGCCCTCGCCACCGGTGACCGCAAGTTCCAGAAGCGCTCCGAGGCCCGCATCCGCGAGCTGCGCAAGGAGGCCGGCACCGTGTTCCTGGTGAGTCACAACAACAAGTCGATCCGCGACACGTGCGACCGCGTCCTGTGGCTGGAGCGCGGTGAGCTGCGGATGGACGGGGCCACCGAGGAGGTCCTGAAGGAGTACGAGAAGTTCACCGGCAAGTAGCCGGTACGCCTTGCCACCAGCACACACCCGACCCCGCCGGAACGCCTCCGGCGGGGTCCGGTGCGCCGAGCACGATCAGGCCGGACTCCAGGAGAGGGTCCCGTACGGCAAAGAAGAACCCAACTCCGGTTCACCTCGGGAAGCTTGGGACCAATCGGTGTGCTCTTGTGATGTGCAGGACACCCCGACGGAGCAGGGCACGTAGTACAACGTAAGCTGTACCGGTGTCGAATCGCGGCAAGTAGGGCCATAATGCGCGACACCCGGCAACCGCTGCGCCGAGCCGACCGCTGGGCGGCGTGTCCGAAATAGTGTGAATTGGGTCGGCAGTGTAGAACGGGAGATGTGACGGCCATGGCTACGGAAACTCCCCACCTCCGCGACGCTCCTGCCGTCCCCGCGCCGGGTGACGAGCGGTGACCGAAGCCGGGACGGCGCGCACCGGCGACCCGGAGCGCGGCACCCTCGACAAGGCCGCGTCCGAGAACTTTCCCGTGGCGCCGTTCTTCCTGCCCAGGGCCTGGCGCACCGACCTCATGGCCGTCTACGGCTTCGCCCGCCTCGTCGACGACATCGGTGACGGCGACCTCGCGCCCGGCGGCGCCGACGCCCGTCTGCTGGGGCTGTCCCCGCAGGAGGCCGAGGACCGGCTCGTCCTGCTGGACGCCTTCGAGGACGACCTGCGCCGGGTGTTCGACGGGGTGCCCCGCCACCCGCTGCTCCGCCGCCTCCAGCTCACCGTCCGCCGCCGCTCCCTGACGCCCGAGCCGTTCCTCCGCCTGGTCGCCGCCAACCGTCAGGACCAGGTCGTCCGGAGATACGAGACCTACGACGACCTCCTCGCCTACTGCGAACTGTCCGCCAACCCCGTCGGCCACCTCGTCCTCGCCGTCACCGGTACCGCCACCCCCGAGCGCGTGCGCCGCTCCGACGCCGTCTGCACGGCCCTGCAGATCGTCGAGCACCTCCAGGACGTGGCCGAGGATCTCGGCCGCGACCGGGTCTATCTGCCCGCCGCGGACATGAAGCGCTTTCACGTCCAGGAGGCGGATCTCGCCGCGACCACGGCAGGCGCATCGGTGCGCGCCCTGGTTGCATACGAAGCACAACGCGCCCGTGACCTGCTGAATGAAGGCGTCCCCCTGGTGGGTAGCGTGCACGGCAGGCTGAGGCTGCTCCTTGCGGGGTTCGTGGCGGGGGGAAGGGCGGCGATCCGCGCGATCGCCGCCGCCGAATACGACGTACTTCCCGGCCCGCCCAAGCCCGGCAAGATCCGACTGCTGCGCGAGGTGGGCGTGACTCTGCGAGGAGAGGGGTGATCCGGACCGTGGAGCCCGACCGGCACACGTCCGCACCGGTACTCGCCGCCTACAGCTACTGCGAGGCCGTCACCGGACAGCAGGCCCGAAACTTCGCGTACGGCATCAGACTGCTGCCGACGTCGAAGCGCCGCGCGATGTCCGCGGTCTACGCGTTCTCGCGGCGCGTCGACGACATCGGCGACGGCGCGCTCTCGCCCGGCACCAAGGTGGAAAGGCTCGAGGACACCCGGGCCCTGCTCGCCCGGGTCCGCGAGGACGGGGTCGACGAGGACGAGACCGACCCGGTCGCGGTCGCCCTCGCCCACGCGAGCAAACAGTTCCCGATCCCGCTCGGCGGCCTCGACGAACTCATCGACGGCGTCCTGATGGACGTCCGCGGCGAGGTGTACGAGACCTGGGACGACCTCAAGGTCTACTGCCGGTGCGTGGCGGGTGCCATCGGTCGTGTCTCCCTGGGTGTGTTCGGCACGGAACCGGGAGCGCGCGGCGCCGAGCGCGCCCCCGAGTACGCCGACACGCTGGGGCTCGCGCTGCAACTCACCAACATCCTCAGGGACGTTCGCGAGGACGCCCAGGGCGGGCGCACCTATCTGCCCGCCGACGATCTCGCCAAGTTCGGCTGCTCGGCCGGGTTCAGCCGGCCGGTCCCGCCGCCCGACTCCGACTTCGCGGGCCTCGTCCACTTCGAAGTGCGCCGGGCCCGCGCTCTCTTCGCCGAGGGCTACCGGCTGCTGCCCATGCTCGACCGGCGCAGCGGCGCCTGTGTCGCCGCCATGGCCGGCATCTACCGCCGCCTCCTGGACCGCATCGAGCGCGAGCCGGAGGCCGTGCTGCGCGGGCGTGTCTCGCTGCCGGGGCGGGAGAAGGCGTACGTCGCCGTCCGCGGACTGTCCGGGCTCGACGCCCGCCACATGTCCCGCCGGACCGTCAGCCGGGCTGTCAGGAGGCGCGTCTGATGGGCAATCCGGTGCAATGTGGCTCCATCGGTGAAAAGTGGCATGCAACCCTCCGCCGCCCGGCCGCGTCCCAGACTGCGACGGCCCGCCGTGGAGCGTTCACGCACCACGGCCAGGCCGCGGGGGAGGGTGCGCGATGACGGACGGCACACAGCCCGAGGAGCCGCTCGCCGCGGACGGTCCGGGCCGCCCGGTGCGGGAGGCCGTCGTGGTCGGCGGAGGGCTCGCCGGGATCACCGCCGCGCTGTCGCTGGCGGACGCCGGAGTGCGGGTCACCCTGCTCGAAGGGCGGCCACGGCTCGGCGGACTGGCGTTCTCGTTCCGGCGCGGCGACCTGACCGTCGACAACGGCCAGCACGTGTACCTGCGCTGCTGCACCGCGTACCGCTGGTTCCTCGACCGCGTCGACGGGACCGCGCTCGCCCCCTTGCAGGACCGGCTCGACGTGCCCGTCCTCGACGTCGCGGCCCGGCCGGGACGGCGGCTCGGCAGACTGCGGCGCGACGCGCTGCCCGTGCCGCTGCATCTGGGGCGCAGCCTCGCCACGTACCCGCACCTCTCGCTCGCCGAGCGCGCCAAGGTGGGGCGTGCCGCACTGGCGCTCCAGGCGCTCGACCTCGCGGACCCCGCGCTGGACTCACGGGACTTCGGCAGCTGGCTGGCCGCGCACGGTCAGTCGGCGCGTGCCGTCGAGGCACTGTGGGACCTCGTGGGGGTCGCCACCCTCAACGCGGTGGCCCAGGACGCGTCCCTCGGGCTCGCCGCGATGGTGTTCAAGACGGGTCTGCTGTCCGACCCGGGCGCGGCCGACATCGGCTGGGCGCGTGTCCCGCTGGGCGAACTGCACGACCGGCTGGCCCGCAAGGCGCTCGACTCGGCGGGTGTCCGCACCCTGCTCCGCACCCGCGTCACCTCCATCTCCCCGCAGGGCAACGGGCGTTGGGTGGTTCAGGTGCCCGGCGAGATGATCGAGACGGACGCCGTCGTCCTCGCCGTACCCCAGCGAGAGGCGCACGACCTGCTGCCCGCGGGCGCGCTCGACCACCCCGGGCGGCTGCTGGAGATCGGCACCGCGCCGATCCTCGACATCCATGTGGTGTACGACCGGAAGGTGCTCGACAAGCCGTTCTTCGCGGCGCTCGGCACCCCGGTGCAGTGGGTCTTCGACCGGACGGAGGCGTCCGGGCTGAGTGAGGGCCAGTACCTGGCGCTGTCGCAGTCGGCGGCGTGGGACGAGATCGACGCACCCGTGTCCGCCCTGAGGGAGCGGTACCTGCCGGAGCTGGAGCGGCTGCTGCCCCACACCCGTGGCGCGGGCGTGCGGGACTTCTTCGTGACCCGGGAGCGCACGGCGACGTTCGCTCCCACTCCCGGCGTCGGGCGGCTGCGGCCCGGCGCCCGCACCAAGGCCCCCGGCCTCTACCTGGCCGGAGCGTGGACCGCCACAGGGTGGCCCGCGACCATGGAGAGTGCGGTCCGCAGCGGCATCAGCGCGGCGGACGCCGCACTGGGCGCCCTGGGCCGGCCCCGCGACCACCTCTTCGACTTCGAGGAGGCGGCGTGATGCTCGACGAGCGACGCGAGGCGGCCCCCCGCACCTCCCGCACCGCAACAAGAGGAGAGACTGTGCCCACTGTGCCCCCGGCCTCCACGGCCGCGCGAGAGACCGCGGTGGACGTGACCGCGCTCCTGGAGCGCGGCCGGAACCTGGCCACCCCGGTGCTGAGGGCGGCCATCGACCGACTGGCGCCGCCCATGGACACGGTCGCCGCCTACCACTTCGGCTGGATCGACGCCGAGGGCAATCCCGCCGACGGCGACGGCGGCAAGGCTGTACGTCCCGCGCTCGCCGTGCTGTCCGCCGAGGTCACCGAGGCGGCACCCGAGGTCGGCATCCCCGGCGCGGTCGCGGTCGAGCTGGTGCACAACTTCTCGCTGCTGCACGACGACCTGATGGACGGCGACGAACAGCGCCGCCACCGCGACACGGTCTGGAAGGTGCACGGCCCGGCCCAGGCCATCCTCGTCGGCGACGCCCTCATGGCGCTCGCCAACGAGATCCTCCTGGAGCTCGGCACCGTGGAGGCCGGCCGTGCCACCCGCCGGCTCACCACGGCCACCCGCGCCCTCATCGACGGCCAGGCCCAGGACATCTCCTACGAGCACCGCGACCGCGTGAGCGTCGGGGAGTGCCTGGAGATGGAGGGCAACAAGACCGGAGCCCTGCTCGCCTGCGCCTGCTCGATCGGCGCGGTCCTCGGCGGCGCCGACGACCACACGGCCGACACGCTGGAGAAGTACGGTTACCACCTCGGCCTCGCCTTCCAGGCCGTCGACGATCTGCTGGGCATCTGGGGCGACCCGGTGGCCACCGGCAAGCAGACCTGGAGCGACCTGCGCCAGCGCAAGAAGTCCCTGCCGGTCGTGGCCGCGCTCGCGGCGGGCGGCCAGGCCTCCGAGCGGCTCGGCGAGATCCTCGCCGCCGACGCCAAGAGCAGCGACGTCGAGAGCTTCTCCGAGGAGGAGTTCGCCGCCCGCGCGGCCCTCATCGAGGAGGCCGGAGGGCGCGACTGGACCGCCGAGGAGGCCCGGCGTCAGCACCGGACCGCCCTCGACGCCCTGGACGAGATCCGGATGCCGGACCGGGTGCGGGACCAGTTCGTGGCGCTCGCCGACTTCGTCGTCGTACGAAAGAGATGACCACTACAGGGAAAGAGTTGATCCCTATCGGTCGAATAACCCTCGCGTAGTCGCCGGCCGGTGCCTCGGGCACGGGGAAAGCACCGGCCGACGGCGGACCCGCAGCAGAGACGCACCACTGCACGAAGGGGAAGCCATGACAGCGACGACCGACGGAAGCACCGGGGCACCACCGCCCCGAGCCGCCTCGGCCAGCGAATCCGACACCGACACCGAATCCGACATCGACACCCCAGGGGCGGCAGGGGACACGGATGCCGCCGTGCGCGCGGTATCGCGCGCCACCGACTTCCTTCTCTCGCGCCAGGACGCCGAGGGCTGGTGGAAGGGCGACCTGGAGACCAACGTCACCATGGACGCCGAGGACCTGCTCCTCCGCCAGTTCCTGGGTGTCCGCGATGAGAAGACGACCCAGGCCGCCGCCCTCTTCATCCGCGGCGAACAGCGCCAGGACGGCACCTGGGCCACCTTCTTCGGCGGTCCCGGTGAACTCTCCACCACCATCGAGGCGTACGTCGCCCTGCGCCTGGCCGGAGACGCCCCGGACGCCCCGCACATGGCGAAGGCCTCGGAGTGGATCCGCGACCAGGGCGGCATCGCCGCGTCGCGTGTCTTCACCCGGATCTGGCTCGCCCTGTTCGGCTGGTGGAAGTGGGAGGACCTGCCCGAACTCCCGCCGGAACTCATCTACTTCCCGAAGTGGATGCCGCTCAACATCTACGACTTCGGGTGCTGGGCGCGGCAGACCATCGTGCCGTTGACCATCGTCTCGGCGAAGCGGCCGGTGCGGCCCGCGCCCTTCCCGCTCGACGAACTGCACACCGACCCCGGCCATCCGAACCCCAGCAAGCCGCTCGCTCCCGCGGCGAGTTGGGACGGCGTCTTCCAGCGGCTCGACAAGGTCCTGCACGGCTACCACAAGGTGGCCCCGAAGAGACTGCGCCAGGCGGCCATGAACAGCGCGGCCCGCTGGATCATCGAGAGGCAGGAGAACGACGGCTGCTGGGGCGGCATCCAGCCCCCGGCCGTGTACTCACTGATCGCGCTCCACCTGCTGGGCTACGACCTCCAGCACCCCGTCATGCGGGCGGGACTGGAGTCGCTGGACCGGTTCGCCGTGTGGCGTGAGGACGGGGCCCGGATGATCGAGGCCTGCCAGTCACCGGTGTGGGACACCTGTCTCGCGACCATCGCCCTCGTCGACGCCGGGCTGCCCGCCGACCACCCGCGGCTG
The DNA here is from genome assembly GCF_055572015.1 of Streptomyces sp. NPDC030840. Lineage (NCBI taxonomy): Bacteria > Bacillati > Actinomycetota > Actinomycetes > Kitasatosporales > Streptomycetaceae > Streptomyces > Streptomyces sp. NPDC030840. Next base: position 71,540 of record NZ_JBVIEE010000015.1, on the reverse strand, counting down.
GTGAAGGCCGCGGACTGGATGCTCGGCGAGGAGATCGTCCGGCCCGGGGACTGGGCGGTCCGCAGACCCGGACTCCCGCCCGGTGGCTGGGCGTTCGAGTTCCACAACGACAACTACCCGGACATCGACGACACCGCCGAGGTCGCCCTCGCGCTGCGCCGGGTCAAGCACCCCGACCCCGAGCGCGTGAACAACGCGATCGCGCGAGGAGTGCGCTGGAACCTCGGCATGCAGTCGAAGAACGGCGCGTGGGGTGCCTTCGACGTCGACAACACCAGCCCGTTCCCCAACAAGCTCCCCTTCTGCGACTTCGGGGAGGTCATCGACCCGCCGTCCGCCGACGTCACCGCGCACGTCGTCGAGATGCTGGCCGTGGAAGGGCTCGCCCACGACGAGCGCACCCGCCGCGGCATCGAGTGGCTGCTCGCCGAACAGGAGCCGAACGGTTCGTGGTTCGGGCGCTGGGGCGTCAACTACGTGTACGGCACGGGGTCGGTGGTCCCGGCACTGGTGGCCGCCGGGCTGCCCGCCTCGCACCCCGCGATCCGCCGGGCCGTCGCGTGGCTGGAGACCGTGCAGAACGACGACGGCGGCTGGGGCGAGGACCTGCGTTCCTACCGCGACACCGCCGCGTGGAGCGGAAAGGGCGCCTCCACCGCCTCCCAGACCGCGTGGGCCCTCCTCGCGCTGCTGGCGGCGGGGGAGCGGGACTCCAAGACCGTGGAGCGCGGGATCGCATGGCTCGCGGGCACCCAGCGGGAGGACGGCTCCTGGGACGAGCCGTACTTCACGGGAACCGGCTTCCCGTGGGACTTCTCGATCAACTACCACCTCTACCGGCAGGTCTTCCCGCTGACCGCGCTCGGCCGGTACGTCCACGGTGAGCCCGCCGTCATCAAGGCGCCGGCCGGGACGACGGCCAAGGGGAGCTGACGTGAGCGACGCTCCCGACCCGGCCCCGCTGCTGATCGCCTGCGCGCTCGGCATCGAGCGCCTCGCCCTGCGCAGGGCTGAGCGGGGCGGTGCGGGACTCCCGGTCACCGTGCTGCGCACCGGAATGGGGCCCAGGGCCGCCGAGCGCTCGGTCACCCGGGCGCTCGGCGAGCGGGCGATGCGCGGGGCCGCCGTCCTGGCCACCGGTTTCTGCGCCGGGCTCGCCCCGGGCATGCACCCCGGTGACCTGGTCGTCGCGGAGGAGGCCCGGGGCCCGCACGGCGCCGTCACGCCGTGCGAGGGCACCGACCTGCTGGTCAAGGAGTTGGTACGCGCCGTGCCGGGGCGCGCCGTGCACACCGGGCCGCTCACCGGTTCGGACCACGTCGTACGCGGGCACGAACGAGCGGAACTGCTCGCCACCGGCGCAATCGCCGTCGACATGGAATCCGCCGCCACGCTCCACAGCGCCCTGCGCCAGGGAGCACGCCCGGTTGCGGCCGTCCGAGTGGTCGTGGACGCTCCAGAACATGAACTCGTCCGGATCGGCACGGTGCGCGGTGGAATATCAGCTTTCCGTGTTCTTCGTGCCGTCGTTCCCGCTTTCTTCGAATGGCACCGATCTTTGCCGCTCCCCAGGAGGTGAGCCAGATGGCCATGCCGCTCCGACAGTCCATCAAGGTCGCGACCTATCTCTTTGAACAGAAGCTGCGCCGACGGGACAAGTTTCCGCTCATCGTCGAACTCGAACCGCTGTTCGCCTGCAATCTGAAGTGCGAGGGCTGCGGGAAGATCCAGCATCCGGCCGGCGTGCTGAAGCAGCGCATGCCGGTGGCACAGGCCGTGGGAGCGGTGCTCGAGTCCGGGGCGCCGATGGTGTCCATCGCGGGCGGCGAGCCTCTGATGCACCCTCAGATCGACGAGATCGTACGGCAGTTGGTCGCCAGGCGGAAATACGTCTTCCTGTGCACCAACGCACTGCTGATGCGCAGGAAGATGGACGGTTTCACGCCCTCACCGTACTTCGCGTTCGCCGTGCACATCGACGGGCTGCGCGAGCGGCACGACGAGTCCGTGGCGAAGGAGGGGGTCTTCGACGAGGCCGTGGAGGCCATCAAGGAGGCCAAGAGGCGCGGCTTCCGGGTGACCACCAACTCGACCTTCTTCAACACCGACACCCCGCAGACCGTCATCGAGGTGCTCAACTACCTCAACGACGACCTCAAGGTCGACGAGATGATGATCTCGCCCGCCTACGCCTACGAGAAGGCCCCCGACCAGGAGCACTTCCTCGGCGTGGAGCAGACCCGCGAACTGTTCAGGAAGGCCTTCGCGGGCGGCAACCGGCGCCGCTGGCGGCTCAACCACTCGCCGCTGTTCCTCGACTTCCTCGAGGGCAAGGTCGACTTCCCGTGCACCGCCTGGGCGATCCCCAACTACTCGCTGTTCGGCTGGCAGCGCCCCTGCTACCTGATGAGCGACGGGTACGTCCCGACGTACCGGGAGCTCATCGAGGAGACCGACTGGGACAAGTACGGCCGCGGCAAGGACCCGCGCTGCGCCAACTGCATGGCGCACTGCGGCTACGAGCCGACCGCCGTCCTCGCCACCATGGGGTCCCTGAAGGAGTCGCTGCGCGCCATGCGCGAGACCGTCTCCGGCAACCGCGAGACAGCCCCGGGAAACCGCGGGTCCGCCTCCGGGAACCACGGGTGATGCCATGACCGCCGTATCCCTGGGCGTTCCCGAAGTGCCCGTCCGGCCGATCGCTCAGCGCCGCCTCTCGCGGCAGATCCAGGTCGGGCCGGTGGCCGTGGGGGGCGGGGCCCCGGTGTCGGTGCAGTCGATGACGACGACGCGTACGTCGGACATCGGCGCCACCCTGCAGCAGATCGCGGAGCTCACCGCGTCCGGCTGCCAGATCGTCCGTGTCGCCTGCCCGACGCAGGACGACGCGGACGCGCTCGCCACCATCGCGCGCAAGTCGCAGATCCCCGTGATCGCGGACATCCACTTCCAGCCCAAGTACGTGTTCGCCGCGATCGAGGCGGGCTGCGCGGCGGTCCGGGTGAACCCCGGGAACATCAAGCAGTTCGACGACAAGGTCAAGGAGATCGCGCGGGCGGCGAAGGAGCACGGCACCCCGATCCGTATCGGCGTCAACGCCGGCTCGCTCGACAGGCGGCTGCTGAAGAAGTACGGCAGGGCCACGCCCGAGGCTCTGGTCGAGTCGGCGCTGTGGGAGGCGTCGCTCTTCGAGGAGCACGACTTCCGGGACATCAAGATCTCCGTCAAGCACAACGACCCGGTGGTGATGGTGGGCGCCTACCGGCAGCTCGCCGCCCAGTGCGACTATCCGCTGCACCTGGGGGTAACCGAGGCCGGTCCGGCCTTCCAGGGCACCATCAAGTCCGCCGTGGCCTTCGGGGCGCTGCTGAGTGAGGGCATCGGCGACACGATCCGGGTCTCGCTGAGCGCGCCGCCCGCCGAGGAGGTCAAGGTCGGCATCCAGATCCTGGAGTCCCTCGGGCTGAGGCAGCGGCGGCTGGAGATCGTGTCCTGCCCGTCGTGCGGGCGGGCGCAGGTGGACGTGTACAAGCTGGCCGACGAGGTCACGGCCGGTCTGGAGGGGATGGAGGTGCCGCTGCGCGTCGCCGTCATGGGCTGTGTCGTCAACGGTCCCGGAGAGGCGCGGGAAGCGGACCTGGGGGTCGCCTCCGGCAACGGAAAGGGGCAGATCTTCGTGAAGGGGGAGGTCATCAAGACCGTGCCCGAGTCGAAGATCGTGGAGACCCTGATCGACGAGGCGATGAAGATCGCGGAGCAGATGCGGCAGGACGGCGTCGCGGCGGGGGAGCCGGCCGTCACCGTGAGCCGGACAAACTGAACAGCACCAACCGAGAGGGGGCCCGAGCGTGACGATGCTGGAGAACATCCGGGGACCACGCGACCTGAAGGCGCTGTCCGAGGCGGAACTCGGTGAACTGGCCGACGAGATCCGGGAGTTCCTGGTGCACGCGGTCGCCAGGACCGGCGGGCACCTGGGGCCCAACCTGGGGGTGGTGGAACTGTCCATCGCGCTCCACCGGGTCTTCGAGTCACCCGTCGACCGCATCCTGTGGGACACCGGCCACCAGAGCTATGTGCACAAGCTGCTGACAGGACGCCAGGACTTCTCCAAGCTGCGCGGCAAGGGAGGCCTGTCCGGCTACCCCTCCCGCGAGGAGTCCGAACACGACGTCATCGAGAACAGCCACGCCTCCACCGCCCTCGGCTGGGCGGACGGGCTCGCCAAGGCCCGCCAGGTGCAGGGGGAGAAGGGCCATGTCGTCGCGGTCATCGGTGACGGCGCCCTCACCGGCGGCATGGCATGGGAGGCGCTCAACAACATCGCGGCCGCCAAGGACCGCCCGCTGATCATCGTCGTCAACGACAACGAGCGCTCGTACGCCCCGACGATCGGCGGCCTCGCCAACCACCTCGCGACCCTGCGCACGACCGACTCCTACGAGCAGTTCCTGGCCTGGGGCAAGGACGTCCTGCTGCGGACACCGGTCATCGGCACCACCCTCTACGAGTCGCTGCACGGCGCGAAGAAGGGCTTCAAGGACGCCTTCGCCCCGCAGGGCATGTTCGAGGACCTCGGTCTGAAGTACGTCGGGCCGATCGACGGGCACGACCTGGGGGCCGTGGAGTCCGCGCTCCGGCGCGCGAAACGCTTCCACGGGCCCGTGCTGGTCCACTGCCTCACCGAGAAGGGCCGCGGGTACGAGCCCGCCCTCGCCCACGAGGAGGACCACTTCCACACCGTCGGCGTGATGGACCCGCTCACCTGCGAGCCGCTGTCACCAGCGGGCGGGCCCTCCTGGACCTCGGTCTTCGGCGACGAGATCGTCAGGATCGGGGAAGAGCGCGAGGACATCGTGGCGATCACGGCGGCGATGCTCCACCCGGTGGGGCTCGGCGGGTTCGCGGAGCGGTTCCCCGAGCGTGTGTGGGACGTGGGGATAGCCGAGCAGCACGCCGCGGTGTCGGCGGCCGGACTCGCGACGGGCGGCCTCCACCCGGTCGTCGCCGTCTACGCCACCTTCCTCAACCGGGCCTTCGACCAGCTTCTGATGGACGTCGCGCTGCACCGCTGCGGGGTCACCTTCGTGCTGGACCGGGCCGGCGTCACGGGAGTCGACGGCGCGTCGCACAACGGCATGTGGGACATGTCGATCCTCCAGGTCGTACCGGGGCTGCGCATCGCGGCGCCGCGGGACGCCGGCCAACTGCGCGCCCAACTGCGCGAGGCGGTCGCCGTCGACGACGCGCCGACGCTGGTCCGCTTCCCCAAGGAGTCGGTGGGGCCGGAGATCCCGGCGGTCGACCGCGTGGGCGGCATGGACGTGCTCCACCGCTCACCGGACCGCCCGGAGGTGCTGCTGGTGGCCGTCGGTGTCATGGCCCCGGTCTGCCTCCAGGCGGCGCAACTGCTCCAGGCGCGCGGCACCGGCTGCACCGTCGTCGACCCGCGCTGGGTCAAGCCCGTCGACCCCGCGCTGCCCCGGCTCGCCGCCGAGCACCGGGTGGTGGCCGTGGTGGAGGACAACAGCCGGGCGTCCGGCGTCGGCGCGGCGGTCGCGCTGGCCCTCGGCGACGCCGACGTGGACGTGCCCGTACGGCGGTTCGGCATCCCGGAGCAGTTCCTCGCGCACGCCAAGCGGAGCGAGGTACTGGCCGACATCGGCCTCACACCGGTCGAGATCGCCGGGCGGATCAGCGCCTGCCTGGCCGCCAAGGACGAGCTCGCCAAGGAGAAACAGGAATGACCACCGCGGAACCCGCAGCCGGGACAGAGGAGTTCGACCTCGGCAGACTCCTGGCCGAGCGCGGGGCCGAGCGCTACGAGCTCCACGCCCGGCACCTCAACCACCAGCTCCCGCGCATGCTGCACACCATCGGTTTCGACAAGGTCTACGAGCGGGCCGAGGGCGCGCACTTCTGGGACGCTGAAGGCAACGACTACCTCGACATGCTCGCCGGGTTCGGGGTGATGGGCCTCGGCCGCCATCACCCCGTGGTCCGCAAGGCGCTGCACGACGTCCTCGACGCATCCCTCGCCGACCTCACCCGCTTCGACTGCCAGCCGCTGCCGGGACTGCTCGCGGAGAAGCTCCTCACCCACAGCCCGCACCTGGACCGCGTGTTCTTCGGCAACAGCGGCACGGAGGCCGTGGAGACCGCGCTGAAGTTCGCCCGGTTCGTGACCGGCAGACCGCGCGTCCTGTACTGCGCGCACGCCTTCCACGGGCTGACCACCGGCTCGCTGTCCGTGAACGGCGAGCCGGGCTTCCGGGACGGGTTCGCCCCGCTGCTGCCCGACACGCCGGTCCCGCTCGGCGACCTCGACGCCCTGGCGGAGGAACTGAAGAAGGGCGACGTCGCCGCCCTCATCGTCGAACCCATCCAGGGCAAGGGCGTGCACGAGGCCCCGCCGGGCTACCTGAGTGCCGCCCAGGAACTGCTGCGCAGGCACAAGGCGCTGCTCATCGCCGACGAGGTGCAGACCGGGCTCGGACGCACCGGGGACTTCTACGCCTACCAGCACGAGGACGGCGTGGAGCCGGACCTCGTGTGTGTGGCGAAGGCGCTCTCGGGCGGGTACGTACCGGTCGGTGCCACCCTCGGCAAGGACTGGATCTTCAAGAAGGTCTACTCGTCGATCGACCGTGTCCTCGTGCACTCGGCGAGCTTCGGCTCCAACGCCCAGGCCATGGCGGCGGGCCTCGCCGTGCTGTCCGTCATGGAGAACGAGCAGATCGTCGCGGGGGCCCGCGCGACGGGGGAGCGGCTGAAGTCCCGGCTCGCGGCGCTCGTCGACAAGTACGAGCTGCTCAGCGACGTACGCGGCCGGGGTCTGATGATCGGCATCGAGTTCGGAAAGCCGAGGTCACTGGGGCTGCGCAGCCGGTGGACCATGCTGCAGGCCGCGCGCAAGGGCCTGTTCGCCCAGATGGTCGTCGTACCACTGCTGCAACGGCACCGCATCCTCACCCAGGTCTCCGGCGATCACCTGGAGGTCATCAAGCTGATCCCGCCCCTCGTCATCGGCGAGCGGGACGTCGACCGTTTCGTCGACGCCTTCACCGACGTGATGGACGACGCGCACAGCGGCAGCGGACTGATGTGGGACTTCGGGAAGACCCTGGTGAAGCAGGCGGTGGCCAACCGCTGAGCCGGCCCTCACAGGGGCCTGCCGCGGGCTTTTGCCTGAGAGGCAATAAATTTGCCCGACAGGCAATCCTCCGGCTGAATGGACGGCATGAGCTTCACAGAGCCGGAGCCGTCCGCCGGGTCCGGACAGCCGTCCGCCGGTGCGGAGCAGCTGTCCGCCGGGGCCGACTCCCCCGCCCTGCCCGCCGTCGCCCCGCAGTTGCGCATCCTGCGCCGGCGCGCCTCTCTCACACTGGAGGCCGCGGCGCGGGCCGCCGGGCTGTCACCCGCCCACCTCTCCCGGCTGGAGACCGGCCGCCGCCAGCCCTCGCTGCCGATGCTGCTCGCGCTGGCCCGCGTCTACGGTACGACGGTCTCCGAACTGCTCGGCGAGACGGTCGCCGAACGGGACGCGGTCGTCCGCGCCGCCGACATGGAGCCGACGCCCGCGGGCGGCTGGACGTACTGGCAGGCGGGCGCCTCCGGGCGCGCCATGCAGGCCCTGCGCGTGCACGTGCCGTACGGTTCGCAGGGCGACATCGTGCGCGTCCACCCCGGCGAGGAGTGGCTTTACGTGCTGAAGGGCCGGCTGCGACTGCGCCTCGGGGACGCGACGCACGTGCTCACGCCGGGCGACAGCGCCCACTTCGACTCGCTGACCCCGCACCGCCTCGCGGCCGCCGACCACGACGGTGCCGACCTGCTCTTCGTCCACACCCTGCTGCAGAGCCCGACGGCCACGCTGTGCCTCGGACCGACGACCACCGGAGAAGCCCCGTGAGCAACCTGGAAGACAAGTTCCCCCGTGCCCTGTGGGTGCGGCTGATCATCTACATAGCGGTGGGCCACCTCTTCGCCGCCTTCATATACCTGCTCTTCGAGGCGGGCGCGAAGCGGTGACCCGCGGGGCCGTAGCCCTCAGTCCAGGAGGCGCTCGCGCAGCCGCTCCCGGATCTCCGGAGTGACCTTCAGGCCCTGCTCCAGGTACGTGTCCACACCGCCCCAGGTCCCCTCGATCGTCTCGAACGCCGCCTCCAGGTACTCGGCCCGCGCGTCGAACAGCGGGTCGAGCAGTTCCATGACCTCGGGGGAGTAGGCGCCGGCCGACTTGCTGCTGCGGTGCACCTTGTAGCGGCGGTGGGCGGCGGCCGACTCCAGGTAGTCGGCGACGATGGCGTCGCGCTCCACACCGAGGGCGAGGAGCGTCACGGCGATGGACAGGCCCGCGCGGTCCTTGCCGGCCGCGCAGTGCATCAGGGCGGGCACGCTGTCCTCGGCCAGGGCGTGCAGCACCTGGGAGTGCTCGGCCGTGCGGTGCCGGATGATCATCCGGTACGAGCCGATCATGCGGCCGGCCGCCTTGCCGTCCGAGAGCAGGGCGCGCAGCTGGTCCAGGTCGCCGTCGCGGACCATCTTCCAGAACTCGGCACCGTCCGCCGGGTCCGTCAGCGGCAGGTTGACGTTCCGCACGCCCGGCAGGTCGACGTCCGGGCCCTCCAGCTTCTGGTCGGCCGCGTTGCGGAAGTCGAAGATCGTGTGCAGGCCCAGCGAGGCCAGGAACGCGGCGTCCTCGTCGGTCGCGTGCGCGAGGTGACCGCTGCGGAACAGCCGCCCGTGGGCCACACGCCGGCCGTCCACGGTGGGCAGGCCTCCCACGTCCCGGAAGTTCCGCACTCCGGTCAGCTCCGGCTCGGTCGACGGGACCTGCTGCGTCACGTGGGCTCCTCCCATCCGGCCGCCGGCGGTGCTCGGCTCCGCACACCGGCGTTGCGTCCTCGACGATACGACATGGCTTCGTAGGCCACGGAGTTGTCCACAGGAGGCGGCGGGCGTTTGCCATGGGGCCGGGTTGACTTGATGATGTTCAGGCCTGATCGCACCTGTTCGAATGTGTTGGAGGCTTGATGCTGGAGATCGGCGGAGACGGTCGTACCTGGCTGCTCTCGGGACCCACGAGCAGCTACGCGCTGTCTCTCACCGAGGACGACACCCTCCTGCACCTCCATTGGGGTCCGCGGATCGGGCTCGCCGACGCCGAGGGACTCGCGGCCCGGCCGCTTCCCCCCTACCGGGGGTTCGAGTCCCAGCTCGACGGCCTCGAGGAGTACCCGGTCGAGGGCGGCCCCCGCTTCGTGCGGCCCGCGCTGTCCGTGCGCACCGACGAGGTCCGCGGTACCGAGTGGACCTTCCGCGCGTACGAGGCCGAGGACGGTGAACTGCGGCTGCGGTTCACCGACAACGGACTCGGCATCACGCTGCACTACCGGATGCGCCACGACGTCGTCGAACGCTGGGTGACGCTCACCAACGAGGGCCCCGCGGTGGAGGTGCTGCGCGCCGACTCCGCGACCTGGACGCTGCCGCTGCGCGAGGGCTGGCGGCTGTCCCAGGTGCACGGCAGGTGGGCCGCCGAGTCGCAGCTCGTCCGCACGGACCTCACCTACGGTGACCATGTCATCGGCAGCCGCCGCGGCCACACGGGGCACCAGCACCTGCCGTGGGTCGCGCTCGACACCGAGGGGACGGCCGAGGAGCGCGGCGAGGTCTACGGGTGCGCGCTCGCCTGGTCGGGCAGCTGGCGCATCTGCGTGGCCCAGCTGCCCGACACGCGCGTACAGATCACCGGCGGCATCGGCTACGACGACTCGGGCCTGCTGCGCCTGGCCGCGGGGGAGTCGTACACCACCCCTGTCTTCGCCGGACTCTGGAGCGACGGCGGCTTCGGCGGGGCGAGCCGCGCCTGGCACGCGTACCAGCGCGCGTACGTCATCCCCGACGCGGACCAGGACCGGCCGGTGCTCTACAACTCCTGGGAGGCCACGGAGTTCGACATCTCGGAGGACCAGCAGCGCGAACTGGCGCGCCGGGCCGCCGCCATGGGGATCGAGCTGTTCGTCGTCGACGACGGCTGGTTCGGCGAGCGGACCAGCGACCGGGCGGGGCTCGGCGACTGGACGCCCAACCCCGACCGCTTCCCGGCCGGACTGAAGCCGCTCGCCGAGGACGTGCGCGCGCTCGGCATGCAGTTCGGCATCTGGGTCGAACCCGAGATGGTCAACGCGGACAGTGACCTGTACCGGGCGCACCCGGACTGGGTGCAGTACCAACCGGGACGAAAGCGGACGGAATTCCGCAATCAGCTCGTACTGAACCTCGCCCGCGAGGACGTCCAGGAGTACCTCTGGGAGAAGCTGGACACCCTGCTCTCCAGTGCGCCCATCGACTATGTGAAGTGGGACTTCAACCGCTGCTTCACCGATGCCGGCTGGCCCGGCGAGCCGTACCCGCAGAAGCTGTGGGTCGAACACGTGCACGCGTTCTACGGTCTGCTCGACCGACTGCGGGCCGCGCACCCGGGGGTCGCCTTCGAGTCCTGCTCGGGCGGCGGCGGCCGGATCGACCTCGGAGTCATGTCGCGCACGGACCAGGTGTGGACCTCCGACAACACCGACCCGCTCGACCGGCTCGCCATCCAGCACGGGTTCAGCCAGATCCACCCGGCGCGGGTCATGGCCGCCTGGGTGACCGACAGCCCGAACACCCAGCTCAACGACCGGGTGAGCTCCCTGCGCTTCCGGTTCGTGAGCGCCATGGCGGGAGTGCTCGGCGTCGGCGGCGACCTCACGAAGTGGAGTGAGGAGGAACTCGCCGAGGCGCGCGAGTGGGTCGAGCTCTACAAGGAGATCCGGCCTGTCGTACAGCGCGGCGACCTCTACCGGCTGCGGCCGCCGTCCGGAGGGCTGAGCGCGGTGCAGTACGCCCTGGGCGACGAGGTCGTCGTCCTCGCCTGGCTCCAGGCCCAGCACTACGGAGAGCCGGTCGCTCCGCTCAGGCTGCGCGGCCTCGATCCGGCGAAGTCGTACGAATGCCGTGAATCGGGTGAAGTTCACCCGGGTGTGGTGCTGGCGCATCACGGGCTGTCCACGGGGCTGCGGGGGGACTTCGATGCGACGGTTATCCGGCTGCGCCGCATCTGAGTGTTCTGTCCGAAATGGAGCCTTGAGTCCAAGTGGCCCTGGAATAAGGCCGGGTGGGTCGGAGGTGGGTGACCAGCGTCATATCCGTGACGCTGAGTCGCCGTCATGTTCACGTAATGCGCGTAGATTTTCAGGGCGGTTAAGAAAAGGTGAAGATCGTTCATTTACGGAGAGTGAGGGTGAAGTCCTGAAAGGGCCGGGGGACGAGACGCACAGGAAACCCCAATGGTTGTCCGGATGCCCGTAAGTCGCTTACGTTCCCCTCAATCCGGACGGACGCCGAATCCTGCCGCCGCCCGGAGCCGCCAACTCACCCGTGCACGGCAGGAGCGGGGGACCCACAGGCAGTACCGCCTGTTCCGGTCTCCGGAACAGGCTTGGGGTTAAGCCGTGCGCGCGTACGGCCGGGCATCTCCAGTCCGCACCCGACAGCTCACCTCGTAGGCGCCGGAGAGGAATTCGTCATGCCCGCGAGGGGTAAGCATCGCCGCCCGAAGCCCCAGCGCTTCACCCGTTCGATAGCCGCCGCCGGAACCGGTGGCGCCGCACTCGCACTTCCGCTGATCGGGGCCACCGGGGCCCATGCCGCGACCGCGGACTCCGCCTCGCAGAAGATGACGGCGGTCTCCGAGAAGACCGTCACCGAGAAGAGCGAGAAGGCCGCGGCGGAGCAGGCCGGTCAGCCCGCCACCGCCAAGAAGGCCGAGACCCGCGTCTATTCGGTGCGTCGCGGAGACTACCTCTCCAAGATCGCGCGGGAGCAGCAGGTCGCCGGCGGCTGGAAGCGGATCTACGCGGACAACCGCGAGGCCGTCGGCTCCGACCCGTCGCTCATCCACCCGGGCCTGAAACTCACCCTCGGCGGCAAGGCATCGGGCAGTACCGCGTCCTCGCCGAAGAAGAGCGCGCCGCGGAAGACCGAGGCCAAGAAGACCGAGACACCCGCGAAGGAGTCGGCCCCCACCACGCCGGCCACCCAGAGCGCGGACACCGGCGGCTCCGGCTTCACGCTCCCCGTCGCGGGCGCCACCGTGGGCACCCCCTACAAGACGCCGGGCGGCATGTGGTCCAGCGGCTACCACACGGGCGTCGACTTCGTGGTCCCGACCGGCACCAGCCTCAAGGCCGTCGGCGCGGGCACGGTCGTCTCCGCCGGCTGGGGCGGCGCGTACGGCAACCAGGTCGTCATCCAGCTCGCCGACGGCCACTACGCGCAGTACGCCCACCTGTCCCAGCTGTCCGTCTCCGCGGGGCAGAGCGTGAGCGAAGGCCAGCAGATCGGCCTCTCCGGCGCGACCGGCAACGTCACCGGCCCGCACCTGCACTTCGAGATCCGCACCGGCCCCGACTACGGCTCGGACATCGACCCGCTGGCATACCTGCGTTCGAAGGGCGTCGGCATCTGACGTACCGCTCCGCATCCGACGCGTCCCTCGCGTCACGCGCCGGTGATGGCCGGACCCCGCGAGCCCGGGGTCCGGCCTTCGGCGTGCCGGCCGCTCCTCCGGGACGACCGCCGGCGGGTCCTGACCGGCGCGCCGCGGTGTGGCATGGCTGGTCGATGTCTCGACACTGGTGCGGGAGCCGCAGCCGTACACGGGCGGGCACTTCGCTTTCAGGACCACGTGGAGCCACTTCCGGATCACAGGATTCCGGGTCTGGCGGCTCACTCGACGTCCCTGATGAAGGGCGTATTCCGCAGTTGACCAACACTTGACGAGTGGCTTATCTCACCGTCCGTCAACCCTTTCCTACGGTCGCGTAGCTCACACCTCACGGTGAATCATGGTCCGATGTGGCAGACGATTCGAAGAATGACAGCAGATCAGTGATCGGGTCGTACGTGGCGGTGGGGGACAGCTTCACCGAGGGCGTCGGCGACCCCGGCCCCGACGGGGCGTTCGTCGGCTGGGCCGACCGGTTCGCGGTACTCCTCGCGGACCGGCGCCCGGAGGGCGACTTCACCTACATCAACCTCGCCGTACGCGGGAAACTGCTCGACCAGATCGTCGCGGACCAGCTTCCGCGCGCGAGGGAACTCGCCCCGGACCTGGTCTCCTTCTGCGCCGGCGGCAACGACATCATCCGCCCCGGCACCGACCCCGACGAGGTCGCCGAGCGTTTCGAGCGTGCCGTCGCCGATCTCGCCTCCGCGGTCGGCACGGTGATGGTGACCACCGGCTTCGACACCCGGGGCGTGCCCGTCCTCAAGCACCTGCGCGGCAAGATCGCCACGTACAACGGTCACGTGCGCGCGATCGCCGACCGGTACGGCTGCCCCGTCCTGGACCTGTGGTCGCTGAAGACCATCCAGGACCGGCGCGCCTGGGACGACGACCGGCTCCACCTGTCGCCCGAGGGCCACACGCGGGTGGCGCTGCGGGCCGGCCAGGTCCTGGGCCTGGAGATCCCCGCCGACCCCGACCAGCCCTGGCCTCCCCTCCCACCGCGCGGGACCTTCGAGGTCCGCCGGGACGACATCCACTGGGCCCGCGAGTACCTGGTGCCTTGGATCGGCCGCCGTCTGCGCGGCGAGTCCTCCGGAGACCGCGTGGTGGCCAAGGGAGCCCTGTCACCGGACGACATCAGGACGCGGATCGCGTCGGTGGTCTGAAGCGCGCCGTCCGGAGCTCAGGCCTTCGCCGCCGTCAGCGCCTCCCGCTCCAGGCCCAGTTCGCGGGCGAGGGCCTCGTCGGCCCACTCCAGGGTGCGGGTGCGGGAGACGGCGCCCTCGTAGGCGGTGGTCTGTACGGCGAGACCGTCCAGCAGGGCGGTGAGGCGGAGGGCGGCGGCAGCGGGGTCGGGGCACTGGAACTCGCCGGCCGCCACGCCCTCCGCGATGACCTCGGTGATCGCGGCCTTCCACTGCCGGTCGAGGCCGCGCGTCACCTCCCGCAGCGCGGGCTCGCGCAGTGCCGCCGCCCAGCCCTCGATCCACAGCCGCCAGCCCTTGGCCTGCCCGGTCGGCGCGTACCAGCGGACGGCCGCCCGCAGGCGCCGCAGCGCGGTCGTCCGGCGGCCCAGCAGCACCCGCAGACGGGCGAGGTCGTCCTCGGCGGCGTACGTGAACGCCTCGGCCACCAGCTTCTCCTTGGTCGAGAAGTGGTAGAGCACCAGCGCGTTGCTCACCCCGAGCACCGAGGCCACGTCGGCGATGCGTACGGCCGCCACGCCCCGCGCCTCGATCTGCTCGACGGCGGCCCGCAGCAACTCCTCACGCCGCTCCGCCACGCTCAACCGCACTCTGGTCACGTCGCAACCCTAGTGCGTCGCCTCCCGAACGCACGGGCGTGCTCGTGGAGGCGGGCATGCGAGCGCGGCGACGGTCAGGAGCCCCGGCACCGCCGCGCCGCCCAGGGCACACCACAGCGGCGGCCATGGAGCGACCTGGGCGGCGAGGGCCGTACCGGCCAGGATCCGGGTGATCGCGGCCGCGGCGTGACGCCGGCCAGGTTCGTGCCGCGTCGGCCCGCCCGTTCCGCGAGGTCCGTCTGCCGTCCTTGCGCGGCCTGGAGCTCCGTCAGGTTCTTCGGCTCCTCGCGCAGGGCGGTGACCGCCGAGGGGCCGACACCGTCCTCGACGGCGGGCGGGCACCGCATGTACGCGGCGATGGCCTGCACCTGCCCGGCGACGAGGAGCCCTCAGGCCGCCTGTCGGCCGCCGGGGCCCGCCCGTGCCCATGCTCCGACACGGCTCCCCCATCTGCGCGGCATCCGTCCCCGGAACCGAGGTCCCATGCCGGACGGTGCGGGGCAGCCACGGCGAGCTGCCGGTCCGGTTCTCCTCCCTGTTCCTCTGCCGATCGGGGCAGGGCGAGGAACGACCGCGTGAGGGAGGGCGGGGAACGATCGCGCCGAGCAGGCTCAGCGGTACCAGCCGAAACGCTCCGCGATCACCGGTAGCCGGTCCGCCGCGAGAGCGTGGGCGGCCGCGCGCGGAGCCGTTCCGTCGGCCTCCGCGCGGGCCAGCACACGGTCGACGAGCCCGCGCATCGAGCGGCGGACGTGGGCGAACGCCTCCTCCGCGTCCGCCCCGATGTCCCCGAACAGCGTCCACCACCACCAGGCGTTCGTCGCGGAGTTGACCACGACGTCCGGCAGGACGGTGACTCCGCGCGCACGGAGCGGTTCCTCCGCCGAGGGCAGGACCGGCATGTTCGCGGCCTCGGCGATCCAGCGCGCCGTGATCTGCCCCTGGTTCCCGGCGTCGATCGCGTACGAGACCGCCGCGGGCACCAGCACCTCCGCGTCGGCCGACAGCCAGGCCTCACCCGCAAGCTCCCGGTCCGCGGGGCGCAGCACCGCGCGGTCGACCGTCCCGTACGGGTCGCGGGCGGCGAGCAGCGCCTCGACATCGAGCCCCTGAGGGTTGCTGATCGTGCCCTTGACGTCGGCGACGGCCACCACGCTCAGCCCCGCGCGCGTGAGGAAGCGCGCCGTGGCCCCGCCCATGGTGCCCAGTCCCTGCAACGCGACCCGTGTCCCCGAGTGCCGCACACCCGCCCGGTCGAGGGCGGTCAGCACCGACTCGGCCACCCCGCAGCCTCCGACCAGCTCGTCCAGCCCGATGCCGTCGACCTTCAGGGCGAAGGCGTCCGCGAGTCGCCGCCGGGCCTCCGCCTCGTCGTCGAGCAGCGGGTACACGGCCTGGACGGTCGAGACGAGCCCCGCCTCCGCGGCGGCCCGGTCCACCAGGCCCTGGCTGAGGCCGAGGTCCTCACCCGTGGTCCAGAAGCTCTCGACGTACGGGCGCATCGCGCGCAGGTAGCGCACCAGCAGGCCGTACGCCTCCGGATCGCGGGGGTCGCAGTCGATGCCGCCCTTCGCGCCCCCCAGGGGGATGTAGCGGCTCTCCGGGTGAGCCTCCGGGTCGTAGTGCAGCGCCTCCTTCAGGGTCATGCCCCGGGCCAGCCCCGCGACCTCCTCAAGCGTGCAGCCCGGCCGCATCCGCAGTCCGCCGCTGGCGACCGAGCGCACCAGCCGGTCCACCACGAGGAAGCCGCGGCGACCGGTGAGGTGATCGGTCCAGGTGAGCGACATGAGGGGGTCGTGCATCGGGTCTCCTCGGGGCTGCGAGCCGACGGCGGCTACTGAATTGTCGTTCAGCATGCCACTCCGCGGCCACCTGGTGGGCCCCCCGTTGTCGGAGGGGCGGACCATAATGGAATGCCTCAGTGACATCACCAGGAGGTGGCCGTGTCCGGTTTCCGTTCCACGAGCTCCGGGCTGCGCGGGCTGCGTCCCGTCGCCTTCGGCGCGGATCCGGGCGGTGCGCGCCTGGAGCGGATCCGCAGATCGCCGAATTTCGCGAACGGCGCGTTCGTGAACCCGGAGGGCACGCGCGTGCGTCCGGCGGGCGGCGCCGCGCTCGACATGGCGAAGCGCTACCTGCGCAAGGAGGAGCGCGTCCGCCGCGCGCCGACCGGCCCGGTGCCGACGCACTCCACCACCCTCGACGACCTGGCACGGCCGCCGGCGAGCGGACTGCGGATCACATGGATGGGGCACTCAAGCGTCCTCGCCGAGATCGACGGCCACCGCGTGCTCTTCGATCCCGTGTGGGGCGAGCGCTGCTCCCCGTTCGCCTTCGCCGGGCCCAAGCGGCTGCACCCCGTGCCGCTGCCGCTGGCCGCGCTCGGCCCGGTCGACGTCGTCGTCATCTCCCACGACCACTACGACCACCTCGACCTGCCCACGATCAAGTCCCTGGCCGGCACGGACACGCTGTTCGCGGTGCCCCTCGGCGTCGGCGCACACCTGGAGCGCTGGGGCGTCTCCGAGACGCGGATACGCGAGCTGGACTGGGCCGAGTCCACGGAGATCGGCGGCCTCACCCTCACGGCCACCCCGGCCCGCCACTTCTGCGGCCGCGGACTGCGCAACGCCCAGCACACGCTCTGGGCCTCCTGGGCCGTCGCGGGCGAGACGCACCGGATCTACCACAGCGGCGACACCGGGTACTTCGAGGGCTTCAAGGACATCGGCGCCGAGCACGGCCCCTTCGACGCCACGATGATCCAGATCGGCGCGTACAGCGAGTTCTGGCCGGACATCCACATGACCCCCGAGGAAGGCATGCGCGCCCACCTCGACCTTCAGGGCGGGAACCCGGCCGGGGTGATGCTGCCGATCCACTGGGCGACATTCAACCTGGCTCCCCACCCCTGGGCGGAGCCCGGCGAGTGGACGAAGGACGCCGCCGAGGGGGCCGGGCAGGCGGTGGCGTTGCCCCGGCCCGGCGAACCCTTCGAACCCGCGGGAGACCTACCGGCGCACCCCTGGTGGCGGGATGTGTCCCTGCCGCTGAACCGCACGTGGCCCGTTCCGGAGGTCACTCCGGAGGCGTCTCGTGACGACCTCGACCTCGTGGGCGAGGGCTGACTTCGCGCCACCTCGTGAGGCGCCGGCCCGGGGCGGGCGACGATGGCCGGGACACCTGGGCCGGCGTCCCTCTCACTCCGCACAGGTAACGGGGACGTCGTGCGGGTCCAGGCGCGCGTGCGGGATGCTCGTCGGCGGACGGCACCCCGCGCTGCGCACGGTCGCCCCGGCCCCCACGCTCGTGACCCGGCGCGAACAGCCGGGATCCTTCCGCCGTTTGCCCGGCGCGCAATCGCCTTTCGTGCCCTGCCCCGTGGGAGTTAGTGTTCCGCCCAGCGAGTGACTCACGAGGAGTGAAGACATGGTCGGTCGTCCGAGCACGCGTTGACATGTGAGCCCCAGCGGCCTGTCATCGCGTGCTGCCCTTGACGCGCGGCACAGCGAGCCTTCCTCTCCCGCTGCCTGAAACGGCCGGTGCGCCTGGCGTGCGCCGGTTGGCGGGTCTCGTCTTCGGTCATCCGAGGGGTCCCTGTGCCGTCCTCTTCCTCCGCCGTATCCGACTCCGGTCGGCCTGTTCCGTCAAGCCCGTGGCGGGACGGCGACTTCCGCAGGCTCTGGGTGGGCCAGACGGCCTCCCAACTGGGCGAACACGCGGGCCTTGTGGTGCTGCCGCTCTTCGCCGTCCTGACCCTCGACGCCGGTGCCGGTCAGTTGGGCGCACTGCGCGCGGTGGGGCAGGCACCGATCCTGCTGCTCTCGCTCTTCGCCGGGGCGTGGGTGGACAGGTGGCGTACCCGTACGGTGATGGTGCTGACGGACGCCGGCCGTGCCCTGGCACTGGGCGCCGCCGCCGTGGTCGGCCTCCTCGGTGGGCTCGGACTGCCCGCGCTGCTCGTGGTCGCCTTCGCCGTCGGGGCCCTGTCCGTGTTCTTCGACGTGGCGTACCAGGCGTCCCTGGTGCGGCTGGTGAAACGCGATCAGCTGGTGCGGGGCAACAGCGCGCTCGAGGGCAGTCGGTCCGCCGCGCAGATCGGCGGGCCGGCTCTCGGCGGTGCGTTGGTGTCCGCGCTGTCGGCGCCGATCGCCGCCGCCTCCAGCGCGGTGTTCTTCGCGCTGTCGTTCCTGTCGATCCGACGGATCGGCTGCCGGGAATCCGTCCCGGAACGCTCCGAACGTCCTCCTCGGGTCTGGCGGCGGATCCAGGAGGGCTTCCGCTTCGTCGCCGGTGACACCTCGTTGCGGACGGTGTGCCTCGCGTCAGCCGCCTTCCAGTTCTCCTTGGCGGCTGTGATGACCGTCTACCTGCTGTTCCTGCCGCGGGATCTGCACCTGTCGGGCACCGCCGTCGGCCTGGCACTCGCGGCGACCGGGCCGGGCGCGCTCCTGGGCTCGCTGCTGGCCGCCCGCCTGCCGGGCCGCTTCGGACACGGCGCCGTGCTCGTGTCAGCGGCAGCACTCGGCGACGGCGTGTTCCTGCTGGTGCCCGCACTGCACGGCTCCTCCACGGTGACGGTCACCGCGCTCCTTGCGGTCAACTTCGTCTTCGGGACCTTCAGCCAGCTGGTCAATGTCACGGTCATGGCCGTCCGGCAGACGGTCACTCCGGACGGGATGCAGGGACGCGTGGCCGCGACGATCAACTTCGTCGGCATGGGGCTGACCCCGCTCGGTTCGCTGCTCGGCGGCTTTCTCTCGGAAGCGTGGGGGACGCGCACCAGCCTCCTGGTGACAGCCGCGGGCATGCTGCTGTCACCGGCCCTGATGGCCCTGTCCCCACTCGCCCGCCTGGGACGGACGCTTCCCGCCCCGCCGGAGACTCCGGTCCCGCCCGCGTGAGGCACTCAGAACACGGGTGCCCGGGGCGCAGCTCTCCCTCAGCTCGACGAGTTCGGCCGCCGGCAGTCTCCGGGCGGAGCCGCGTCGGCCGGGGTCCAGTTGTGCGGACGCGGTGCGAAGCCACTCCGGGAGGGGGTCGACGCCGATGAACTCGGCCAGGCGGGTCAGCTCTTCGGCCGGATGGTCGAGGAGGTCCTCGTAGGCGAGTGTGGTGCGCTGGTCCGAGGGCAGGCGGCCGAGGAACCCGGCGCCGTCGGTGACGAGTTCGGACCACAGGGCGCCGAACGTCCGCAGAGGGATGTCCCTGTCGCGCACGAGGGCGGCGTCGAAGCGCTCGTCGAGCAGCGGTGCGAGATCCGCCGGCAGCGAGCGCACGTGCTCGTCGGTCAGGCCGGCGAAACTGTCGACGCCGGCCCGTGCCTTGATCTCGCGCAGCAGGGAGATCGCGCGGTAGCCGGGATGACGGCTCATGGACAGGGCGCAGTCCGGCCCGTCCCTGAACATGTGCACGAACCTCGCCTGCGGGAACGCGGCCCGCAACCCGGGCGCCCAGCCCGTCGAGTAACCGGAGCGCTCCACGACGGCGGTCCGTCCGAACCGCGCGCACAGCAGGCCGAACAGCGCTCGGTGGTGCTCGGCGGCGGTGCGCTCGGGCCATCGGACCACCGATGCGCGAAGCTCGTCGAGGAGCCCGTCCGGGTCGTCGGTGAGGTGAGGCAACACCATAAGGGAGAGCGCGGGTATCCCGGTGGTCTCCGCCGCGTATCTCCCGGGGCGGCGTGTGTACAGGAACTCCGGCAGCGGCAGCCCGCTGCGGATCATCCGCTCGAAGTGTGGGGCGGGCCGGAAGAGCAACTGCCAGAACTCCTCACCGGTCACCGTCCCCGCGGGGAAGGCGACATCGCCCACGGAGGCCATGAACTCGTTGAGGCTCAGTACGTCCGGGTGCGCGTTGAGGATGCGAGACAGCGCAGTCGAACCGCTGCGCCCCGTACCGATGACGAAGGTCAAGGAACGCACAGTCACCCTCCGCGGCTTCGCGACACTCGGGAACAACCCCAGCTACCGCAGTACTGCCCGGGACCGCACCATCTCCACACGGGCACGTGCGAACGGCCCTCCGGTGGCGGGCGCCCGCCGTCACCCCAATAGGTGGTTTGCCCGCCCCGGAAGGCCGACCGGTCACCACAACGGGTGACGCCCGCGACGGGATCGCAGAGGGCGCCGGGGAGCTGGAAACAGTTCCCGCCGGGTGAATTCCCCCCGTTTCCGAGGAGTGAGGGCTGCAGCGCCCTTCGGCCCTCTGTTTCCTTTCCTGACCGCTTCTGACCAGCCCTGATCGAATCATTTCCGCGTAGGGAACGGGCGTCCGAAGGTTTATCGGCCTGTCGTACGAAGGCTCATACCAGGGCGGGAAGCTTCGCGGGGGACTTTGCCAACTGCGCACCGGTCCTGACGCGTTGGCGACTACTGTGAGTTGCCGTCGGGCGACACAGGGCCGAATTCTTCGGTTCCTTCGACCGGCACGCGATGGCGCATGCCCGGGTCGCGCAGACGCGGGAGCCCCCCACGCCCCCGACGCACCAGTTCAAGGACACCGATGTCTCAGCTTCGCGCACCGACCGCCCGTGCGGACCGCCGTGAGGGCGGCCGGCACGGACGGCCGGTCGCCCGCACCACCCCCTCGCTGCCCGAGACGCCGATACGGCCACAGCTGCTGCGCCTGGCGGTCCTGCCGCCCACGGCGGTGGCGCTCAGCGCCTGCGCGGCCGTGCTCTTCACCGTCCGCTCCACCGGGGCACGCCCCAGCCCCGTCCTGTGGGCGGTGCTCGCCGGAGCCGTCGGCGTCGCTCTCGCGGGCATCGTGATCGCCGCGGTGGCCGCCGACCGAGCCGCCAGGTCCGTGGGCGAACGCCTCGGTGCCCTGCGCCGCACCAGCGCCCGCGGTGAGGCCGACCTGCGGGCCCTCGTCGAGGCGCTGCGCCGCGGCGAGGGCCCGCCCGCCCGCAAGCCGCGCGGCGAACCCGCCGCGGACGCAGACGAGTTCGAGCTGCTCGCCGAGGACCTCGCGCACGCCCAGGACGCGGCCGTCACCGCCGTCGTCCGGGCCTCCCAGCTCTCCAGCCAGGCCGGCAGCGAACAGAAGGTCGAGGTCTTCGTGAACCTCGCCCGGCGCCTGCAGTCCCTCGTGCACCGCGAGATCTCGATCCTCGACGAGCTGGAGAACGAGATCGAGGACCCCGACCTGCTCAAGGGCCTCTTCCACGTCGACCACCTCGCCACCCGCATCCGCCGTCACGCCGAGAACCTCGCCGTGCTCGGCGGCGCCGTCTCCCGCCGCCAGTGGAGCAACCCCGTCTCCATGACCGAGGTGCTGCGCTCGGCCATCGCGGAGGTCGAGCAGTACTCACGCGTCAAGCTGGTGCCGCCCATCGAGGGCACCCTGCGCGGTCACGCGGTCGCGGACGTCATCCACCTGCTGGCCGAACTCGTCGAGAACGCCACGGTGTTCTCCGCCCCTCACACCCAGGTCCTGCTGCGTGCGGAGATCGTCACCTCGGGTCTCGCCGTCGAGGTCGAGGACCGCGGTCTCGGCATGCCGGTGACCGAGCAGAGCAAGATGAACGCCCTGCTCGCCGACCCCGACCAGGTGAACGTCGCGAACCTGCTCCAGGACGGACGCATCGGCCTGTTCGTCGTCTCGCAGCTCGCCCGGCGGCACGGCATCCACGTCCGGCTCCAGAGCAACATCTACGGCGGCGTCCAGGCCGTCCTCGTCGTCCCCCAGGGGCTGCTCGGCACGGAGCCGGGCGCCTCCGGCGTCGTACCGCAGACGCAGACGCAGACGCAGACGCAGTCCCGGCCCCCATCGCAGTCCCACTACCAGCCCCAGCAACCGGTCGGCCTCGCCGGGGCCCGGCCGCCGGCCGCCGGCCCCCGGCATCCGCAGACCGCGAGCCGTTCCGCTCCGGCCCCCGGGCCCGCCCCCGCCGCCCAGGGCACCGAGCAGGCCGCACCGCGACAGCAGACGCCGACCACTCCCGGGGGCCTGGCCCGACTGCCCGTCCGCGACACCCGCCAGGAGCGGCCCACCCCGGCCGACGCACTGCCCGGAATCCGCCCCGACGACCGGCGGACTCTCCTGGACAACACGGCCGCGCCACCGGTCCCGCGCACCGGCACGGCACGCGGAACCATCGGGAAGCCGCAGCTGCCCCGGCGGCGCGCCCAGGAGCACATCGCCCCCCAGCTCCGCGGCGGCCCCGTACCCACGCCCCGCCAGGACCCGGACCACTACGTCGGCCACGACCCCGGCCTGATGGCCGCCTTCCGGCGGGGAATCGGACTCGCGGAGGCCCACCACACGGAGCCGGCCCACACGGAGTCGGCCCACACAGGCGCGGCCCCCATGGAGCCGGCCCATACGGACCCCGCCCCCATGGAGCAGACGCACACCGACACCGCGCCCCGTCCCGATGCGAGTCACATGGGCGGCGTCCACAGCGATGTGCGCCACGCGGAGCGCGCCCTGCGGGACGGCCCGCACGCGGTCACGGTGCCCTCCTTCGGCGTACGGCGCCCGGACACCGCCCCGACAGTGGTCCCGCCGTCCCTGGACCCGGCCCACCTGAGCGATGCGCGCACGGCGCACGCGCCCCCCGAGGGGCACGGGACGCGGGAGCCCGCGCCCGGACACGACCTCACCGCCCGGCACGACGGGAGCACACCCACCGGATGACGACCACCCTGCCCACCCCCTCCGCTCCCGCAGACCTTCGTACCCCAAGGAGTCGATCCACCATGGCGAGCGACGCGCCGACCGGTCACGTTTCCGATCTCGACTGGCTGATGAGCGGCCTCGTGCAGCGCGTACCGCACACCACGAGCGCGGTGCTCCTCTCCTGCGACGGGCTCGTGAAATCCGTCCACGGCCTCGATCCGGACAGCGCCGACCACATGGCCGCGCTGGCCTCCGGCCTCTACTCCCTCGGCCGCAGCGCGGGCGTCCGCTTCGGCGACGGCGGCGACGTGCGCCAGGTCGTCGTCGAACTCGACTCGACCCTGCTGTTCGTCTCCACCGCCGGCTCCGGAACCTGCCTCGCCGTCATGGCCGGACGCGAGGCCGACGCCGCCGTGCTCGGCTACGAGATGGCCATGCTCGTCAAGAGCGTCCGCCCGTACCTGATGACAGCGCCCAGGCAGCCGGCCGTCGAACCCTCGGCGATGCGGCCTTGAGCGCGACCGCGGCCGGCGACGGGCCCTGGCTCGACGACGCGGCCGGCCGGCTGGTGCGCCCCTACACGGTCAGCAACGGCCGGACCCGGCCGAGCACCGCGCTCGACCTCCTGACGCAGGTGATGGCCACCGGAACCACCCCCTTCGGCTACCTCGGCCCCGAGCACACCCAGGCACTCGACCTGTGCCGGGCACCGGTCTCGGTCGCCGAGGTGGCCGCGCACCTCAAGCTGCCGGCGGCGGTCACCAAGGTGCTCCTGTCCGACCTGGTCGACTGCGGGGCCCTCACCGAGAGGCCCCCGGCCTTCCACAACCCCACAGACCGGTCTCTTCTGGAGGCAGTGCTCGATGGACTACGACGACAGCTCTGATCCCTTCCCCACCGCGCTCAAAATCCTGGTGGCGGGCGGGTTCGGAGTCGGCAAGACGACCTTCGTCGGCGCGGTGAGCGAGATCGCGCCGCTCAGCACGGAGGAACTGCTCACCACGGCCAGCGCCGCGACCGACAGCCTCGACGGCGTCGAGAACAAGGTCGAGACGACCGTGGCCATGGACTTCGGCCGCATCACCCTCGACCAGGAACACGTGCTCTACCTCTTCGGCACCCCCGGCCAGCAGCGGTTCTGGTTCATGTGGGACGAACTCTCCGAGGGGGCGCTCGGCGCGGTCATCCTCGCCGACACCCGCCGTCTGGAGGACTGCTTCGCGGCCGTCGACTTCTTCGAGCAGCGCGGCCTCCCCTTCATCGTCGCGGTCAACGAGTTCGACGGCTCGTTCCGCTACGACCCGGAGGAGGTGCGCGCCGCCATCGACCTCGACCCCGAGATCCCGGTCGTGTGCTGCGACGCACGGATCTCCAGCTCCGGTGTGCAGACCCTGCTCACCCTGGTCCGCCACCTCCTCGCCCACACACCCGCGCACGCTCCGAGCCACGGAGCCCACACATGAGGGACGACATGAGTCGTGGAGCGCGGCCATGAGCTACGGCCCGCCCCGTCCCCACGGCCGACTGCTGCTGACTCCCGAGGACCGGGACGCCCCCGAGCGCGTACGGCGGCTGCGCCTGCTCGGCCTCGGCGCACACCCGGAGCCCGGTTTCGACCTCTTCGCGCAGCGGCTCGCGGAGATCGCCTCGACGCCGTACGCGATGGTCACCTTCATCGACGAGCACCGGCAGTTCTTCGCCGGACTGCACACGCCCGACGGCATCCTCGTCGAGGCGGAGGGTGCTGAGACCATGGTGTCCCGCCATATGCCCCGCGAGTTCGGTTTCTGTCCCCATGTGGTGGTTCGACGCAAGGCGCTGGTCCTGGACGACGTGCGCGATTATCCGCGGTTCGCCGGGAACTCGATCGTCGACGAGGTCGGCGTCCGCTCCTACCTCGGTGCCCCGCTCGTCGACCGCACGGGCATCGCCCTCGGCACGGTCTGCGTCGCCGACGTCACCCCGCGCCCGTGGGGACGGGCCGGCCTGGAGACCATCAAGGCGATGGCCGCCGAACTGGCCGAGCAGCTCGAACGCCGGGAGCCGTTCCCCTGACCCGGCTCCCGGGTAACCGGCCCCCGGGTAACCGGCTCCCGGGTAACCGGCCCCCATGGTCATCCCGCCGCGAACCGTACGGCGACGGTGTCCCCTTCGGGGAACGTGATCCGCGCCTCGTCCTCCTCCACCGCACACAGCACCGACTCCCGCAGTGCGTCCGGATGGACGGTGTCGCGGGTCAGCGCGAGCAGCGTGACGAAGATTCCGCTGCCGCTGGGCAGACCGGCGGCGCACCGCAGGTACGGGGTCGCGGAGTGCGGGCCGAACGCGTTGGCCTCCACCTCACGCGCGATGCCCGCGTCCGTGTCCCAGCCGTGGAGGGCCACCACCGCGCTGGTCAGCCCGTCCGCGGTCCGCACCAGCGCCCAGCCCGTTCCCCGTTCGGCCGACGGCCGGTTCCGGTCCGCCACCGCGTACCCGCCCTCCCGGACCGCCGCACCCGCCGGGGCGTGCACCCGGTGCACCCGGATCTCCCACGGCCCCCGCAGCACGCTCGTCGTCTCGACCGGGAACGCGCCCTCCACGCCCGGAAGTCGAGCCTCGTAGCGCGACGCAGCCGTCCGTCCGGCGCACCGCAGGGGCTGGATGCGGCGCCGGCGCGACGGAGTGCCGTCGGGCGCGAGGAGCGCCAGATGGCCGTCCACGTTGCGCTCCCGGGCGTGCGTCCCCGCCTCGGGCGCCGTCGCCGTCGAGTAGCCGAACCGGGTGGCGTGCGGATCGTCGTCGGCGGGATCCCGCGGCGAGCTGCCGTGGTTGACGAGCCGTACGATCCCGTCGTGCCGGGTGCCGTGGAGCAGCCAGCCCGGCGCCGGGAGCGCGGTGTACTGGTCGGACTCCTCGACGGGCAGCGGCTGTTCGCGCTCCCGCCACACCGCGTGGTCGGGCGGCAGCATCAGCCCGAGGAAGGCGGTGCCCGCCCAGTACGGCGATCCCGGTCCCGAGGACGCGGCGGTCGCGGGCAGGAACGTGCCGTACCAGCCGAGCGGCAGCAGCCCCCGCTCGTCGGGCACACCCCGTTCCACGAAGTGGCGTACGGCGCCCGAGGCGAGACGCCGGGTCACGCCGGGGGCCAGCGGCGTGCAGCCCGCCAGGGCACCCAGCCACACGGGGGCGGTCGCGGCGAAACGGTACGTCAGGGAGCGGCCGTGGTGCACGGGTGCGCCGTCCGCGCCGAAGAACCGCGGGTAGGAGGCGAGGAACTCGGCCAGGCGCCGGCGGTAGACCCGGCCGCGCCCGCCGTCGTCGCCGCCCGTCATCCGGGACCACAGCAGCGGATACAGGTGCAGGGACCAGGCGTTGTGGTAGTCGAACGTGCGGCCGTCGCCGTCGGCGTACCAGCCGTCGCCGACGTACCAGTCCTCCAGGCGGTCGAGGCCGGTGTCGATGTCCTCCTGCCGGAACGGTGCCCCGACGGAGGCCAGGAACTGTGAGGCGACCACCTGGAAGAGCCGTCCGTGGTCGGCCGTGGTCCGGCGGCCCACGAAGCCCCACAGCCAGTCCACGAGCTGTTCCCGGACCTCGGGGGCCAGCCGCTCCCAGATCCACGGACGGGTCTCGTGCAGCCCCACCGCGATCGCCGCGGCCTCGGCCATCTGCGGCGAGCAGTCGGTGAGTTCGGGCCATGCCTCACCGCTGTCCCGGTCCGAGCCCGATGTCAGTCCCCGCACGTAGCGTTCGGTGAGACGGGGATCGACGGCCCCGCCGGCTCCCGCGATCCGGAAGGAGGCCAGCAGGAACGAGCGGGCGAACCCTTCCAGTCCGTCGGCGACCACACCCGAGGTCGAGCCGCGGCCGGGCAGCCGGTACTGCGCGAAACCGGGTGTCGCGTACGGGAACAGCGCTTCGAGTTGCCGGTCGGCCAGCACCTCCCAGTGCTCACGGGTCCAGCCGGTGAACGGGGAAAGGACACGGTCGGTGGGCGGCAGGGCCATGTGCGGTGCTGGCAGCATGACGGGTTTTCGGCTCCTTGGCAGTGGGGGGCCTGGTCAGGGTGGCGCCTCTCAGGAGGAATACGGCGAGAAGCGGCGAGGGGATCAATACGGCGCGGACAAGATCGACAGCCGGCGACGTGTGCGGGCGGCGCGTGAAGGAAAGCTGCGGCCGCGCTTAAGAAAACCTCGATGGACCGGAGGCGGGACCGCACGGAGGATTTCCCACGAGATCCCACCCCTCTCCCCGGTCCGGGCCTCTTCGGCACGCCCTGCTCCGGGGCCTCACGCACGGGAGCCGCACAGTGAAGGCGCTGGTCAAGGAGAAGGCGGAGCCCGGTCTGTGGCTCGCGGACGTCCCGGAGCCGGAGGTCGGCCCGGCAGACGTACTGATCAAGGTCCTCAGGACCGGGATCTGCGGCACCGACCTGCACATCCGCGACTGGGACGGCTGGGCGCGGCAGACCATCAGCACCCCGCTCGTGGTCGGCCACGAGTTCGTCGGCGAGGTGGTCGGGACGGGACGCGACGTCACCGACATCAAAACCGGCGACCGGGTCAGCGGCGAGGGCCACCTCGTGTGCGGCAAGTGCCGCAACTGCCTCGCCGGGCGCCGTCATCTGTGCCGTGCCACGGTGGGGCTCGGAGTCGGGCGTGACGGAGCCTTCGCCGAGTACGTGGCGCTGCCCGCGTCCAACGTGTGGGTGCACCGGGTGCCGGTGGACCTCGACGTGGCGGCGATCTTCGACCCGTTCGGCAACGCCGTGCACACCGCGCTCTCCTTCCCCCTGGTCGGCGAGGACGTGCTGATCACCGGAGCCGGCCCGATCGGCCTGATGGCCGCCGCGGTGGCCCGGCACGCCGGGGCCCGCCACGTCGTCGTCACCGACGTGAGCGAGGAGCGGCTGGACCTCGCGCGCAAGATCGGCGCCGACCTCGCGCTGAACGTCTCGGGCTCCCGGATCGCCGACGGTCAGCGGGAGTTGGGACTGCGCGAGGGGTTCGACATCGGACTGGAGATGTCCGGCCGCCCGGAGGCGCTGCGCGACATGATCGCCAACATGACGCACGGCGGCCGGATCGCGATGCTGGGCCTGCCCGCCGAGGAGTTCCCGGTCGACTGGTCCCGGATCGTCACCTCCATGATCACGATCAAGGGCATCTACGGCCGGGAGATGTTCGAGACCTGGTACGCGATGTCGGTGCTGCTGGAGGGCGGGCTTGATCTCTCTCCCGTGATCACCGGCCGGTACGGCCACCGCGACTTCGAGGCGGCGTTCGCCGACGCGGCCGGCGGCCGCGGCGGCAAGGTCATCCTCGACTGGACCGCGTAACTCCCCCTCGCCGCACATATCTCAGGAGCCTGCCCTCATGTTCGACTCCGTACGCGACGACCTCCGCGCCACCCTCGACGAGATCCGCGCCGCGGGCCTGCACAAGCCCGAGCGCGTGATCGGCACCCCGCAGTCCGCCACCGTGAACGTCACCGCCGGCGGACGCCCCGGCGAGGTGCTCAACTTCTGCGCGAACAACTACCTGGGCCTCGCCGACCACCCCGAGGTCGTGGCCGCCGCCCACCGGGCGCTCGACCGCTGGGGCTACGGCATGGCCTCCGTGCGCTTCATCTGCGGCACGCAGGAGGTCCACAAGGAACTGGAGGCACGGCTCACGGCGTTCCTCGGCCAGGAGGACACGATCCTGTACTCCTCCTGCTTCGACGCCAACGGAGGCGTCTTCGAGACCCTGCTCGGCCCCGAGGACGCCGTCATCTCCGACGCGCTCAACCACGCCTCGATCATCGACGGCATCCGCCTGTCGAAGGCCCGCCGCCTCCGCTACGCCAACCGCGACCTGGCGGACCTGGAGGCGCGGCTGAAGGAGGCTTCCGACGCCCGGAGGCGGCTGATCGTGACCGACGGCGTGTTCTCCATGGACGGCTACGTGGCACCGCTGCGCGAGATCTGCGACCTCGCCGACCGCCATGACGCCATGGTCATGGTCGACGACTCGCACGCGGTCGGCTTCGTGGGCCCCGGCGGCCGGGGCACCCCCGAACTGCACGGGGTCATGGACAGGGTCGACATCGTCACGGGCACCCTCGGCAAGGCTCTCGGCGGCGCCTCCGGGGGGTACGTCGCCGCGCGCGCCGAGATCGTCGCCCTGCTGCGCCAGCGGTCCCGGCCGTACCTCTTCTCCAACACGCTCGCACCGGTCATCGCGGCGGCCTCGCTGAAGGTGCTCGACCTGCTGGAGTCGGCGGACGACCTGAGGGTCCGGCTCGCCGGCAACACCGCCCTGTTCCGCCGCAGGATGACCGAGGAGGGCTTCGACGTCCTCCCCGGCGACCACCCGATCGCGCCCGTCATGATCGGCGACGCGGCGGTGGCCGGACGCATGGCCGAGCTGCTCCTGGAACGCGGGGTGTACGTGATCGGCTTCTCGTACCCGGTCGTCCCCCACGGGCAGGCCCGCATCCGGGTGCAGCTGTCGGCCGCGCACTCGACCGAGGACGTGCACCGTGCGGTGGACGCGTTCGTGGCGGCGCGGGCGGAGCTGGGAGAATCGGTCGCGTGATCGAAGCGCGGCGGCTGCACATCCTCCGTGCGGTGGCCGACCACCGTACGGTGACGGCGGCTGCCGCCGCGCTGTACCTCACCCCGTCGGCCGTCTCCCAGCAGCTCACCGCCCTGGAGCAGGAGACCGGTCACCGTCTGGTCGAGCGCGGCGCGAAGGGCGTACGGCTGACGCCCGCCGGTGAGATCCTGCTCGCCCACACCAACGCCGTACTCGCCCAGCTGGAGCGTGCCGAGGCGGAGCTGGCGGCGTACGGGTCCGGTGCGGCCGGCACGGTCACCGTCGCCTCCTTCGCCACCGGCATCGTCCTCGTCGTCGCCCCGGCGCTGACCCGGCTGGCCGCCACGGCCCCGGGAATCCGCGTCCGCGTCCAGGACGCCGAGGGCGACGCCAGCCTGCCGATGGTGCTGGACCGGCAGACCGACATCGCGGTCGCCGTCGAGTACCGCGGCGCTCCGGACGCGGACGACCCGCGCCTGACCCACGTCCCGCTGTACGCGGAGCCCTTCGACGCCGTCGTACCGGTGACGCACCGCCTGGCCGACGCCGCCGAGGTCCCCCTCGCGGAGCTGGCCAAGGATCCGTGGATCGGCCCGTACCCCGGCAACCCCTGCCACGACGTGGTGGTCCTGGCCTGCGAGAGTGCCGGGTTCCAGCCCCGCCTCCAGCACTCCTCGGACGACTTCCGCGCGGTTGTCGCCCTGGCCCGCGCGGACGCCGGCGTCGCCCTCGTGCCGCGCTCGGCCCTGCACGGCATGGACCTCACCGGAGTCGTCGTACGCCCGGTCGACGGCACCGCGCCCACGCGCCGGGTCTTCGCCGCCGTGCGCCGGGGCGCGGAGGAGCATCCGCTGATCCGCCCGGTGCTGGACGCGCTGGGCGAGGCGGCGGCCCGGGCTCGGTGATGCCCTCTGGAGGGGCATCCCGAATTCGGGATAGTATCCCGACTATGGGAAATGATCGTGACGAGCCGCACGCCGTCGACATCCGGCTCGCCCGGCGGCTGGGCGAGCTGAGGACCCAGCACGGATGGTCCCTGGAGGAGCTGGCGGAACGCAGCGGAGTGAGCCGTTCGGCTCTGTCCAGGGCCGAACGCGGCGAGACCAGCCCCACGGCCGCGCAGCTGAACCGGCTCTGCGGCGTGTACGGGCGGACCATGTCCCAGCTCCTGAGCGAGGTCGAGTCCGAGCCCGTCACGGTCGTCCGGGCGGCCGAGCAGCCCGTTTGGGAGGACAGGACCTCGGGGTTCGTACGACGGTGCGTGTCGCCGCCGTATCCGGGGCTGCGGGGAGAACTGGTCGAGGGCCGGCTCGTGGCGGGCGCCGACATCGCGTACGACAGGCCCCCTGTGGCCGGACTCGAACAGCACATCTGGGTCCTGGACGGGACGCTGCGCTTCACCGCCCAGGACGTCGAGCACCACCTGGCGGCGGGGGACTGCCTGCGGCTGCGCGTGTGGGGGCCGACGCGGTTCCGGTGCCCCGGACCGGACGACGTGCGGTACGCGCTGGCGGTGGTGCTGCCGTGACGGCCGTCGTCCGGCTCGACGGAGCCGAAGTGGCGGCCTGCGCCGGGGGACTGGCCGACCTGCTGACCGATACCGTGGACGCGGGAGCCTCGATCGGCTTCCTCGCGCCCCTCACCCGCGCGGCGGCCCTCTACTGGTGGCAGGGGCGCGCGAAGGCGGTGGCCGCCGGCGCACTCGCCGTCTGGGTCGCACGGGACCAGGGCCGGGTGGTCGGGACCGTCAGCCTGGCCTTCCCCGACAAGCCCAACAGCCGCCACCGCGCCGAACTGGTCAAACTGATGGTGCACCGCGACGCCCGCGGCCGAGGTCTCGGCCGTACGCTGCTGCGCACCGCCGAACGCGCCGCCGCGGAGGCCGGCATCACGCTGCTGCACCTGGACACCGAGACCGACAGCCCGGCCGAGCGTCTGTACCGTGCGGCCGACTGGACCCCGCTCGGCGCGATCCCCGACTACGCGGCGGACCCCGCCGGCGTGCTGCGGCCGACGACGATCTACTACAAGCGGCTCGGGACGCCGGCGCACGCGGGATGATCGCCGCCGGTGACGGGCCGGTAGCTCGGACGCGGTGAGCGAGCGGGGCGATTGTCAGTGGCGCCCGCTACGGTGCGTCTCATGCCGGATGCCGAAGACGTACGACGTATCGCTCTCTCCCTGCCGGACACGGCGGAGAAGATCGCCTGGAGCATGCCCACGTTCCGGGTGGCGGGGAAGATGTTCGCCACGTTGCCCGAGGACGAGACGTCCATCGCCGTGCGGTGTCCCAAGGAGGAGAGGGACGAGCTGGTCCTGGCCGAGCCGGGCAAGTTCTGGATCGCCGACCACGAGTCGGGTTTCGCGTGGGTGCGGGTCCGCCTGGGCGCCCTGGAGGACGAGAAGGAGCTGCGCGACATCCTCGCCGACTCCTGGCGGCAGGCGGCGCCGCCACGGCTGCTCGAGGCGCATCCGGGACTGGGGCTGCCGGTGGCGGACTGAGGGCACGCGCCGGTCCGGACGTCAGACGTGGACGCGGGCCGCTCCCAGGAACCCCGTGATCCGCTCCCGCAGTGACCGGGCGTCGAGGCCGTGGGCGGACACGTGCTCCTCGACCGTCCCGTACCGCCGCAGCTCCCGGCGCCCGACCCCGAGACCCAGCACCCGGTGCGGGACGTCGGTGAGAGCGTCGTTCACGGCGCCCGCGGAGGTGCCCGCGAGGTAGGGCTCCACGAGGACGACATCCGTTCCGGCCGCCTCCGTGGCGCGACGCAGGGCGGCTGTGTCGAAGGGACGCACGGTGGTGGCGTACAGGACGGTGACGTCGAGCCCCTCCGTCGCGGCGAGGACGCCGTCGAGCAGGGGCCCGACGGCGACGACCACCCCACGGCGCCCTTCGCGGACGGTGAGGAACCGGGCTCCGTCGACGGCGAGTGCCCGCTCGTTCGACTGCACGGACAGTCGTACGTACACCTTGTCCGCCTTGTCCTCGCCCGCGCCCACAGCGTGCCGCAGCAGGGTCTCCGCCTCGTCGGGATGACCCGGGACGTGTACCGTCCAGCCGTCCAGCGTGTCCAGCAGGGCCACGTCGCCGGGCGCCATGTGGGTGAAGCCACCGGCGGGCCAGTCGAACGACGCGGCGGCGCTGACCAGCACCGCGCCCACGTCCTGGTGACCCAGATCCAGCTTGACCTGCTCGAAGGGCCGCTCCACCAGGAAGCTGGCGAAGGTGTGCACCACCGGGCGCATCCCGGTCAGCGCCAGTCCCGCACCGGCTCCGACCAGCAGCTGTTCGCGGATACCGACATTGATCACTCGGTCCGGATGCCGTCGCCGAGCCTCCTCGAACCCGTCCTTGCCGATCTCGGCGAGGACGACGGCGACCCGGGGGTCCTCGTCGAGGAGCCGG
Organism: Streptomyces sp. NPDC030840; assembly: GCF_055572015.1. NCBI lineage: Bacteria > Bacillati > Actinomycetota > Actinomycetes > Kitasatosporales > Streptomycetaceae > Streptomyces > Streptomyces sp. NPDC030840. The sequence goes on along the minus strand of NZ_JBVIEE010000015.1, from coordinate 38,586 downwards.
GAGACGACGGGGGCGAAGCGGTCACGCATGGTGTCCATGGGGTGCATTCCCTTCAGGTCTTCGAGGTGAGCGTGCAGGTGGTGAGCCGAGGAGAGCCGGGAGACGGCTCAGGCGAGCTTGGGCTCGACGCGGGCGACGACCACGCGGGGCCGGCCCGGATGCGGGGCCGTGAACGCGGCGTACAGTGCCTCGTGATCACGCCCGTCGACGGTCTCGGCGGACCAGCCGGCCGCCTCGAAACGCGCGGCGATGCCACCCGGCCGCGCGTGGCTGGCGGAGGCGTTGTCGACCACGACGGTGTGCAGGCGGTCGAGGCCGGCCGGTCCGGCGTAGGCGATCGCCTCGTGGTTGCTGCCCTCGTCCAGTTCGGCGTCCCCGATCAGCACCCACACGCTCGGCTCGTCGAGCCCCTGGGCCCGCAGCCCCAGCGCGGTACCGACCGCGAGAGGCAGCCCGTGCCCGAGCGACCCGCTGCCGATCTCGGCGCCCGGTACCAGGACCCGGTCCGGGTGGTGGCCGAGCGGCGAGTCGTACGAGCCGAACTCCGGCAGCCACTCGACGGGCAGGAACCCCTTGGCGGCGAGCACCGCGTAGTACGCCATGGGCCCGTGCCCCTTGGACAACAGGAACCGGTCCCGCCCCGGATCCTCCGTCCGCTCCGGTCCGGCCCGCAGCACCCGGTCGTAGAGCACCCACAGCACGTCCAGCGTGGACGTGGCCGCGGGACCGTGCTTCTCGTCGCCCGTCATCAGCCCCATCAGGCGGGGCAGGTCGGTGTACGCGTACCGCAGCCGCCCGTCCTTGTCGGCGTGCCCGGGCGTGCGTCCGTGTTCTTCTGCGCGTTCCGCTGTGATCGACATACGGTGATCGTGCAACCTCAACCAAGGTCGAGGTCAAGCCCCGCCCGGCCCCCACGGGCCACGAACAATGAGGGCGCGACCACCGGCCCGAGTGCGGTATTGTTTCTGTGCACGTCGGGCCCGGGGAAACCCCAGGTCAGGCAGGCAACGGGACGTGGCGCAGCTTGGTAGCGCACTTGACTGGGGGTCAAGGGGTCGCAGGTTCAAATCCTGTCGTCCCGACAGTGTGAAGGGTCTTCGCAGGCGGGAGCCTGCGAGGGCCTTTCTGCTTGAGCTGGGCCACCGGCGTGTGGGCATTGTCGTGGACAAGCTATTGGTCCACGGCGACGGCGGCCTTGAGTCCGGCCCAGGCGCACAGGGCGACCGAGCGCGACGCGAGGGAGCGACTGGCCGGTCTTTCAGGGCCTGGCGCGACGTCGGCTTGGACCTGCCCGAGCTGAGCATCGTGGACGCGGCGGGGATCGACGCAGCGGCTGGCGCCCGGGCGGCCCGGACCCTGTGGGAAGACGCCGAGGTGACGGCGGTCGTCGCGCTGTCCGATGTGGACGCGGCCGCCGCCGTGCGTGTGGCGCGCGACCGTGGAGTGGCGGTGCCGGACGATCTCTCGGTGATCGGTTACGACGACGCGCCCGTGGCCGCCCTGACCGACCGCTCCACGATCCACCAGCCGATCGTGGAGAAGGTCCGGCACGCCGCCGTCATGCTGGACCGCATCGCCGGGGGGCAGCCGCAGGCGGACGCTGCTGCGAACCAGGCTGGTGGAGCGGGGCTCCACGGCCGCACCACGCCTGTGAGGCCGTGACGCCCCGCCCTCCTGGCGCAGGCTCTGTGGCTCTTCAGCGCAGCTGCAGAGCCGAGTGCAGATCCTCTCTGCCGACCCGCGGGAGGCGCCGGCAGAGATGCCCAAGGGGAACCGGCCATGTGCTGTCGACCCTTGGCGCCGCCCGCTGCACCGACGGGCTGTGGGTGGGCGAGTTCCTGCAAACGGTCACCTACCAGGAGGTCCGCAACCCCGACAGCAGCGCGATGCTCGGTGAGGCACGCGGTCGCCCGTCCCGGCTGGAACGCTTCGAGGGTCATGCTCGCTCGGGTGATGTGCGCGCACCGAAGTACGGTGCGGCTCCGCTGAGTCGGGCGCCGCGGGCCGTGCAGAGGCGGAGTCCGTCTTCACACCTGGTTCAGCCCGACCGCATCACGGAGGACACCGAGGGCCGGAACGCTTGAGATGCGGTGAGAAGGGCGCCGTGCACAGCTGAGGACGCCGCCCGGGTGGCATAGCCGGCGGTGTCCGGAGGCCATGCGTCACGTTCCTGGTGGATCAGGAGACACACCGCGCCGTGCGCGCCGGCACACAGCAGCCTGGCGGTTTCGGTGGTGCTCTCCACCGGTACTCCGGCATCGACACAGGCCGCGACCTTGTCCCGGAAATAGCGGAAACACGCGTCCTCGTTCCGGCGACTGGCCTCGGTGGCCTCGCCCTCCATCACCAGTCGGTACTGGGAGGGATGGCGAAGCCCGAAGGCGATGTAGGCGACGCAGGTTTCGTAGAGCGCCGTCACCGGATCCGGGACCCCCCGGGACACTGCTTCCAACTCGACGAACAGTGAACTCCACACGCGCAGGCACGTGGCGTGGACGAGTTCCCTCTTCGAGGCGAAGTGGAGGTAGACGGCCGGCGGGGTGACTCCCGCGCGCGTCGCCACCGCGCGAATCGTAAGTGCGTCGACGCCACCGTCTTCGAGCAGCTGATCGGCGATGTCGAGAAGCTGGTCGTGGAGCAGGCCGCCCTTGCCCTTGGCGGCGCGAACGCGGGAGCCGGTCACAGAAGGGGGCCTTCGGAAGAGAGCGACATCAGGACGTCTTCGGTTTGACCGCGGTGACGACCTGGGTCACCCGGGCGCACAGTTCACCTTCGGCGTCGTGCACGTCGACCTCGATGACGGTGTTGCGACCCACGCGCAGAGGACGAGCTGTCGCGACGACGTCTGTGTGCGCCGGCCGAAGGAAGTGCGTGGTCGACTCCACGGTGGCCGGTGCGGCGCCGGCCGGACCATTGAGGGCGGCGCACACGGCGCCGCTCACATCGGCCAGTCCCATCAACGCGCCCCCATGGAGGCCACCGCCCACCGTGGAGAGCGAGAGATCGTGCGCCAGCGTGGCTCGAACGCCGGCTGCCGTCATCTCGTCGAACACGACTCCGAGCGTTTTGGCGTACGGCGCGAGCGCGTAGACGTCTTCGGCTGCGAGTGTGGGCACGGGCTGCTCCCATCTGAGTTAAGGGTGATAAGTTATCGACGTTAACTCAGTTGGTCAACCCGGGACTTGCGACCGGCCGGCCGCCTGACACGGCAAACCGGGCATCTCCCTTGCCCGGCGACCCGGCCCCGTCCTCCTCGCCTGCACGGCAGGTCCGCGTGCTCAGCACGCGCACCACTGACGTACGACGGCTACGGGGAAGTCCGCTTGCGATGCGGAAGGTCCGTGTCGCCAGGTGTGGTGCCGACGCGGCTCAGCGACCGGTCGGCTGTGCACAGGACCAGGAACACAGCGGCCACACCGATGAGCACCCAGGCCATGGAATGCAGTCCGGAACTGGTGGCGCCGTCGCGGAAGAACACTGCGCTCGCCGCCGCCGCGAACAGCGCGCCGAGGTACATGAACGTGCGCAGCAGCCCCGCGGACGAGCCCATGCGGACCGGATCGGCCTGTGCGTACAGGGCATTCTGGTTGGCCAGCCCGATCAACCCGTGAGGGATGCCGACGACCGCGCCGAGTACGACGAGCAGCCAGACCGGACTGTCGGCACGAAGGAGCAACAACGCCGCGCAGCCGAGGCATTGGAAGAGTGCTCCGGTGACGAGTTTGCCCCGCACCCGGCTATGGCGTCCCGTCAGTGCGGTGACACCGACAGCCGTCGCCGACAGCGGCAGCAGAAGCAGGCCGGCCTGCGACGCGCCGAGTCCGCGGCCCTCTTGGAGCCACTGACTGTAGCCGTAGAAGAAGGCGTACGACGTGGTGTAGGCGAGGCACTGTCGGGTGAAGGTGGCGAGCAGCGGTACGTTCCCGCCGAGGACCCGAAGATCTACGAACGGCTGGGCGATGCCGAGTTCGCGGCGGACGAACACCGCGCCCGCGGCCAGGCCGAGCACCGGCACATACCAGTGGGCGACCGCCGGATTCATCAGGAAGAGCATGAACGCGGTCAGCGATCCGGCGAACCACAGCATGCCCGGCATGTCGATGCGGGTCGCCCCGCCCGGGCGCGTCGCGCGTGGCAGCCACAGTGCGCCCAGGACAAGGCACATGAGCGACAGCGGCACGTTGATCCCGAAGATCAGGTGCCAGCCACCCGTGCCGATCAGCAGGCCGCCGAGGGCCGGGCCGACGACCGCGATGACCTGGTTGGAAATCGACAGCGCGGCGAGGACACCACTCGGGTGCTCCCGGCCGGTGCGCTCGGACTCGGAGCGCAGCAGCGACATGGACGCCGGGAAGGCCGCCGAGGTCCCGAATCCGAGGAGGACGCGGGAGGCGACCAGTACCCACAAGTTCGGAGCGAGAGTGCCGAGCAGTCCGGCGAGGCCGGCCAGCGCCGTGCCCAGCAGATAGAGCCGACGTGGACCGAACGCGTCCACAAGTCGGCCGATCACCGGCTGGCCGACGGCCGTCGCGAGGTAGAAGCCGGACACCAGCCATGCCGCCTGCGAGGGCGGCACGCCGAAGGCGCGGCCGATGGGGACCAGCGCGACCGCGAGCATCGAGGAGTTGACGGGGTTGAGGACCGAGCTCAGGATCATCGGTGCGATCAGGCGACGGTCGAAGCCGCCCTTGTCTGCCCGACGCCGTCTGCGCGCGGCGGTCCGAATCACGCCTGCGCCACCTTGTCGAGCAGCGCCATGGCGGCGATGACCGCGCGCACCTCATCCTCGGTGCCGTGCTCTTGCAGGGCCCGGGCGAGCCACGCCTGACGGGCGAGACGCTCGCCCCTGCGCCGTTCGTGCCCCCGGTCGGTGAGCGAGACGAGTTGCCGCCGCCCGTCATCCGGGTCCGGGCTGCGCGAGACGAACCCGGCCTGTTCAAGGGCGATGACGGTCTTGGCCATCGACTGAGGCCGTACGCCCTCGGCAGCGGCGAGATCACTGGCGGAGGCCGGACCGTTCCTGGCGAGGCGGCGCAGGACGGAACTCTGCGGCGGGGACGGTTCCCTGTCCCTGCCCCCGTCTCGGCCCATCTGCTCCTCGGCCGCCTCCAGGGCTCGCAGCTTGCGGCGGAGTCGGCCGAACACCACCCAGATGTCGCCGGCTGCCTGAACGGCGGCCTCACTCAAGGGCTCTTCGTCCGCTGGCGTCATGCCCTCAGAATAAATAGACAGCCCAGGCTGTCAATCTCGGTTGCGCAGGTGCCGACGCGCACATGCCAGCGGGTCGCGGCCTCGTCGACCATGCGGAGTGCTTCGGCGCGGCGTCGTGCTCCGTGGACGGTGACCACCAGTGGGGACGCAGAGGGCACCAGGGAGCAGGTCGGGCAGCAACAGCGGTTGCGGGTGGGTGAAGTCCGGCCGGACTCCGGCGGTCGGCGGCTGGAGGGGACGCGGCCGCACGCGTCGGCCCTGCCAGGACGTCCAGCCTGTTACCAGGCAACCGTCAAGGAACGCTCAGGTCAACTGCGGGCCGACCGTCAAGTGCCGTGTGAATGATGTGTCAGGTCATCCCGGAAACCAGCCAGGGCTGAGCTCTTGTGCCGGACGGGCGGTGACAGAAGGGCTGTCGAGCCGAGAAGAAGGACCCGTGAACAAGGTCATTGTCGCAGGCGGGCCGTCCCTGGTGCGGGCCGCGCTCACCAAGGTGATCGATGCCAGCGACACCATGAGGGTGGCTGGCACCGCCGCACACAGCAAGGATCTCAAAGATCTGCTCGATGTCGGCATCGACGCGGACGTCGTCGTGCTCGACCGCTCCATCCGCACCGGGCAACCGGACGACTTCCCTGCCCTGATCACCGAGATCTGTGCCGTGGCGCGGACCGTCGTCTTCGGCGCTCCCAGTGATCAGGAGGTCGATACCCAGGTGCGTGCCGGCGCCACGGGCGTTCTCGCCGCGGATGTCAGCGCGTCACAGCTCGTCGCCGCCCTGGAAACCGTGTGCCGGGGCGGGCTTGTCGTCGCCCTGGGGACGGCCCCGGCTGTCAACAAGGCGCAAGCACGGGTCACGCCCGCACTCACCAGGAATCTCTCCCCCCGGGAACGCGAGATCCTCACCATGCTGTCGAGCGGTCAGGACAGTGCCTCCATCGCCCGCGACCTCGGTCTCAGCCCCCTCACCGTGAAGACCCACATCACGCACATGCTCAGCAAGCTGGGAATCCGCCGGCGCGGGCATCTGATCGCCTTCGCCTATGAGAGCGGGCTCATCGTGCCGGGCATGACACCCACCAGTTTCATCGCCACCCGGCTGCAAGCAGCGTCGTAGTCCTGGACGGTCGGCAACTCGCAGTACGAGGAGTCGTGTCGCGCCCCCGTCCTACGCCTCCCGGGTGCCCCGCACATCTCGTCGATCAGCTCGACCTTGGCGGGCGCCGCGACGACCTCCTCACGGGCGATGGCCACGCGGGAGCCGGATGGTGACGGTGGTTCCGACTCCCACGTCCGAGTACACGTCCACCTGTCCGTGGTGCGCGTGGACGATGGCCTCCACTATGGCCAGGCCGAGACCTGAACCGCCGTAGGCGCGGCTGCGGCTGGCCTCGGCGCGCCAGAACCGCTCGAAGACACGGGGCAGGTCTTCAGGGGAGATTCCAGGGCCGTTGTCGATGACACTCAGCTGCACGGTCTCACGGCTGAGGACGACCTCGACGCGCACAGAGGTCTGAGCCGGAGTGTGCTGAACGGCGTTGCCGACGAGATTGCGCAGGACCTGTTGCAGACGGGCGGCATCGCCGATGACGGGTGCCGGCAGCGCGGGTGCCATGGCGATGTCGCGTTGGGGGTAGATGATCTGGGCGTCCTCGATGACGCCGGCGGCCAGGACTGTGAGGTCCACGTCGTCCTGCTCGACGGGTCGGCCGGCGTCCAGGCGGGCGAGCAGCGCGAGATCCTCCACGAGCAGGCGCATCCGCCCCACTTCGTTCTCGATGTGGTCGAGTGCGGTCTCCAGGCCCGAACCGGAAAGGCCGCCTTGGCGGTGCAGATCCAGCCATCCGGAGATGGTGGACAGGGGAGTGCGCAGTTCGTGGGAGGTGTCGGCGGCCAGCGAGCGAACTGTCGCCTCCGCGCGGGCCTGGGCGTCGAACGCCCGGTTGACCGCCTTGGCCAGCAGGTCGGCCTCACTGCCGTTGCGGTGGGTGGGCAGCCGTTCGGTCAGGGAGCCCGCGGCGATGGCGTCGGCGCTGCGGGCCATGCGGGCGAGCGGGCGCATGCCGAGGCGCAGAACGATGACGGACAGCCCCAGCAGGACCAGCAACGCGCCGCCGATCAAAGCCAGTTGCCGTCTGATGAGCGCGTCGGTGGTGGCGTCGTCGACGGAGGTGTCGATGGTGAGGATGACGGCAGCCGGTGCCACGGTGCCCTCGGCGGGCCCGCGGTCGATGATCAGGCCGGGACTGGGGATGCGTACGGCACTGAGGTCGCCGCCCTCCAGGGTGACCACACGTCCCGTCGGTGCCGTCGCGCTGAGCGCGGCCACCTGGTCGGCGGCCCGGGACGCCGAGCCGGTGCTCAGCAGGACGCTGTTGTCCTCGTCGACGGCCACCGTGCCCAGGGGCGAACCGAGAAGGGCGCCGAGCTGGTCGCCATTGGCGGTCTGCGGTCCCCGGCCGATGACCCGGGTCAAACGCTCGGCGTTGGCCTTGAGGGTGTCCTGGTTGCGCTTGTCCAGGAAGTCTTCCAGGAGAAGGGCGCTGATGACGGCGCTGGCGACCAGGCCCACGACCAGGAGAGCGGCCAGCCCGGCGAGCAGGCGCAGGCGGACGCTGGAGGAGGCCCAGGGAAGACGGCCGCGGAGTCTCACGTGTCGTCCTGTTCTCGGAGGGTGTAGCCGACGCCGCGGACGGTGCGCAGCAGCGGCGTACGGCCATGGTCGATCTTGCGTCGGAGGTTGGAGATGAAACGCTCGACGACTACGGAGTCACCGCCGAAGTCGTACTGCCACACGGCCTCGAGGATCTGGGCGCGGGAGAGAACCTGCCCCTGGTGGCTCAACATGTAGTGCAGCAGGCGGTATTCGGTGGGGGAGAGTTCGATGATCTCGCCGGCCCGGCGGACCTCGTGGCGTGGGTCGTCGAGCGTGAGGTCGCCACAACGCAGGCGTGTTTCCTCGGTGGTTGGGGTTCCGTTGCGGGCGCGGCGCAGCAGTGCCTGCAGGCGGGCGCCGACCTCGACGACGCTGAAGGGTTTGGTGACGTAGTCGTCGCCGCCCAGACGTAATCCCCGTACCCGGTCTTCGACGGCGTCGCGGGCGGTGAGGAAGAGGACGGGTACCTCGATGGCGCGGGAGCGCAGCAGTTGGAGGATTTCGAAGCCGTCGGCGCCGGGGAGCATCACGTCGAGGACGATGACGTCCGGGGGGCGGCGGGCGACGTGGTCGAGGGCTTCGCTCAGGTCGCCCGCCGTTTCGACTTCGAATCCGGCGAACTGCAGTGCCGAGATCAGCAGGCGCCTGATACCGGGATCATCGTCGATCACGAGGACGCGGTCGGCGGTGGCCGGCGTGTTGGTGGCGTTCATATGTGCTCCTGGTGGCGACAGCGGCCGCCCGGCGTGTGCCGTTGCCGCCGGTGCGGCGGACTGGGTGGGTGCCCCGGTAGCGGCTCTGCTGATCATGGTTGCGTCACAGGCTTACGGGGGTGGATTCCTTGGCAGGGGCGTGCGGGGCCGCCGGCTGGTGGGCGTGGAAGTTCTCGCCCTCGACGTCGAGATGGGGCAGCACGCGGTCGAGGCGTCGCGGCAGCCACCAGGCACGGTCCCCGAGGAGAGCCAGGGTCGCCGGCACGAGGGTCATACGGACCAGGAAGGCGTCGACCATGACTCCGAAGGCCAGGGCGAAGGCGATCGGCATGATATCGGCGTCGTGGGAGAACAGGAAACTGACGAACACCGCGATCATGATGAGCGCCGCAGAAGTTACCACACGGGCGGCGTTGCGGGCTCCGTTGAGGATGGCCGTGCGGGCGTCGCGGTGGCGGTTGTAGTCCTCGCGCATGGCGGAGACGAGGAACACCTCGTAGTCCATGGCAAGCCCGAAGAGCACGGACATCACGATGATGGGCACGAAGCTGGCCACCGGACCCTCGCTGGGCACGCCCAGCGGGCCGGCCAGCCATCCCCACTGGAAGACCGCGACGGTGGCTCCGAAGGCGGCACCCACGGACAGCAGGAACCCGATGGTCGCCTTGACCGGGATGGCGACCGACCGGAACGCGATCATCAGCAGGAGCAGCGAGAGGCCGACGACCACGATCACGAAGGGCACGAGTGCGCCGCTGAGCTTGTCGGAGACGTCGATGCTGACGGCGGTCATACCGGTGACGGCCACATAGGAGTCACTGGACTGTGCCAACGGCTGCATCTGGGTGCGCAGTCGGGCCACGAGGTCGCTGGTCTCCTCGGACCGCGGTCCGGTGTCGGGAACGATCTGGATCCGTGCCGCCGTCTCGTCCTCGGCCATGTCGACACCGCTGACGCCCGCGATGCCCCGGACTCCTCGCAGCTCGTCCTCGACGGCGGCGGCCGTGGAGCCGACGGTGGCCGGGTCGTCGTTCTCGACGAGCACGACGAGGGGGCCGTTGGCGCCGGGACCGAAGGCGTCACTGATCACGTCGTAGGCCTGGCGGCTGGAGTTGCTGGTGGCGCTGGAACCCTCGTCGGTGAGCGCCAGCTTCAGCTCCATGCCGGGAACGGCCAGGGCGATCAGCGCGACCGTGCCCAGGATCAGGTTGCGTACGGGGTGGCGCAGGACGCCCTGGGTCCAGCGCACACCCATCGTGGCCGTCCGGCCGCTGTGCGCCGTCTGCCGCATGGCGCGCTTGCGTCCCATGGGCAGGAACCCGCGGCGCCGGGCCGCGGACCGGGGTGCCTTGGGCGTGAGCCGGTGACCGGCCATCCCCATCAGCGCGGGCAGCAGGGTCACCGCCGTGATGACGGCTACCGCGACCGCTCCGGCGGACGCCAGACCCATGGACGTCAGCATCGGCACACCGGCCACCGCAAGACCGGACAGCGCGATGAGGACCGTGGCCCCGGCGAAGATCACTGCGCTGCCCGCGGTGGCGGTGGCCGTGGCGATGGACTCCCGCACCGGCATGCCGGTGCCGAGCTGGGCGCGGTGGCGGGAGACGATGAACAGGGCGTAGTCGATGCCGACGGCGAGCCCCAGCATGATCGCCAAGGTGGGCGCGTTGTCGGAGACGTCGAACGCCGTGGCCAGACCGATCATCGCGGCCATCGTGCCGACGATCCCGAGCACCGCGGTGACCAGCGGCAGACCCGCCGCCAGCAGCGACCCGAAGGTGATCACCAGGATGACCAGGGCCACACCCAGCCCGACCAGCTCACTGGGCCCCACGGGCGGATGCGAGGACTCATACGGCTCACCGCCGTAGATGGTCCTCAGCCCCGCCTGCTGGGCCTTGTCGCCCGCGGCCTTCACCGCGTCCAACGTGCCCTCCGGCACGTCGTCCTCCTCCTTGGTGGTGAAGGTGACCTCAGCCACCGCGGTGCGTCCGTCCTCGGACACGGTGCCGCTCTCGGACGGGTCACTGACCTCGCTCACCCCGGAGACCCGGCCGGTGGCCTCCAGCGTGGCCTCCAGGGACTCACGCAGATCCGCGTCGGTCACCTTGCGGCCGGCCGGCGCCTGGAACACGATCTGCGCCGACTGCACATCCGGCTCGGGGAAGTGCCGTTCCATCCTCGTCAGCGCCGTCTGGGCCGGTGAGCCCGGAATCGAGCTGCTGTCCGCGAAGGAGCCGGCGAAGGAGACCCCCAGACCGACCACCGCACCGAGGGCCAGGAGCCACCCGATCAACATCCTTGGCCACCGGTGAGCAGCCCACGCGCCCAGTCGGTACAAGAGCGTAGCCATCAATGATTCCCTCACTGTTCGGAAGACGACCCGCCACATCCTTCTCAGTGGACTTGACGACCGCCTCACGGCGAACTTGAGGGCTTCTTGACGGTTCGATTCCGGCACCGTCAGGTACGCCGGTCACCAGGCAGGGCGCCGCCGGCGCTCCGCGTGACCGCGGACTCGTCCTTGGCATGTTCCAGGCGCAGCGGGAGCCGCGCGGCGAGGTAGTCGATGAGTGCGCTGACACGTCGCGGGACATGGCCGTCCTCTTCCAGGAGGGCATAGATGTCGGCGGCCGGTGTCGACAGGTGCGGCAGGACCCGGACGAGCTCGCCGCGATCCAGATGCGGCCTGACGTGCCACTCCGAGCGCATGATCACGCCACGGCCCGCCAGTGCCCAGCCGGTCACCACGTCACCGTCATTGCTCGACAGGCTGCCGTGCACCCGCACGTGCCGGGGACGGTCCGCGTCCCCGAAGCGCCAGAGCGCGAAATCGCTCTCGTTCTCCCGCAGCACGATGCAGTTGTGGTGGGCCAGATCCTCGATGCCGGCCGGCGTGCCGTGCTCGGCGAGGTAGGACGGCGCCGCGCAGGGCACGCGCCGGTTCTTGGCGAGACGCCGCATGCGCAGCGAGGAGTCCGGCGGCATGCCCACGTGGACGGCCACGTCGAACTCACGCTGGTGGGGCCGTAGAGGCAGCGCGGACGTCTGCATCCGGACGTGCAGTTCCGGGTGGGCCGCGGCGAACTCGCCGAGCAGCGGCGCGATATGCGCGCGGCCGAGACCGAGCGTGGCTTCGACGACCAGGGACCCGCGCAACCCCCCGGCTGTGTCGGTGATCGTGTCCTCCAGCTCGCGTACCTGGTCGAGGATCGCCTCGACGCGCGCCGCGTACAGCTCGCCTTCCGAAGTCAGCACCAGTCGGCGGGCGCCGCGCTGAACGAGCCGGACATCCAGGCGGCGCTCCAGCGCGCTGAGGCGCTTGCTGACGACGGGCAGAGAGCAACCGAGTTCTCGCGACGCGGCCGTCAGCGTGTCGCTCGACGCGACCACGTGGAAGAACTGCAGGTCGTCCACGGCTGAACGGCTCTTGGACCAGGGGCGACCAGACCGCCGAGAGCTTTCCATGGGGGAAAACGTACCTTGCCGGTTACGGGCTTGTAACGGGTGTCACCGCTGGCCAAGGTAGGACCCAGTCGCGCCGTGACCGGGACGCCTCTGCACAGAGTGCGCGTCAACGGCCTTGCGCATCGATCCGTGGACTGGGAGTGAATTCGTGCCGCAGAGTTATCGCATCGCAGCGATTCCGGGCGACGGGATCGGCCGCGAGGTCGTCCCGGAGGGTCTGAGGTGCCTGCGGGCCGCCGCCGAGGTGCACGGGTTCGAACTCGACGTCACCGAGTTCGACTTCGCCAGCGCCGACTACTGGCTGAACCACGGCACGATGCTGCCCGGGAACTGGCGGGACGTACTCGGCGAGTTCGACGCGATCTTCTTCGGCGCGGTCGGATGGCCGGAGGTGGTTCCGGACCATGTCTCGCTGTGGGGCAGCCTGCTCCAGATGCGGCGAGGCTTCGACCAGTACGTCAATCTGCGCCCCGTCCGGCTGCTGCGCGGCGTACGCACTCCGTTACGCGACCACCAGCCGGGCGACATCGACTTCTACGTCGTGCGGGAGAACACCGAGGGCGAGTACTCCAGCATCGGAGGCCGGATCTTCGAGGGCACCGATCGCGAGACGGTGGTCCAGGAGACGGTCATGACACGGACCGGGGTCGACAGGGTCCTGCGCTACGCCTTCGAACTCGCCTCGTCCCGCCCGAGCAAGCACCTGACCTGGGCGACGAAGAGCAACGGGATCTCGATCTCCATGCCCTACTGGGACGAGCGCGCGACCGAGATGGCCGCCCGGTACCCCGACGTGACCGCCGACAAGGACCACATCGACATCCTGACCGCGAAGTTCGTCCTCCAGCCCGACCGGTACGACGTGGTCGTCGCCAGCAACCTGTTCGGCGACATCCTCTCGGACCTCGGCCCGGCCTGCACCGGAACCATCGGCATCGCCCCCAGCGCCAACATCAACCCCGACCGCTCCTTCCCCAGCCTCTTCGAGCCGGTGCACGGGTCGGCGCCGGACATCGCCGGTCTCGGTGTCGCCAACCCGGTCGGCCAGATCTGGAGCGGCGCCATGATGCTCACCCACCTCGGCGAACACGAGGCGGCCGCGCACGTCGTGGCCGCCATTGAGAGCGTTCTGGACGAGCAGCCCGATGTGGTCACCCCCGACCTCGGGGGCACGGGGACCACGGTGGGGCTGGGCAAGGCCATCGCGGCCCGGATCGCCGCGGGGCCGCTCATCGGCCACGGTGGGGGAGCGGCGGCTGGTGACTCGGCCGGTCGCGCGGTCGGAGAAGGGGGCGCGGCGTCATGATCGGATCTGTCTCCGACCCGGTCGGCCTCGAAGTGCGCTGGGACCGGCTTGCCGCCGCCACCGACGAGGCGGCCTCCACGATGCCGCGCACGGCCTTCTCCGCGCTCATCCGGGAGCCGAACGACTTGACTGTCGTCCTGATGGACCGCGCGGGCCGGACGATGGCCGAGTCGCGGGCGGGCATCCACCCCTTCGCCGCCCTGATGAGTTCGCTGACCGCGCTGGTCCTCGAACGGTTCCCGGCGGACGAGTGGCAGGACGGCGACAGCGTCATCACGAACGATCCGTGGATCGCCACGAGGCACCTGCCCGACATCGCCATGATCTCCCCGGTCTTCCACCGAGGACGGCTCGTCGCGTTCGCGGGCACCGTGGCGCACTCACCGGACATCGGTGGCACACCCCCGATGAGCGCGACCGAGCTGCTCTTCGAGGGCATCCTGATTCCTCCGCTGCGCCTGTTCCGGGCCGGACGGGTCGAGCAGGGGGTCAAGGACCTGCTGCCGGCCAACTTACGACTGGCGGACCAGGTGTGGGGTGACCTGGAGGTGCAGGCCGCGGCGCACGCCGTGTGCCGCCGACGCGCCCAGGAGTTCCTCACCGACTTCCGTGAGCCGGACTTGGATGCGTTCGCGGACCAGGTCCACGCGGTGAGCGACGTCGCCCAGTTCAAGCCCGGTTCGGGGCCGCCGTTGCGACTGACCGTCGTCGACATGATCGAGATCGGTTCGGGAGGCGGCTCGATCGCGGCGCCCGACGCACTCGGGCTGCTCAAGGTGGGGCCGCGCAGCGCCGGTTCGGTGCCCGGCCCCGTCGCCTACGGGTGCGGGGGCGAGCGGCCCACCGTGGCGGACGCCGACCTCCTGCTCGGCCAAACGCTCCAACCCGGAGACCCAGAGCTCGTGCGGGTCCGCCGCTCGGCCGACACGCGTTACCTCGGCCAGGGCTTCGAGATCGAGGTCAGCGTGCCCGAGCAGGACCTTGGCCCAGCCGGTGTCGGACGCATCCGGACCGCCTTCGAGTCCACGTACCGCGCCGTGTTCGGTCGTTCCCCCGACGGGGCCGTGGAGGTCGTGAACTGGCGGCTTTCGATGCGACTGCCGGTCATGAGTTGTCGACGGAGGGCAGCCGTGCGCGAGAAGGCGGGGCAAGCCGCGGTGTCCGGTCGGTGTACTTCCCAGGACACGGGCTGCTCGAAGCCACCGTATGGAACCGCTACGAGCTCACGCCGGGAACCGAGTTGGCAGGTCCGGCGATCTTCGAGGAACGCGAATCGTCCTGCTCCTTCGGGCCGGACTGCCGGATCCGGGGTACCGACGACCTGACCCTCATGGTCGAGGTCGACCGGGTCGCCCGGCCGACCCCGTAGAGGGCAGTGCCGAGCAGCCGCCGAATGCGGGGACGCTCGGCGGCCAGTCCGACGAGTGGCTGTCTCACCCGCGGCGAGAAACGGACTGACGCCGCTCACACAGAATGCACATGTTTCGCACGCCACGGGCCCGCTCGACAACGAGGAAGCGGTCCCGGGCGTGTTGGGGGAGAACTGTCTCTCCCCCCACGCCAACACCGATGGCCTATCCAGTAGCTGCCCAACATGGTGGCGGCGCGAAGGGACGACCCTCATGACGACCGTGTCAGCAGGGCAGCGCACACGTACCCGGCGCATCACGTTCCTGGTCGCTCTCGCGGTCTTCGCGCAGGAGTCGACCTGGAACTTCTACGAGTCGCAGGTTCCGCCGCTCCTGCGGGAGCATCTCACCAGCGCGGCCGTAGTGGGCCTGCTGATGGGCATGGACAACCTGCTGGGCATCTTCATCCAGCCGTGGATCGGCAACCGGTCCGACCGGACGAGGACCTCCTGGGGCCGGCGCATGCCCTACCTGGTGGTCGGGATGCCGATCGCCGCCGCGCTGTTCATCCTCATCCCGCACAGCGCGGCGTCCCTGCCGCTGTTGATCGTGGTGCTGTTCTCGTACGCGCTCGTCGCCAACACCTTCAAGCCGATCGCCGAGGCGCTGGTTCCGGACTTCATCGCACCCGAGCGCCGAAGCCGGGCCAACGCCGCAGTCAAGACCGCCTCAAGTATCACGGCCATCGTCGCCGCGCTCATCAGCATCTTCCTGGTCGACGACCATCTGAGCCTCGCGTTCGCGATCCCCGCGATCATCATGCTGATCTCGATCGGGGTGCTCGCGGCCACCGTGCGAGACAACCGGTCCCCGGCCTACCAGGCAGCGGTGGCTGAGAGCGCTCAGGAGCACAGTGCAGAGCGCACCGGGCCACGGGTCCGGGACACCTTCGTCGAGATCCTCAAGGACACCGATCGCAGCCGGCTCCTGCTGCTCCTCGCGATTCTCGTCTTCGGCAGCGCATGGGCCGCGTCCCGGTCGCTGATCACGCCGTACGGCATGGAAGCTCTGGACATGTCACGGGGAGCCGCCGGCGGTCTCACCCTGCCCAGCGGTATCGCCTTCATCCTGGCGGCCTACCCGGCAGCCGTGCTCGCCGAGCGCTACGGACGGGTCCGGGTCATGGCCGTGGGCATGTCGGTCTTCGCCGGCGCCATGGTGCTGGGGACGCTCATCCGGACTCCGATGGGCGCCACCGTGGCCCTGTGCATCGCGGCGGCCGGTGCGGCCTGCTTCTTGGTCAACGCGGTGGTCGTCCTGTGGAACCTCGCACCCTCGGCACGGGTCTACGGGACCTACGCCGGTATGTACACCGTCGGCTGGGCCGGTGGCGGTTTTCTGGGCCCGGCGGTGGTCGGCGGGATGGTCGACATCACCGGCTGGCCGCTGATGCTCATGGACATCGCCGTAGTCGCCTCGCTGTCGATCATCGTCGTGGCCAGGATCAGTGTGCTTCAGCGGCGCACCGGCCTGACCCTCGCCAAGTAACCAGCCCATCACCGCAGCGCGGCGCGCGCCCAGCGCCGGACGCAGCCAGAGACGAGGAACCGTGCCCCGCATTCTGATCACCACGGACTACCTACGGCCCGACGACGAGGTCGATCACTATCTCCGGGCGCACGGCCACACGACGGTACACGCCCCGCTGGTCGGCCGGCGCGGTCCCGAGCAACTCGTCGCCGCCCTCGACGGGATCGACGCGGCGCTCGTCGGCCATGACCCTCTGACCGCCCAGGTCCTCTCCGAAGCTCCCCGCCTGCGCGCCCTCGTGCGCACCGGCGTCGGCTACGACTCGATCGACGTCGTCGCCGCGGGCAGGCTCGGCATCACGGTGAGCAACCTGCCGGGAATCAACGCGAACGCCGTGGCCGAGTACACCCTCGGTCTGCTGCTGGCGGCCGCGCGGCGACTGGTGCAGAGCGCGCTGGGCGTCGCTGCCGGCGGGTGGCCGAGGGAGGACGGTCACGAGTTGCGTGGGTCGACGCTCGGCCTGATCGGATACGGGGCGGCGGCGCGAGCCGTGGTGCCGCTGGCGCGGGCCTTCGGCATGGAGGTGCTCTGCACGACCGGTGTGCCGGAGGACCAACGGCTGGACCCGGCGGTGCGGTTCGTCGCGCTCCCCGAGCTGCTGACGGCGTCCGACTACGTATCGGTGCACACCGCGCTGACGGACCGCACACGCGGTCTCCTGGACGCCGCCGCCTTCCGGCGGATGAAGTCGACGGCGGTACTGGTCAACACCGCGCGGGGAGCCGTCGTCGACGAACAGGCCCTCGCCGACGCCGTGCGCACCGGCGAGATCGCCGCGGCGGCCCTCGACGTGGTGAGCGAGGAGCCGCTCCCGGCCGACAGCCCCCTGCGGGACGTCGAGGGAATCGTCGTCTACTCCCACCTCGCTGGCCAGACCGCCGAAGCCCGTGCCGCCGCGGGCCTTGAGGGGGCGGCCGAGGTGGTGGCCGCCCTGGCGGGCCGCCCCCGGTTCGTGGTGAACGCCCACCTGCTGCCCCACACCCCCGCTGCCCGGACTGACGGGTGAGACCCACCCGCCACATGCCCGGTACCAACAAGGAAAGAGGAACATGGAAAACGAACGGGTCGACCAGGTCAAGGTCCTGGCACCGACCGGCATGCTGGGAGCCGGCTTCCCCGAGGCCACGATCGAGCGCGGTCTGGCACTGGGCGCCGACGTCATCTCCGTCGACGGGGGCAGCACCGACTCCGGTCCCTACTATCTCGGCGCGTCGCAGCCCAAGACCACCCGCGCGGCGGTCGCCCGTGACCTGCGCATGCTGCTCAAGGCCGCGGCAGGCGCCGGTATCCCGCTGATCGTGGGCTCGTGCGGCACCAGCGGAACCGACTCCGGTGTGGACTGGGTCGCCGGCATCGTCGCCGACATCCTGGCGGCCGAGGGACTCCGGCTGCGGGTGGCGCGCATCTACAGCGAGCAGGCGGCCGGCGCGCTCCTGAAGTGCCTGGACGAGGGCCGGATCCATGCCCTGCCTCCGCTGGGCGAACTGGAGCCGAAGACGTTGCGGAGCTGCACACACATCGTGGGCGCGATGGGGCACGAGCCGATCGTCGCCGCGCTCGAGGCCGGTGCGCAGGTCGTGCTCGCCGGCCGCGCCACGGATACCGCCATCGCCGCCGCCTATCCGCTGATGAAGGGGATGCCGGCCGGGCCGACCTGGCACGCTGCCAAGATCATCGAGTGCGGCGGGCAGTGCACCAGCAATCCGCGCGCGGGTGGGGTGCTGGCCACCATCGACGCCGACGGCTTCACCATCGAGCCGCTCGATCCGACGGTCGCCTGCACACCGGTCCTGGTCGCCGCCCACATGCTCTACGAGACGGTGGACCCGTTCCAGATGCGCGAGCCGGACGGCACCCTGGACGTCCGTGAGGCCGTCTACACCGCCCTGGACGACCGCACAGTGCGGGTCGAGGGTTCGCGGTTCCATGTCGCCGACCAGCACACCATCAAGCTCGAAGGCGCCCGGATCACCGGCTACGAGACGATGTCGTTCAGCGCGATCCGGGATCCGCACATCCTCGCGAACATCGAGGACTGGGCCGATCTCATGCGCACGATGATCAGGCAGCGGGTGGAGCAGACGACCGGCCTCGGCGACGACAAGTACACCTTCGACCTGCGCCTCTACGGGCACAACGCCATCCTCGGGGATCTGGATCCGGCAGCGGGTCCGCCTCGGGAGGTGGGAGTCATGCTCCTCGTCAACGCACCGGACCAGCAAACCGCCACCGCCGTCGCGAAGATCGCCAACCCCTTGATGCTTCACCTGCCGACGGCCGACATGGACTACCTGCCGAGCCTGGCGTTCGCCACCTCACCGGCCGAGGTCGAGCGCGGTCCGGCGTACGAGTTCGTGCTCAACCACGTCGTCGACACCATCACCCCGACCGACATGTTCCGCACCGAGTTCGAGGAGGCCTCCCACCATGGCTGAGACCGCCCCCACCACCCTGGGCGACCTGGCGTACGAGGTCCGGTCCAAGAACGCCGGGCCGTTCTGGGTCACCATGGAGCTGTTCATGCGTGACGCGGACGGCTATCGCATCGCCGCCGACGAGACGTTCCTCAACGAGGGCACGATCGCCCGGCTCTACGGACTCGACGAGGCCGACGTGCGGATGTTCCGCATCCCGTCGCTGAACGTCGTCAAGATCTCCTTCCCGCGTCCCGTCAGCCAGGCGTCGCTGCGTGACCGTGACGTCCACTCCGGTCAGCATCACGTGCCGCTGGCGGTTCTGCCCGTGCCCGCCATCTGAACCCCGAACGCGCCTGTCGGACGCGGTTCTTCACCAGCCCCCCACCAGCACCTGAAGGAGCAGTTCCTTGACCACACCTGCCGCGCCCGAACGCAGTCCCCGTTCCCGGTCCCGCGGACGCCGTTTCGCCACGCTGACGGCACTGCTCGCGGCCGCGGTCGTGGGCACGCTCGGCGCCGCACCCGCCGCCCCGGCCGACACCACGCGCCCCACCCCCGCCACCTGCCCGGGCCACCTGGAGGAGAAGGCCAACTGCTACACCGGCCGGGACACCAACGGCGCGTACTACACGATGGCCGTCCCCAAGCACTGGAACGGCTCCCTCGTCGTCCACGCCCACGGCGGTCCCGACTTCTCCTACGACGAGTCCACCACCACCGAGGACCTGGAACGCTGGGCGGTGATGGTCGACGAGGGCTATGCCTGGGCGGGCTCCTCGTACCGGCGCGGCGGCTACGGGGTCAGGATGGCCGCCGCCGACACGGAGAACGTACGCCGCCTGTTCGTCAGCCACTTCGGCCACCCCGACCGCACCTACCTGCATGGCCAGTCCTGGGGCGGCAATGTCGCCGCCAAGGTCACCGAGACCTACGGCGGGAAGCGCGGCGCTTACGACGGAGTCCTGCTGACCAACGGCTTCCTTGCAGGCGGCTCGCGTGGCTACGACACGCGCGTTGACCTGCGGACGGTCTACCAGTACTACTGCCGCAACCTGCCCCGTCCCACCGAACCGCAGTACCCGCTGTGGCAGGGACTGCCCGCGGACTCCCCGATGACACCCGACGAGGTCCACGGCCGGCTCCAGGAGTGCACCGGCATCGACTCCGACCCGGCCGACCGGACCGCGAAGCAGCAGCGCAACCTCGACGACATCCTGGCCGTCACCCGCATCCCGGAAAACTCCCTGGCCACGAACATGCAGTACGCGGCCTTCCTCGTCCGGGACATCGTGTCCAACCGGCTCGACGGCCGTAACCCGTTCAGCAACCGCGGGGTCCGCTACGACGGTTCGCACGACGACAAGGCGCTCAACGCGGGCGTGGCGCGCTTCTCGGCCGACCCCACCGCGCGCCGCGACCTCTCCTACGACAGCGACCTCACCGGACGGATCGCACTCCCGGTCCTCACGCTGCACGCCATCGACGACCCACAGGTCTTCGTCGAGCACGAGGCGGCCTATCGCGCCACGGTCCAGGCCGCCGGCCGAAGCGAGAACCTCGTCCAGACCTTCACGAGGGAGAGCGATCACAGCGCGCTCAGCAACTCCGAGTACGCCAACTCCCTGGCGGCTCTGGACACATGGGCACGCACCGGCCGGAAGCCCACCCCCACCTCGATCGCGCGCTCGTGCGGCGCGTTCGACACCACCTACGGTGGTGGCTGCTTCTACGACCCGGCATTCCGCCCCGCCCCGTTCGCCACCCAGGTCCGCCCCCGGCCCGGCGGCCTCCACTGGCCCGCCATGTCCGCCGCGCAGGAACGGGCGTGGAGCCGTATCGAGGGCGTGGGCATCGCACCCTGAAGCCGCTCGGCGGTCCCGGATTCCCCTCCCGCAGCCGAGCCCGGCCCGATGACGCCTTCACTCCGCGCAGAACCGCCCCAACGACCCTTCAATGTCCGGTCGTGATGGATGGGGAAGCCGGGTCAGGTGCTTCCCCTGTGGTGGCCCCCGTGGGATCTGGAACCGGTCTTGCGGGGGAAGCCGGGGCCGGGGACATGGGCGGGTTCACCGAATGCGGGGGAGTGCCGGCCGGGCGGGCCGGGCTGTCCGAGGAGCCGCTCGTGACAGCGAACAAGGCGCACGCGGCAGCCGCCGCCAGACCCAGCAACACGATGGCGGTCCGGCGCACAGGAAGGGACCACCGCCTGGGCCTGACGGGCAGGCGGGCAGGTCGCAGGTGTCCCAAGTCGACGGTGTCGGCCCGGGCGGCGAGAGCCTCGCGCAGCCGCTCCTCGATCGCCTCGTGGCCGATCTGGCTGCGGCTCATCGCCGGATCTCTGGAAGGTGCCGGCGGCGGGAAGGACGAGAGAGCGGCTGAGAGGGGTGGTCGGTCATCGAGGTATCTCCTCCAGTTGTCTGCCGAGGGCGTCCAGAGCCCGGCTGGCGGTCGACTTGACCGTCCCGCGGGAGACGCCGAGGGTGTCGGCGATCTGCGCTTCGGTGAGGTCCGACCAGTAGCGCAACACCAGCACCTCGCGTTGCCGACGGGTGAGACGCCGCAACGCGTCGATCACTTCCTGATGAGTCTCGGCGAGGAGCACGCTGTGGTCGGCGGACGGGAGCTGGCGTTCACGCTCAGGGATGTGGGCGCGTGCCGTACGGCGTCGACGCAGAACGGAGCGAGCCCCGTTGACCACACTGGTTCGCAGGTACGCCTCGGGGTCGTCCAGGTTCGCGAGCCGACGGCCGTGGCGGCGCAGGAGCGCGGTGAAGGCGTCCTGCACCACGTCCTCCGCCGTGGGAAGGTCGTCCACCAGAAGCAGTGCCAGTCGTACCAGCGCCAGCCGACGGTGGTGGTAGAGCTCGCTGAATCCGTGCTCATCCCCGGCTGTGGCCGTGCTGGGGGACAGCGAGTTGGACTGCCTCCTCCCACCGTCGTTCTGACGTGTCAGTGAACGAGGAGCGAGTCCACGCTGTACCAGCCTGCGTATGCTCTGCCACCAGGTGACCGACGGTGCGGCGGTGGGGATCGTCGCTGTTCTCACGTGTCTCCTGGACGTCGCGGTACCGGTCTGTCCACCCGGACGCCGGGTGGACAGACCGTGCTGCCGGGCCTGAGCCGGGCAGCGTCGTGCCTTCACGTGGTGCCGCCGACCGGACTGGAGCCGGTCAGCGAGCCGAAACGCTGGAGAGCCTCAGTGGGCCGGAGTCGCGGGCTGCTGCACCGGCTGGGCGGGCTTGGCGTCGTGCGGGACGTCCGTCTCCGAACCGGGGGTGTGGGGCTGGGCGGGCTTGGCGTCGTGCGGGACGTCCGTCTCCGAACCGGGCACGTGGGGCTGGGCCGGCTTGGCGTCCGTCGGAACGTCCGTCTCCGAGGTGAGGGCGGGCGTCTCCGAGCCGGACACGTAGGGCTTGGCGTGCTTCCCGGTGGAGGTGGACGTCACGGGAGAGGTGGAGTGCGCCTTCTCGGCATCGGTGGTACCCGGCGCGGTGGTGTCGGCGTGGGCCGTGAAGGCTCCGCCGAGGGCCAGCGCGGTGCCCACGACTGAGACGCCGAGCGCGGCGCGAACCCGGCCCGGACGGGAGCTGCGGACAGCGGCGTGACGTACTGACATTCTGGGTCCTCGAATCATCGGTCTCGATTGGGCTGACCGTCCGTCATGGATGGCATGCCATGCGGCGGCCCTCTGCTGGAGGCGCATCCACTCCGACAGACGTCCGAAGGCCTTCGGGGTTGCGGGTCGGGTGAGACTGATGCGTGGGACATTCAGTGATCTGGGTCACTGAGCCCCGGTCCGGGCGGCCGAGGAGACCGGCGAAGCCGACCTCATCCCTTCCGCCGAGCCATCGAAGCCGGCGTGGGAGCGGTCATGTTCGCGCCCGGACGGCCCGGGCAGACACGCGCCGCAATTGGCGTGCGGTCCAATCCGAGCGAGTGCGGCCCACCATCACTCGTCGCCCGTCTCGCCGAGCACGACGTGCAACGCGACACCGTACTCAGGGAAATTCCAGGCGGATCGTGAGTCCGCCGGTGGGACGGGGTTCGGCAGTCAGGGTCGCGTGATGTGACGCCGCGATGGAGGCGGCGATGGACAGGCCGAGCCCGTGGCCGGTAGCGGCCGTCCGGTCGGGGGCGAGTCGACGGAAGGGCTCGAAGAGGTCCGACACCCGGTCGGAGGGGACGTGTGGGCCGGTGTTGGCCACGGTCACGATGCGCCCTTCGACGCGGACGCCGACGTCGCCGCCTGGGTGGTTGTACTGCACGGCGTTGCGGATGACGTTGGTGAGCAGGTGTCGCAGGAGGACGGGGTCACCGCGGACGGTGAGGGGGGTGTCGGCCGCGACGCGGATGCCCACCTGTCGCTGTTCTGCCTGTGGGGCGAGTTGAGCGGTGACGAGCCGCGTGGTGAGGGCCAGGTCGACGCTCTCGGCCACGGCCAGGCCGCGGTCGCTGCGGGCCAGAAGCAGCAGCGCGTCGATGAGTTGCTCGGCTTCGCGGTTGGTGGACAGCAGGTCGTCGCGGACTTGGGTGAGGTGGTCGGGGAGCGGGTCCGCGAGACCGACTTGCAGGGTGGTCCGCTGCGCGGCGAGGGGCGTCTTGAGTTCGTGGGAGGCGTTGGCGACGAAACGGCGCTGACTGTCGAACGACTTCTCCAGCCGGTCGAGCACGGCGTCGAAGGTGTCGGCGAGGCGGTGCAGCTCGTCGTCGGGGCCGGTGAGGGCCAGGCGCTGGTGCAGGTTCTGCTCGCTGATGCGGCGCGCGGTCTCGGTCATCGAGGCGACCGGGCGCAGAGCCCTCCCGGCCAGCCACCAGCCGGCCAGTCCGGCGAGGAGGGCCAGGACGATGAGGCCGACGGCGGACCAGAGGACCATCTGGCGCAGGGCGGTGTCCTGCACGGCCTGGATGGTCTGGTCGATCTTCTGGACCCGGGCCGTGTCGGGTTGCGCCGCGGGCGGTGTCGGTCCGGGCTCGGCGGGGCGGGCGGGCGGAAGGGGGGTGACGTCGCCGGCAGACGTGCCCGTGTAGCTGACTGCGAGGCCTTGGACCTGCTGGGCCGTTCCGTGGCGGGCCAGCAGGACGACGAAGGCGAGCAGGGCCACGCCGGTGAGCAGGAACAGGGCGAAGATGGCCGCGGCGAGACGGGCGCGGAAGGGCAGCCGGGCGATGAGCGCGCGGGCATTCAGTCGCACAGCCGGTATCCCTGTCCCGTGTCGGCGGTGATGACGCCGGGGTCGCCGAGCTTGCCGCGCAGCCGGCTGACGGTGGCACGGACCGCGCTGGTCTGCGGGGTGAGATGCTCGTCCCACAGGGTGCGAACGATCTCGTCGTGCGCGACGGGCGCTCCCTGCGCCTCGACCAGCAGTTGGAGGACCGCGAACTCTTTGGGCGTCAGGGCCAGCGGGCGGCCGTCGATGGACACCTCGCGCCGGGACGGAGCCATGATGATGCCGCCATGCCGCAGGACGGACGGCGGCGGCGTCGGGGTCCGGCGGCTCAGGGCCCGTACGCGGGCTACCAGTTCGCTGAAGTCGAAGGGCTTGGGCAGGTAGTCGTCGGCGCCGAGAGTGGTCAGGCCGTAGACGCGGTCAGTGATGTCGCCCGCCGCGGTGAGCATGAGGATCCGCGGGGGATCGTCGAGTTCCCGCAGGCGCCTGCACACCTCGTCCCCGCTCATGACCGGCAGGTCGCGGTCGAGGATCAGGACGTCGTACGCCGTCACGAGACACATCCGCTCGGCGGCGTCGCCGGTGTGGGTGACGTCGACCGCCATCGCCTCGCGGCGCAGGCCGACAGCGATGGTGCGGGCGAGCACGCCATGGTCCTCGGCTACCAGAACTCTCATGGCCCCATGAAACCAAGGCAGCGTTTGCGGTCGTGTAAGGACGCCGTCGTCGGAGCCGGTGCAGCTGTGGACCGCCCTTATGCCGCTGTAACGCGTTTATCGTCCTGCAAAGGACCACCTGCTCCACTGGCCGCATGAACTTCGTCAAGCGGGCCGGCATGAGCCTGCGCGTCAGGAAATCCCGCACCGCCGCCCTGCTCGGCATCTTCGTCGTGATCTGCTCCCTGCTCCTCGGTGGGTTCCTGCTGGAGGCGGCCGCCGCGCGCGAGGAGGCCGAAGCGCAGCGCACGATCGGCGTCGACGTGACGATCGAAGGCAAGCGGCTGACTCCGGCCCTGGCGGACCGGCTCGGCTCCACGCCGCCGGTGACGCGGTACAACCCGCTGTTCCCGCTGACCGCCAGCGCGCACGGTTTCGACCCGCTCGTCTCCCCGGTGCCGAAGCCGCGCGCAGACCGGGGCAGCGAGAAGGAAGGGGGGCCGCTGGCGGTGCGAGGCGTGCGGGACCTGGGCATGCTGCTGCCCTTCTCGTACGGATCAACGAAGATCACCTCCGGGCGTGGGATCGTCCCGCAGGACGCCGTCCGCCGTGTCGCGGTGATCGAGGAGCGCCTGGCCGCGAAGAACGGTCTCAGGGTCGGCGACGTGGTCCAGGTGCGGTCCGCCGATGGCAAGGCCAACGTCTCGGTGGAGGTACTCGGCGTGTTCCAGGACCCCAGGCAGGACCCGTCGCAGTGGACACCCTCGAACG
Source organism: Streptomyces sp. NPDC030840 (assembly GCF_055572015.1). Classification (NCBI taxonomy): domain Bacteria; kingdom Bacillati; phylum Actinomycetota; class Actinomycetes; order Kitasatosporales; family Streptomycetaceae; genus Streptomyces; species Streptomyces sp. NPDC030840. The sequence continues at coordinate 13,278 of NZ_JBVIEE010000015.1, read as the reverse complement.
AACTGCCCGGCAACACCCTCTACGTGCCGGTGCCCATCGTGGAGAGGCTCGGCAGCGGTGCCGCCGATCTCGACGAAGTGGTCTTCAAGATCGGTTCACCCGAGCAGGCCGAGCGTCTGCACGCTGAGGCGAAGAGGCTGCTCGGTACCGGAGACTTCGACTTCCGCGTGAACGACAAGCCGTACCGGGACCAGGTCCGCCCCATTCAGCGGGTCGGCGCCTTCGCCGGCCTGATCGTCTGGGTCATCGCCGTGGCCGGCGCACTGACCCTCGGCCTGATCGTGATGCTGCAGATCCGGGAGCGGCGCCACGAGCTCGGAGTACTGCTGTCGATGGGCGAGAAGAAGTGGAAGCTCGTCCTTCAGCACGTTGTGGAGGCCGCGGTGGTGTGCCTGCCCGCAGTCGCCGCCGCTGCGCTGGCGGGGCATATCGCCGGTCCGTCCTTGGGCGATGCCCTGCTCGACCGCTCGCGGGAGAACACCGTGGCGGCGGGCGTGCCCGATGCGGAGGTTGCCCCTCCCACCGTGCGCGTCGAGCCCACCGACATAGGGAAAGTCGCCGGCCTCGGCCTCGGCATCTGCCTGGCCTCCACGGTCATCCCGGGAATCGGAATTCTCCGCCTGCACCCCCGCTCCATCCTCGCCGACAGCGCATAGCCCCCTGCCGGCACGAACCAGAAAGTCCACTTCATGAATTTCGTCAAACGTGCAGGTCTCAGCCTGTGGGCCCGTAGGGGCCGGACGCTGATCACCTTCGCCACGTTCCTGGTCGTCTCCCTCATGGTGCTGGCCGGCGTACTGATCAACGCGGCGACCGCCCGGGCCGAGCTGGACGCCAAGCGGTCGGTAGGCGCGGAGGTCGGTCTCGGCATGGATCCGAAGGCTCAGGGAAGCCTCGGTCAGGCACCGACGATCGACTCCGCAGTGGTCGAAAGGATCGGCGAGCTCCCCCAGGTCCAGAAGTACACCTACTCCATGTGGGACCGGGTGCTCCTCAAGGGAGACGCCGGACTCGTCACCGACGGCGTGGAGGGCTCCATGGGGCCCGGCGGCACCGCGGGTATCGGCCTCCTTGACTCCTCGCTGCTTGCCGACTTCCGCAGCGGCAAGTTCAGGCTTCTCTCCGGAAAGCACCTGACTGCCGCCGACAAGGACAGGAAGCGGATCCTGATCGAGGAGCGCCTGGCCGAGAAGAACAGCCTCAAGACGGGCGACAGGGTGACCCTGACGGGAAACGACGAGAAGACGACGGGGGACTTCACCGTGGCCGGCATCTTCCGCGACCCGCGCCCTGGCACCGAGCTGGAACCTGAGCACTACGTCAACCCGGCCAACATGATCTACGGCACGGTCGGTGGCTTCGCCACCCTCAGCGCCCCCGGTAGCGGGGCCCAGATCACCCGGGCCACCTTCCTCCTGACGGACCCCGGTGACCAGGAGGCGTTCAGGGAGGAGGCTGAAGCGATTGCCGGCTCCGCGCTGGAGGGCCTCAAGCTCGACGTCAACGACAAGGCCGTGCAGCAGATGACGGGACCGCTCAAGAGCATCAGCTCCACCGCCACCCTCGCCATGTGGCTGATCGGCCTCGCGGGCGCCGCCGTCCTCGCACTCCTGGTCAACCTCGCCGTCAGGCAGCGCCGCACGGAGTACGGCGTGCTGTTGTCCCTGGGTGAGAAGAAGTGGAAGCTCATCACCCAGCAGGCCTTGGAGATCACCGCCGTGGCCGCTCTGTCCATCGTGCTCGCCTCACTGTTCGCTCCGCGGCTGACGCAGAGCGCCGGTCAGTCGCTGCTCGGCAGAGAAGCCACCTCGGCCCAGCGGGAGATCGACTCCTGGCAGCCGCCCGCTCCCGGCAGCACCGGTCTCGGCGAGGGCATCGACCCCAACGACCAGCCGGTCGAGAACGCCGACCCCATCGACAAGATCACCGTGGTGCTCAAGCCCGCGGACCTCGCCACCGTCGGTGGCGTCGGACTCGGGATCGGCCTGCTCGCCACCGCGATCCCGGCAGCCTCCGTGCTCCGCCTCAGCCCCCGCTCCATCCTCACGAACGGCAAGTGACCCGCCATGACCAATGCCACCGCGAGCCCGTCCGTCCTCCGCCTCAACCGGATCAGCCACGCCTACTCGGATCAGCGTCGCAGGACCACGATCCTTCGGGACATCGACTACTCCTTCGAACGCGGCACGTTCTACACGATCCTGGGCCCCTCCGGCAGCGGCAAGACCACTTTGCTCAGCCTCGCCAGCGGCCTCGACACCCCTACAAGCGGGACCGTCACCTTCGAAGACCGGGACCTCCAGGAACTGGGCCTGGGTCGCTATCGCAACAAGCACGCCGCCACGATCTTCCAGCAGTACAACCTCCTCACCTACATGACCGCCCTGCAGAACGTCATCTGCGCCATGGAGATCACCGGCGCCAAGCCCGCCCAGGGCAGCCGCAAGGCCCGCGCCCTTCAGCTGCTGGACCACGTCGGCCTCGACAAGTCGATAGCCACCCGCAACGTCATGAAGCTGTCCGGCGGCCAGCAGCAGCGCGTCGCCATCGCCCGCGCACTGGCCTGCGACGTCGACATCCTCTTCGCCGACGAACCCACCGGAAACCTCGACGAGGACACCTCCCAGGGCATCATCGACACCTTCCGCGACCTCGCCCACGAACAGAACAAGTGCGTGATCGTCGTCACCCACTCCCAGCAACTGGCCACCCAGTCCGACCGGGTACTCACCCTCCGCAAGGGGAAGCTGACCGAGCAGGTGAACCAGCGATGAGGACACACGCCGCGGCGGCCACGCCCGCTCCGCTCCTCGCCCAGGTTGTGTTCACCGGGTCCTTACAGCGCGGTCCTGTTCGCCGAGATGGCACCGGCCACCCTTGCCGAGCCGTTCGAACCACAAGGGAGGCTGAAGGAGATGCGTGTTCGTCTCCACCTGCGTGCACGCGCTCGGCCCCCGGCCCGTCAACGGACGTGGCTTGTGTCCGGCACCGACGGCCGACCCCGCGATGAGGACGTGGCCGGGTCTCCGCCAGGCCCATACCTGAGCCACTGGAGGGCCGGTGCCGTGAGGGCCGTGGTGATCAGCGCCATCAGGACCAGCTGGGTGAACAACTCCGGCCCGATGACCCCGAGTTCCAGCCCTTCGTTGAGGACGACCAGCTCCGTCAGTCCTCGGCAGTTCAGCAGCGCGCCGATGGACAGGGCCTCTCGCCAGGGCCGGCCCAACGTCCGGGCCGCGCCGGTCACACCGCCCCACTTGCCGAGCGTCGCGACGGCGAGGACCGCCCCCGCCCACAACCACTGCGCCGGGTCGGCGGCCAGCATCTCGATGTCCGTGCGCAGTCCCGTGTGGACGAAGTACAGCGGCAGCAGCAGAGGCACGGCGACGCCGCGCAGCCGGGCGGCCGCCAGCTCGACGCACCGGGCGCGCCGCGGGGAGACGACGCCGAACAGCAAGGCACCGAACAGCGCGTGCACCCCGATCGCGTCGGTGGCCAGGGCGGACAGGCTGAGCCCGCTGAACACGAGGACCAAGGACGCCCCGTCGCCGGTCTTCCGGGCCCGCTCCGCCCATCTGGCGAGCAGGGGCCGCACGGCGTAGAGCATGACGACGGCGAAGGCCACGGCCAGCCCAGCCGTGGCCACCGCGTCCAGTGCGGAGCCCGAGGTGGCGAGGGCCACCACCACGGTTGTTGAAGTCCGCGATCACAGTCGCATCGAGGGCGGCGTCGAGGATGCCGGCCGACAGCGGATCACGGCCGAAAGCCAGGTCGGGCCGCGATACCAAGTTGCGTGCCACTGCGTCGTACCAACCGTGGAAAGTGCCCTGGAACTTCACCAGCAGCGGTCGGCCAGTGGCGGCCCGGGCCAGTCGGATCGCATGGGAAATGGCCTCGCTACCGCTCATCACGGACACGGTCTGCTCGGCGGACGGTATGGCTTCGACGACAAGGCAGGCCATCTCCACTTCGAGTTCGGTCACACCGAGCCCGACTTGGTCCACGCCACTGATCGCGCAGACGACCGCCTGGTTCACGGCCGGGTGGTTGTGCCCCAGCAGCACAGCGCCGAATCCCGCGTGGTAATCAAGATAACGTTGTCCGTCCGCATCGAACACATAGGCGCCGTCGGCCTTGGTGAAGGCATACGGCCTGCCGATCGACCGCCCAAACGTGTTCACCCCGCCAGGAATGAATCGCAACGCTGCCTCTTTCAGTGCCCATCCGCGGGAATAAGTCGCGTCGGCGCCGGCAGCGGCCTGTTCTGTGGTATTCCGCATGAGCTGCCAATCCCCTCATGGAGGTGCCTGAATCGGTCTTCTTCAGTCGCCCTTCGCCGGGCTCAACCTCACGTCGACGAGACTTTGGCTTCGTCGCGTGAGGCCAAGGATCTGCTGAAGGAGATCGATGGTGCCGCCGCCGCTTCCCGCCTCGTAAGCGCAGGTGTCAGCGCTGTAGGTCATACGGGCGAAGGACAGGTGTTTGCCGCGGAAGCGAATGAGAGTGCGCATCACCGTTCCGAATGCATCGATCGATTCTGAGAACCGATCGGACATGCCGGGGCGGCTGACTGTGGGCGCTGCGCTGAGCCTGCTCAAGAAAGAGGGAGCATTTTCCCATTCGAGTGCCAACGCTCGCCACTGGGGGAGTGTGTAGAGAGTGGAATCATGCCGGAACTCGGCATGGTCGTCCACGCTGTGGTCGGATGCCCATAGCGCGAGGTCGATCAGGAACAGCGGGACGTGCGAGGCAGCGGGACCAAGGTATTTCTGTTCGCCGACCCTGATTTCCTGGAAGTAGGGCCGCAGAACTTCTGCGAAGAATTGAGGAGCTACTTTGCTCATGACCCGTCCGATCGATGTGTCGAACGAATCGAGCGCCATGGCGAGAGCGTTCAGCAACCCCGGCGTTTCCGCACTGTGGGGTTCGGCATCGGACAAGTGCCGGCAGAGGACCACTGCGTCGGCGAGGTGTGACAACGTCATCCGTGTCGCGTCACGCAGAAAGTTCTCCTGACTCTCACCGGTGTAGGTGCGGAGTCGTATGCCTTCAGGATTCCACTCGGTGTAGTGGAACACTGTGTCGCGCGGGATCATGTCCGTGCGTCGGCCCAACATCAGCAGAACCGGTTCGAGCTCCGGCAGAACCTCAACCGGTTCAGTGCCGTGGCGCTTCAGGGATCCCAGAAACAGTCCGATGTCGCGCATCATGGCCGAAGCCTCGTCGACCGGCAGATCAGACAGTCGTTCACCGGACGGAATGAGATCAGACAGCGTTCGTACGATCGCTCTGACATCCGCTCGGGCGTTCATCGACGGTAACGCGCGCAGTGCGTGATCGGCGTTCAGCGGATCCAGTGAGGCGATGCGTGTTGGTGAGTACTCGTTACTCATCTCGTTGCTCACGTCGCTTGATGCGGTGAGGCGACCATTGGTGGATCACACGCATACCGGCTCGATCGCTCCCCGCAAGGCGCGGCCGTGCAACCGGTCGAGCCCGTATCGGCGGTTGACCTCCTCTCTGGCGAGGATCAGCGAGGCCTTGCAGCGCAGAGTGGAACTGCGCAGTTTCTCCGTGCCGGCCAGCTGGTCGATGAACTCGACAGTGATCCGATCCAGGGCTGGGCGCACCTCGGTGCTCAGATCGGGACGCTCGGTCGGCGCCAATTCCGGGTGCTCCGTCCAGAGGTCGTGGAGTCCCTGCTGCACGAACTTGCTCATCTCGATCTGCACCCGGAAGAAGTCCACGGTCTCTTCCGGGTCGATCCCGGCGTCGGCGGCGAGTTCGGCGGCCTGGTCCAATACCTGCTGTTCCCGTACCGGATCTTCAATCGGCACGGTCGTGCCGAACTTGGCGGCGGCCACCTTGTCAGCGAGCAGGATTCGCTCGGCAGCGAGATCGACCAACGAGGTAAGCCCTCCCCGCGGTAATACGCGCGAAGGGGCTGCTGTTGCTGATGTCGTGCTGACTGACAGCAGCCCGGTCATGACCAGGACTGTGAGACCGGCACGCAGAGATGGGGAGGAAGAGGCTTTCGTCGACACTCGGACTTCCTTTTCCGTACGGTATTCGATGGCGATGGTTGCAGGATTGCCATGCGAGGCTGCTACTTCACCCCGTGACCAAAGCGCTACAGCGATACACCCGATGCTGCGACAGCGCGGAGAGTGGTGTGACGGGGCAAGTATCAGTGAATTCGGTGTTTCAAGGCGAGGTTGGGGTCAGGCTATAGGAGCTCACCGGTCAGTCGGAAGCGTATGGGGCTTGCGCTCGGGAATCGTCAAGGAACCGTCAAGTAAATGGGTACCTGTGCAAGGGCTTCAGGAACTGTGGGCACCGGGCTCGGCCGCGGACTGGCTGTCGAAAGGAACATGGTCCGCCGGCCGGAAGGGCGGTGCCGAACGCGGTGCGATCAGCGGCATCAGCCGCTGGTCACGCTGTCGAAGGGCTGGCATCGAACGTTGCTTGCGGCGGACGGGTCAGTCGCGAAGTTCATGGGGATGCCTACGTGTTGCTGACGCTTCCAACATCACCCCGCATCCAGCGAGCAAGGGGCTGCCGGGCGATGCCGTCTCCTCAGCGGGCATCTGCGTCTGTTGACGGTGAGCCAGACGAAACGTTCTGGCGCGGGGTGCGCAGCCCATCGATGAGCAGAGCGACCATGCGTTGGTTGTACTCGGGTCCTTGGCCGGGTACGGGCATGCACAGGTTGGCGATGGCGTACAGCAGGTCATCGGCGCTGACGTCGTCGCGGACTGCTCCGGCGGCTGCCGCGGCATCCAGCAGTTCCGTGAGGGCGGGGCCGACCTTCTCCAGGAAGTAGCCGGGCAGGGCCTCGTAGGCCGGATCGCCCGAATGCAGGGCGGGGGCCAGTCCTCGCTTGGTCCCCAGGAGCTCGGTGTACTGGCGCAGCCATTCGGCGAGCGCCTCTCCCGGCTCGTGGGTGGCGCTGAGTCGCGGTCCCGCCGCGGCGCACGCGTCGATCCCGCTCTCCACCACCGCCTTGACCAGGTCCGAGCGCAGCGGGAAGTGCCGGTAGAGCGTCCCGACGCCGACGCCGGCCAGGTCGGTGATCTCCTTGGCGGGTGCGTTGACGCCGGACGTGTCGAAGACGGTCCTCGCGGCCTTGAGCAGGGCCTCGACATTGCGCTGTGCGTCCGCGCGCGTGCGGCGGGGCGCCGCGGGCGGCGCTGCCTTCTCGGTCATGATCCCTCCAGTTGCGTAACCGGAAAGCCTTTCCGTATAGTTCCGGAAAAGCTTTCCGCTTAGCTGCAGGGTAGGGCATCCCACCGGTGCTCTTCCACAATCCAGGGAGGGACCCCATGCAGTACCGCACGCTGGGCCGCACCGGCATCAAGGTCAGCCCGTACGCCCTCGGCACGCTGATGTTCGCCTCGGTCGTCAACAAAGCGGGCCACGACGACTCGATCCGCGTCATCCACAAGGCACTGGACGCCGGCATCAACCTCGTCGACACCGCCGACGCCTACGGCGACGCGGAGGAGGTCGTCGGCAAGGCGCTCAAGGGGCGCCGCGACAGTGTCGTGCTGGCCACCAAGGTGAGCCGCCCGATGGGCGAGGACCCCAACCAGCAGGGCGCCTCCCGGCGCTGGATAGTGACCGCGGTGGAGAACTCGCTGCGTCGCCTGCAGACCGACCACATCGACCTCTACCAGATCCATCGCGTCGACCCCACGACTGACGTCGAGGAAACCCTTTCCGCGCTCACCGACCTGATCCGCAGCGGAAAGGTCCGCGCCATCGGCTCCTCCACCACCCCGGCCTCCGACATCGTCGAGGCACAGTGGGTCGCGGAACGCCGGAACCTGGAGCGCTTCCGCGCCGAGCAACCGCCCTACTCCATCCTCAACCGCGGTATCGAGCGCGAGGTCCTGCCCGTCGCCCAGCGGTACGGCATGGGCACCCTGGTGTGGGGCCCGCTCGCTCAGGGGCTGCTTACCGGCCGCGTGCGCAAGGACCAGGAGAACACCCTGATCCGCGCGGGCTTCGTCAAGCACCTCAACGACGAGCGCCGCATTGACGTCGTCGAACAACTCATCCCCCTCGCCAGGGAAGCGGGTATGCCGCTGACCCACCTGGCCACGGCGTTCACCATCGCCCACCCCGGCGTCACCAGCGCCATCATCGGGCCGCGCACGATGGATCACCTCGATGACCTCCTCGCCGGCCTTGACGTCGTCCTCGGCGACGACCTCCTGGACCGGATCGACAAGATCGTCCCACCGGGCACCGACATCGGCACGCTCGACCAGACCTACCTGCCTCCCGCCCTGGAAACCGCGAGCCTGCGTCGCCGCCCTCTCTGCGAGCGCGCGGCTGCCTGACGCTCCGCGTTGCTGCCGGTGACCTCGCGGTACACCGACGGCTTCGACCGCTCCGTCCCCGCCTTCCGCGATCGCTTGGCCCGCCAGCCGTTGTGTATCAACGCGGTTGTTTCGCACCACCGTCGTGCGCCATGGTCGCTCAGTCGGCAGTCGGCAACCGCAGGGTGGCGACGGCTCCCCCCTCCAAGGCGTTGGCGAAGGACAGCTCTGCCCCGATGACCTGGGCCTGGCCGAGGGCGATGGTCAGTCCCAGGCCGTGGCCTGTGCCACGCTCGCTCGTCCCTGTGCGGAACCGCTGGGGCCCGTCCGCCAGCAGTTCGTGAGGGAAGCCCGGACCGTGGTCCCGCACGGTCACACCGGCCCCGGCCACCGTGACCTCGACAGGCGGACGGCCGTGCCGGTGGGCGTTGACGACCAGGTTGGACACGATCCGGTCCAACCGTCGTGGATCGGTCACCACCGGCTGGACGGCGGCTCTGGACAGCCGCACCTCCAAGCCGGTACGGGCCACCACCTCGGTGACCACTTCGGCCCAGGGCACCGGCCGCAGCTCGGCTCGCTCGGCCCCCGCGTCGAGCCGGGAGATCTCCAGCAGGTCCTCTACCAGGGCCCGCAACACCGCCACCCGGTCCTGAACCAGTTCGGTGACCTCCCCCGGTGGCAGGAGTCCACTCGCGGTGACCAGGCCCATCAGCGGGGTACGCAGTTCATGGGCGACGTCGGCGGTGAAACGCTGCTCGGCCAGCAGCCGCTCACTCAGGCTGTCGACCATGGAGTCCACGGTGGCCGAGATCGCGGCGATCTCGTCCCCACCCGGCCGGGTCGCGGTCCTGGAGGACAGATCACCGGCCGCCACCTGTCGCGCGGTGCGGGCCACCCGCCGCAGCCGGCGGTTGGGCAGCTCAGCGGCCAGAGCCGACAGCGGCACCACCACGGCCAGCGCGACCAGGGAGTACTTCCACATGTGCCGGTCCAGGGCGCGGCGGGTGAGCAGGTCGGCGGTCATGTCGGCTTCCATCGCCACCGGGCCGCCGCGGTAGGTCATGGCCGCCCACATCGCTGGATGGTCGCCGGGGCTGTCCCCGTCGTACCAGGTCGCCGCTTCGTGGCCGAGGACCCGCTGGTTCTCCAGGCGGTCCAGGAGCTGTTCGGGTATGGCCTCAGGCTGCGTGATCAGCCCTTCCTGCGGGACGCCGTCCCTTTCGTAGCCCTGCAGCGCCTGGGAGAGCTGTGTCATCGCTCTGGCCCCGCCGTCGTTCATCGACCGCTCCAGGGTGCTGCGGTGGACCAGTACTCCCACCGTCAGCGCGACGGCACAGCGCAGGTCACCGTGACGAGCAGGGCGATCTTCCAGCGCAGGGAGCGCCAGTTGACCAGATCGCGCACGATATCCATGTCAGGGCCGCAGCTTGTAGCCGAACCCGCGGACGGTCTCGATCCGCTCGGGTCCGATCTTCTTGCGCAGCCGCAGTACGCACAGGTCGACCACCCGACTGTCCCCGTCCCAGCCGTAGTCCCACACGTTGCGCAGCAGCGTCTGGCGGTCCAGCACGATGCCGGGATGGGCGGCGAACTCCAGCAGCAGCCGCAGCTCGGTCGGGGTCAGCGCCACCGGTTCGGCCGCCCGGAAGACCTCAAGTCCCGCCGGGTCGATGGCCAGGTCCCCGAAGCGCAGCCGCGCAGGCTGCCGGCGCGCGTCGGGGCGGGGCGCCGCCGCGGACTCGGTGGTGGATGCGGCCGGGTCCCCGGGCAGCGCGGCCGGGGCGAACGTGGCCCGTCGCAGCAGCGAGCGGATCCGGGCCACCAGCACGGAGGTATCCACCGGCTTGACGACGTAGTCGTCGGCGCCCGCCTCCAGGCCGGACACCACGTCCAGTGCGTCGCCCCGGGCGGACATCATCAGGACCGGGGCCGTGCTGGTTTCCCGGATCCGCCGACACAGCCCGATACCGTCCAGGTCGGGCAGCATCACGTCCAGCAGCAGGTCATGCCCAGCGCCCCGGAACAGCTCCAGACCTGTGAGCCCGTCCCCGGCCGTGGTGACCTGGTAGCCGTAGCTCCAGCGCCATGGCGAGCGACCTGCGGATCACCTCGTCGTCCTCAACCAGGAGGACCGCGACGGGCACCGGAAGCCCTGCTGCGGCGGCTGAACGCATCATTGTCACCCATCCATGCGAAGGGCTGAAGGTCTCGTCGTGCCTTCAGGAACTGCCGACGGCCACGGGGCACCCGGCCCGGACAGCCCTGGACGGCTGCTGAGGCGTCACGAGAAGGCGTGGCCGCTGGTCTCGTGCGCCACTGCAACATAGCCCCCGAAGTCGGCGTTCTGGCCTGCCGGTTGTCGTGGGTGCGGTGGACCGCTTCGCGGCGTCCTCCTTGGTCCGCGCCCCTTTTGAACAGCCCGGTATCAAGTAGGGCACCCGATGAAGCACTCCTGTGTCTGCACCGGGGCGCGGGCATCGCGCGGACCGTGCGCCAGGACTGATACACAGCCGAGGGGTTGTCGAGGCCTGCCTGATACGCGGACGAGTCCGGCCGGAAGACTGCTGCGTCCAAGATCGAGGCCGGAGGGCGCGGCCGGGTGCTGTCGCTCCACGCGAGCCCGCCGGAGCGGGAACCGGCGGCGGATGAGAGGAGATTCTCGCGTGCGCAAGTGCATGAGTCTGAGGGTGGCTGCCGCCCTGACGACGGGCGTCGCGCTGACCGCGGCCTTGATGGCTGCCCCGTCGGCACAGGCCATCGTGGGGGGAAGCGAGTCGACCCGGGCCTACTCGTTCATGGGTTCGTTCCAGCCTTCCTATCCGGCGCCGCCGCGTCCGGACGGGCATGGTTGCGGGGTGATGGTCCTCGCCCCGCAATGGGTTCTGACCGCCAGTCACTGTGCCGGCAAGAACCCGACGAACGCGAAGGTGGGTGTCCCACGGGGCTGGAAGGTCCGGGTTGGGTCCCTGGACACCACGTCCGGAGGCGAGGTCGCCGAAGTCGACCGTTATTACCGGCTGGCGACCAGCCGCGACGAGGGAGGTTTCTGGGGCAGGGACGTGGCGTTGATGCACTTACGGACCCCAGTTCGGGCGAAGCCGGTGCAGATCGCGTCGGCCACACCGCCGGACAGCACGCCCGTTCGCATCATGGGGTGGGGCATGACCTGCGACGACGGCGACAACGCAGCGTGTTTCCCTACCCGGTTGCGGGAGGCTGACACCGTGGTGCAGCCGATCTCGGCGTGTCCGTCGGCCGCGCCGAGCGGTGAGTTGTGCGTGGGTGACGCCGACGGCCGCGTCGCCGCGTCGAACATGGACTCCGGTGGGCCGGCGCTGGTTCGCCAGGGTGACCGGTGGGCCGTGGCCGGTGTGGTCAGCGGCCCCGACGAAAGCGGCAAGACGCTGTACACCGATGTCACCCGGTACACCGGTTGGATCAACGGCATCATCACCGGCACCGACGTGCCCCCCGATGACCGGATCCCGAACGTGGAAGGGGCCACGGATCTGGGCAACTGCGTGGGTTCAGTGATCAGCACTCCGGCCTCCCGACCGCGGGACCGGGCGTTGTTGCTGACAAACGGTCACTGTGTACAGGGACAGCTGCCCGCGCCCGGCACCGCGCTGGTGGACCAGCCGGCCGACCGTGAGGTGCCGATCGCCGACCCTCAGGGCTATCCCCGGTCGATCGCTCATGCGGATCGGTTGGTGTACGCGACGATGACCGGCACCGACATCGCGCTCTACCGCCTGGACAAGACTTACGCGCAGCTGAAGGCTGAGCATGCGAAGGTCTTCCGGCTCACTTCCACCCCCGTGCGCGCGGGCGATCCGCTGACCTTGGCCTACAGCAGTGGCCGGCTTGCCTGCACTGCCGAGGCCGTGGTCGCGCACCTGCGGGAGGGCGGCTACCAGCAGGACGACTCGATCCGCTACGCCGCCGACCGGGACTGCGTCCCCTGGCACGGCACTTCCGGTTCGGCGCTGCTGGCACCCGATGCCACCACGATCGTGGGCATCCACAACACCCATAACGAGGCCGGTGAGCAGTGCACCAACAACAATCCCTGTGAGGTGAACCAGGACGGAGCCGTGACCTCCGTGCAGGGCCGTGGTTACGGCCAGCAGGTTCACATGCTCGGGGCCTGCCTGACGGCGGGATCGGAACTGGACCTGTCCCGGCGGGGGTGCACCCTCACCGGTGCGCCGTCCCGACCTGATCACCACGGCAGCCCTTCTGGCGGTCGCGAGCGGTAGCGAGCTTCGGTGTGCGTGATCATCACCGACGCCGCAGAGAGCAACCGGCCTGGCTGCGTACGCCGCCGTGAACCGTTCGGCGGCGTCCTGCCGGGGCGACGTCGGTCGGACGGCGGCTCGCGGCGCTGTGGGTGGCCGGTTGCGCAGTGGACCACATACATGCTTCGGCTCGCCCGGCTCTCGGCAGAGGCGCGTCGAAGCACGTCTGAGAGGTCGTTTTCATCTGTAGTGCGGCGCTATCTCCGGTACTGCGTCCACTGATGATCTGGTGCTGGTGGGTCAGCCGGGTTGGAGTTGCTGGCAGAGGCGCGTGATGTGACAGACGGGGCAGAAGGCGGCCTGCGCCTGTCTCATTCCAGGACGCTCGCATCTGTTCCGTGCTTCAGTCCGGCAGACCGCACGCCTGGGCGCACGCCCCCGACCGGCGGTACGTCCAGGGCATGGCCGACCGTCATGCGTATCCGAGTGATCTGTCTGCCCTTCCCGGACCAGAACGAGGCCCCTGGTCGAAGCCCTGGCGGATCTTCGGCAGTTGAGCCCGAATCCGAGATCCCCGACAGAGTCATGTGAGGAACGCAGGAAGCCCCGTCGGGGCAGGGCGGATTCCAGGGGTCGTTGCAACACGTGGTTGGTTGATCAGGCCGCGAGCAGTTTATGCAGGCGCTCGGCTGGGGTTTCCCAGTCGAGTGTTT
>NZ_JBVIEE010000014.1:144394-238633 GCF_055572015.1 Streptomyces sp. NPDC030840 | reverse complement strand
GACTCACCCTCTACCAGATCCTCGACACCCTCCAAGACCTGCTGAACTGCTGGACCGGCACCTGCACCACCTGCCACCAACCCCTACCCAGCAGACCCACACCAAGATCAAGACAGACCTAACGGAGTCCTACTAGTGCCATGTCAGGCAACGTGTGCCCTGTCGACTGCGGCTCCTGATGTGGCGCGAGCACCTGGACCAGCGGTGCTTGCGGGTGGCTTCTGGGTCATCCGTCGAGGAACTCGATTCGATTGTGGCGGAGTCAGCGCCCGGTCGCACCGTCGATCAGTTCGCGGACAATGTCAGCGTGACCGGCGTGGCGGCCGGATTCCTCGATCATGTGGGTGAGTGCCCAGCGGATGCTGGGAGCGGGGCGGTTCGGCCGCGGCTGCGGCCAGGGGACCGGTGCGCCGAGGTCGGTGCACCCGTCGAGAACCTCGTTCGCCCGCTCCACCGCCTTCCGGTAGCGGTCGACGACGTCGGCCACGCAGTCCGTCGGTGCGGCCTGGAACGTCGCCTGCCAGTCGGTGACGTTGTCCCCGAGGAACGTCGCGCGCTCTACGAACGTCAGGTGGTTGAGCAGGCCGAGCAGGTTCGTGCCCGACGGCACTCCGGCGGTTCGGACCTGTGGTTCGGGGGCGCCCTCGACCTTCGCGGCGATCGAGGTCCGTAGGTAGTCGAGGAAACCGCGCAGGGTTTCGATCTCGCTGCTTCCCGTCCGGGGCGGCGGGGTGTCGCGGCGGCGGTTGCGGCGGGAGGCGGTGGGCACAGTTGTCTCCTTCACGGGGGAGCGGCTCTGGTGCCGGGTCAGGCGGCGGTGCGGCGGACGAGCAGGACGTGGTCGGTGACCTCGGCGGTGCGCCCGCCCGGTCCGGTCGCGATCCGGCGGGGTGCGTCAGCCCGTTCGACCGTCCAGGTCGCCGGGTTCAGGTCGATGTCCGCGGCGACCTCATGCGGGGTCGGGTACCGGACGTCGGGATCCTGGTTCCACGACCACGGCGCGGTCGAGCCGTGGTCGACGACCAGCAGCCGCCCGCCCGAGCGCAGCGCGTGCGCGGCCGCGCGCAGGACGGCTGCCCTGTCCAGGTCGAAGGGGGTGTGCAGGTAGTGGGCGCAGACCACGTCGAACGTGCCCCGCGGGAAGGTCCCGCGCAGGTCGTGCCGCTCGGCGACGAGCCGGTCGCCTAGGCCGTGTGAGCGGGCGAGGCCGGCTAGCCGCTCGACCGTCACGGCTGAGATGTCGACGGCGGTGACGTGCCACCCCCGGCGGGCGAGCCACAGTGCGTCGCCGCCGTCGCCGCATCCGAGGTCCAACGCGTCGCCGGGCGGCAGGCCCGCGAGCGTCTCGGTGAGTCGTACGTTCGGCCGCGGGTCGGTGACTGCCGGTCGGGCCGCGTAGACGCCGTCCCAGAACGTGCTCATATCGGTGGTGCTCATCGAGGCTCCTTAACTCGGGTTCACTCGGGACACGCTCAGTCTTGCCAGGCCCGTCACGATCTGGCACGGATTCTTGCGGTTCTGGCAAGATGGGCTCGTGGACGGCGAAACGGAAGACGTGCTCGACGCGGTGGGGCGGCGCCTGCGTGCGCTGCGCCGCGACCGGGGGATCACCCTTGCTGATCTCGCGGCGACGACCGGGGTGTCGCAAAGCACGCTGTCCCGGCTGGAGAGGGCAGCGCCGGGCGACCCTGGAGTTGCTGCTGCCGCTGGCCCGTACCTACGACGTTCCGTTGGACGACCTCGTCGGTGCCCCGCGCACGGGCGACCCCCGGATCCACCTGAAGCCGATCCGGCGGTTCGGGATGATCTTCGTTCCGTTGTCCCGGCGACCGGGCGGCACGCACGCGTTCAAGATGATCATTCCCGCTCGGCCGGAATCTCTCGAACCGACCCCGCAGACCCACGAAGGCTTCGAATCGTTGTACGTACTCAACGGTCGCCTGCGGCTGGTGCTCGGCGAGCGTGACCTGACTTTGTCGGCCGGTGAGGCAGCCGAGTTCGACACGTCCTTGCCGCACTGGCTGGGCAGCGCGGACGGCGGCGTGGTCGAGCTGCTCATCCTGTTCGGCCTACAAGGGGCCCGCGCGCACGTGCGCGCGGGCCCCTCCGGCCGTTCAACCGCTTGAGCGTCGTCACCCGGCAGCCCGCCGGCGACCACCAGCCCGGCCAGTCCGCCTCACGGGGACTAATACCGCATCAGAGAACCTTTGGCCCTTTGCCCCGTGGTGTCGGCGTACAACCGAATGTGCCCAGGCAGGTACGGCTCAACGTGACCAGTGCTCCCGCTGTGGGTGCGGGGGCCACGTGCCGGGCTCTCACCGCACAGACGAGGATGGCCCTCGGCCACGGTCGTGGTCGAGGGCCGTCCTCGTGCCCACACGGGCCACGGCAACGGGTCGGTGGCCGGTTGGGCTCAGCGCTTGGCCACCAGGACGTGCGCGGCGGTCTGGGTGGTGAGTTCGGCGGCCTGGCCGCCGCTGCCGACTATCACGCCGCCGGGTGAGGCCGTCACGCTCACGACCGCGCCGGGTTGCACTCCGGCGTGCCGCAGGGTGTGCATCAGTTCGGGGTCGGTCTGGATCGGCTCGCCGATGCGCCGCACGACCGCGCGTGCGCCGTTGGGCCCCGGCTCCAGGGAGTGAGGCTGACCACGCTCTCGTCGGGGAACGGATCCACGGTGGGCTTCTCCCCGAGCTCCTCCAGGCCCGGGATGGGGTTGCCGTAGGGCGACTGTGTCGGGTGCCGCAGCAGCTTGAGGATGCGGCGTTCGACGGCCTCGCTCATCACGTGCTCCCAGCGGCAGGCCTCGGCGTGGACCTGCTCCCACTCCAGCCCGATCACGTCGATGAGCAGGCATTCGGCGAGCCGGTGCTTGCGCATTACGCGGACGGCGATCTGCCGGCCCTCCTTGGTCAGCTCCAGGTGCCGGTCGTCGGCGACGTGCAGCAGGCCGTCGCGCTCCATGCGGGCGGCGGTCTGGCTGACGGTGGGGCCGCTGTGGTTCAGGCGCTCGGCGATGCGGGCGCGCAGGGGGGCCACGCCTTCCTCCTCGAGCTCCAGGATGGTGCGGAGATACATCTCGGTGGTGTCGATGAGTCGGGACATGCGGTGTGTCAGGCGGGGGTTTCTGCGGTGGCAGTCAGGACCGCGCGGCCGAGGATGTGACCGGCCATGGTGAAGCCCAGGACGGCCGGGGTGGCGTCGGCCGGGACGCCGATGGATTCGACGTCGAGGGCGTGCACCACGACGAAGTAGCGGTGCGGGCCGTGGCCGGGCGGCGGGGCGGCGCCGATGAAGCGGGCCGCGCGGGCGTCGTTGGGCAGCTGGAATGCGCCCTCGGGCAGGCCCGAGCCGGTGTCGTCGCCGGCGCCCTCGGGCAGCTCGGTGACGGTGGCGGGAATGTCGGCGACCGCCCAGTGCCAGAACCCGGACCCGGTGGGGGCGTCGGGGTCGTAGACGGTGACGGCGTAGCTCTTGGTGCTCTCCGGGGCGCCGCTCCAGGACAGCTGCGGGGAGAGGTCCTTCCCGCCGGGGACGCCGGAGATGCCGGAGAACTGCTCGGGCGACCAGGCGGCGCCGTCGGTGACGGTGGTGCTGGCAACGGTGAAGGAGGCCGCCTCGGGGAGGCGGGCGAAGGGGTCGTTGGCGCTCAACGCGTCGTTCCTTTCTGGACGGGCTGTGGCGTGTGGCGGCGATGCGTCCGACGGGGGGCACGCGGCGTCGCGTAGTGGCACCGCCATCGGCTTTCATCGGGCCATCCGGATCGACCATAACACCAATAATCGATTATTCGCTCCATCGTCTATGATGACGGCATGACTCAGACGGCCCACACCTCGACCTCGCCGGGGAAGCAGATGCTCTCCGAGCAGGTCTACGCACACCTGCGGGACGCGATCATGCGCGGCGACTACGCCCCCGGTGACGCCCTCAAGCCGCAGGATCTCGCCAAGGAACAGGGCGTGAGCCTGGCCGTCGTGCGCGAGGCGCTGGTGCGGGTGGTCGGCGAGGGCCTCGCCGACCGGCTGCCCAACCGGGGCTTTGCCGTCCCGGCCCTCTCTGACCGCCGCTGGCAGGAGATCGCCGAAGCCCGCCGGACCATCGAACCGGTCGTGCTGCGCATGTCCATCGAGCGCGGCGACGTCGACTGGGAGGCCCGCCTACGAGCCGCACACCACCGTCTGGCCCGCACCCCGGCGTACGTGCCGGAGGAGGGGGCCTATTACAGCAGCGCATGGTCCGAAGCCCACCGGGTCTTCCACCGCGCCCTGCTGGAGGGTTGTGGCAACCCCGTGCTGCTGGAGACCTTCGACCGGATGTGGACCGCGAGCGAGCTTGCCCGCCGCTGGGCGGCGCTCCGCATCGCCGAACGGGTAGGCATTGACGAGCACCGCCGGCTGGAGGAGGCCGCGCTGGCCCGCGACGCCGACACCGCGGCCGAGGTCCTAGCCCAGCACCTCACCCAGACTCCGGCCGCACTCACCGGCCGTACCCACCACGAACCCCCGACGGACGCCTGACGTGCCCTACCAACCCGGCGGGACGGGCCGCAGTCTCCGATGAGCGCCACCACAACTGCCTCCAGCCGACCGCCGGGTGATGCTCAGGCCGCCGCCTGGGCGGCGGGCGCTCTACCGGCGGATCAAGGCGGTGGAACGCCTGGACCACGCGGACTCTGCGTGTGTGGAGGTCGAAGGGCCGTCGTCCAGGCCGTCGAGTCCTGCGCGGTGACGACACGACACCGCCGCTAATGGTGGGCACGTTCGCGCGTACCCGGCTGGGCACTTTCATGCGAACGCCGACACGTGGTGACGTGACGCGCCGTTCGGATGCTGATCTGGACGGCGCGGTGTCGCCAGGCTGTCCGGGTGGCAGAACGAGTTCGCGTCCGTGAGATCGATGACGACGAGGGGCAGCGCCTCTTGCGGATCGTCCGCCGCGGCACGGGGGCGGTGGTGACCTGGCGGCGGGCCCAGATGGTGCTGCTGTCCGCGCAGGGCATGGCCGCGGCGAAGATCGCCGAGGTGACCTTCACCAGCCCGGACCGGGTCCGGGACGTGATCCACAACTTCAACACCGACGGCTTCGACTCTCTCTACGCCAAGTACAAGGGCGGCCGGCCGAAGACCTTCACCCTGCCCGAGCGCCGCGAGATCAAGAAGCTCGCCAAGTCCAAACCGGCCGAGCACGGCCTGCCGTTCTCGACCTGGAGCCTGACCAAACTGGCGGACTTCCTGGTCGCAGAGGGGGTGGTCGACGACATCAGCCACGAGGGCCTGCGCATCCTGCTCCGCGAGGAAGGCGTCTCCTTTCAGCGCATAAAGACCTGGAAGAGCTCCCGCGACCCGGACTACGCCGCGAAGAAGGCCCGCGTCGAGCACTTGTACGCCATCGCCGACGGCGAGGTCATACCCGAGGACGGTGAGCCCGAGGTGGTGTTCTGCCTGGACGAGTTCGGCCCGCTGAACCTCCAGCCACACCCGGGCCGGCAGTGGGCCGAACGCGGCGGCAAGGTCAAGGATCCCGAGCGCGAGCCCAGACCCAGGCGGCGGGCGACCTACACCCGCTCCCACGGGGTCCGGCACCTGTTCGCCGCCTACGACCTGGCCAAGGACAAGCCGCACGGCCACATCAAGAAGACCAAGAACCGGTCGAAGTTCCTGGAGTTCTGCCGCTACCTGCGCACCCTCTACCCGCCGACCGTCCGCCTGGCGATCGTCTGCGACAACTACTCCCCCCACCTGACCACCAAGCGGTGCCGCCGGGTGGCGGACTGGGCCGAGGCCAACAACGTCGAGATCGCCTACACCCCTACCAACTCCTCGTGGCTGAACCGCATCGAGGCCCAGTTCACCGCCCTGCGCTACTTCACCCTCGACGGCACCGACCATCCCAGCCACAAAGAACAGGGCAGCATGATCCGCCGCTACATCATCTGGCGAAACCGCCACGCCAACGACGAACGCCTACGTGCCGTGGTCAACAGGGCGAACGTTGCCTGACGCGGCACTAAACGGTGCTTGCCGTGACTGCTGGCCAGTTCAGTCGCTGGTGTGGTTATGGGTGGGAACCTTGCTGATGTCAGGTTGTGGGCCGGTGAACTGGACGCGCTGCATGAGCGGTTCGTGCACCGATGCAACCAGCAGGAGCCGCGCCAGCCGGCGCTGGATTGCATGCGCGGCCTGGTTGCGCCGCTGGAGCGGAAGAACGGCTGGACGCTGGCGGAAGAAGCCGGGCACGAGGGTCCCGATCGCATCCACCGGTTGCTGAACCGGATCGAGTGGGACGCCGACGAGGTCCTGGACGACCTACGTGACTACGTCGTGGAACACCTCGGCGACAGAGGCCCCCGCCTGAAGACGGGGGCGCCCGCGCACATCACTTCGTCTGGTTGTGCACGCCGGCTAGGCGGACCTGTCACGCGTGGGCATGCCCGCGCCGGTGTCCGTGCCCGCGCCCTCGGCCGGTGAACAGCCGGTACAGCGCCAGGAGGATGACGGACCCGACGATGGCCGCGACCCAAGTGGACAGGTCAAAGAAGCCGTCGATCGAGTCAACTCCGAAGATCACCTTGCCGAGGAAGCCCCCGAGCAGGCCTCCGGCGATACCGATGAGCATGGTGACGATGATTCCGCCCGGGTCCTTGCCCGGCATGAGCGCCTTGGCGATAGCTCCTGCGAGCAGACCGATGACTATCCACGCGATGATGCCCATGGCAGTGTTTCTCCTTGTGTCCGATTCGCCGGACGTGTTCCCAACGAACACATCACCAAACAGCGGTTGGCACTGGAGACCTCGGACGCACGACCCTGATACGGCGTCGGAGAACATGCACTGTGGTGGTACGGGTTGAAGACCATCCAGCAATCGATGCAAATTCGCTGACGGGCAGTTCCACCAGCAGAGGCAGCAAGTGCGGGATACCTTCCCGTGTTCGCCCCCAATGTCCTGGACTGCCTGCAGAACCTGTTTTCGGTCTACCGCACCCTCAGCACCGCCACCTCGGCGAGGTGAGTTGCTGCGTTGATCGAGAAGGCCCATGGCGTGGGTGCTCATCGCCGACCGCGGGTGCCGCCCGCTCCGTCCGTTTGCTCTTGCCGCGCGGGCTGGGCGGTCCGCAACCGGTCGAGCCGGGCCACCACCGGCCCCGCCGTGACACCGTGCAGCACCACCGAGGCCAGTACGGTGAACGTCATCACCGCCCACAACTCGCGTTCCGGCACCGGGAAGTTCTGCTGCTCCAGTGCGTAGGCGAGGTAGTACAGAGAACCGATACCCCGGATGCCATAGGCCGCGACCACCCAGCGCTCCCGGCCCCGCGGGCGGCCACCGAGCAACCCGGCCCACCCGGACAGCGGTCGGATCACCACCAGCAGTACCAGCGCGGTGGCGGCGCCCTGCCAGGTCAGCGAGGCGAGGCCCTCCAGTGCGACGTAGGCGCCCAGCAGAAACAGCAACGCGGCGGTGAACAGGCGCTCGATCTGCTCCACGAAGTCGTGCAGGACGTTGTGGAAGCCATGGGCGCCCTCGGCCGCCCGGATCGCGCACGCGGTGATGAACACGGCGAGGAAGCCGTAGCCCCCCGCCAGCTCGGTCACCCCGTACGACAGGAAGGTGGCGCCCAGCGCGACGAAGCCCTCCCGGTGTTCGGACAGCCGCAGCACCGGCGAGCGGGTCCGGAAGAACAACCAGCCCAGCAGTCGGCCGACCAGCAACCCGCCCACCACACCGACCGCGCACTTGACCGCGACGTCCTCCACCACCCACGCGCCGGCCAGCGTGGTTGTACACACCAAGGGCGTAACTGTCGAACAACTCGGCGAATGCGGCTGGTTCACCCGCCCGTAGCCGGGCACGCATGTCAGTGCTCACCTCTGGGACCTGTCGGATCCTCTGCCCCACTTCCCATGACGTGCGTCACGTCCAAGACACGGTCCGTGCCGCACGTGATGCCCGGGCCCGGACCACGACCGGCGCATCGCACGCGCGAGACTCGGCAGCAAGGAGGCAGCCGCTCCCGCATCGCCGCAGTCTTTGCGCCTGGAGGGAGCGCCTACTGGGTCAGGTGGCGTAGTTCGTTGTCGTAGAGCTCGGCCGCATCGAGTCCCATGCCGGTGAAGTGGCCTGCCAGTTCCAGGGAGAGGATGCCGTGCAGGCGGGTCCAGAAGAGCAGGGCGCGGCGCAGGGCGGCCGGGGGTGCGGGGTGGTCTGCCGCCCATTGCCGATGCTGGGCGAGGTGGGCTTCCAGGCGGGTGTCGGGGTGACCGTCGTCCACCACGACGACGGCCTGGCCGATCGGCTCGGCGGCGTCCAGTAGGGCTTGCATGATCCCGGATGCGATCGCGGTGATGTCGTCGGGTGCGTGGTAGCCGGGGACCGGCGTGCCGTAGATGAGGAAGTAGCGCTGGGGGTCGTCCAGTGCCCATGCGCGCAGCGCGCGTCCCAGTCCCGCCAGGTCCGCGCCCGAGGCGGCAGCGGTGCGGAGGGTGTCGGCCAGGCTGCGGTAGGCGTCCTTGATCAGTTCGGTGATCAGCACGTCTCGGCTGGCGAAGTACCGGTAGAGCGCGGGGCCGCTCATGCCCATCTGCTTGGCGATGGCGTTCAGGGAGAGCCCCGGTGCCCCGGCGGCGGCGATCTGTTCCCAGGCGCGTTCCTTGATCTCGGCCCGTAGCTGGGCGCGGTAGCGGTCGCGTGGTGTCTCCTTGCCCGCGACGGTCATGTACTCATCCCTTCTCGCGTGTGATCACCGGTCCTGAGGATCCGGGCGGCTCGGCACCCGCCTGAGTTAGACCCTATTACGAACGCTCTTGACTGTCACCCTAGCGAGAAGTTATAACCTATAACGAAAGCGCCAGCCACTAACTGTGCTGGTCGGGTCGATGGAGGTCGTCATGAACGCTGCAGAGATGGTCGAGGTTGTGCTGCCGGGCAAGGTCGAGCCGGAGGGACTGCAGATGCGCCGGGGGGACGTCCCGACCGCCGGTCCGGGCCAGGTCGTCGTCCGAATGGAGGCGACCGGTGTGTCCTTCGCCGAGCAGCAGATGCGCCGCGGCCGCTACTACGACCAGCCGCCCTTCCCATTCGTCCCCGGTTACGACCTCGTCGGCACCGTCATGGCGACGGGCGCCGGCGTCGCTCCCGGCCTTGTGGGCACCCGGGTGGCCGCGCTGCTCAAGGTCGGCGGCTGGGCCAGCCACGTGGTCGTCGACGCCGGCGACGTGGTGCCGGTCCCGGACGGGGTCGGCGCGGCGGAGGCGGAGACCGTGGTGGTCAACGGGATCACGGCGTGGCAGATGCTGCACCGCAAGGCCCGCGTCCGCGCCGGGCAGCACGTCCTGGTGCACGGCGCCAACGGGGGAGTCGGCTCGGTCCTGGTCCAACTCGCCCAGGCCGCGGGAGCGAAGGTGATCGGCACCGCTTCAGCGCGCCACCACGCGGCCCTGCGGCAACGGGGGGTGATCCCGATCGACTACCGCAACGAGAACATCCCGGCCCGCGTCGGCGAGCTGGCGCCGGGCGGAGTGGACGCGGTCTTCGACCACGTCGGTGGCCGCAGCGTCGTCGACTCCTGGAGCCTTCTCGCGCCCGGCGGCACGCTCGTCTCCTACGGCAGCGCCTCCACCCGGGACGATGAGGGCTCCAAGCAGTGGCCCGTGCTCAAGCTGCTCGGCCGCATCTGGGTGTGGAACACGCTGCCCAACCGCCGCCGCGCCTACTTCTTCAATGTCTGGGCCGGCCGGGCCCTCAGCCCCGGCCGCTTTCGGACCCGGCTGCACGCCGACCTCACCGAGGTGTTCGCTGCGCTGAAGCGCGGTGAGATCACTGCCCAGATCGCCGCCGAGCTGCCACTCACCAGGGCCGCCGAGGCAATGCGGCTGGCCGAGTCCGGCACCGTCGCCGGAAAGGTCGTGTTGCACGCCTGACGCCGCACCCAGATCCCGCGCCCACACGTGCCCCGGTGGCCGGCACCGTTCCCTCGCCGCCTCACCGTCCCCGCATCCCCTCCGCGCCGCGTTACGGCGCGAACGCCCTCGGGAGAACCTTGCCATGCCCAGTCCCAGATTCCGCACGTATGTCCGGCGCACCCTCACCGCCGCGCTCGTCACCACGGCCACTCTCGCCACCCCCCGCGGTCGCCGCTCCCGCCCAGCCCGAGCAGAACGCCGCCGCGACCCGCATCAGATGGACCGCCTGCCCCGACGCGGAGTTCGAGGGAATGCAGTGCGGCACGTTGCGGGTCCCGGTCGACTACGCCCACCCGCGCGCCGGCAGCCTCACCCTCGCCCTGGTCCGTCGCCCCGCCGACGACCAGGCGCACCGCCAGGGCACGCTGCTGCTCAACGACGGAGCGGGCGGGTCGTCGGTCGAGCAGCTGCGACTGGCGATGCGCATCGGCTTCCCGTCGTTCGCCGGCGCCATGAGCCGTAACTTCGACCTGGTCGCCGTCGACCCGCGCGGAGTGGGCCACAGCACGCCGGTCCGCTGCACCACGCCCCTCAAGCCAGCCGGCGTCACCCACTTCCCGCAAAATAAGGCGGAGTTCGACACGCTTGTGGCTCACAACCGTGCCTTCGCCGCCGACTGTCTGCGCGAGAACGGCCCTCTGGTCGCCCACACGGACCTGACCAGCACCGCGCGGGACTTCGAAGCCGTGCGCACCGTGCTCGGCGAGAAGCAGCTGAACTGGTACGGCATCCACTACAGCACCCTGCTCGGGCGCACCTACGCCCACCTCTACCCCGGCCGACTGCGCACCATGGTCCTGGACACGGCGCTGGACGACACCACCACACCCACCGAGCGGATCCGCCGGGAAGCAGCCACAGCGGAAGAGGCGTTCCACCGCTTCACCGCCTGGTGCGCCGCGTCCACGGACTGCGCCCTGCACGGCAAGGACACAGCGGCCGAGTACGACGCCCTCGTCGCCCGCGCCGACCGCACCCCGATCCCCACCGCCGACGGCAGCCGGGCACTGACCGGAGAAGACATCCGCGCCGCCACCCAGGACTACCTGACGCTCTCCGGCGTCACCTGGCCCGCCCTCGCCCAGGCCGTGGTCAAGGCCCAGGCCGGCGACGCGAGCGACTTCACCTACGAGCCCGACGACACCCTCGACCCCGTGCAGGTACAGGTCCCCGCCTGCCTGGACACCGAGCGCCCGGTAACCACGTTCGATCAGCTCACCCGGTTGCGCAACGACCTGGCCCGGATCTCCCCGCACCTCGGCGGCGCCGTGCGCTCGTGGACCGCACTCACCGGCTGCCTAGGCTGGCCCATCCCTGCCCACCCCGTCGCGGCCGGGTCTCCCGTGTCCACGGGGCGCCTCCCGCGCTGATCGTGCAGTCCACCCACCAGGCGCTCGCCCCGCACAGCGCAGGCTTCGCCATGGCGGCCCAACTGCCCGGCAGTGTCGTCCTTAGCCGCGAAGGCGACGACTAGAGCATGTTCCTGCTCTCCCAGTGCGTGCGCGACGCCACCAACCGCTACCTGACCACTGGCGCCCTGCCTGCACCCGGCACCACCTGCACCGACTGACACCCGTCCCTTTTCCACCGGACTGATATGCGAGGAACCATCATGACCACCACCGCACGCAACCGGATGCGTCTGCTCATCCCTGCGGCCCTGGCCGCCCTGGCCGAAAGCGCTACGACGGCCGCCGCATACCCCTCCTCCGCCACCACAGCCACAGCCGAACACGCGATCACGTCGCAGAGCCACCAGGCGCCCGCCAAGAGCCCCCAGGCGGTGCTCGACGCCTGGCTCCGCCTCTGGAACGGCGACTTCACCCAGGCATCCGGCATCATCTCGCCGGACTTCACGGTCCACGCCGCCCTCCTCGACGGAGGGGACGGCAGCAGCATCCGCGGCACGGACGGTCTGGTGGCCTGGATCGCCCAGACCCGCGCTGCTTTCCCCGACCTGCGCTTCTCCCTGCAGACCGACCCGCTGGTCGCCGGACACCGTGCCTCCGTGCGCTGGACGGCCACCGGCACCTACGCCGGCGGCTTCCCCGGTGCCAAGGCGCAGCCCGGCACCATCGTCACCTTCACCGGCACCGACACCCTGCGCATACGGAACGACAAGTTCGTGGAGTACTGGCTCAACTCGGACACCCTCCAACTGCTCACCCAGCTCCGGGCACTGTGACGCACGCTCTGCGACCTCCGCCGCCCTCCCCGCCACACCGCCGGGGAGGGCGGCGGACCACTATGAGCCAGGCGGGCGCCGACCGCTCCAGCACTCTCGATCCCGGCGCCCAGCAGATCCAGCGCCAAGACATCCAGACTCCACCCGCATGCGTCCGTCGCCCCCTCCAGAACGACGCGGTCGGCCATGAGGCGGAGATCGTCGGGACGACCGGGGTCACCGCAGGCCTCGACCACCACCCCGCCCGGTGAACTGGCAGACATGGTCGACGTGCCCCCGGTGTCCCCCGCGACGCGGCTTTCTACGTCCAGCGCATTCCGATGGCAGAGAGCTGTTCCACGCCCTCCGGCGACAGCACGGCGGCTCTGCTGCGTTGGTTGCCAATCCAAGCACCCAGCCTGATCTCTCGTTCCTCCTGGGTCAGCCGAGCAGTTCGCGGGCGGCCAGGGCGGTGCCTTCGACGCGGGCGCTGATCTTGGCGAAGGCAGTGTCGCGGGAGGTGGAGGTGTCGTCGGCGAAAGGGGAGAAGCCGCAGTCGTCGCAGGTGCCCAGACGGTCGAGGGGCAGGTGACGGGCGGCGGCCAGGACGCAGTCGCGTACCTCCTCCGGCGTCTCGACGCGCGGGTCGATCGGGTCGGTGACCCCGATGAACACCTGGGCCTGATCAGGGAAATGTTCAGCGAGGACGGCGAGGACCTTGCCCGGTTCCGGCTCGCTGGCGAGCTGGACGTAGAAGGCGCCGGCCTTGAGCCGGACGAGTGTGGGCAGCAGAGCCGTGTAGTCGACGTCCAGGCTGTGGGTGGAGTCCTGATCGCCGCCGGGGCAGGTGTGGATCCCGATCCTGGCCTGTTCGACGGTGGAGAAGCGTTCCAGGACGCGGTTGTTGAGGGCGATGAACTGATCCAGCAGGCCTCCGCTCGGATCGAGCTTCAGCGCGAGACGGGCCTCGGTGAAGTCGAGCTGGACGCGGTGCGCACCAGCGTCCAGACAGCGGCGGATGTCCGCTTCAGCCTCGGCGGTGAGGTCGTCGAGGAAGGCTTCGCGGGGGTATCCATCGATACCGTGGGGCGGGTAGAGCAGGCTGAGCGCCGACGGCGCGATGACCGCCTGCTTCACCGGCAAGGCCGTGTGCTTGCGTGCGGCGCGCAGGTAGCGGTCGGCGTACACGCCGTAGCGCAGTGGTCCGGCCGTCAGGCGGGGCAGCTGCCGTTGGTGTCCGTCGGCGAACGGGATGACGACGCCGTCGGGTGCCAGTGCGGTCAGGCCGGTCAGGGGGTAAGTGGCGAAGCTGGGCTTGGCCTGTTCGCCGTCGGTGACCACCGGGGAGCCGATCTCCTCCAGGCGGCGGACGGTGTCGCCAACCGCGCGTTCCTGGGCGGCGGCGAGTTCCTCGTCGCCGATCCGGCCCGCGGCATGGTCTGCCATGGCGGCGAGCAGCTCGGCGGGCCGCGGGATGCTGCCGATCGGTTCGGTGGGAATGTCCACCGTGGCCCGGCTCACGGCCCGATCTCCAGCTGTGCCTCACCGCTGCTGCCCTGGAGTCCGGACAGCAGGCACGTCGTGGGCAGCTCACCGGGGAGCGCGGCAACGGTCCGATGGGCCGCCAGCCCTTCACCGCGGCCCTCGACGACCCGGCCCGACAGCCTGACGACGAGGACGCCGGCGACACGAATGGTGGTGCTGCCGTTGTATGTGATCGACGACCGTTTCCCATCGGCGTAATGGACGACTTCCCCAAGGCGCGGGCTGTTCACCGTGATACAGGACGCCGCGGGCGACGTCCCTTCCATGTAGCCGGCTGCCGGCACCGTCCGGCCGGGAGCGACCCCGCAGGTGTAACTGGCATGCGTCTGGACGCGGGTCTGGCGGGGCAGCACAGTCAAGGGCGGGTCGTACGTGCTGGTGCTGGAACCCGTACACAGAACGCTCTTTGCGGGCACGGACTCGTGGGCCTGACCAGATGGAGCCCCCACCATCGACGAGACCACCAGGCCCAGGGAACTCAGGGCCACTGCCGCACTGTGTCTGCCGAACATCCACCCTCCACGGAATCCGATCTTCCAACGGGTTGTGACTACCCCAGGCCGCTTCTGCCGTCCCCGGCTCCCTGAGGCACACCCTCCGCGCACTACGCGCAGTCCGCGTGGGGAAACGCCCCCACGCCCCCCAAAAGGGGCGCCTTGATCCCCAACCCGACGGGTAGGACAGCCAATTCGGAATGAGGCACTCACCCTGAAACGCCACGGCGGAAGGAATCGCGATGGACCAGACAGCCGCGCACAGGCTCGTCTTCGCCATGCTGGACGCGGACGGAGACGGAGTCGTCTCCAGAGAGGAATACATGGCGCGCACCAGGAACGTGGCGCTGGCCATGGGGCTCGAGGAAGACGACCAGCGCGTCATCACCGCACGCACCCTCGGCGAGCAAGCGTGGGCGTCGATGGACGCCGACCGCGACGGAAAGATGACCTTCGACGAGTACACGGCATGGGCCGGCGCCGAGGCGTTCGACACCGTCTGCGCGCCCGTCCTCGGCGCGCTCTTCGACCTCGCGGACGCCGACCAGGACGGCGCCCTCGACCTCTGCGAGTTCACCGCCCTGCGCACGGCACTGAACAACCCGGCCACCAACGCTGAAGCCGCGTTCGCGTCCCTGGACACCAACGGCGACGGCCGCATCAGCCGCGACGACTACCTCGCGTCCATCCGAGCTCATGTCGCCGGCGAAGGCTCCCCCATGGGCAGGGCGCTGTACCGCAGGCCGTTCTCCGACATCCCATGATGATCAACGCCATAGCGAAGAACCAGCCCAGCGCTGCGGGCCGACCAACTGCTCGTGCCGGGCACCACGGAAGGTGTTCACCGAGATCTGTGACGCCACGATGTGTCGAAGTCCGCCCGGGCCCAGCCCTCGGCTCGACCTCTGTCGAGCCGGCGCCGACTCGACACTCCGTAACGGAAGCCGCGAGGTGTCACGCAGGTGCAGGCCTGTGCGCGCCGCTGCTTGCTGACTTACTTGGGCGGGCGGTGTCCTCATTCAGGCCGGTGACGCCGGTCGGGCCGGGCAGTTGGCCTGGCACGGAACTGAAGAGCCTCGCTCGCCGGGGGCCTGGGCGCCTGCGAGACGGCAAAGTGAGTGCGAGCAACCTCCTGTACGCGCGTATCCGGAGACTACGTTCGCGACAGAACCCGCCCCGCTCCCCTGGGGCCCGAGCGGTGCATGCTCCACTGCGCGAGCGGCAGCAGGGCGTCCAGCAGGGCCTGGCCGTCGGGGGCCAGCTGATAGCGGATCTGTACGGGCGTCGTGGGGATGACGGTGCGCTCGATGAGGCCTTCGGCCTCGAGTTGCTTCAGGCGCTGGGAGAGCAGCCGGTCGGAGATGCCATCGATCATCGCCCGGTACTCGCCGAAGCGCCGGGCGCCCTGACCGGCGGCCTTCAGTACGGACCCCGTCCAGCGGCGTCCGATCAGTTCGAGGGTGTCCTCGAAGCTCGGGCAGGTGTCGTCATGAATGGGGCTCACTTACCAAAGGTTAGCTCCTTACCCACCGTTTTGCCAGCGGGGAGGCCCGGCCCACTCTGGACTCATGACCGACTACGGACGTCAACTCTCCTTCGGAGTAAGCCTCGACCCCTCCGCCGGGACATGGGCACTGACCCGGCGCCTCGCGCGTACGGCGGAGGACTCGGGCCTGGACCACCTCGTCGTCCAGGACCACCCGTACCAGCCCGGACACCTCGACGCCTTGACCCTGATCACGCACCTGTCGGCGGTCACCGACCGCATCTCCTTCCTCACCGGCGTCGCCGACCTGCAGCTGCGCCCGCCGGTGATGCTCGCCAAGGCCGCCGCGTCGCTGAG
Source organism: Streptomyces sp. NPDC030840 (assembly GCF_055572015.1). Lineage (NCBI taxonomy): Bacteria > Bacillati > Actinomycetota > Actinomycetes > Kitasatosporales > Streptomycetaceae > Streptomyces > Streptomyces sp. NPDC030840. The sequence goes on along the minus strand of NZ_JBVIEE010000014.1, from coordinate 222,622 downwards.
CGTGCTCACCGACGGACGGATCCAGCTCGGTGTCGGCGGGGGCGGCATCCCCGACGCCATCGCCTCGATGGGCGGGCCGGCGCGACGCGGCCAGGACATGGTGGCGTTCACCGAGGAGTCCTGAGGCTCCTGCGCACGGCCCTGGCCGGAGGCGTCGTACAACTGCACAGCCCCTACCACGCCGTCGACGGCTACCGCGCCGGGCCGGTGCCCCCGAAGCCCGTCGAGCTCTGGCTCGGCGCACAGAAGCCCAAGATGCTCGCCGTCACCGGCCGGTCGGCCGACGGCTGGATCGCTCCGCTGAACCTCTACCTCCCGCCGCGGGAGGTGGTTTCACGGCAGCGCATCATCGACGAGGCGGCCACCGGCGCGGGCCGCGACCCGAGCACACTGCGGCGCGTCTACAACGTGATCGGCGTGATCGGCGACCACGGCCGCGGGAGCGGTCCCGGGCTCGTCGGCGATGTGCGGCGGTGGGTGGACACCCTCACCGAGTGGACCGTCGAACTCGGCTTCGACACCTTCGTCTTCTGGCCCGCCACCGACCCCGAGCAGCAGCTCGCACTCTTCGCAGGCGAGGTCGTGCCCGCGGTGCGCGAGCGCGTCGACACCCTCCGGAGCGGGCGATGAACGGCACCCTGTCCACCGTGCCGGCCGAGCTCGCGGGCAAGGTGGTCACGCCCGACGACCGCCGCTACCGGCCGCTCCGCTCCACCTACACCACCATCGGCCACCCGGCCGCCGTGGTCCTGCCAGAGTCCGCGGGCGACGTCGCGGCGGCGCTGCGGCTCACGCGGGAGATGGGCCTTCGGGTGGCCGTCCGCAGCGGCGGACACGGCCTGTCCGGCAGCGGCACCAACGACGGCGGGCTCGTCATCGACCTGAGCGCGATGCACCGGGTCGACGTCCTCGACCGCAGCTCCCGACTGGTCCGCGTCGAGGCGGGCGCCCGCTGGGCACAGGTCGCTCAGGCGCTCGCCCCGCACGGGCTCGCCATCAGCTCGGGCGACCACGGCAACGTCGGTGTCGGCGGCATCGCCACCGGGGGCGGCGTCGGATGGCTCGTACGGCACTACGGGCTCACCATCGACCACATCCGTGCCGTCGAGGTCGTCCTGCCCGACGGCACGTACGTACGCGCCGACGCGGAGGCCGAGCCCGACCTGCTGTGGGTGATGCGCGGGGCCGGAGCGGGTGCCGGGATCGCGGTGGCCTTCGAGATCGAGGCCATGGGACTCCGCGACGTCGGCCACGCACAGCTCGTCGCCGCGGTCGACCCTGCCGGGGAGACGCTGCGCCGCTGGGCCGACGTCATGGCACGGGCGCCGCGCGAGCTGTCGACGGCGGTGATGCTGTCCTCCCAAGGCACCGCCACCGCCGCGTTCATCACCGCGGTCGTGGCCTCGGACAATCCGTCCGTCATCCGCGACGCCGTCGAACCACTGCTCGGCATCGGCGATGTGAGGGCCCAGCAGGCCCACGTCGTCCCCTACACCGAGCTGGTCCCACCACACCACCTGCACGCCAACACCGGCCAGATGCCCGCCAGCACGACCAACGGACTGCTCACCGACATGACCCCGGACGCCGCCCGCGCACTGGTACTTGCGTCGGCCGGCCCCGACCCGGTCCTGATCCAGCTGCGGTCACTCGGCGGCGCGACCCACGACCCTGCCCCCTCGGCCACCGCGTTCACCCACCGCCACCAGAACACCCTCGCCATCGCCACCGCGTTCCCGCCGGACGCCGCCGCCGCACTGACCGCCGCCTGGCGCCCCCTGATCCCGCACACCGACGGCGCCTACGTGAACTTCGAGAGCGCCCCCGACGAAACGACGTTTGCCCGCACCTACCCGGGACCGACCGGCACCCGCGTCACCGACCTGTGGAAGCGCTACGACCCCGACGGCGTCCTGCGCCCGGGGCCACCGGCCTGAACGCCGGCCGCCTCGATCTCACCGACCACGAGCCCGCGGCACCCGCCGCGAGCGCTCGACCTTTCATCTCACCCCTTTACTGGAGATACTTCATGGCCACGTTGCTGCACATCGACTCGTCCGTGTTCCCGGGCGGCGCCTCCGCCTCCCGCGCCGTGACGGAGACCTTCCGCACGACCTGGGAGGAGCAGCACCCGAAGGGCACGGTGATCTACCGCGACCTCTCCGTCGACCCCGTCCCGCACATCACCGCCCACGCCCACACGGCCGGGTTCGCCGACCCGGACGCCCACACGCCCGAGCAGGCCGCCGCCTTCGCCGAACGTGTGCAGCTGATAGAGGAGTTGGAGCGTGCGGACGCGGTGCTGATCGGCGCGCCGATGTACAACTACACGATCCCCTCGACCCTCAAGGCCTGGCTGGACAACGTGATCCTCTTCGGCCGCACTTCGGGCGATAACCCCTCCGCCAAGGGCACCCCGGTCACCGTCGTCGCCAGCCGCGGCGGCTCCTACGCGCCCGGCACCCCCAAGGAGCCCTACGAGTACGTGCAGAACTACCTGACGGCGACCCTCGCCGGCATGCTCGCCCTCGACCTCGACTTCATCGTCCCGGAACTCACCATGGCCCCGCACGTCCCGGCCATGGCCGAGCTGGTGCCGCTGTTCGAAACCTCCCGCGACCGCGCCTTCCAGGACGCGGCCACCAAGGCCAAGGCCCTCGCCGAACGCCTCGCCGCGTAAACGCGTAAACACGGGAACGCCGTGCGCGTCCTGCCACCGAACTGGGCGCGTATCCGGACTCCGCCGAGAAGCCGGCGCATTGCCGGAGTAGCCCACGGCCGGAGTGAGCTGGGTGAATCGCTGGTACTGGTGGAAGTCCACGCCCAGCACCATCAGGCGCATGCCCTTTGGTCTGCAGGGTCGCCTCAGCGCCTCCAGTTGCAGTCCCTGCGGTTGCAGTCCCTGCGCCGCAGGGGGCCGTAGGGACCACTGGACTTCCAGGCGTCCCCGGCCGGGCGGCTTTGTACGTCCGGCGTTGCGCGGCCCCGCCGTCGCGCGCGAACAACACCAGCGGCGCCCGATCCCCTCGCCCGCCGCCCGGAGCCTGTCCCACCCATTTCTCTGTTCTTCCTGCTGGGGGGGTGCCCCTATGAGTTTCGTCAACCTGTGGGGGTGGGTTGGGGTTCGTAGAAGGTGCCGTCGCGGAGCATCGCGAAGAGCACGTCGGCTCGTCGTCTCGCGAGGCAGAGGAGGGCTTGGGTGTGGTGCTTGCCCTGAGCGATCTTCTTGTCGTAGTAGGCCCGCGAGACCGGGTCGGCCAGGGCCGCGAACGCGGATAGGAAGAAGGCCCGCTTGAGCTGCTTGTTTCCGCGGCGGGAGGGTTGTTCGCCGCGGATCGACGAGCCCGAGCTGCGGGTCGCCGGAGCGAGTCCGGCGTAAGCGGCGAGGTGGGCGGCGGACGGGAAACTGCTGCAGTCGCCGACGTCGATGAGGATCCTGGCTCCGGTCCTGACGCCGATTCCGGGCATGGACGTCAGGACCTTGGAAAGAGGGTGGGCCTCCAGCAGTTCCTCGATTCTCGTGGCGAGGAGTTTGCGCTGGTCGAGGACGGCTTGGAGCGAGCTGGCGAGGCTGGGGACGATCAGGGCAGCGGCGTCCGTGCCGGGGACGACGACGGTCTGTTCGTCGAGCGCGGTGAAGATGTCCTCGACCAGCTGCTCGGCCATCCTCGGAGCCTTCGGGCGTATCAGGCTGATCAGCCGGCGCCGTCCGGCCTTGCGGATCAGGGCTGGCGAGCCGAACTGGTCCAGCAGTCTGAGTACAGCCGGGTGCTGGATGCGCGGGCCCAGGACACGTTCAAGGTGCGGGTGGATCTGGGTGAGCAGGCCGCGCAGCCGGTTGCTGATGCGGGTGGCCTCGCCGGCCAGGTCGTCGTCGAAGCCGACGATCATCTCCAGCTCGGCGATGGTCTCGTCGTCCAGCTCGATGGAGCGGAGCGTGTGCGGCATCGACCGGGCGGCGTCGGCGATGACGAAGGCGTCACGGGCGTCGGTCTTGGCCTCGCCGGGATAGAGGTCGGCGATCCGCCGCATCGTCAGACCTGGCAGATAGGCGACCTGGCAACCCATGTCGCGGGCCACCGCGATGGGCAGGGCGCCGATGGAGGCCGGCTGGTCGACGATCAGGAGCACGGTGCCGTGCTTGGCCTGCAACTTCGCGAAGACCTCGCGCAGTTTCGGCTCGCTGTTGGGCAGCCGCTTGTCGAAGGCTTTCTTCCCGGCCGGGGTGACAGCGGTGGCGTGGTGTTCGCCCTTGCCGACGTCCAGGCCGAGGAAGACGCCGATGTTGCTGGTGTCGATCACGTGCAGTCTCCGGTCGTGCTCGCCCGGCCGTCCAGCGGCACCGATCGCCACATCCACATTACGAAGAGCCTCCCTGCCTCCGGAGAAGCCGGTGGTCATGCCCCTAATCAGCGGTCTGTCGATGCCTCCGGAGCTGGTGACACCACCCCCCGGGCCATGCGTTCGACAGGGGGGACCAGTCATGCCAGCTCCAGAGGCCGGGAGCCCCATTGCGGGGCCACGAAGAAGGTAATGGGGGGCGTGGTCCGGGCGCGTAGAGGGGATGTCGGCCTGCCGACCACGGCCGAACCAGCCTGGTGACGTGCGGGTTCACGGGCAGGCGCGGCTGCGGGTCCGGACGGTTGTCGGCCGGGTTGTCGGGAGGGGATTACGGCCTGGTCCACGGAGTCAGTGCGGTGTGGACCTTGTCTGCTGGTTGATCACTTCGCCTGGGCGAGCGAGACCGCGTCGGGACCGGCCGGGAATCGCAGCTGGCCGGTCGTGTCGTGCGCGGCTCGCCACACTGTCTCGGCGACGTCGCTCTCCTTGGTGAACAGGTCCTGGCCCGTGAAGTCGCCCATGGCCTTCTTCGCCCATGGTGCGTAGGGCGCCGGGACCAGCTCGTCCAGCGAGGCGCCGTTCGTCGCGTTGGCTGCGAAGTTCGTCGTCAGGCAGGCGCCCGGCTGGACCGTCTTCGCCTGCACACCGAAGGGCGCGAGCTCGAGCGCGAGGGATGCGGTGAACCCCTCGATGGCCATCTTGCTCGCCTTGTAGACGGCAGAGAGCGGCATGTGGCCCAGCACCACGCTGGAGGTCACGTTGACCACCACGCCGGAGCCGCGCTCGCGGAACTGGGGCAGCACCGCCTGCGTCGTCGCCATCACGCCGAACGTGTTGGTTTCGAAAACTTCCCGCACTCGGGCCATGGGGCTGCCCTCGAACACACTGATCGAGGGAACGCCCGCGTTGTTGACCAGGACGTCGATAGGCCCGGCCGCCTCGAACGCGGCGGCGATGGTTTCGTGCTTGGTCACGTCGAGCTCGACGACACGGAGCCGGTCCGACTCGGGCAGGACGCCCGCACGGGGCGTGCGCATCGTGGCGATGACCTTCCACCCCTGGGAGTGGAAGTGGAGGGCGGTCTCCCGCCCGTATCCGGATGAGGCACCAGTGATCAGGACTGTCTTCATGCTGCGATCCTCGCGATGTAATGGGATCCGCGGATGGACAGGCATTTTCCTGCCCGGCGGAAGAACCGGTGATCCCATTGAATCGCTCTGACCTGCGCTGACAGTAGAACTATTCTCGCTTCCTCTTGCACGATCCTCCTCCGTGGCGCAACTCCGCTCAGGGCAGGACGCCCGCAGGGGTGTTCCGCAGGCGGGCCGCGTCCCGGCTCGGGGGTGCGCCGAACTGGCGGCGGTACTCGCGGCTGAACTGCGACGGGTTGTCGTAGCCGACGCGGTGGCCGACTCCGGTGACGTCACCCGGGTGGGTGGCGAGCAGCAGCCGGGCCTCCTGGAGCCGGATCTGTTTCTGGAACTGGATGGGGCTCATCGCGGTCACCGCCTGGAAGTTGCGGTAGAAGGCGGAGACGCTCATGCCGGACAGGCGTGCCACGTCTTCGACCCGGAACGGCTCGGCGTAGTGCTCGCGGATCCAGCGCACGGCCCGGGAGACATGGCTGAGGCCGCTGTCGGCGAGGCCGAGCTGGCGCACCGCCGCGCCCTGCTCGCCGGTGATCAGCCGCCACAGGATCTCGCGTTTGACCAGCGGGGCCAGTACGGCGCGGTCGCGTGGTTCGTCGAGCAGGCGCAGCAGGCGGACCACCGCGTCGAGCAGCGCGGGCGGGGCGTCGCTGACGGCGATCCCCGACGGCGCGCCTGTGCCGGCGCGGGGGGTGTCGCCGGGACCGGCCTGCAGCAGCAGTTCGGCGACGGCGGACGGTTCCAGCGTGAGGCCGAAGCCGAGGGCCGGCCGCTCGGGGGCAGCCTGGGTGAACTGCCCGGTGACGGGCAGGTCGACGGATGCGACCAGGTACTGCCCGGCGCCGTACTCGTAGACCCGGTCGCCCAGCGCGAGGCGTTTGGCGCCCTGGGCGATGACTGCGAGCACCGTGCCGGTCATGGAGGGCGCCGGCGGATCCGGGCGGTCGACCTTCGAGATCAGGACGCCGTCGATGGCCGTGGTCCAGTCGGGCCGGGCATGCCGGGCCAGCAGGGTGTGGAGCTCTTCGAGGTACATGCGTCCATTGCAGCACCATTCGGTATCCCGGCTCGCGTAGCCGCGAGGATTGTGCAAGTAAGAGCGAGCATCGGTCTAACGTTTCCGCAGGTCACGCGGGTTGAATGGAATCACCTCACTCCATCAACGCAGAAGAAGGCCTTCATGATTGCCAAGTACGGCTTCAACGCCACCCTGACCGCCAGGCCCGGAATGGGCGACCGGCTGGTCGACCTGCTGCTGACCAGGCTGGACGAGGGCAGCCCCGGCTCGAGCGAACACTGCGTCGTCTACCTCGTCTCCCGTTCCGCGTCCGCCCCCGACGTCGTCCACGTCACCGAGGGCTGGACCAGCGAGGAGGACCACCACCGGATCTTCGCCGGCGAGGCCGCTCGGGCCGTCGTGGCGCAGATCGACGGACTGCTGGCCACGGAGCCCCAGCACACCGACTACGTCCCGGTCCGCGGCAAGGCCGCCTTCTGAACCCCGGATCCCCCGGCCTGCCGGCCGCATCGGCGCCTGCCGAGGCGACCGCCATCCCCGTCCGACCGTCCGGCACCACCCACGAAAGACATCGACCATGGCCACAGCACGACCCGCCCTGGACCCCGAACTGCGTGAACTGCTCGCCGACATGCCGCTGGTGTCCCAGCTCAGCCCTGAAGTCCTCAGGCAACTGCGCCGACTCCCCTCGACGCCCATCGAGTCCCTGCTCGCACACCGGCGGGTCGACCGACGCGAGATCACCGTGCCCGCCAAGGACGGTGCCCCGATACCCCTGTCGGTCTTCCGCCCCGCGAACACCGATCGCGCTACCGCCGCACCCTGCGTCTACTGGATGCACGGCGGCGGGATGGTCATGGGCGACCGCTTGTCGCAGATCGACATCCCGCTGGAGTGGCTGGACGAGTTCGGCGCGGTCGTGGTCTCCGTGGACTACCGGCTGGCACCCGAGGCCACAGGCACCGCCCTCGTCGACGACTGCTACCAGGGACTGCTCTGGATCGCCGAACACTCCGAAGAACTGGGCATCGACCCCGCCCGGATCGTCGTCGCCGGCGCCAGCGCGGGCGGCGGCCTCGCCGCCGGTGTCACCCTATTGGCGCGCGACCTCGGCACCCCGGCGATCGCCGCGCAGATGCTGATCTGCCCCATGCTCGACCACCGCAACACCAGCGCCTCCAGTCGCCAGTACTCCGGCGGGCCCGGCGTCTGGACCCGCGAGATGAACGAGTTCGCATGGCGCGCCGTCCTCGGCGGCCTCACTGACGACGAGGTGTCTGAGTACGTCTCGCCGGCGTTGGCCGAGGACCTCTCGGGCCTGCCTACCACCTACATCGACACCGGCTCCGCCGAGGTTTTCCGGGACGAGGACACGGACTACGCCACCCGCATCTGGGCGGTCGGCGGCCAGGCCGAACTCCACGTCTGGGCGGGCGGCTTCCACGGGTTCGACGCCCTGTATCCGCAGGCAAACATCTCGTCCACAGCCCGCCGAACCCGCACCGACTGGCTCGCCCGACTCCTGCCCTCGAACGGCGCCGCATAAGTACCTGAACGGAAAATCTCCCCGCGCCAGGGCAGGCTGCGCCCATCGGTGGCCAGGGGTTTGGGCGGGTTTGCTGGCAGCGTGCTGGACATCGGAGCGAGTCAGACGACCGCCACTGGTGAGGCCGACACCGATATTAAGGTGGAGGGGCCGGCCGGGATCGAGACGAGTACCGACTCGAATGCCGGTGTCGACCTCGATGCCGCCACCGACCTCGCCGACGCCCTCGACCAGCTCATGCGCCGCGTCCACAGCGGCCACGCCACCAAAGCCGAACAGGCCCTCCTGGCCCGCACCGCCCAAGTCCCCTCCCCACAGCCCGCCATCCGGAAGACAACACCGGCCAGAGTTCCGACAGGCCTGGCTCAGCAGGACGAGGACGACAGCATCGACGACCTCGCCGACGTGCCCGATGACAACACCCACCCGCCGCGGCCACCAGGTTCGGGCTCTACGACGCATACGAGGAAGCCGGCAATGGTGATCCCCCGCCCTCGCCCGCAGAGCGCGAGCAGCACAACAGCCACCGACGCCGGCGCGGCCACACCGAGCACGGCGCGCGCCAGCCGGGGCCCGCCGAACGCGGCAGGATCACCGACGTGCACCCGGCCCAGGCCGGCCCCGAAGACGACCGGCCGGGAGGCCTCAGGGGTCAACTCGACGTCGCGGGCGAGCAGTTTCACCAGCACCGCCCGGATCGCCGCGACGTTCGGGTGCGCGGCACCGCCGCCGGGCGGGTAGTCGATACACGTCAACTCGCGTACCAGCTCCGCCACGTCGTGATCGGGCAGCCGGGACCGCGCCCTTCTGCGCGATCAGCCCCCGCATCTCCTCCTCGTCCGCCCAGGGCGCGACCCCTTCGCCGACCCAGCCTGTGACCGCTCCCCCATCCCCGGCCGCGCCCGCGGCGACCTCCCCGGCGACGTCGCCGTCGGGACGGCCGGCAGCCTCCGCCTCGGCGGCCGCGCGCTCGACGACGGCCTGCAGCGCCAGGTGGCCGGCGTGCTCGTCCTCGAACGCACCGGCCAACAGCTCCTCCCACCACGAAGATCCACTCCCCCGTCCGCTCCTCTCGCGGAAGGACCGTGCACGCCCAGCGGGCGGCCAGGCGCAGCGTGGCCCCCACCGCCCCGCCGCCGTCGCGTACGCCGGAGTGGGCGAGGACGGCGCGCAGCTGGCCGGCGTCGACGACGTCCCGGCGCACGGCCAGGCGCAGCAGCGCATCCCGGGCGAACCAGCCGGCCGCGGCAAGTATTGCGCCCGCGAGACGCCGGCGGCGCCCTCACCGGCCGGTGCGGCCGGCCACGCCCGGGCGGCGTCCGTGTCGGCGTCGGCGACGTGTTCGACGAACGCGGCGGCCGGCCACCGTCCGCCGGCCGCCGTGTCCGGCATCAGCAGGTGCGGCGCGTGCTCCTGCAAGACCGTGAGCCACACCGTGGCCGGGCCGGAGCGGAAGAAGTGCGCCTCGGCGCGCGGGTCCGCCCAGCCCGCGAGCTCCCTCGCCTCCGCGGCGCCCGGGCGTTCGAGGGCGACGAGCTGAAGGACACGGGCCACACGGTGCGGCAGCGGCACCAGCAGCTCCCGGGCCGCGCCGAGGACATCCGTGTACAGGCGGGCGGCCTCGCCGGGGTCGGCCGTACGGCCGTTCAGGATGCCCGAGGTCACCCCGTAGACGGTGCCCCACACCTTAAGCGCCGCCTCCTGCGCGGCGCCGAGCTCCACCTTCATCAGCCGCTCGACGATGCCCCGGGCGCGGGCCTGATGGTATCGGCCCGGGCGGTTGAGCTCCGTGCGCAGCACATCCGCGGCCGCCGTCACCCGCTCCCACGCCGCACCCGTCTCCCGCACCGGACCGGACCGATCGCCGGCGGTGGTGTCGGCGGCAGGCCCGTCAGCGGTGCCGGCCAGCTCCTCGGGCGGGCCGCCGGACGGCGCGTCCTCGGGCGCCGCCGAAAAGGCCCCGGCGGCCTGGACATCAGCAGCCAGGGCCGTGGCCGACGGCCCGAAGGCATCCACCGCGGCCAACAGCGCGGCCGCCGCGGGCTTCAGCCCCACCGTGACCGGGGCACCGGGCAGGCCCAGCAGGGCGTCCGCGGCGCTGCGCACACACGCCGCGGCCACCTCGGCCGGCCGTACGAAACCGCCGCCCGTGAGCACCCGGTGGGCATCCTGCAGCAGCCCCAACGCCCGTACATTCGGCTCACCCTGAGCCGTCAGGGCGCCGGCGAGGACATCGTCGACCTCGGGCAGCACCTCGTCGTTCACCGGAGCACCGTAGACCGCCAACCACGAGCCTGTGGCCGGATACAGCGGAGCCGACCAGGCGGCGCGACAGCCGCGAGGCGATGCGGGCTGGGGCCCGGCGCACGCGGTGTGCCGAGCCCCCAGCCGGGCAGAACGTGCGCCAACACGGTCTGCGGGATGTCCTGATGCGCCGGAATCGCGACCCGTACAGCTCAGGAGTGCTGCCGGCTGAGAGCCGGTCAGCGGATGCCCCGCATCATGAACCGGGCACTCGTCCAGGGGCAAGCAGGGCTGGAACACGGATGACCATCGTCGTGGCCGACGGTAACCGATCGGCGGCCGGGGCTACTGGTCGTGATGCGGCAGATCCGTATCAGGCCCGCTGAGCCGGAAGCCCGGGGTCACCGCGTGACATCGGATGCTGGAACAGCCTTGACCAACTGGCGGACATTTAGGGCGATCGGAGGAGGCGGTGCAGCTTTGAGGCGTGGCATGCTCTGGCGCACCGACCCCGAGCACGGGCAGCGCCAACTGCCCGCGGAAGCCGGTCCATTGCGACCCGTCCATTCCCGGCGGCCCGCTCCCAGCATGCGAACGGGCCCGGCCCGCTACAGGAGTGCCCGCGTGCCTCATGCCGTCCCCTCCTCCCCACCCGCCCCTGCCCTTGCCCCTGATGGCCGCGCCCGCCCCAGCGCGGCGCAGGTCGCCGGTGTCGTCGCGTTTCCCGTCATCGGCGGCATACTCGCCGTGACCGGCATGCCTGTCGGCGACGTCCTCGCCGTCATCAGCGGCTGCGGCGCGATCGGCACCGTGGCCGTCGCGTTCGCGGGCGGCCGTCTCACCGGCCCGCTCTCGCGCGGCCGCCTCGCCGGCGTGCTCGCGGCGGCCGCCGCCCGCGCGGCGCAGGAGCCTCGGCCGTGACCACCCGGACCGCACAGGCGCCCGCCCGGGACCGGGCTGCCCTCGCCTCCTTCCTCACCACGCTGCACTGGATAAACGGCCCGGCCTGGTGCGAACTCTCCCGCCGCACGGGCTTGTCGGTCTCCACACTCCAGCGCACCGCGCGTCATACCGGGCCCGTGCCGCGAGAAGAGAACGTGATCGCCTACGTCGAAGGGATTACCCGTGACCCGCGGGCTGTCGCCGACGCACTGCGGATGTGGCGCCGAGCCCGCATCGAGGAACGCGGCCGGCTGCGCGCCCTCAACGCCCCCGCACCGGCCTATGTCCGTAACGACGCCGACCTCCTGGCCGCACTCGCCGCCGCCTACGAGAAAGCCGGCGCCCCGCCCCTGCGCACGCTCCAACGCCGCGCCGGAAACGCCGCCGACCACGTGCCCCGCCTCCCCCTCACCAACGCCTCCCGCATCATCAATCGCGAACGCCTGCCCACCGACCAGCGCCAGTACGAGGCCTACCTCATCGGCTGCGGCATCCCCGCACACGCCCTCACCCCCTGGCGCGACGCCTGGAACCGCATCCACACCATCCTGACCACGCCGCCCATACCCGAGGAGCACCCCTTCGCCCCCCTCGCCCAACACCTCATCTCCCAGCGCCGCGCCCGGGACCCCCAGACACCATGAACCCGCATCCGCACCAGCCACGACGCCCCGGCCGACCACGTGCCGACCGGGTGGCGCCCCCTGCGACACCCCGCTCCGCGAAGAGGACGACGCCCCGGGCCGCACCGGGCCCTCCCGTGTCCGCTCATGACCGCCTTCCGCGGCATCCCGTCCACGCGGAGGGATCCTCGGCGGCATACGCAAGCACGCCAGCGGCACCCTCCAGGCCTCGGCCAACGAAGCGACCCCGCCCAGGCGCTCGTCCGGCTGGGTACCCGACTGGAGTGCGCGGGCGGCGTGCCGCACCACCGACCCGGACGAGCTGTTCGTCCAGACCGGCCCGGACGAGCTGTTCGTCCAGGGCGCTGTGGCGAACCGGGCCAAGACCGTATGCCGCGCGTGCCCGGTGCGGACCGAATGCCTGGGGGACGCGCCGGACAACCGGGTCGAGTTCGGCCTCTGGGGAGGCATGACCGAACGCGAGCGCCGCGCACTGCTGCGCCGCCGCCCGACAGTGACCTCCTGGCGCCGGCTGCTGGAGACCCTGCGCAGGGAGTACGAGCGCGGCGCGGGGATCCTGCCGAGTGAGGACGAGGATCTCACCGTCATATTCGAGCAGGCCATGTAGAAGGCGGGCGCGGCGCCTCCCACGCCCGCAACCACATCCACAAGCCCGGCGTTCAAGGCGGTCGGGCTGCTCCGCTGTGCCGCCACACGCCCGCTCAGAAGGCCGCCGGGCAAGACCCGGCGCCCGTGCCCACGCGTTACCGACCCCGTGAGAATGACTCCGATGACCGAGCTCGCCATCACCGCCGGCCTGCTGCTCACCTTCATGGTGTCGGCGGTCGCCGCCAGCGCTGTCTACGTCGACACAAAGCGGCGCAGCAGCGAAATCCGTCCGCGTGGGGACCTGTACATGGCGATCACGGCGGCCGCGGTCGTCCTGGTCGGCCTCGCGTCCGTACCGCCGGGCTCCGCCAAGACACCCGCCGTCGCTCCGGCGCCCGCCTGCTCGTCCCCGCCGGGGAGCTGCTGAACCACCCCGGCGTCCCGCGCGGGGAGGAGCCGGCGGCTGGCGGCACCGTGTATCCGCACCCGAGGTCGGCGGCGCGCTGGGGTACGCCGCCGGCGCGGGATCCGGTGCACCATCCCAGAACCCGCCGAGCAGGCCGGTCACCGTATCCGGCGCGGAAGCAGCGGCGGCCGCCCTCCCGCCTTCGACCGCGAGGACTACAAGGCTCGGCACGCGGTCGAGTTGGGCATCAACCGCCTCAACCGAAACCGGGCGGTGGCCACCCGGTTCGACAAACCCGCTGTCCGTCTTCCCGCACATCACCAGGCCGAACAGCCCACAGGACGGGTGCGGCGCCCCGCTCGTCGGCTTCCTCGGCCCCGCGCTGCGGCGCTACGCCGGGACGGCGGGCCGTGGAGGGAGCGGATAGCGGCCGCTGAGCGTGTGGGCGGCCAGACGCAGGTGCACGGCCGCCGAGGCGTAGCAGGGGCCGATCAGGGCCAGCAACTCCTTCTGGCCGTACGGGAGATCCGGGGCGCGGTCGGCGAGGTTGAAGCCGGTCTCCAGGGTGTGTGCGGCGATCTCGAGGTCGGACTCCGCGCCACGGAAGCGGTCGGTCAGGTTCCTGTCGGCGAACTCGTTCCTCTCCCGCGCGAAGCGCAGCTCGACCGCAACGGTGACGAGGGCGTAGATGTATCGGTCCGCAGTGTGCTCGACGGGCATGTGGTGGCGCCGCAGAGAGCGGCCCGCCCGCTGCAGGTCGGCGGGCGTCCAGCGGCGACGGCCAGGGACACCCCGATGTAGGCGAACACCCCCCGAGCCACCGCAGGAGCCCGCTCGCCCACGCCGACGACCCCTCTGCCCCTCCCCGCCCTCTCTGTCCTCCCCGTCCTCCGTCGCCATCAGGCCCCTTTCCGGCGGGCGCGCAGGGTGCGCGTCACACGCGTGATGCCGTAACCGAGCAGCCAGGGCAGCACCGTGATGCCCAGCACGTAGACCGACAAGTAGCCCCAGAGGTCGTCCATCCGGGTCGGATCGTCCCAGCTGTCCAGGGGCATGACCACGGCGATCCCCGAGGCCACCACCGGCTCCAGCGGCAGCAGCACCGACCACAGCCGCGGCCGCCAGCCAGGCCTGAGGGCGTACCACACCCCCATGGCGCCCATGACGAAGGGCCCCAACGGCACCCACAGCACCACCGGGAAGAGCAGTACCACCCACCACTCGTCCGAAAACCCGAACATCATCGAAGCCCCCACCGTTTACGGGCGAACATCCCACGCGCTGTTCCTGGATGCTTCAGTAGAACCACGTAATCGAATACCTGGTTCCAACGGCTCCCATCCACGCAGCGGGACTCGTCATCTCGCGCTGCGCTGCTGAGCGCGGCCCTCAGGGGCGGAACGGCACAGAGCCTTCCTCGCACGGCCAGAGACGGATCCGGTCGGTGATCGTCCACTCCGGCGCGGAATCGAGAGGGTCGGCGTTCCAGGACCTCCTGGCAGTCGAGGGCCGGGCCCCGCATCCGGGGCCCGGCGGGCGGATCACTGCGCGTTTTCGGCATCAGGGATACGGATCGGAGATCCACCTGATCACGGACCGGAACGGTCTGCCCATGTCGCTGGGCATCTCCGGTGCCAACATGCACGACAGCCTCTGCCTGAAGCCGCTGGTGCGGGGGATCCCGCCGATCCGCTCCCGGCGCGGCCCGCGTCGTCGGCGCCCGGCCAAGCTCCATGCCGACAAGGGCTACGACTACGACCAGTTGCACCGATGGCTTCGCAAGCGAGGCATCCGCCACCGCATCGACCGCAAAGGCATCGAGTCCTCGCACCGGCTGGGCCTTTGCGGCCGAGCACCCCTTTTGGCCAGGGGACAACCTCCTGCCCCCCGCTGGGCCACCGTGCCTGAGCCCGGCTGCTGTCGACGGGAACGGAGTTCCCCATAGACAGGAGATCGACCAAGATCCTTCTGTCGCACGAGGAACTCCGTTGGATGCTCGGTGTCGCACCCTGCCCGCAACAACCAGGCAGCATGACCGGATACGGCGACGGACCGGCCGTAAGCGGTATCTGTCGGCTTCGAGGCGACGGGCCAGGGCGCTGGTGGGTCGGTGCTGTCCCGAGCTGTCCTCCCGGCGGTGGAGGAAGGGACGGTCGCGTCAGCGCCGCTGGAAGGCGCGGTTCAGGACATCGCGGGTGACCGCCAGCCCGAGCCGGTGCCCGTGCTCGGAGGCGAAGCGGTAATGCACGCCGGCCCAGATGCGCGCCTCCAGGAGTTCGGCTGCCGCCGCCTGAAGGCTGGCGTAGTGGCGGGTCGTGCCGGAGGCGGGGCTGTACGCGGCGAACGTGAGGTCGTCACGGCCGAAGAACGCCCCCAGGGCTGTCATGACCGCCGTGGTGAAGCAGGCGTGGCCCGACGGGTACTCCGGCGACGGGGCGGTGACCCGCAGCGGCGTCCAGTCCGGGTCGGGATCGGTGGCCGCGTTGCCGTCGGTGCCGGCGAGCGGAATGGCCGTCACTGGGCGCCAGAAGTTCCAGTGTGCCTTGGCCTTGTAACAGGCGATCAGGGTGTCGGCGGAGGCCACGTACACCATGGCGAGCAGCCGGGCCGTCCGGAGGCTGCTGAGGCGGTGCGCGCCGGCGAGTTGCCGGGTGATCGACCATTCGACCATCCGGGGGTCGTCCCACCAGATCGCCGCCTCGGTCTGGTCCTCGGTGCGGACGGTACTGGTGGCCGCGCCGAGGCTCTGGACCTCGTTCAGGTTGCGGGCCCAGGCGGCGCCGGTCAGGGCCGGCGGGGGCTTGACCCGGTAGGCGCCGGCGTCGGGGACGATGAACGGCTTCAGGTTCGGCACCCAGGCGCCGACGTTGACGTAGCCGGGCGGGGTGAGCCGGTATTCGCCCGGCCCGGTGCCGACGGTCCACGGCGCGGTGGGGTCGAAGCCGTCGTCACGGCGGCTCTCGGTCATTGCCGCGGCGGCGGCCCTGCCGACGGCCACCCCGCCATCCTCGGCACGGCCGTCGGGGATCGCGGCCAGGGCCTCGTCGTACCGGGCGTTCAGCCACTCGGCCTGCCCGGGGAAGAGCCACAGCAGCGTGTCGTGGGCGGCCGCGGCCACCGCCGCGGCGGTGGAGTCCCCGGGGCGGCTGCGGGGCGCGCTGACCAGGGGCTCGTACGGACGGCCGGCGACGGCGTTGACCGCGTCGTACACGGCGCCCTGCACGATGGCGAAACTGCGGGTGCTGGTGGTGGGCGACTGCTTGGCGGTGTCGTGGATGGCGGTCTGGGCATGGATGTTCCAGGCGATGACGGGATTGCCCGGGGTGGCCTCCACGCCGCTGTGTGCCTCGGCGGCGGTGGCCGTCAATGGGACGGTCAGGGCGAGTACGGTGAGGACCGCGATACGACGTAACCCTCTGAATGATCCGGCGAGCGGGCGTTGTGTCACGAGACCCCCATGGGCTTGTCGGTGACAGACTGTCCGAGCCTATAGGCAGGGGTTAGTTTTGTCGTTACATCGACAATCTGACGGGGTTCACACCCGGATGTCCGCCACCTCGGCGACGAATGCGCGGGCTCCGGCCGGGAGCACTCGGCCAGAGCGCCCTCCGGGCGGGCCGGTCGGCCGTGGTGGCGAAGGCGGCCGCCGGGACGGAGGACACGGGCAGGAAGTCCGGGCGCCTCTGGGCGCGGTCGGCGCGAAGCGAAGGCGGAGAGCAGGGGGGGTCCACGTGCAGGCGGTGTACGACAAGGGGCGCGCGTAGTACCGGCCCAGGAGCTCCTCCCGAGCGGAGTCGGCAGTCCGCCGGGCCTGGCCGTCGTGGCGGCGGGCCGATGACTCTGCCCGCCTGAGCCGTGCGGTGGCGCGTCGGAGCATACGGGAGCGAGGCGTCGGCCTCCCGGGCGGCGAGCGCGGGTCAGGAGGAGGCTCCGTCAACTTCGACTGCCGGGCGGCACTCACCGACAACGGGGCCTGCTCCAGTCCGGTCTCGGCGTGTACATCCGGCCAGGGAGCAGGTCAAGGGCGGGCGAGCAGGTGAGCTTTCGCCTCGCGCCACCGGCGCGCCTCGGGCTCCGCGCCGCGACCCGTGTGGAGGCGGGTGGGAACACGAAGACTGGTCGCTGTTCGACCTGGTCGGCGTAAGAGATTCCGCGGGTAGAGACAAGGCGTCATGGTCGGCGGGCTGGCCGTGTGTCCCAGCGTTGGTTGGTCCAGGCTTCGCGGATGAGGCGTCGGATCACGATGATCGCGGTCATCAACGCGAGAAGTACGTTGATGACGACCGCTCGACGTTCCGTGCAGGACAGGGTGACGTTGAAGCCGCGGCTGTACCAGGAGTTGGTGCGCTCGACGACCCAGCGGCGAATGTGGTTGATCGGGATCAGGACGCGCTTGGGCTGGATCCGCCACTCGCAGCCGAGACCGGTCAGCAGTTTGCGGGTGACCGTGGAGTCGTAGCCCGCGTCAAGGTGCACCGTGATCTGCCCGTGGCCCTGCTGCCGGCCGCGGTGACGGGCATCCTGCTCACCGCGCTGGCGGGCAGCGCGCGGATCATGCAGTTGCGCGCGACCGCCCGCAAGCACCGCCGGGCCGACCACAGGGCTGTGAAGGCCGAGGCCAAGGACTCGTCGAAGGCCCGGCGGTAGCCCGGACTACCGGGAGCCCGCCACAGGCCGCTGCTTGTAGAAGGAATCCTCCAGGTAGGCGGCATCGTGCGGCTGGTAGGGCTCCTCCAAGTAGGCGGCCTCGTCTTCGTCGAGTTCGACGTCCACCGCGGCGACCGCGTCGGCCAACTGGGCCGGCTTGGTGACCCCGACGATGGGCGAGGTCACCGCCGGGTTTCGCATGACCCAGGCCAGGGCGACCTGGGCCGGGGACAGACCCCGCTTGCCCGCGATCTCGTGGACACGCTCGGCCACTGCCTGGTCCTCGTCGCGGTAGAGGATCTTGCCGCCCTCGTCGGTCTCGGCACGCGCCGTGGCGGTGTCCCGGGCCCGCGTCAGCCTGCCCCGCGCCAGCGGGCTCCACGGGATCACGCCGATGCCCTGGTCGGCGCAGAGCGGGAGCATCTCCCGCTCTGCTTCTCGGTGGATGAGGTTGTAGTGGTCCTGCATCGACACGAACCGGGTCCAGCGGTTCAGGTCAGCCAGGTACAGGGCCTTGGCGAACTGCCAGGCGTACATGGAAGAGGCTCCGATGTAGCGGACCTTCCCGGACTTGACCGCGTCGTGCAGCGCCTCGAGGGTTTCCTCGATCGGGGTGTCGTAGTCCCAGCGGTGGATCTGGTACAGGTCGATGTAGTCGGTCCCCAGTCGCTTCAGGGAGGCGTCGAGCTCGGCGAAGATCGCCTTGCGGGACAGCCCGGCGCCGTTCGGGCCGGGGCGCATCCGCATCCAGACCTTGGTGGAGAGAACGACCTCCTCGCGCCGGGTGAAGTCCTTGACCGCCTGGCCGACGATCTCCTCGCTGCTTCCGGCGCTGTATCCATTGGCCGTGTCGAGGAAGTTGACGCCGCCCTCGAGGGCCTGCTTGATGATGTCCCGGCTGGCGTCCGCGCCCAGCGACCAGGGCTCGCCGCCCCGGTCCGGCTCGCCGAAGCTCATGCAGCCGAGGGTGATGGCGGAGACTTCCAGTCCGGTCGTTCCGAGTTTGATGTATCGCATGCTTCCGAACCTAGGAATTGAAGTGCGCTCCAACGCAAACACGTCTCGGTCCGGAATTCGGAGGTGTGAAGCATGTGCGCCCTGTCAGGTTTTGACCGTTTCGGCCAGACGTACCAGAGAACCCGGTGGTAGCGGATACCAAACTGTCGATTCTCGGCCGAGCGCGTGGGGCACTACTCAGCCCCCCGACGGCAAACCGCCCTCGCGGGTCCGTCGCCACGACCGATCATCGCTCGATCACTGAGAGATTCCGCTGGTCCGGGCGGCGGTATCGCGGCGCTCGCGACGGCGCCCCTACCCGCGGGATCTCTAAGAGGTCCTAACAGAAGCCGTTGATCATGTGACTGTCTGCTTGAGTGCTCGTTGGTCTTGTCGTGGGGAAGAGGGAGTCGCGGCCGTGGATCGTCTCGGACGAACTGTGGTCGCTGATCGAGCCGTTGCTGCCCGAGCCGGCGCCGAAGCTTGTGGAGGGCCGGCCTCGGGTGCCGGACCGGCAGTCGTTGTGCGGGATCCTGTTCGTGCTCCATACCGGCATCCAGTGGGAGTATCTGCCCCAGGAGCTGGGCTTCGGCTCGGGGATGACGTGCTGGCGGCGCCTGGCCGCGTGGAACGAGGCCGGTGTGTGGGACGCACTGCACCTGGTGCTGCTGAAGAAGCTGCGGGCGGCGAAGAAGCTGGACTGGTCGCGGGCGGTGATCGACTCCTCCCACGTGCGGGCCGCTCGGCGTGGCCCAAAAGCGGGCCCAGCCCGGTCGACCGCGCACGGCCGGGCAGCAAGCACCACGTCCTCACCGACGGACAGGGCATCCCGCTCGCGGTGTCGCTGACCGACGGAAACCGCAACGACGTCACGCAGCTGCTGCCCCTGCTCGAAAAGGTTCCGGCCGTGGCCGGTCTCGTCGGCCGGCCCAGACGCAGGCCCGACGCGCTCCTGGCCGACCGCGGCTACGACCACGACAAGTACCGGCGTCTGCTCTGGGCCCGCGGCATCCGCCCAGTCATCGCCGAACGAGGCCAGCCACACGGCTCCGGTCTCGGCGTCCTTCGGTACGTGGTCGAGCGCACGATCGCCTGGCTGCACGGTTTCCGCCGTCTGCGCATCCGCTGGGAGCGGCGCGACGACATCCACGAAGCCTTCCTCGGCCTCGCCACCTGCATCATCACCCACCGACACGTCCAACGCCTTTGTTAGGACCTCTTATGCCGGCCCTCGCACGCTGTACGGGTTCGCTCTGCACCACCTGGTGCACAACGTCGGCTGCCACTGCGCCTGGACGTGGGTGACCCAGGGAGAGCAGCGTGCGGTGGAACTTTTGGGACGGCTACTGGAGGAAACCGGCATCACCGAGAATCCGGCGCTCGAGACGGCCACCGATGAGGCCCGGTTCACCCTGCTGCAGGTGGTGCACGACAGCTGGCGGGCCATGAACGGAAACTCCCGGTATGGGGGGTTCCTGGAGCAGATGAGCCAGCTCAACGACAAGACGTTCACCGAGCCCTACGACCCGGACAGCGTGTGGGAACGGATCTATACCGGCTTGATGCCGCGGCTGTCGGCCGTGATGGGTGAGACGGTGCAGCGTCACTACCAGGAGGAGGCAGACGCCATCCTGGCAACCGGCCTGCCCTCGCTTGATCGGGACCCAGCGGTCAAAGACGCCTACGAGGCAGCCCGGTGCCACGCGGTGCTGTCGCTGTCCACAGATCCGGCCTACGGCAGCCTCGCCGGACGCTCCACCATCGACCTCCTCCTGCCAGAAGCCCGAAAGTTCCTGCCCGGCCCGAAGGCTCTGATCATCCTGCAACCCCAGAAAATGGTCGGTGCCACCTCCCCCGACACCGGCAAGTCCATCGAGCTCCAGGTCCACCGAGCCTGCGACAAGGGCCTGCGCCGACTGGCCGGACCGCAGCCCACCCTCATCTCACCCCAGCACCTCACCCTCGTACTGACCGGCCACCAGCTGACCCTCGAACACGACGACGGCACGGTCATCGCCCGCGCAACCGTGCGAGCCTCCAGCCAATGGCGACAGGCAGCCCGCTCCCGCCACAGCGCGGTGGTCTACTTCGGCTACGGCTTCGCCCTCAACGACTCCCCCACGCACCGGCGGCTCATGGCCTCACCCGCCGAACTGGGCCGCCACATCAAAAGCGCCATCGACAGCGGCCTCCTCGCCGCAGGACTCGTATCCGTCCGCATCCAGCCCACACCCTCCGTTCAGCACCGGCCGCCGGCTACAGCCCGCCAGCAACCCCGCCGGTCAACCCGCGCCCAACGAAAGAAACCCCACAGGTAAGCGCAACTACCGCGCTACCGGTGACCCCAAATCCACCTACCGGTCGGGCGGTTCAGGCCGAACTACCACGGACAGACTGCGCCAAGCAGCGACTCTGATCAGCACGACCAGGTCATGTAAAGTGAGCAAAAACGCCCTACCGGTCTCCAAAGCCGCAGGTAGGAAAGGGGCCTCCCACACGCGTGGGGGTCTGTCGTACGAGGCCCACCCATGGACCTGAGGTGCGCCGGCCTCCCCACACGCGTGGGGGTCTGTCGTTCTCCAGCGCCAATACGGCCCTAATCGAGTAGTCCTCCCCACACGCGTGGGGGTTCTGTCCTCTCGCGAGGTCACCGGAGTCATGTCTTCCCCGTCCTCCCCTGGGATTGATCGGCTTTGACGGACATCAGAGATCAGGGGCTTCGGCCCCGGAAGGATGATGTCCATCATGGAGAGTATGGGGAGGAAGAGGTTTCGCCCTCGCCGCTCGTTCACGCCGGAGTTCAAGGACGAGATCGTCGAGCTGTGCCGACGGGGTGACCGCTCGGTCGGTCAGGTCGCCAAGGACTTCAACCTGACCGAGACCGCGGTGCGGGACTGGGTCAAGCAGGCCGAGGTCGACGCCGGCGAGCGGGACGGCCTGACCAGCAGCGAACGTGAGGAACTGGCCGCACTGCGGCGGGAGAACCGCAGCCTGCGGGAGGACGTGGAGATCCTCAAGCGGGCCACGGCTTTCTTCGCGAAGGAGACCCGGTGACGGTGCACCCGTTCATCGAGGCGGAGAAAACCGCAGGTCACAACGTCAAGCGTGCGTGTGAACTGCTCACGGTCTCCCGAGCCGCCTTCTATGCCCGCCGCACCGGCACCCCGGGACCCCGTGCAGTGCGGGACGCCGAGCTGACGCAGCAGATCACGGCCGTGCAAGAGCAGTCCCGCGGAACCTACGGGGCCCCGCGCGTCCACGCCGTTCTCCAGCGCGAGGGCGCCGGCTGCGGACGCCGCAGGGTGGCCCGGCTCATGCGCCTGGCCGGACTGGCCGGCCGGCACCGAAGACGCCGCCACCGCACCACCATCCCCGACCCGCACGCGGCCACCCGCCCTGATCTGGTCCTGCGCGACTTCCAGCCCGACCCGACCGCGGTCGACACCCGCTGGTGCGGCGACATCACCTACATCGCCACCGAGGAGGGCCGGCTCTACCTGGCCACCATCATCGACATCGCCTCCCGCCGGGTCGTCGGCTGGGCCGCTGCCGACCATCTGCGAACCGAACTGGTCGCCGACGCCCTGCGCGCCGCCTGCCGCACCCGCCGCCCGGCCGGTCCGGTGATCTTCCACTCGGATCGCGACTGCCAGTACACCAGCCGTGAATTCGCCCTCCTCGCAACGGAGTTCGGCGTCCGGCTCTCGGTCGGCCGCACCGGGCAGTGCTGGGACAACGCGCTGGCCGAGTCGTTCTTCGCCACCCTGAAGAACGAGCTGATCGACACCCGTTTCTGGCCCAGCCGGGCCGCCGCCCGCACCGCGATATTCGAGTGGATCGAGAGCTGGTACAACTTGCAGCGGCTGCACAGCAGTCTCGGCTACCGCACACCCGCCGCCTACGAGGCCACCCTCGCGGCCTGACCACCACACCGATGGTGTCCGTCAAAGCGGAACAAGCTCACCCCGCACGCGTGGGGGTCTGTCCCGGGGCAGGAACGACATAGCCGAGAACCGCGCCGTCCTCCTTACACAAGTGGGGGTCCGTCTCGCGCGTGCATGCCGAGTCGCCGATGTCGCTTCCCACGTAGGTGGGGGCTGTAAGCCTGCAGAACCACTTGTTGCGCCTTCCCCAAGCGCGTGACATCTCCTCCAGCCAGGCAAGCAAAACAGCAGATCAGAGGACTGGCCCTATGGGCTTCTCATATCGGTGCGCTGGGGATTCTTATCTCATGTCACTGAATCATCTCTCTTGATGTCAAAGAATTGCTTCCTGGCCAGCCATAATTGATGACAATTAGGTGAGAAGTATGCGTGACATCGCAATGAGAAGTCGCAGTATCGCGAAGCCGCTCGATCTCCATCCGCTGGGCGGCGATCTGCGAGAGAGCCCGCTCCCTGAAGTCGGTGAGAGCGCCGATCTGCTCGTCACGCGCGGCGAGGCGCTCCTTCAGCCCGGAGACCTGTTCTTTGAGGCGCTCAATCTGTGCAGTCCGCGGGTCCGGAATCACTCCCGCTTGCCGAAGCTCGGCCAGCCGGAGCTCGAACTCCTCCGCCAGGTGTTGGTAGGGACCTGGCCGCAGTGGTTCCAGCTCCTCGACGAGTTCGCCGCCGAACGCGAGGCAAGTCCTGGCCCTCAGAACTCAGATTGAGCGAGACGCCGACAGCGCCTCCGTCTCGCTCAACCTGAACCACCGCTGGTCACAGCCCCGACGTGGTTCACCTTCAGCGAGACGGGTCAACACCCCGCTCGGCTGCGGCCACGCAGGGATTGTGTCCTGTCTCTGTCGATCTGGCCTCTGTCTCAGGTGATCTGGTCCGATTCGCCCGTGGTCTCAGGTGCGTGGTTCGCCTGCGCAACCGCGCGGTGCAGGCCGGTGTCGCAGCGCGGCTTCTCAGCCGGTGGTGGTCGCCGGTTCTGGAGTGGTGTAACTGGGTAGTTGGGGTTCCTGACGGGCCGCTGAGAGGCGTCCGTGGAAGGTGATGTCGAAGGCGTTCAGCGCGGTCTTCCAAAAGAAGCCCGGAGCGCGTCGCCCGCCAGGCCGGGCAGCGAGCACAACATCCTCACCGACGGCGCAACCCGTGCCCGCACGGCCGGTGCGGAGGTGATCACGCGCCGTAGGATTCGGCCATACGTTCGCGACCTACGTCCAGAGGGGTTCACCCATGCGGCTGGCAGGCAAGACGGCACTGATCACGGGGGCTGCGCGCGGCATAGGCCGTGCCACGGCCACCGCATTCGCGAAGGAGGGCGCGGACCTGGTGCTGCTCGACATCTGCGCCGACGACCCGGGCTGTCCGTATCCGCTCGGTACCGCCAGCCAGTTGAAGGCGACCGCGGAGGAGTGCCGGGCGGCCGGTGCCTCGGTCGTCGAGCAGGCCGGTGACGTACGGGTCGCCGAGGATCTGCGGGCCGCCGCGGACAGCGCCCTCGACCGTTTCGGCGCTATCGACGTGCTGGTGAACAACGCCGGGATCGCGGCGCCTTCGGGCCAACCGGTGCACGAGATCGAGGAGGACGAGTGGGCTCTGATGCTGGACATCGACCTCAACGGCTCCTGGCGGGCCATGCGGGCGGTGCTGCCGACGATGGTCGCGCAGCGGTCGGGCAGTGTCATCAACGTCTCCTCGACCGCGGGCATGGTCGGCTACCGCTACTTCGCGGCGTACGTGGCCGCCAAGCACGGGCTGGTCGGCCTCACCCGGGCGGCGGCGCTCGACTACGCGCCGCACGGCATCCGCGTCAACGCGCTCTGCCCTGGTTCGGTGCGCGACGAACCGGTCCTGGAGGGGCGGATGCTGGTCGAGATCGCCCGCTGCCTCGATGTGCCCACCGCCGACCACGAGCGGACCTTCGCCGAGTCCCAGCCGATGAACCGCCTCGTGGAGGCCACCGACATCGCGTCCACGGCGGTGTGGCTGGCCAGTGACGAGTCCCGTCAGGTGACCGGCGCGGTGGTACCGGTGGACGGCGGTTTCACGGTGCGCTGAGGGGCCGGCGCAGCCCCTCAGAGTGGCCCGAGGGGTCATGCCAGGATCTCACGCCGGGTCGGTCGCGCCCGCCACGATCGGTTCCTGCTCCGGCTCGGGGGTTGGTGTCGTAATGGTAGCCGTGCGCAGGGGGCGGGAGCCCAGGGCGACGCAGCCGGTCAGGGCGATGGCGGCGCCGCAGGCCAGGAGGGCCGTGTCGGGGCTGGTGAGCCGGGAGAGGTTGCCGAGGACGTTGTTCATGGCCAGCAGGGCCACGCTCTGCACAAGGGTGAGCAGGGCCTGCATGCGGGCGAGGTGCGAGTGTGGGGCGCTCATCAGCACCAGCGGGCCGATGTGGGAGGCGAAGAGCCCCGACCCGACACCTACCAGGACGGCCGCGGGGACCGCGGCGCCGGGGGCCAGGGCGAGCAGGCCCAGGCCCCCGGCCGCGACGAGCACGCCCACACCGGCGGCCAGTCCGGGCCGGCTAAGGGAACCGCGGACTATCACCAGCAGGATCACGCCGAGCAGCCCCAGGCTTTGCGCGCCGAAGATCACACCGGTCCACTCAGCGCTCCAATGCTCCTGGCGGGCCAGCAGCGGCAGCAGCAGCGGGATCACCGGCAGCAGGAAGCCCGCGACGCCGCCGGTGACCAGGAGCGCGGCCCGCAGGACGGGGTCCTTCATGCCGGTGCCGACGCCGTCCATCGCGTCGCGCAGGAAGCTGCCGCTGCTCGGGGCGGGCGGGATGTCAAAGGCGGGGCGTACGGCGATCACGACGATCAGGATGACGGTGAAGGTCGCCGCGCTCAGCAGGGCCGTCCCCGTCAGGCCAGCGGCGGCGACCAGCGCGCCGCCCAGGGGTCCGGCGACGAAGGTCACCAGCTGGGTCCCGCCCTGCCGCATGGCCAGTGCGCGCGGCAGCGGTTCCTTACCAACCAGCCGCAGTGGCATGGAGCCGGAGGCGGGCAAGTAGAAGGCGTCCTTTACACCGACCAGTATGCCGGTGGCCACGAGCAGCCAGATGACGGGGCCGGTCTGATGGGAGACCGCGGCGAGCACGAGCATACCGACCAGCATGACCGCGTCGCCGACGATCATCACCCGCCGGGCACCGAACCGGTCGCCGACAGTGCCGCCGACGATCAGCAGCAGCACCCGAGGCAGGTTGATCGCGGTGAGTACCAAACCCGCCACGGTGCCGCCGTGCGCGGCCGCCGCCCAGCCAAGCGCGAAGTACAGGACCGCGTCGCCCAGGATGGAGGCGAGTGCTCCTGACAGCCAGAGGTAATAGGTGCGCGGCATCGGGCTTTTGGCCCGGTCTCGTCGTCTGATCACGCGGGGACCCTACAGTCGCCGGACGCCGCAGGTGCTACGGCATCCTCCCGATCCGGCCACAGATGCTCCGCCGCCACCAACTGTGCAGTGGCATAGGTCACTTGCCGGGTGGCTTGCTGCCGCCCGCTGGCGTTGATCAACTGTGAAGCGCCGTCGACGGCAGCGCAGACGGCGACGGCGTGGCTACCCCAAGGCTCCTGTTGCAACAGCCCCTTCGGAGGGCACTGTGTCGCTTGACTCTCCCGACGACGACATCACCGCTTGGCTCCGCTCCCGCCCGCGCCGCGCGACCATGCCGCGGGCCGACCGGTCTCGTCCGCTGATCGCGTCGACCGCCCAGCGTCGGCTGTGGTTCGACCACCAGTTGCGCTCCCAGGCCGACCTGGACGGCGGCACCGTCTACCACTCGACGCTGGCGCTGCGCCTGCGCGAGGAGGTAGACATGACGGCCCTGCGGTCGGCCGTGGAGTCCCTGGTCGCCCGGCACGAGTCGCTGCGCACTCGCTTTGCCCTGGCCTCCGACGGCGCGCTCCATCAACTGGTTGACACCGTTGAGCCGTTGAAGCTGCACGTCGAGGACTGCGGCGGGTACGACGAGGTGCGCCGGGCGCGGATGGCCGAGTTCTTCGCCGCTGGCTTCGACCTGGAGCGCGGCCCGCTGCTGCGTGCGGGGCTGTTCTCTCTGACGGACCGGGACCATATCCTCTTCCTGGTGATCCATCACATCGCCACCGACGGCTGGTCGATGGATTTGCTGCACCAGGAACTCGGCGAGTTTTATCGCGCCGGCATCGAGGGCCGTACGGCGGATCTGCCGGAACTCGCCCACCAGTATGCCGACTTCGCCGCCTGGGAGCAGTCCGAGTTCGAGCGCAGGGTGTTCGCCGACGACCTCGCGTTCTGGCGGGAGCACCTCGCCGGGGCGCCTCAGGTGCTGGCGTTCCCCACCGATCTGCCCCGGCCCGCTGAGCGTACGTTCGCCGCCGGATGCCACCGTTTCGAGATACCGGCCGCCACCGTGGCCGCCCTCGAACGGACCGCGAGGGACTGCGGGGCCTCGGTGTTCCAGACGCTGCTGGCGGCCTTCCAGGTCCTGCTGGCGCGCTGGACCGGGCAGCCGGACCCGGTCGTGGGCTCGGTCGCGGCCAACCGCCGCTCCGCGGAGACCGAGGCGATCGTGGGCCTCTTCGTCAACCTTCTGCCGCTGCGCGGCCGGGTGGACGAGTCCGAGTCGTTCGCGCGGCTGGTCGCCCGCACCCGGGACACCGTCCTCGACGCATACGACCACCAGGGGGTGTCCTTCGACCGGCTGGTCGAGGCCGTGGCACCGACCCGTGATCCCGGGCACAACCCGCTCGTGCAGGCGGTGTTCACCCTGGCCGAGTCCGTCCCCGGGGCCGGTTCCGGCTGGGGTGAGCGGCTGGAGTACCGGGAGACCACCAGGACCCAGTTCGACCTGACCTTCGCCGCGGGCCCGGGCGACGGGGGCGCGCTGGCCGTCGACGCGCACTTCGCGGCCGATCTGTTCACTCCTCGTACGATCGAACGGCTCGCGGACCGATTCGTGGCGCTTCTGGGGGAGTTGACGCGCGCCCCCCAGCAGAGGCTGTCGCTGACGGCGGCGGTCACCGCCCAGGAGGCCACGGAGCTCGACGCGTTCGCCACCGGGGCCCCCGCCGGTGAGCCGCCGACGGTCCTGGACCTCTTCGACCGCCAGGTGCGGGAGCGCCCCGACGCGCCGGCGGTGGTCGACGGCGACGCCCGGCTGACCTACGCCCAGCTGGGCGCGGAGGTGGACCGGGTCGCCGGGCTGATCGGCTCCCGTCTCACGTCCCCGGGCACCGCGGTCGGGGTGTGCCTGCCGCGCTCGGCCTCGCAGGTCGCGGCGCTGCTCGGCGTACTGCGCGCGGGGGCGGTCTATCTGCCGCTCGACCCGTCCTACCCCGCCGAGCGCCTCGACCATCTGCTGCAGGACTCGGGCTGTCCGCTGGTGCTCACCGACGACACCACCCGGTCGCGGCCCGAGTGGCCCGCGCACGTCGAACTCCTCAACGTGTCGGCCCCGCACCCCGCTCAGCAACCTGCCCCGACGATACGGCCGTTGCAGCCCGCGTACCTGATCTACACCTCAGGTTCCACCGGCCTGCCCAAGGGCGTTCTGGTGACGCACGAGGGCATCGGCAACTTTGTCTCCTGGTACGTCGACCACTACGCGCTCACGCCGGACGACCATCTGTCGCAGCTGGCCAGCCCCAGCTTCGACGCGGGTCTGCTGGACACCCTCCCGGCGCTGGCGGCGGGGGCGAGCCTGACCGTGCTGCCGGAAGAGGACCGGCTCGATCCGGGCGGACTCTGGTCGCGGCTGGCGGAGGAGGGTGTCACGGTGGCCTTCCTCACCACCCCCCTCTTCGCCGCCGCGGCGGCCTCGGGCCTGCCGTCCGAAGGTCTCGCTCTGCGCGCGGTGCAGATCGGCGGGGACAGCCTGGGCGGCGTCCCGTCGGAGCCGCCCTTCGTCCTCGACAACCTCTACGGGCCCACCGAGGCCACCATCGCGGCCAGTTGCGGCCGGCTGGAGCCGGGCGGGGCCGTCCACATCGGCGGGCCGCTACGCGGGATGCGGGTGCGGGTCCTGGACGTCTGGCTGCGTCCCGTCCCGGTGGGCAGTCCGGGCGAGGTGTTCCTGGCCGGGCCCGGTGTCGCCCTCGGTTATCTGGGGCGCCCCGGTCTGACGGCGGGCCGGTTCCTGCCCGACCCGTGGGCCGGGGACGGCAGCCGTATGTACCGCACGGGCGACCGGGCGCGGTGGCGCGCCGACGGGTGCCTGCAGTACCTGGGCCGCACCGACGCGCAGGTGAAAGTGCGCGGGCACCGGATCGAGCCCGGTGAGATCGAGGCCGTGCTCGCGGCATGCCCCGGCGTGGCCGAGGCCGCGGTCGCGCTGCGCACCCCGCCCGGCGGCGAGCCGCAGCTGTGCGCGTACCTCTGCCTGCGGGGCGGGGCGGACGTGGACACCGTACGAGAGGACACCGAGCGGGCGCTGCCCGGGTGGATGCACCCCGCGGCCTACACCGTGCTGCCGGAGCTGCCGCTCACCGCGAACGGCAAGGTCGACCGGGCCGCCCTGCCCGCTCCGGAGTTCCGTGCCGCCGCCGCGTACCGGGCTCCGTCCGGCCCGGTCGAGGAGCTGGTCGCCGAGGTGTGGCAGGAGGTGCTCGGCCTGGAACGGGTCGGGGCGGACGACGACTTCTTCCGGATCGGCGGTCACTCGTTGCTGGCGACCCGGGTGCTGTCCCGGTTGACCGAGCTCAGCGGCTGCCGGCTGCCGCTGCGGACCGTGTTCGACCATCCGGTGCTCGCCGATCTCGCGCGCGAGCTGGAGGAGGCGGTCGTCGCAGCCGCCACCGGGCAGCTGTGAGGCCGGGTGCGAGCTGTCATCGCGCACGGCCCGCACCGCCCTCGCCTCAGACCGGGCGGGCCAGGAACCCGTCCAGTGCCGCGCCCAGCGCCTCCGGGTCGTCCAGCCACATGTAGTGACCCGCGCCGGGCTGGACGTACGACTGCCCGTGCGGGAAGAGCGCGGCGAGCCGCTGCCCGGTGGCCGGGGTGGGGAACGGGTCAAGCTCGCCCGTCACCACGAGCACCGGTGTCGCCGACGCGGCGGCGTCCGCCCGGACCTCGGCCGGGTCGAGGGTGACGTCGGCGTAGAAGCCGGCCGCGGCCGGCGCCGACAGCTCCGCCGTCTCCGCGCGGGCGTGGTCACGGGCGGCCTCGTCCCAGCGGCCGTAGAAGAAGGGGGCCGCCTGCTCCCGGTGGAGCAGGCTGTCGGCGACGGTGGGCGCGCCCAGCCAGCCCTTGATCCCGGCCCGCGCGCTCTCGTACCAGTCCTCGTCGGCCCGCCGGGCCAGCGCCTCCTCGAAGTCGTCGACCCCGATCCCCGCTGCCCGCGTGCTCGGCGCGAGCAGCACCAGCCGCGCGACGCGCTCCGGCCTGCGCAGTGCGTACAGCAGCGCGGTGTTCCCGGCCGAGGAGTGGGCCAGCAGGTCCATCCGTTCCAGCCCCAGATGCGCACGCAGCGCCTCGATGTCGTCGACAAGCCGCTCCATCCGGTACGACTCCGGGTCGGCCGGCTCCTGGGAGGCGCCGGTGCCCCGGTTGTCGAGCACGACCAGGGACCTCCCGCGCACAGCACCGGCCAGCCCTGCCACATAGGCGCCGGCGCGGCCCGGGCCACCGGGCACACAGACGAGGGGAGGCCCGTCGCCGAGCACCTGATAGGCGAGCCCGGTCCCGTCGGACGCTGCGAAAGTGGGCATGTTTCCTGCCTTCGGTCTGAGGACAACCTGTCCGGGGGTGGTACGTGTCAGGGTGTACGACAACTTGTGCCGGGATACGCCGGTGGTGAACGGCGCGGGCACGCCGACGGGCCCCGGCCGGCGGCATGTTGCCGCCCGGGGCCCGTCGGCGTGCGGTCATGTGCCGGGTGCGGCCTCCCGTTCGGCCGCCAGCCGGTCCAGCTCGGTGGCCAGTGCGCCCACGGTGGGGTGAGCGAACAGCAGCCGCATCGGCAGCCGCAGCCCGGTCTCCTTCCGTAGCATCGACACCACCTGGGTGGCGACCAGGGAGTGGCCACCGAGTTCGAAGAAGTTGTCCTCGACGCTGTCCACCGGCTTCTTCAACACGGTGCTCCACGCCTTGGCGACGAGTTGCCCGGAGGGCGTCGAGGGTGCCTCGCCCGCACCGTCCCGGTCAGCGTTCTCCGTGCAGAGGACGACGAGGGCTGCCTCGTCGAGCTTGCCGGTCGCGGTGAGCGGAAGCCGGTCCACGCGGACGACGTAGGAGGGCACCATGAAGTCCGGCAGTGCCGCTTTCAGCGCGGTGCGCACCTCGGTCTCCAGCTTTTCCCCCGTTGTGCCCTCGGGGACGACGGCCAGGCCGAGCGCGGGCGCGACCGGGCCCGGCACGGTGAAGACCGCCGCGCTGCGGACCCCTGCGACCGCGCTCGCTGCGCGCTCGACGCCGGCGGGCTCCACCCGGAAGCCACGGACCTTGATTTGCTGGTCGCCCCGGCCGACGAACTCCAGCATCCCGTCGGACCGCAGCCGCACCAGGTCGCCGGTGCGGTACATGCGGCCCCCTTCGCCGAGCGGGTCGGGCAGGAAGCGGGAGGCGGTCTGGCCGGGCAGGTTGCGGTAGCCGCGGGCGACACCCTCGCCGGCGATGAACAGCTCGCCCGGCGTGCCGGCCGGGACAGGCCGCAGGTAGCGGTCGAGCACGCGGACGCGGTAGTTGGGCAAGGGCCGGCCGATGGTCACCGGGTCGTGCCCAGCCGTGGAGTCGGCCCAGGTGGCGCAGATGGTCGTCTCGGTGGGGCCGTACGCGTTGACGAACCGCCGTCCCCGCGACCAGCGTTCGACGAGCGCGGGCGCGGACGCCTCGCCCGCGACGACCACGGTCCGCGGTCCCGCTTCCGGTGCGGGCGTCGGGTGCGCGGCGAGCAGTGAGGGCGTCGCCGTCACCAGGTCCACGGAGCCGTCGAGGACGGCGTCCATGCCGTCGAGCGGGTCGGCGAGCACGACCCCGCGGCCGTGGGCCAGCGGCAGGACGGTGGACCAGATCCAGCCGTCGAAGGCCGGTGCGAGCACATTGCCGCCGAATCCGTCCTGCGACGGGGCGAGCGGGGCGACCGCGCCGACCAGGTTGGCGAGGTTGCGGTAGCTGACGCCGACGCCCTTGGGCTCGCCGGTGGTGCCCGAGGTGTAGACGAGGTAGGCGAGCGCGTCGGGCAGGCTGCGCTCCGGGCGCACCTCGGGGACCTCGGTCGCCGTCAGGGCGGCCGGGTCCACCATCGGCACACCGCCGACGGCCTGTGCGAGCGACGCGGCGGCGTCCGCGACGAGGACCGTCACCCCGGCGTCCCGCACGGTTCCGGCCAGCCGGTCGACGGGGTGGGCCAGGTCGAGCGGCACGAAGGCCGCCCCGGTCTTCCACACCGCCAGCAGCGCTGCGACCAGGTCCTGCGAGCGGCCCAGGTGGACGCCCACGGCGCGCTCGGGTCCGGCGCCGTGCTCGCGCAGGGCTGCGGCCAGGGCGTTGGCGCGCGCGTCCAGCCCGGCGAAGTCGACCTCGCCGTCGGGTGCGCGTACGGCGACCCGGTGCGGGTCCTGCCGGGCGACCTCGGCGACCAGATCGGCGACGTTCAGGCCGGTGTCGAAGCCGACGGCGGGGCCGTCGAGCGCCGCGTCGACCGGGTCTCCGGAGGACAGGCGCAGCAGGGGGAGGTCCGGCTCGGCGACCAGGGCGCGCACGGTCGCGAGGTACTCGGCGGCGAGCCGATCGGCCGTCGATGCGTCGAACAGGTCTGCGTCGTAGACCACTTCACCGTGCAGTCCCTCGCCCTCCGGAGCCAGGGCGAGCACGAGGTCGTAGCGGCTTGAGCGGCCGGCCACCGGGTGGTCGGCCAGTTCGAGGCCGGGCAGCGGGCGGGCCCCGCCCGCTGCGGCGGTGTTCAGCGAGAACGCCACCTGGACCAGCGGGTTGGCGGCCGTCGACCGCTCGGGAGCGATCAGCTGCACCAGGTGGTCGAACGGCACGTCCTGGTGCTCCATGGCGGAGAGCACGGTCTCCCGTACCTGCCGCAGCAGGGTGGCGAACGGAGCTTGCGGGTCGACCTGGATGCGCAGCGGGACCGTGTTGACGAAGAAGCCGATGAGCGGTTCCAGCTCGGACAGGCTGCGGCCGGCGACAGGGCTTCCGATGACCAGGTCGCGGCTGCCGGAGCGGCGGGCGAGCAGGACGGCATAGGCGGCCAGCAGGGCCATGAAGGAGGTGGCCTTCTCCCGGGCGCACAGTTCCTCGACGGCCCGAGCCGTCGAGGCGTCCACGTCGAGCGGGGTCCAGCCCGCCCGGTGGCTGCTGTGGGCGGGGCGCGGCCGGTCGGTGGGCAGGTCCAGGACGGTGGGCGCGCCGTCCAGGGCGCGCAGCCAGAAGGCGATGCCCGGCCGGAGCCCTCCGTCGTCCAGGCGGGTGCGCTGCCACTCGGCGAAGTCGGGGTACTGCACGGCCAGTTCGGGCAGGTCCGGGCGCTCACCAGCCGTCAGGGCCGCGTATCCAGCGGTGAGCTCATCGAGGATGACGGCTGCCGACCAGTCGTCGACGACCAGGTGGGGTGCCACCAGCAGCAGCACGTGCTCGTCGGCCGCGACCCGGAACAGCCGGGCCCGCAGCAGTCTGCCCTCGGTCCAGTCGAACGGCTCGTAGGTGGCGTTCTCGACCGGCCCGGCGAGCGTCTGCGCGGAGACCTCGACGACCGTTCGGTCGAACGTGTACGGGTCGCGCACCTCCTGGAGAAGCTCGGAGCCTTCCTCCCGGAAGGCCGTGCGCAGGGCCTCGTGCCGGCGCACGGTCAGATCCAGTGCTTCGAACAGCGCGTCGGTGTCGAGTGCGCCGGTCAGCCGCCAGGCGAAGGGGATGTTGCGGTCCCCGGAGACGTCTTCGGCGTGGTCCTGGAGCCAGAGCCGGCGCTGCCCGGAGGACGCGCGCAGCGGTGAAGAGCGGTCGGCGCGCGAGACGGCGGGCGCGTCCGGAGATTCGCGCCGGCCGGCCAGCCAGCGCTGCAGCAGTTGGGCCCGGTCGTCAGGGTCGGCAGCCGGTTGCTGGGACGAGCTCATGGGGATCCCACTTCTCCTCGGTGTGGCTGAAGCCGGTCAGCGACCCTGGCCCTTGCGCCCGCTCGGGGCCGCGACCCGGCTTCCAGGAATGTCAGGGAAGGGTTCGCGGCGCGGCACCAGGACGACGGTCGGTGCTCACTGGTGCGACGGAATGGGTGCCTGACGTCCGAAAAATATGCGGTGCGGGTCGATGCTCACGGCAACATATGCTTCAAAAAACGCGAGAGTCAAGACTGGATCTTGTCCGGGGTCGTCCTTATGGTTGGCACCAACCAGCAATGAGCACCGTTGTATTGACTGATCGTCACTTCAACTTCAGGCGTTTTCGTACCGCTATCCCGGGGGAAAGGGCGCTTCTGCATGGCTGATCAACAGCCTGATCCGGCCGTCGACATACTCCAGGCGTGGCTCGATCGTGCCGGAGAGGCTCCGGCCTGTACGGTGCCCCGCGCCAACCGCGAGCGGCCGCTGCCGGCCTCGCACGCTCAGCAGGGCATGTGGCTCGCCCAGCAGGTCGCCGGGGACGACGACCGTTCGCTGACCGCCCCGCACGCCTACCGGCTGACCGGCCCGGTGAACGTGGACGCGCTGGCCGCAGCGCTGGGCGCCGTCCTCGCCCGGCATGAGGCGCTGCGGACCGGCTTCGTCGTCCGTCAGGGCGAGTTGTTCCAGGTCGTCGCCGATCCGGAGCCCTTCCGGCTGGTTCTCGAGGATGTCGCCGGGCCGGCACAACTGAACGCGGCGCTGCAGGAGTTCAGCCGGCTGCCGTTCGACCTCGGACGTGATCCACTGCTGCGGGCCCGGCTGTTCCGGCTTGGCGCCGAGGAGCATGTGCTGGTCGCGGTGTTCCATCACATCGCCAATGACGGCTGGTCGATGGACGTCTTCCACCGGGAACTGGCCGCGCTCTACGACGCCGCGAGCGAGCTGCCTTCGGTGACCGACGCCAAAGGTCTGGCGGACGTCGCAGAATTGACTGAAATGGCATTGCAGTATCCGGATTTCGCCGTATGGCAGCGTTCTCTCGCGGACGATGAAGCCGCGCACGAGAAAGCCCTGACGTATTGGCGTGAGGTGCTGGCCGGGGCGCCGGACTTTCTCGCGCTGCCGACCGACCGGCCGCGTACAGCCTTACGCTCCAGCTCCGGCGACCGCATAGGTTTCACCGTCCCGCCGACCGTTTCGGCTGCCGTGGCGGACCTGGCGACGGCCCGGGGGACGACGCCCTTCGCGGTGCAGTTCGCGGCGTTCCAGACGCTGCTCGCCGCCTGGTCGGGGCAGTGGGACCTGGTCACCGGCATCACCACGGCCAACCGTGCCCTGCCGGAGACCGAGGAGCTGATCGGGTTCTTCGTCAACGTGCTGCCCATCAGGGGCGTCCTCTCTCCCGAGGAGAGCTTCGCCGACCTCCTGGTCCGCACCGGGCGGAGCCTCGTCGACGCCTACAAGCGGGACGAGGTGCCCTTCGAACTGCTGCTGGAGCGACTGGAACTGCCGCGCGCCGCGGGCCACAACCCACTGGTCCAGGTCACGGTCGCCTCCCACCAGGAACTCACCGCGCCGCTCTCCCTGTCCGGCCTCACCGTCGAGCACCTGCCGCCGCGCGGGCTCGACGTGCAGGAGGACCTGACCTTCTATCTGACTTCCGGTGCCCAGGGCGTACGCGGCGACCTCGCGTTCCGCACCGACCTGTTCGACCGGTCGACGATGGAGGAGCTGGGCCGGGCCTATCTGCGACTGCTCCAAAAGTCGGCCGCGCAACCGGAGACGGCGCTCCGCCGGCTTGCCGAGGAGGCTGCCGTCCCGGCCGGGCGCGCGGCGGCCGAGGCTTCCACCGACGGCCCCGAAGCCGCAGGAACCGCGCCCCGGGGGGTGCTGGAGGAACTGATCGCCACCGTGTGGAGTGATCTGCTCGGCTGCGACTCCCCGCCCCGTGAGGCCAACTTCTTCCAGGTGGGCGGCACTTCGCTCGCCGCGTCCCGGGTCGCCAACCGGCTCTCGGACGAGCTCGGCGTACGGGTCCCGGTGAGGGATGTGTTCCGCCACAGCGAGCTCGCCGCGCTGGCGGCACATCTGACGGAGCTGATCCGGAAGGCGGCCGGATCACAGGCCGCCGCGACCGGATCCGGCCAGGGCGGGGAAGGCGCGTGACCGAGTTCCCGAGCCTGATAACCGACAGGCACCCCGAGACGCCGGGGAGCGCGGGGAACCGCGCGACCAACCACACTCGACCCGCGCCCACCCCCACACCCCGGCCCCGCGACTGGCTCTGGGACGTCACCCCCCGAGCCAAGGCCGCCGAAGCCACCCTCGTACTCCTTCCGCACTCCGGCGGCTCCGCCCAGGCGTACGGTGACTGGGCCCAGTGGTTCCCCAGCAGCGTCCGCGTGGTCGCCGCGCAGTACCCCGGCCGGGGCGCCCGCTACGGGCAGGAACCGGCCACCGGGATCGCGATGCTGGCCGATCCACTGGCCGAGGTGCTGGCCGGCCTGGACACGCCCGTGCATGTCTTCGGGCACAGCCTCGGCGCCCTGCTCGGCTTCGAGGTGTGCTGGAGGCTGCAGCAGGCCGGATGCCCCGCGGCCACGTTCTATCCCTCGGCCGCTGCGGCGGCGCACGCCCACCGCTCGGCAGCGGTGTCCTTGGCCCGGCCCACGGACGACGAGCTGCTGGCTCTGCTGAAGGAGCGCGGCGGCATGCCGGAGGACATCCTGGCGGAGCCCGATCTGATCGACCTCGTCCTCGACGCCTGCCGTTCGGACATGGCCGTCACCGACAGCTACTCCTACGGCGACGAGGACCGCCGCCTGGACTGCCCCGTCGTCGCGTTCGGCGGCGACAGTGACTCGGCCGTCCCCATCGACCGGCTTCTGCGATGGCGCGAACTCGGCACCGGGCACAGCGAGATCCACGTCCTGTCCGGAGGCCACTTCTATCTCCACGACCACATGGCCACCCTCACAGCGGTGGTGCGCCGCCACCTGCAGGAGCGGAGTCCCCTCATATGAACCCCGTCACGCTTCGTCCCACCGAGCTGCCCCTGATCCTGGAGCCCGGCAAGCCGCCGATCCTTCTCACGCCCGAGCTGCCGGACCTCGTCGGGGCCCGCGCCTGGCTGTCGGAGCAGCGGGCGGCGATCCGTACCGAACTGCTGCGCCACGGGCACCTGTTGATCCGCGGGCTGCCCATCGCCCGGCCGGAGGAGTTCGCCGAGCTGCGCGACATCCTCGTGGAGCGGCGGGCCGCCTACAAGGAGAAGGCCACCCCGCGCAGCGCGTACGGCGACGACGTGTACTCCTCCACGGACCTGCCGCCCGCGCAGCCCATCCACCTGCACAACGAGAACAGCTACACCCTGGACTTCCCGGGTCTGCTGATCTTCTGCTGCCTGGAGGCTCCGGAGAAGGGCGGCGCCACCACGGTCGCCGATGTCCGTGAGGTGCTGGCGGCGCTGCCCGCCGACCTCGTGGAGCGGTTCCGCGAG
The DNA here is from genome assembly GCF_055572015.1 of Streptomyces sp. NPDC030840. Lineage (NCBI taxonomy): Bacteria > Bacillati > Actinomycetota > Actinomycetes > Kitasatosporales > Streptomycetaceae > Streptomyces > Streptomyces sp. NPDC030840. The sequence continues at coordinate 185,644 of NZ_JBVIEE010000014.1, read as the reverse complement.
GCGGGCTGGCTGCTCACCCGCAATTATCACAGCCATGTGGGGCTGCCCTGGCCGACCGCGTTCGCCACCGACCGCCGCGAGGCGGTGGAGGAGTACTGCGCACGCAACCTCATCGGCTTCGAGTGGACCGGCGAGTCCGGGCTGCGCACCGTCCAGCGCCGCTCCGCGCTGGTCCGCCACCCGGTGACGGGCGAGGAGGTGTGGTTCAACCACGCCGCGTTCTGGAGCCGCTGGTCGCTGGACGAGGAGGTCCTCGACGTGCTGGCCATGACCTACGGCGAGGACGACCTGCCCTTCGACACCGCCTTCGGCGACGGCACCGAGCTGACCGCCGAGGACGTGGCCACGCTCAACGCGGCCTACGACACGGCCACCCGGCGCGAGAGCTGGCAGCCCGGTGACCTGATGCTCGTCGACAACGTCCTGTCCGCGCACGGACGCGACGCCTACCAGGGCGGCCGGAAGATCCTGGTCGCCATGGGCGAGCCGGTGACCCTCCAGGAGTGCGCACCGACCGTGCGGCCGACTCCTGGGCCCCTCGCCTGACGTTCCGTCACACGCCCGGACGTTCTCCCCAGACTTGGAGCATCCACCAGATGCCGGAACTCGACTGCGTCGTCATCGGTTACAACGAAGGCGACTTCCAGGACTACCGCCTGATGTGCGAGCGAAGCGGCCCGACTTCGCCCGAGTGGCAGATCTACCGCAAGGAACACCTCGAGATCGACGGCCGCCCGATGCCGTGGATGGACGTTCTGAGCACCCTGCGCAACAGGGCGACCGGACGTAACGATCGCTATCACGTCGGTGAGGTCTTCAACCTGGCCGGCCTGTATCTGACCAACTTCCTGCGCCGGCACGGCATACGCACCGACGCGGTGTCACTGTTCGGGGCCGAGCAGGAGCGGCTGGCGCGGCTGCTTGCCGAGCGCCCGGCGGTCGTGGCGATCACCACGACGTTCTACGTCAACATCCTCTCGGTCACCCCGATCGTGGACTTCGTCCGGCGTCACTCCCCCACCTCGCACATCGTGGTGGGCGGCCCGCTGATCGACAACCTGTGCCTGGATGGCATCACCGACGAGGTGCAGGACCTGTTCCACGGTATGGGGGCCGACTCCTACGTCCGTGAGTCGCAGGGCGAGCACGCGCTGGCGGAGCTGTGCCAGGCGCTGCTGCGTGGACGGCCGCTGGAGGAGGTCGCCAATCTGATCACCTGCCCGGAGGACGACTGGGTCGCCAACCGGCGCAAGCCCGAGGCCAACGACCTGGACACCAGCGCGATCGACTGGCAGAGCTTCACGCCCGAGCAGATCGGCGTGACCGCACAGACCCGCACGGCCCGCTCCTGCGCCTTCAAGTGCAGCTTCTGCGACTACCCCACCCGGGCGGGCGCGCTGACCACCGCGTCGGTGGACACGGTCCGCCGAGAGCTGCGGGCGATGGCCGAACTCGGCGTGAAAAACCTGGTGTTCGTGGACGACACGTTCAACGTCCCGCCGAAGCGGTTCAAGGAGCTGTGCCGGATGATGATCGAGGAGGACCTCGGTCTCGATTGGTACTCGTACTTCCGCTGTTCCAACGCCCGCGACGAGGAGACCTTCGACCTTGCCGCGCAGAGCGGCTGCCGGGGTGTGTTCCTGGGCATCGAGTCGGGTGACGCCGACATCCTCGCCAACATGAACAAGCTGGCGCAGGACTCGCAGTACCGGGCCGGCATCGCCCGGCTGAAGGAGCGCGGCATCACCACGTTCGCGTCGATCATCGTCGGCTTCCCCGGCGAGAACGAGCGCACCATGCAGAACACCATCGACTTCGTCAACGATACCGGCCCGACCTTCTGGCGCGCCCAGCCCTGGTGGGGCAACCCGCGCTCTCCCGTCTACCGCAACAAGGAGGTGTACGGGATCGAGGGCGCCGCCTACGACTGGTCGCACGCGACGATGAACTCGGCGGAGGCCGCCGCCTGGTGCGACAAGATGTTCGACCGGGTGACGGAGTCGGTGTGGCTGCCGCTGTACGACTTCGACTTCTGGTCGCTGCCGTACCTGGACGGCAAGGGCCTCGGTGTCGACGAGCTGGTGCCGCTGCTGCGCACCACGCAGGAGCTGATGCGTGAGCGCGACGGGCAGCGCCCGGACCCGACGCGGCTGGCCGTGCTGAACGAGCAGCTCGCCAAGGACGTGGCCGCCCTCGATATGGCCCCCGCGCGTTTCTCGTACGCCGCCTCATGACCGCAGGTGTCCACACGGCGGTCTCGGCCGCGGCGCGGGCCCATCCGCGCCGTGCGGCGGTCGTCACGAACGCCGGCGAGCTGACCTACGCGGAGCTGGACGAGCTGTCCGACCGGCTCTGCGCGCACCTGGTGCGCACGGGCACGGCACCGCGGTCGGTGGTGGGTCTGCACTTCGCCCGGGGCGCCGAGCAGGTCGTCGCGCTGCTGGCCGTGCTGAAGGCGGGCTGCGCCTATCTGCCGCTCGACCCCCGCTACCCGGCCGGCCGGCTGCGCCACATGGCCGCGGACTCCGGCGCCGCGCGCGTCCTCACCGGGCCGGGCCTGAAGCCGCCGCAGCACTGGCCGGTGGAGTGCCCGGTGACGGAGGTGGCGCTGCCGCTGCCGCCCGCGGGCGAAGCCGCCGTACGCGGCGTCCGTCCCGACGACCTGGCGTACGTGCTCTACACCTCGGGCACCACGGGCCGTCCCAAGGCGGTCGAGGTCACCCACGCCAACGTCCTGAGCCTGCTGCGCGGCCTGGAGGCGACGGTCCTCGGCGGTGTCGGTCCGGCACGGGTCGCCTGGAACGCGAGCGCCTGCTTCGACGCCTCGGTCCAGCAGTGGGTGCGCCTGTGCCGCGGCGACACGCTGGTCCTTCTGGACGAGGACGTCCGCGCCGATCCGACCGCTCTGGTCGACGACCTCGTACGGCACGGCGTGACCGACATGGACGTGGTGCCCTCGCACCTCGCCCTGCTGACCGGGCCGCTGGCCGCCGCGGGCCTGCCGCTGCGGCTACTGGTCGGCGGCGAGCCCGTACCGCCCGCCCTGTGGGCCGAGCTGCGCCGGCTGGGGCGTGTGCAGCGCCTGCGCGCCTGGAACATGTACGGCCCGACCGAGTGCACGGTCGACGCCACCACGGCCCCCGTCAACGCGGAGACACCGCACCTCGGCGTGCCGCTGCCGGACGTTCGCTGCCATGTGCTGGACGCCGCCCTGCGACCCGTGCCCGCCGGCGAGACCGGGGAGCTGTTCATCGCCGGGCCCGGTGTCGCACGCGGCTACCGCGGGCTGCCCGGGCGGACCGCGGCCGCTTTCCTGCCCGACCCGTTCGCCGGAGACGGCAGCCGGATGTACCGCACCGGAGATCTTGTACGGTACGACGCCCAGCGTCGGCTGGAGTTCGTCAGGCGCCGCGACCGCCAGGTGAAGGTGCGCGGTCACCGGGTCGAACTCGGCGAGGTGGAAGCGGCGTTGACCTCGCTGCCGGAGGTCGCGGGCGCCGCGGTCGTGCTGCGTGACGACCTCCCGGCGGGCCCGGGCCTCGCCGCGTACGCCGTACGCGCCGCGGGCGTGGCCCGTGCCGTGGAGGGGTCAGCGCTGCGCGAGCGGCTGCGCGCCGTGCTGCCCGGGCACGCGGTCCCCGCGGTCGTCGTCCTGCTGGACGCGCTGCCCGTCGGCCCGCACGGCAAGGTCGACCACGGCGCCCTGCCACGGCCCGAGTTCACCGCGGCGGCCCCCGACGCACCCGAGTGCCTGCTGGAACGGGACGTCGCGCTGATCTGGACGCGAGTCCTGGGCGAGCGGCGCATCGGCGCCGCCGACAACTTCTTCGACCTCGGCGGCGACTCGCTGGCGGTCGGAAGGGTCCTCAACCGGTGCCGGGAGCGTTTCGGGGTGCGGCTGAGGGCCAGGGCACTCTTCGAGAACCCCACGCTCCGCGGTTTTGCCGCGGCCGTACGCCACGAGACCGAACGGCTTTCCCCTCTACCGAACAACGAAGGAATCCCGCCCCGTGACTGATCAGCCTGCGCAGCGTTCCCTCCTGACCCGCCTCGGCCAGGACGGTCCGTCCCCCGCTTCCTTCTCCCAGGCGCGCCTGTGGTTCGCCGACCAGATGGGCCGGCGCGGGCTGGAGTTCGTCTATCCGTACGCGCTGCGGCTGACGGGCCCGCTGGACGTGCGGGCGCTCGCCGGAGCGGTCGACGCGGTCGTCGACCGGCACGAGACGCTGCGTACCACGTTCGTCTCCCACGACGGCGCGCCGCTGCAGGTCGTGGGCGAGCCGTTCTCGCTGGGCCTCGAGGTCACCGCGGTCGAGCCGGAGGCGCTGGAGAGCGAGATCCGTGAGGTCGTGGCCCAGCCGTTCGACCTGGCGACGGGACCGGTGCTGCGCGCGCGGCTGTTCCAGGTCGGGCCGGACGAGCACGTCTTCCTCCTGGTGATCCATCACATCGCCACCGACGGCTGGTCGATGGAGATCGTCTTCCGGGAGATCGGCGAGGCGTACGAGGCGCTGAGCGCCGGGCATGAGGCCGAATTCCCGGAGCTGTCCGTGCAGTTCGTGGACGTGGCTTCCTGGGAGCGGCAGCGGTTCGCGGCCGGGGAGTTCGCGGAGGACCTGACGTTCTGGCGCGAACACCTGGACGGCTGCCCGCATGTGCTGGCCCTCCCGCTGGACCATCCGCGGCAGGCCGCGCAGTCCTTCGACGGGAAGTTCTTCACCTTCGAGGTGCCAGCGGCCGACGCGGAGGCGGTGGCCGTGCTGGCGAAGGAGTGCGGCGCGTCCACGCACATGGTGCTGCTCGCCGCGTTTCAGCTGCTGATCGCGCGCTGGTCGGGGCAGCACGACTTCGTCGTCGGCATGCCGGCCGCGAACCGGGAGGCCTCCGAGACGGAGGAGCTGGTCGGCTTCTTCATGAACCTGCTGCCGCTGCGCGCCACCGTGGATCCCGCGGGCTCCTTCCGAGAACTGGTGGCACGCGTTCGCGAGGCGTCGCTGGACGCCTACGACCACCAGGGGCTGTCCTTCGACCGCCTGGTGGAGGAGATCGCCCCGGAGCGGACGCTGGCCCACAACCCTCTGGTGCAGGTGGCGTTCAACATGGAGAAGCAGCCGCGGCTGAGCATCGACGGCGTGGCGGTCGAGGCGCTGGACGTGCAGCCCGATATCACTCGCTACGACCTCGCGGTCGACTACATCGTGCAGCCTTGGGGCGCGCTGCGCTGCGACTTCTACTACGCCAGCGACCTGTTCGAGCAGGAGAGCATCGAGGCGCTGGCCCGCCGGTTCGCGTCCCTCCTGCGCACCGTCACCGAACGGCCGGGGGCCCCGCTGGCGGTGCTGCCGGTGCTCGACGCCCAGGAGGAGGCCCGCGTCCTGGGGATGGGCGCCGGAGCGCAGGCCGTCGCCGACGCGCTCATGCTCCCGGAGCGGTTCCGCGACGCGGTCAGGGCACGCCCGGACGCCCCGGCGGTCGTGGACGGCGACACCGTCCTGACCTTCGCCGAACTGGACGCGCGCGCCGACGACATCGCCCGGATCGTGACGGCCCACGGCGCCGGCCGCGACACAGTGGTCGGTCTGTGCCTGCCGCGCTCCGCCGAACTTCTGGCCGCCGTCCTCGGACTCCTGCGCGCCGGTGCCGCCTCCTTGCCGCTGGACCCGCAGTACCCGGCCGAGCGCCTGGACTTCCTGATCCGCGACAGCGGGGCGCGGCTGGTCCTGACCACGTCGACGACCTCGTACGACGGCCAGTTCGGTGACCTCGCCACCGTCGTGCCGCTGGACTCCGAGCAGCCCCCCGCGGGGACGCCCGGCCCGGTCGCCGAGATCCACCCGGACCAGTGCGCGTACGTCATCTACACCTCCGGCTCCACCGGGCGCCCCAAGGCGGTCCAGGTCAGCCACCGTGCCGTGGCTGGCCTGCTGGCGGGTTTGGAGCAGGCGGGGGTCGTCCGCCCGTCCGCCGGCCGGGTCGGCTGGAACGCCAGCCCGTCCTTCGACGCCTCCGTGCAGCAGTGGACGCGGGTCTGCCGCGGGGACACGGTCGTGATCGTCGACGAGGCCGTGCGCCGCGCCCCCGAGCAGTTCGCCCGCTCCGTCGCCGGGCAGCGCCTCACCGACCTCGACCTCACCCCCTCGCACGCGGAGCACCTGGTCGGCCCGCTGGCCAAGGAACTGGAGCCGGGCAGCGGACTGCGGCTGTGGATCGGCGGCGAGCCCCTGCCCGCCACGCTGTGGCAGCGGCTGGGCGAGCTGACCGGCCGGGGCGTCCTCGACGCCGTCAACGTCTACGGCACCACCGAGACGGCCGTTGACACCACCTGGGCGGTCGTCGGCGGCGGCACCGCGCCGCACCTCGGCGCCACCCTGCCCGGCCAGACCGTGCGCGTGCTCGACGCGGGCCTGCAGCCGGTGCCGGTGGGCACACCCGGTGAGCTGTACATCAGCGGCCCGTCGGTGGCGCGCGGCTACCTCGGCCGACCCGGCCTGACCGCGTCCCGGTTCGTCCCGGATCCGTGGGCGGCCGATGGCTCGCGCATGTACCGCACCGGTGACCGGGCGCGCTGGACCTGGGACGGGCGTCTGGAGTACCTGGGGCGCACCGACCACCAGGTGAAGGTGCGCGGCTACCGCATCGAGCTGGGCGAGATCGAGGCCGTGCTCGCCGAGTTCCCCGGCACGCTGGACTGCGGGGTGGTTCGCAAGGAGCACGAGGGCGAGGCCGTCCTCGCGGCGTACCTGCGTACGGTCCCGGGCACGTCCGTGCGCGAGCTGCGTGAGCACGCCGAGCGGCGGCTGCCCGAATGGACGCGGCCCGCCACGTACACCCTGCTGGCGGAGATGCCGCTGACCCCGGCGGGCAAGCTCGACCGGGTGGCGCTCGCCGAACTCAGGACGGCCGCGCCCGGCGAGGCGGAGGAGCCCTCGGAGCAGGCAGCCGTGCAGGACGGCCCGCGCACCGCGACCGAGGAGCTGCTGATCCGTATCTGCCAGGAGGTGCTCGGCGTGGAGGGGCTGCGCCCCACCGACCACTTCTTCGAGGTCGGCGGCCACTCGCTGCTCGCCATCCGGGTGGTCGCCCGGCTCAAGCGCCAGGCCCAGCTCGTCATCCCGATGACCGCCGTCTTCGAGAACCCCGTCCTGCGGGATCTGGCGGTCTACGTCGAGGAGGCCATCCGTGAGCGCATGGCCTCCTCCTGAGCCGACTTCGAAGACTGGAGCACCCCATGAGCCCCATCCCGATCCTCTGCCTGCCCTACGCCGGTGCGGGCGCCACCTTCTACCGCGGCTGGCCCGCGCCACCCGCGGGCATCGAGCTCGTCCCGCTGCAGCCCGCGGGCCGCGAGGAGCGCTACCACGAGGATCCGTACACCGACCTGGAGTCGGCGGTGGCGGACCTGTCGAAGCCGGCCGCCCCGTATGCCGAGGCCGGGCCGTACGCCCTGTTCGGCCACAGCTTCGGCGCGATCCTCGCCTACGAACTGGCCCGGGCCCTGCCCGCCGCCGGGCTGCCCGCGCCCGGCCTGCTCGTCGTCAGCGGCTCCGCCGCCCCCGGGGTGCCGCTCGGCCGGCATTCGGCCGGCCTGGACGACGAGGAGTTCGTGGCCCGGGTGGAGCAGCTCGCCGGATACGTCCACCCCGCGCTGGCCGACCCCGACCTACGCGAAGTGGTGCTGCCGGTGCTGCGCGCGGACGTCAACCTGCACGAGACCTACCGGCCCGCTGACAGCGAGCCGCTGCCGGTGCCGGTCACCGTGTTCCGCGGCGCTTTTGACCACCTGGTCACCGAGGAGGACTGCCGGGGCTGGGCCGACGTGTCCGCGAAGGGCTGCTCGCAGGTGGAGTTCGAGGGCGGCCACATGTACCTCGCCGAGGACCCGCTGCCCGTGCTGCGCGCGATGGCCGAGCTGGTCGCCGCCCGGCCGCTGCCGGAGCGCCTGTGAGGTCCCTCGTACTCCGCGCGCTGCGGAGGGTGGACGCGGCCGCGGTCCAGCGGCGCCTGGACGGGCTCTTCGGCCCGTGCGCGCGAGGGCCGGTCGTGTGGACCGAGGCCCTGCCGTATCCGAGCACGGACCCCCGCGCCGACCGGCTGCGCCGGCGCACGGCCACACGCCCGCTCGCCCCGGGCGACAGGCCCACCATCCGGGTGTGCCTGCTGACATACACCGATCGTGTCCAGGACCTGATGGTGGGCGCGCGTCCCGAGGTGCTCGACGAGGGCGGACTGGCGGGCCTGGCCTGTCTGCTGGTGGAAGAGTCCTCGGAGTCCGGGCCGCTGTCACTGCCCGAGCCGGTCGAGGACGGCGGCGGGGAGCGGCTCCCCCTGGAGTGGGCGTCGGGCGCGTGCGCCGGACCTGGGGCACGGGAGGAACTGACCGTCGCGCTGGGCTCCGATGCCGGTGAGGCCGCCGTCCTGGCGGCGCTGACCACGGCTCTTACCCGCAGGACGGGCGCCGCCCCGGCCCTGACGGTACGGCGGCCGGGCCCGGCCGCCCCCGGCGCGGCGAGGACGGACAGCGCTGCGACGGTCCGGCTGACCGGCCCCGGGGGACTGCGTGCGGCCGAGGAGGCGCTGTCCGGTACGAACTGGACGTTCGGGCCGGTCCCGGCGCACTCCGTGGAGCTGCGGCTGCCCGCTGCCCCGGCGGCCGTCGACCGCCTGACGGCGGCGGGCCTGCGTCCGCTGCTGCGCACCGCGCCCGCGCCCACGTCGGCCGTGCTCGCCCTCGGCCTCGACGCCGCGGCCGACGCCTACGTGCTCAGCTGCGACTTCGCCGCCGATGTCGTGGCGCGTGAGGCGGTGGAGGCGCTGCTGGCGGAAGTGGCCGGGTATGTCTCCGGGCAGCCGGAGGCGACCGTCGCCCCGAGCGGCAGCCCGGTGGAGGCCGATGCCACGATCCACGGCCTGGTGTCCGCCCGGGCCGAGGAGCGGCCGGACGCCGTCGCGGTGTCGGCGCCCGACGGCGACCTGACGTACCGCCAAGTGGACCGCAAGGCCGATACGATCGGGCACGCGCTGCGCTCGCGCGGCATCGGCCCCGGCGACCGGGTCGGCGTATGCCTGCGGCGGGGCGCGGAGCTCGTCGCCGCGCTGCTCGGCGTACTCAAGTCCGGTGCCGCATATGTGCCGTTGGACCCGTCGTACCCCGAGGACCGACTGCGCTACCTCGTGCGGGACGCGGGCCTCTCGCTGGTCCTGGCCCGCGAGCCGCACGCGGCCTTCGACGGGTGCCCGCGTCTGGAGCCGCCGCCCGAGGCCGAGGACGTGCCCGCCGTGGGCGAGGACGTCGCACCCGAGGACCCGGCCTACGTCATCTACACCTCGGGCTCGACCGGCCGGCCCAAGGGCGTGGTCGTCGAGCACCGCAACTTCGCGGCACTGCTGGCCGGCACGCGCGAGGAGTTCGGGTTCGGCGGCGACGACGTGTGGACGCTCTTCCACTCGTTCGCGTTCGACTTCTCGGTGTGGGAGATCTGGGGCTGCCTGGCCACCGGCGGCCGGCTGATCGTCGTACCGGAGGACGTCGCGCGGGTGCCGGAGGAGTTCCGGGAGTTGCTGCGCACCGAGCGGGTCACGGTCCTCAACCAAACCCCGTCCGCGTTCGTGCAGTTGCTGTCCACCGAGACCCCCGGGGCGTCCACGCTCGACGTGCGGCTGCTTGTGTTCGGCGGCGAGCCACTGGACTCGCGCATCCTGTTGCCGTGGTTCGACGCGCACCCGGAGGACCGGTGCCGCGTGGTGAACATGTACGGCATCACCGAGACGACTGTGCACTGCACCTGGACCGATCTGACCCGGCGCGACGCGCTCGTGGGCAGCCGCTCCATCGGCACCCCGCTGTCCGGCTGGACGCTGCACGTTCTCGATCCGTACGGCCGTCCGCTGCCGCCCGGCGTGCCCGGTGAGATCCACGTAGGCGGCGCGGGAGTGGCCCGCTGCTACCACGGGCGGCCCGGGATGACCGCGCAGCGGTTCCGTCCGGACCACCTGTCCGGGATCCCGGGGGCCCGGCTGTACCGCAGTGGTGACCGCGGGCGGCTGCGCCACGACGGGCAGCTGGAGCATCTGGGACGGCTCGACGGGCAGGTGAAGGTGCGCGGGTACCGGATCGAGCTCGACGAGATCAGGAACCGCCTGCTGGAAGCCGCCGAGGTGCGGGCGGCGGCCGTCGTCCTGCGGCACCGCGGCGAGGCCGGGGACGCGCACCTGGACGCGTACGTGGTGGGCCCGGGCGCCGATCTGGCCACCGTGCGCGAGCATCTGGAGCGGACCCTGCCCTCGTACATGGTGCCCAGCACTCTCACCGTCCTGGACCGGCTCCCCGTGACCGGGAACGGCAAGCTGGACACCGCGCGTCTGCCGGAGCCGGGAAAGGCCGCGCAATCCGCCCCCGCGGCACCGGCACCCGCGGCCGCATCCGACGCCCCCGATCTCGCCTCGCGGATCGCCGGGATCTGGCACGAGGTGCTGGGCACCCCGGTCGGCCCGGACGACAACTTCTTCCTGACAGGCGGCAATTCGCTGCTGGCCATCCGAGTGATGGTCCGGCTGCGGGAGCAGGGCATCACGGACGCGCCCGTGCGGATGCTCTACCGCCACCCGACCGTCCGGCGACTGACCGAGGCCCTGCCCGCGTCCTGACCCGGCGCCTTTCGTAACCCCCTTCACCCCGTACACCGGAGGAACTCCAGATGAGCGACAACGGCCCCGAGCGCTGGACCGTCCTGATCAACGCCGAGGAGCAGTACGGCCTGTTCCCGGCCGAGCTGCCCACCCCGGCGGGCTGGCGGCCGACCGACTTCACCGGCACGGAGGAGGAGTGCGTCGCCTATGTCGACGAGCACTGGACCGATATGCGGCCGCTGAGCCTGCGCCAGGCCCTCGACGGCTCGACGGCATGACGACCATGGAGACGATGAAACTGCCCAACGGCCTGACCGTGTCCCATGTGAACATGGGCGAGACAGCGTTGCTGTACCGGGACATCTTCGCCGAGCGCTGCTACATGCAGCACGGCATCACGTTGAGCCCGGGCGGCACCGTGTTCGACGTCGGCGCGAACATCGGGATGTCGACGCTGTTCTTCCACACCGAGTGCGCGGGGCTCGCCTTCCACGCGTTCGAGCCGGCGCCGGACCCGTACGCGGCGCTGAGCGCCAACATCGCGGCGTACGGCATCGATGCGACGGCCACCCGGTGCGCGCTGTCCGACCATGCGGGCACCGGCCGGATGACGTACTACCCCGACTCCACCGTGATGTCCGGCTTCCACGCCGACGCCGCGTCGGAGGCGGCGCTGACCCGGACCTTCCTGGTCCGCAGCGGCTTCGAGGAGGAGGACGTCGAGGACATGCTGGCGGGCCGCCACGAGACCGTGGCGATCGAGGTGCCGGTGCGGACGCTGTCCGACGTCATCGCGGAACGCGGCGTCACCACGATCGACCTACTCAAGATCGACGTGGAAAAGAGCGAACTGGAGGTGTTGCGGGGCCTGTCGGAGGCGGACTGGCCCAAGGTGCGCCAGGTCGTCGCCGAGGTCCACGACCTCGACGGCACGCTGAAGGCGTTCGTGTCGCTGCTGGACGAGCACGGGTTCGATGTGGCGGTGGAGCAGGACGCGTTGCTCGCGGACACGGAGATCTACGAGGTCTTCTCCGTACGGAAGGCGGGCTGAGACGTGGCCGACACGGCGGGCCTCGCGGCCCTCGACCCCGCCACGATCGATGTGGCGGACCCGGCGCTCTACGAGTCCGGAGACCCGGTGGCGCTCTGGGCGCATCTGCGGGCCACCTCGCCCGTCCACTGGAACAACCACCCGCCGGGGCCCGGCTTCTGGGCCGTGATGGCGTACCAGCCGGCGCTGCAGGTGTACCGGAACACCGACGCGTTCACCTCCGAGCTGGGCATGCGCGTCGACTCCGATCCGGCCGCGGTGGAGGCGGCCGCGGGCAAGATGCTCATCGTCACCGACCCGCCGACGCATCCCCGGCTGCGCCAGCTGATGAACTCGGCCTTCCTGCCGAGGGTCGTCGCTACGCTGGAGGCGTCGATGCGCCGGGTGATCGAGCCGCTGGTGGAGGAGGCGCTGCGCAAGGACGTGGTGGACTTCGTCAGCGAGATCGCGGCGGTGCTGCCCGCGGCGATCATCTGCGACATCATGGAGATCCCGCAGTCGGAGCGGGCCATGATGATCGACCTGACCAGCAAGGCGTTCGGCGCCTCGGTCGGCGGCGAGGCCAAGTGCCCGATGAGCACCATGGAGAAGACCGAGGCGCACGCGGAGATCTTCCTCTACTACACCGAATTGGTGGAGGAGCGGCGGCGCAACCCCGGTGCCGATGTGGTCAGCGCGCTCATCCAGGGTGACCTGGACGGGCGCCGGCTCACCGACGAGGAGGTCCTGCTCAACTGCGACGGGCTGCTCACCGGCGCCAACGAGACAACCCGCCACGCCTCCGCCGCCGGTCTGCTGGCACTGATGGAGCATCCGGGCGAGTGGGAGCGGCTGCGCAGCGGGGCGGTGGACATCGAGTCCGCAGTCGACGAGGTGCTGCGCTACACCAGCCCGGCCCTGCATGTCACCCGTGTCGCCAAGAAGGACGTCCAGGTCGGCGACCAGCTGGTCCGCGCCGGAGAGACGGTCGCCCTCTGGAACTCCTCCATCAACCGCGACGAGAATGTGTTCCCCGACCCGGACCGCTTCGACCTCGGCCGCACCCCCAACCGCCATCTCACCTTCGGCATCGGCCCCCACTTCTGCCTGGGCGCCCCCCTGGCCAAGGTCGAGCTGAAGCTCCTCCTGGAAGTGCTCGCCGAGAAGGTGACCCACATGGAACTCGCCGGCCCGGTCGAGCGCCTGCGCTCCAACTTCATGTGGGGCATCGAGCGCCTCCCGGTCACCCTCCGCTGACCACCCCACTACCCGCACCGGGCCTCGGGAAGCAGCCCCCGAGGCCCCGGCCGTCGCCAATCCTGAACACTGCTCGCTGACAGGAAACGAACGCGCACCAGGCAAACGGCAGCCGACCGTCTGCCGCACCAGGGGCGTCCGCCAGCGCATCTTGCCGGGCGAAAATGGCCCTCGAACGGAGCCGGTGCGGAAACGTAGCCGGAAGGGAGTGGCGTAACTGATGGGCCGGGTCCGCGCCGCCGCCCTGCCGGTCGTGCGTCCGGACCTGGTCGAGTCCTATCTCGCCCACCGGGCCGCGCAGGGCATGAACACCGATCACAAGGTCCGCTGGGGCGCCCGAGCCCTGCTCGCCCAAGTCTCCGACCTGAACGACTTCTGCCGCCTGCCGCTGGAACGCCAGCTCGCCTTCAACCACGAGACCCACCGATTCATCAACTGGCTCTCGGTCAGCGGACGTCTGCAACCCGGGGCGGACTACCTGGTCGCCCGGCGCCCTCGCCTGGGCATTGTGCTTGCCCGCACGGAGCCGGAACTGCATATGAGGTTCATGGAGACCGCCCGCACGCTCGGTTTTCGCTACATGGTGGCGATGACCCAGTTCAACCTGCTGGCCCACTTCGTCGCGCAATTCGGCAGGCAACCGCACGAGCTGCAGCAGAGCGACTGGGACGAGGGACGCCGCGTGCTGTTGGAGGCTGCCCGCCGCATTCCCAATCGCGGGGTAAAGGCCCTCTCGACTGCCCTGTTCAACTTGGAAGCGACCCTGTTCCACTGCGAGTCGAGTGATCAACTCCCACGACGACGCTCCCCGGACCACGCCGACATGCGGGCCCGGGAATGGGCCCGTGTCCCGGCCGGGATAGCGGACACCATGCGGCATTACCTGGGCAGATCGCCGGAACGATGCGGCCGGGCACCGTGAAGAACGCCGAGCTGATGCTGCGGGAGTTCGCCCTCCTGGTCGCCGCCGAAGACACGGACATCACCTGCGTCGCCGAGCTCAAGCGACGGCACGTCGAACGCTATCGGCAGTGGCTGCTGGAGCGGCCGGCCGCCCGCGGAGGACCGCTGCACCGGCACACTGTCCGCGACCGCCTCAGCAAACTCCGCGGCTTCTTCCGCAGCTTGGACGAGTGGGACGCCGCCGACCGGCCGCCACGCCAGCTGGTGTTCGACAGCGACTTCCCGATCGCCGACGAGCCGCTGCCGCGCTTCCTCGACGACGCCGCGGCCGCCAAGCTGCTGGCGGCCGCCCGCCAAGACCCCGATCCGTTCGCCCGGCTGGCCATCGAGATCCTTGCCCGGACCGGGATGCGCCGCGGCGAGATGCTCGGTCTCACCATCGATGCGGTCGTGCAGATCGGCTCCGCTTACTGGCTCCGTGTCCCGGTCGGCAAGATGCACACCGACCGCTACGTCCCCCAGCTCCCGCAGTTGAAGACGCTGCTGGACGACTGGTTGCTGCACCGGCCCGAGGGCCTGCGATCGAACCTGCTGTTCACCGACCACGACCGCCCGGTCAATGCCTCCCTCATCGAGGCCGCGGTCTGCAAGGCCGCCCAGCGGGCCGGACTGGGCAGGGTCACCCCGCACCAGCTCCGCCATACTCTGGCCACCCAGGCGATCAACCGGGGCATGTCCCTGGAGGCCATCGCCGCACTGCTCGGCCACAAGTCGCTGTCCATGACGCGTGTTTACGCTCGCATCGCCGACCGCACGGCCGCCGACGAGTACTTCGCCGTCTCGGAGAAGGTCGAAGCACTCTACGACGCCCCGCGTCAGCTGCCAGCCGATGCCGAGGAACGGAGATGGCCAAGCTCCGCCGGGAGATGCACCGCCGGATGCTCGGCAACGGCTACTGTGTTCGCCCCGTCGAGACGGACTGCCACTTCGAGTCGATCTGTGAATCGTGCACGTTCTTCGTCACCACGACCGAGTTCCGGCCCACCCCCGAACGCCAGCGAGACGACTCGGCAGCCAAGGGACAGGTCGCACGCGAGCAGATCTTCCACGGACTCCTTATCCGCCTGGACTGGAGAAGCTTCTTGACCGCTGCCTGCCATCAGCAGAGGGCCGTTCGAGCGACGAAGTTCACGCTTTCCTACCTCACACGCCTTCCAGGTCAATCCGCCAGTCATTGGAGGTGAGCCAGGAGCCTTTCGGATACTCGAACTTGACCGCACCCAGCAGTTCGAAGCCCGCCCTACGACAGACCGAGTTCGACGCGGAATGGTCCGCGCTCGGAAACGCATGCAGATACTGATGCTGTCCTGCCGCCCGTGCTGCTGTTACGACCGCACGAGCCGCTTCGGCGGCGATGCCTCGCCCCTGGAACTCGGGCAACACTCCCCACCCGGTCTCCCACACCGTCCCGTCGCGCCAGGCGCGCTCCCAGAAACCGATTGAGCCGACGGTGTCGCCGGAGTCCACCAACGTGACCCGGTACATCTGCCCCCGCTCCAGGGCGAGATAGCGACGGTGCCGCGCGACCAGTTGCTCCTCTGTCTCGGGCCCACCCAAATGCTCTGTCATTTCAGGGGCGTTGTTTCTCTGCAGGAGCCAGAAGTCGCCCCCGCTCCAAGGCTCCAGCCTCACCCGATGGGGATCTGTGATGTCCATGGCGGCAACCCTAGGACGGAGGTCTGACAGCATGCCCTGGCTCGTCATACGAGGCAACGAAGATGAGCACGGAGAAGCCCTGGACACCGGCAAGGGATTGACAAGCGAGACCCGCATATCAGAGGAGTGCCGACCGGGAAGGTCCGCTACGACAACCTTGGAGCCGCCGTCGCCCAGGTGCTGGGCCTCTCCCGTCGCCGGGTGGAAGCCGAACGCTGGACCGCCTTCCGCTCGCACTACGGCATCGACGCCCTCTACTGCCAGCCCGGCATCCGGGGCAGCCACGAGAAGGGCGGTGTCGAGGGTCGGATCGGCTGGTTCCGCCGCAACCGCCTCGTCCCCGTCCCTGAAGTGGACACACTCGCCGAGCTCAACGCGATGATCGACCGGTGGACCAGGAGAACGACGCCCGCCGCATCCGCTCTCGTAGCCGCACGACCGGCGAGTACTTCGCGGCCGAGCAGCCGCTGCTCGCGCCACTGCCGGATGAGCCGTTCGAGACAGGCCGCTTGTCCACACCGCGGGTGGACCGCTACAGCCAGATCTGCGTGAGGATGAACCGCTACTCGGTGCCAGTGCAGCTGATCGGCCGCACCGTCCGCGTCATGCTCCACGCCTCCGAGCTCGTGGTCTACGACGGCCGCGAGGAAGTAGCCCGGCACGAGCGGCTCATCGCCCGCAATGGATCCCGCCTCGAACTCGACCACTACCTGGAGACGCTGATCCGCAAGCCCGGTGCGCTGTCCGGCGCCACCGCCCTCGACCAGGCCCGGGCCGCCGGCCGGTTTCACGGAGTGGGGTGGTCGGGTCGGCGGAGCCGCAGGAGCTGGTCGTAGTGGGCGACGGAGGGCAGGGGCCGCTGGTCGGGTGGCAGGTTGGCCCTGACGGCTGCGGGCAGCGGGGCGCTGCCGGTCTGGCTGGTGGAGGGCTGCTGCGGGGTTCTTGTCGGCGTACACGCGAACGTGCATAGGGCGCCGTTTTGCCGCAACAGCAACAGCACTGGCGCGGCCGGGATGCGATGGGCGACGGTTGGTCCGTGACCGACAACATCTATGCGCCATCGCACGCGTCCGGCACTCCCTCGCCCGCCGACGACTACGCCGGAGACCCGGCGGTGCGGGCGGAGTGGGACAACCGGTACTCCGACCGTCGACAGCTGTGGAGCGGCCAACCCAACGGTGCGCTTGTGGCCGAGGTCGCCGGGCTGCCACCCGGGCGGGTGCTCGACGTCGGCTGCGGCGAGGGCGCGGACGCAGTCTGGCTCGCGCGCGGCGGCTGGGACGTGACCGCGCTCGACGTCTCGGGCGTGGCGCTCGAGCGGGCGGCAGGGCACGCACGGGACGCAGGCCTCACCATTCGCTGGGTACACGCCGGCCTGACGGAGGCCGCGCTCCCTCCAGCCTCCTTCGACCTGGTCTCCGCGCAGTATCCGGCCCTGCTGCGCACCCCCGACGCCGCAGCCGAACGAGCGCTGCTCGCGGCCGTCGCGCCCGGCGGCGTGCTGCTGCTCGTACACCACGCGGGAATGGACGCCCAGCAGGCACACGACAGCGGCTTCGACCCGGCCGACTACGTCTGGCCCTCGATGGTCGCCGCTTTGCTCAGCGACGAGTGGGAGGTGGAGGTGGACGAGCAGCGGCCACGCGTGGCACCCGGCGGCGGCGCCGGCGCACACCATACGGACGATCTCGTACTGCGCGCGCGCCGCCTGCGTTGAACCCCTGCTGCCCGCAGCAAGCCCGCCAGCCCGGCCGGCTCGACCAAGTGCACCACGGACAACGCACCGGTGCCCTGAAAACATCAACGGCCGGGCCCGGTCGATCACCATGAATGAACCGCCCCCGGCAGACAAGACGTTCGGTGTAACTCCCGATCATGGAAGATGCATCGATGACCAGTGAGAACGTGTCCGCGTCCGAGACCGTGGAGCCCACGAAGGCTGCGTCGGCGAAGGCCGTGGACGATCAGTTGATCAACGAGCTGGTGGGGCGGGCCCAGGCCGAGGGCCTGCAGCTGACCGGCGAGGGCGGGCTGCTGCAGCAACTGACCCAGCGGCTGCTGGAGTCAGCCCTGGAAGGCGAGATCACCGACCACCTCGGATATGACAAGCACGATGCAGCCGGGAAGAACGGCGGCAACTCCCGCAACGGCAAACGCTCCAAGACCGTCCTGACCGACGTCGGCCCGGTGGAGATAACCGTGCCCCGCGACCGCGACGGCTCCTTCGAACCGAAGATCGTCAAGAAGCGGCAGAAGCGCCTGATCGGCGTCGACGAGATGGTCATCTCGCTGGGCGCGAAGGGCCTGACAACCGGCGAGGTCCAGGCCCACCTGGCCGAGGTCTACGACGCCGACGTCTCCCGCCAGACCATCTCCACCATCACCGACAAAGTCCTCGAGGGCATGGCCGGCCTGCGGTTCGACACCGAGATACGCCGCATCGTCTGCACGACGAATGCGATCGAGTCGGTTAACGCACGGATCCGTCGGGCGGTGAAAGCACGCGGGCACTTCCCCAACGAGCAAGCCGCGTAGGTGCGTCTACATGGCGATCATGTCCCTCGACCCCACCGGCAAGGGCCAGGCCCGCTGGACCATGCGCTGGAAGACCGCGCTGAACGCCTTCGACATCACCTTCCACGGACGCCTCTCAGCGGCCCGTCAGTAACCCGACTACCCAGTTACACCACTCGTTTGACAGTCCCCCCCACCTCGTCGGCCGCTTCCGGTAGCCGGCGACCCGGAATGCGTCCGCCGCAGCAGGGGTTGGCCGAGGCGGGAAAGCCTCGCAGGTGGAGGATTGGCCGTCGGATACATGTTCTCTGAACTACCGGCGGCAGCGCGTCAGCCGCTGCCGGTTAGCCGCTGGCCAATCCGTGGTCGAGCCCCCTAGCTTGTACGTTCGTGACCGACGACCCGAAGATGCCCCCGCATCCGCACGACCTCGGCCGCGTGTTCAACGAGGTGCCGGAGCTCTACGACCGGGTTCGCCCGGGATACCCCGACGAGTTGTTCGCGGACCTCGGTGCCATCACTGGCATGGACGAAAGGTCGTCGGTGTTGGAAGTGGGCTGCGGCACCGGTCAGGCAACCCGCTCGCTGGCAGCACTTGGCTGCTCAGTGACCGCCGTCGAGCCGGGCGCCGACATGGCCGCACTCGCTCGCCAGCGGACCGCGTCCTTTCGCAACGTCGAGGTCGAGACCTCGACGTTTGAGGAGTGGGACGATCGCGGCCGGCGCTTCGATGTACTCGTGGCTGCGTCGTCATGGCACTGGGTCGACCCGTTGATCGGCTGGCAGCGAGCGCACGACGTGCTCGTTCCCGGGGGTTGGATGGCGCTGCTCGGCC
The DNA here is from genome assembly GCF_055572015.1 of Streptomyces sp. NPDC030840. NCBI lineage: Bacteria > Bacillati > Actinomycetota > Actinomycetes > Kitasatosporales > Streptomycetaceae > Streptomyces > Streptomyces sp. NPDC030840. The sequence goes on along the minus strand of NZ_JBVIEE010000014.1, from coordinate 166,763 downwards.
ACGTCGTTGTCCGCCTGCCGGGAGAGCCGGAGGTGTATGCCGAGACCGCCGACCTCCACGAGCAGTTCTGCCCCGGGAACCCCGGCTGGGGTCATCCGCCGCTGGAGGAGGACGTGCGAACCACCGACGAGGGCTGGGGCCTGGTCGACGGTCCCGGGGGATTGTTCGGTCCGACGATCGTGCGCTGGTACCCGACCGTTCAGTGGTTCAACGGGGACGGTTTTGCCGATCTCCTTCGTTCACAGTCGCTGTATCGGCGGCTCGACCGGGATGTTCGTGAGCCTTTGCTCGACGCCGTCGCCGAGCGCATCCGCTCGCGGATGGGCGACCGGGCCTCACGTCGCTATCTGAGCGTCCTCCGTGTCGGACAGCGCGCCGTGTGAGGCCGGGGAGCGGCCTCACGCATCTCTGGCGCAGGTTCCGGCACCTACGTGCGATGCATGCCACTGCCCTGGGAACGTCAGGGTGTCCTTTCTGGAAGCGACAGGGCACCGTGGGTGTGGGAAGTGAGCTCGCGGGATCCCGGGAAGCTCAGCATCTCTCTGACCGTGACCACCTACCTCGGTGCCGGGGACACCGTGCTCGTCGAGTAGCCGCAGATCCAGCACGCCCCGTCACCCGGCCGCTTCGGGCCCGGCCCGGGCGGGAGATCCGCCCACGCGTTGGCCGCCTCCGCACGCGGACGACGAGGTAGGCGGCCAGGATGGCCGGGCCGAGCTTCCCGGGCGGGCGATCGCGCTGCGGGGGGGCGTGTGCGTCCCCCTGTCCCCGGCCTGGGGGCAGACCCTACACTCCGAAGTGAGACCTCCAACTGCCCTTCTGTGTAGGGGGATTCGTGCCCGACAGCACCTCCGCCGGAGCCGCGCGGCGTGCCGTCGCCGACGCACGGCTGCTCGCGCTGCGCACCGAAGTCGAGAAGATCATCACCGAGGCCCAGGTCGGTGCGCGGCGGGCGCAACGCCGCGCCAAGCTCTGGCACGCTGCCTATCTCAGTCTGGGCTTCCCCGCGGCGGTCCTCGCCGGCATCTCGGGCGCGGCGGGTCTGGCCTCCGCCGGGGCACGGGTGCCCGCGGCCATCCTGGCCCTCCTGTCCGCCGGGTTCTCGGCCGGGTCGACCTTCCTGCGGGCCGACGCCCGCCACATGACGAACCTCCGCAGGCGTTACGCCTGGCAGAATTTAGAGACGCGCTCCCGGCTCGTCCTGGCCTACGACGCCTACGAGGGCCCCGAGCATCTGCACACCGCCCTCCTGGCGCTGCACGAACTGCGCGCCGCCGTCCCGTCCAGCGCCCTGATCCTCGCCGAGCAGCAGGCGCCGACGTATCAGGCGCCGGTGAGTGTCCCGGCGCCGACAGTCCCGGCGCCCGCGCTTCCGCTGTCCGCGGTCCAGCCGCCGACGGTAACGGCACCGACGGTCACGGCACCGACGCTTCAGCAGTTGACGATCCCGGCTCCGATGGCACAGCCACCCGCGCTCCCCCAACCCTCACCCGGTCAGTCGCCGGAGCCGACCGACCCGATCGGCTGACACGCTCCCACCTCTGCCTCGCAACCGGTGCCCCGTCGTGCTCGCCGCGTGTGGCGAAGAGGTCGGAGCTGCCGCTGGACAGGGCGGCGTTACGGCCGGTGGGGTGTAGAGGCGGGGTGCCGCCTCACTGTCGTAGTTCGCCATCGGCCACGACATGCGCCGCTACCGCGACCACTACCGCTACCGCTACCGCTACCGGCGGCAGGACAAAGCCCACCTCCAGCACGTCCTGCCCGCCGTCGTCGTCACCATCGAGCGCCCCAGCGGACTGCCGCCGACCGGGGAAGCGCTCGGGGCGCCGGCACCTCGGGGGGTGGCCGGGGCCGGCGCCACAAAGCCCCGGGCGGGTTCAGGCGGCCGGGGTCAGTTCGGCCTTGCCGAAGAGGAGGGCGAAACCCGGAGGGAGTTGGGCTAGGGCGCGGGTGAGGAGGTCGGGGCCGGCGAGCTGGGCGACGACGGCGAGGACGGTGCCGGCGTCCCAGCGGGCGGTGGCCGGGGTGCCGCCGGTGTGGGTAGCGAGGTCCTTCACGAAGCCCCAGCCGGTGAGTCGTTCGGTGGCGGGGATCTGAGCCGTGAGGATCCGGGCTGCTTCGCGAGGAAGCCGGGCGGCGAGTTCGACGCGTTCGTCGCCGGTGAGCTGCCGCCCCAGTGCGGCGAGCACGTGGCGCACGACTTCCTCGGCACGGTGACGGGTGGGGTACGCGCCTTCGTATCGCACCCTTTCCAGCATCTGGTCGTACGACATGGCCGGTGCGGGCCGGGCCGGTGCGGACTCGGGGAACATCGGGGACAAAGTCGCCTTTCCGGTATGGGTGTTGTTGGCCGGTGGGGTCATGGGCGCCTCGTGCCTGCGTCTCATGCCTACTGAGGCGCGCCGAACAACAGGTCGTATCCCGGGGGGAGTTGAAACAGGGTGCGGCGCACGAGGTCCTCACCCGCGGCTTCGGCGACCACGCTGAGGACGGCGCCGACGTCCCATCTCGCGGTCTCTTCAGTGGCTCCTTCGATCCAGGCGGCGGTGGCTCTGACGAACCGCTCCGGGTCCAGCGGTTCGGCGGCCTGCAGCGGGTTGAGCAGGATGACGGCGTAGGTCTCGGGCAGCCGGGCGGCGAGTTCGGCGCGCTCCTCGCCTACCAGGTGAGCGCCCAGCAGGGCGAGGACGACGCGGGCCGCCCTGTCCGCCTCTTGCCGTGAGGGGTACTCGCCGCGTTCCTCTACGGCTTCCAGGAACGCGTCCCATCTCATCTGCACCACCGTGCTCCCCTTTCAACGGTCAGACGCGCGGAGGGCGACCGAAGGGGACGGCCGAAGGAGGGAGGGAATCCCGCCCTCCGCGCGCGGTCCGGGATCCGCAGGCGCCGGTCAGCCGCTGATCTCCTTGCGCCCGGTACTCCCTGCAGCGCTGATCGAGATCTTGCGCGGCTTGGCGCGCTCGGCGATCGGGAACCGCAGGGTCAGGACGCCTGCGTCGTAATCGGCCTTGATGTGGTCGACGTCCAGCGTGTCGGCCAGCACCACCTGGCGGGAGAAGACGCCAAGCGGACGCTCTGACAGCTCCATCTGCACGTTGTCGGCCTGGGCGACCGGGCGGCGTTCCGCCTTCACGGTCAGCATGTTCCGCTCGACGTCGATGTCGATCGCGTCCGGCAGGACACCCGGCAGGTCCAGGGCGATCACGTACTCGTCACCCTCCCGGTATGCGTCCATCGGCATCGGGGCCGGCCGCGACCAGGTACCGGACGGGCCGAAGAGCTGCTGGGCGAGACGGTCGAACTCACGGAACGGGTCGGTGCGCATCAACATCGGTGAACACCTCCAGTGCTTTTGGCAGTACCTGCCAATGCGCTTCACCTCACTTCCGTTGTAGCATGTCATCGGAACGATGACAAACTTGATGTCGTCGAAACAATGACGCGACGGATCCCGGAGGAGACCTCATGTCAGCAGCCGAGGCAGCCGACCGGACCACTCGGGGCCGGCCGCCCGAGGGCAGAAGGACCGGACCCACCTCGTTCCTCGCGGCAGCCGCCGCGCTGAGCGCCATCGACGAAGCACTGCACGCCGCCCACGCCGCACAGGACGACGAGCCGTCCGGGACGGATGCCGGTCCCGAGCAGGTCCTGGCCTCGCTCCTGTTGCTGCGCGAGGTCCGCGAGCGGCTCGCGGGATGGGAGACGGGCCTGATCGAATCAGCCCGGGAAGCCGGAGCCAGCTGGGCCGACCTCGCCGGCCCCCTCGGCGTCGCCAGCCGACAGGCAGCAGAGCGCCGCTATCTGCGGCTGCGCCCCGGAGCCACCGGCACCACCGGCGAGCAGCGCGTGAAGGCCACCCGCGATCGCCGCGCCGCCGACCGCTCCGTCACCGCCTGGGCCCGAAACAACGCCGCCGACCTGCGCCGGCTCGCCGGCCAGATCACAGCGCTGACGGACCTTCCCACCGCGGCACGCCCCTTCATCCGCCGCATCGACAAGGCCCTCGCCGCCGACGACGCCGCCCGTCTCATCACTCCTCTGACCGAGGCCCGGCCCCACCTGCAAACCGCCCACCCGGATCTCGCCGCCCGTATCGACGCCATCACCGGCCACACCGAGCAACTGCGCCAGAACAGTGACGCTCGGCGCCGCAACACCTGACAGTCGGTCATGGCGTGGCTGCTGCCCAGGGGATGAGCGCATCGCGCATCCGCGGGAGGCGGATCATCTGGGCGACTGGGCCTCGTGTATGCGGTCACGGCAGTCGCGGACAGGCCACGACGGTCGTACCGCGCCGGCCGGCATGACCCGCGTCCAGTCGGACGGCGGCCGTTCGGCGTGTGCGAGGCCGGCGAGAGCACGTGCCGCCCTGGTTCTCATCGACTGGCGCCCCATCCGGCCTCCCGGTCCGGCAACGGCCTGCGGCCCGGATACCGGAAGCGCCGTCGACGCCGAGGTAGCAGCGGTAGCAGCGGCTCAAGCCGGTCCCCAGCTCGTCCGACATGTTCCACGGTGATGTCCCCCGCGCCGGATCGAAGGCTCAACTCCTGTCCTGGACGCGACAGCCAGGCCAATCCACCTCATGGTGTCAGCGGCTGTCAGGCCTGGCACGGCCACTCGCTGCGCCTGCTTCGCCCAGGACACCTGGACCGCTTACCTGGCCACCTGCCGCCTGGCGCCCGCCCCTCGCCCAGTGGCCGAAGCTGAATGTGGCGCTGCGGTTCCGTACCGGCGCTGACGGTTGCCGTATTCGGTGATGGCTCGCCACAGGTCGCGCCGGTCGACGTCCGGCCAGTAGTCGGACGTGAAGTGGAGTTCGGCGTATGTTGCGTGCCAGGGAAGGAAGTTGGAGGTGCGCTGCTCGCCTCCAGTGCGCCACAGCAGGTCGACGCTCGGCATGTCGGGGAAGGACAGGTGACGTGCGACATCGTCCTCGCTGATGAGGTCGGGGTCCACGTCGCCGGTCTTCGCCGCTCGGGCGAGGGCTGCGGCAGCGCGGGTGATGTCGTCTCGGCCACCGTAGTTGAAGCAGAGGGTGCAGGTCAGGCCGGTACGAGCGCGGGTGGTGGCCTCCTTGTGCCGCAGGGACTCGACGAGGTCCACCGGCAGTCCCTCCGGACGGCCGGACCAGCGCATGCGCACGTCGAGGTCACGGAACGGGTCGTTGGCCAGTTCCTTCTGCAGGGTGTTCATGAGGCCCGCTACTTCCTCCATGTCGCGGCTCCAGTTCTCGGTGGAGAACGCGTACACGGTCAGGTGGGACAGGCCGATCTCCAAAGCGCCGTAGACCATCTCGTGCAGGGCGGCGACGCCGGCACGATGGCCTTCGGAGCGGGGCAGGCCGCGGTATTCGGCCCAGCGGCCGTTGCCGTCCATGATGACGGCGACGTGGTCCGGCATGGCTTCGGGGCTGATCCGCGGGGGCCGGCAGCCGCTGGGGTGGCCGGGCGGCTGCCGGAACGTCGTCGCGTCAGGCACCAGGGGCGCCGTTGCACGGGGTCCGGTTGCCATGGGTCGTCGTGGAGTGGAGGGAACGGTGACCGGGGTCAGGCTCCAGGCCAGGGCCGACCGGATGCGCGCGGGGACGAAGATGCGTGCACGCGCCGCCAGCGAGGGACGCGCCTCGGAGCGCAGCAGGGCCGGGCCTGCCGCCTCGACGGCGTCGAGCTGGGCGAGCAGCAGATCGGCCAGCGCCCTGACCACGGTGGCGAGTCCCGGGTGCATGCCGTGGGTCAGGCTGGGCTGGGTCACCCAGCGGCGGGCGATGCTGGTCAATTCGACGACCAGCGCCGCCGCTTCCTCGGTCCACCGGCGGTGCCGCAGGTCGTCCTCGGCCCCGGGGAACTGTTCCATGAACTCGCGAGGAAGCAGGAGCCCGGCCTCGTCCAGGTCGGCTGCCAGGTCGGTGAGGGTTTCGACGAGGCGGGCGCCGTCGAGGAACCGCTCGTAGCTCACCTGCCGGTCCAGTCGGAAGACCACCGGCACGCCTGCCCGGCTGAGCAGGCTCCGCACCAAGTCGAAGGTGGGTACGACATGACCGCGGCTCCAGTCGCGCCACTGGGTCCAGTCGTCGAAGTGCCGGTGGTGGGCGTCGTCGAGAGACACGAGCATCCCGTCCCGGAGAGGGGACACGTCCACATGCCACCGGGTGGCGGTGTCCACCAGGGCGAGACGGATCGGGTCAGTGCTCGTGCCGGAGACCAGATCGGCCTCCAGCGCGGCAATCCAGGCCTTGGCCCGGGCGGCCCGCTCGGCTGCCGCGGCCTCCCGGTCGTCGATCAGATCGTCGATCGCCGACACCGCCGCCCAAAGAGCCCAGCCTGCCGGGTGCAGCGCGGAGGGCAGCAGGCGGATGAGAGCGTACGTCTCGGGATCCTGCCGGCGTGCCATGCGGCGGCACAGGCGATACGCGGCCCGCAGCTCGGTGTCAGCGCGTTCTTGGGACACGGCGTCAGGGATTCGGGGCATGTGTGTGCGACTCCCACTGAAGGCACGGTACCGGCCGGCAGGGATGGGTGCTGTAGTGCGTCAACTCGCCGCTGAGGTACTGGCATCGGCTGCCTGATCCCGGGATCGGCGAGGTCCCGGCAGGTTGGGCCCGATTGCCCGTGGCAGGGCGTTGCGGGTGCGGCCGTGGAAGGCAAGCAGAGCAACGAGCCCGGCTCCGGCGAACCAGCTGAGCTGGATGGCGACATGGCCGGGCACGTCCGCGGTGGAGAAGCCGGCGGCGGTGCTGGCCTGCATGGCCCCGTAGGAGGGCAGGAAACGGGTGACGGGGCTCTCGCTTCCGGAGCTGGTGATCGGGTTCTGCAGGCCGAGGTCGATGATGCTCGTCATCAGGATGGCGAACATGCCCTCGACCTCCCGACGCATCACGGCGCCGAAGCCGACGCCGAGGACGCCGTAGGTCAGGGCGGCGCCGAAGAGGGCGACGGCGAGCAGGACGGGCTGGCGCGGTGTCCAGATCAGGCAGGTGACGGCGGTGGCGTAGGCGGACACGGCCGCGGAAGCCACGGCAAGAGCGGCGACCTTCGCCAGGACGAGATGGGCGCGAGGGTAGCCGGCCATGGCCAGGCGGCGGTCGAAGTCGTGACCTGAGAACGTGGCCGCGAACATCATGAACCCGGTGATCAGGGTGACGGCGTTGAGCGCACCGCTGATCTCGGTGATCTCGTTCCCTCGCGGAGCGAGCATCTCTCCGGTGGCCCGCAGTCGCATCCTTGCCGGGGAGTCGGGCATGACCAGGTACGCCAGCATGGTCCACAGCGGGATGAACACGGCGACCAGCACCATCGCGAACTGGTTGCGCACATGTTCGGTTACCGCGTACCGCGTCGCGGTGGTGAACAGCGCCAGGTGTCTGCTCATGCCGCGACCCCGGTGGGCTGGAGCTTCCCGTCCCTCAGCCGCCACAGTTCGTCCAGCCGCTCGGCGTCGTAGGCGAGGTGCGAGATGACCAGGACCGAGCGACCGGCGTCGCGCAGCCGGGCTGTGAGTTCCCAGAAGCGCTGGTAGGTGTCCCAGTCGAAACCCTGGTAGGGCTCGTCCAGCAGCAGCACCTGCGGATGGTGCATGAGGGCCAGGGTGAGGTTCAGCTTCTGCCGCGTCCCGCCGCTGAGCACTCCGGCTCGTACGTCGGCGTATTCGGCGAATCCCAGGACGTCCATCGCCTCCTCGGCATGGCCCAGGTCGGCCAGGCCGAAGGCGGTCTTGAAGAACTCCAGGTGCTGCCGGACGGTGAAGGCGTCGTTGAGGACGGCGTGCTGCGGGCAGTACCCGAAGCGGCCGCTGTGCCGGACAGTGCCGCGACGGGGGCGCAGCTGCCCGGAGAGGATCCTGAGCAGAGTCGACTTGCCCGCACCGTTCTCACCGACGATTCCGACCAACGCGCCGGGCGGCAGATCGAAGTCGACGCCGCGCAGCACCACGCGCCGACGGTAGGAGTGATGCAGGTCGCTGACCTTCACGCGGTCGCCCCACCGACGATGCCCACGGCCACCAGCGCGACGCCCACGTCACACACACTCCGGTGCCCAGGAATCCTCAAAGCCCCTCCAGGCAGGTCGTCTGTGAGTAACCGCGCTCCACCGAGAGCAGCAACAGGGCCGCGATGTAGGCGAGTTGCTGACGCCCCACTTGAGCGACACGCAGACCATACAGCCGCAGAAAGGATGATTTGGGTGCCAGTAAGCCAATCCCCTCGATCGGGTGACAGCGGAGTGCGGCCCCTCCCCTCCCTGGTCCGACCGGAGCTGCCCGATACGCCGCCGCTCCGCCCCGTCCGCCCTGCCCGATCGCCGGACCGGGCACCATGCGGGACGCGCCGCGAGGGTGAGCACACCGGGCCCGACAGTTCCGTCTTCCGGGGACTGGGTGGCGGTATCCCCGATGATGGGACCGCTCTGGCAACGGCTCGAGGAACAGGGAAGGTGCGCACATGGCGGGGAAGGCCGGCACACGGCAGGAGGATCACGTCGAGGGTCGGGTATGGACGGTGCGCCTGGACCCCTACGGCCGTCCTTCCGATGGCGTGGTGAGGCTGTCCTGCTCCCGTCCGGCCTGCGCCGATCAGCGCTTCACCGACGGCGCCGCCGCGGCACGCAAGGCCGCGATCGGGCATGTCAACACGCACCTGGCCCACATCCGCGCGGGCGGGGGACCGCGCAGCGAGGCCGGGTGCGCCTGCCGCGCCGCCGGCTGCACGTGGCACGCCTTGGATTCTGTCGCCGAACGACGGAGCGGGACGCGGCCGGCAGCGGATGGGGTGCGGTGTGGGGGCCCGGTGGTGCTGACGGTGTATGGAGACAGGGCCGGAAGATTGTGGCGGATCGTGGAGATGTGCGCGCGCTGCGCTGCCGCCACCCCCGACTGCCGCGTCCTGGACACCGCCACGCCACCAGCTCGGCCGGGCCGGGCGGCGGGCGAGCCCACTGCGGAGCGGGAGTCCGCGAGCGGCACGGCCAGGGCTGATGTGACGGCGATGTTCTCCGAAGGTCCCTGCCCCCCTGCCCACGCCGCGTCTTCCCTGGCCCTCGCTCCGAGGCCGGTACCTCGTGCCCGCGCCACCTCGCCGGCCACAGCGCCCCGGCGGACCAAGCGGTGGGGCAAGATCGCGCAACGGATCGTGCCGCAGGACCTCGAGCCCGACGTTCTGCGGGAGGAACTCATCGAGCTGGGCGATGCGTTCCGCGCCTATCAGCAGCGCGCGGAGCCCGACCTCGTCCTCCTCGCCGAGCTCCACGAGCGCAAGGCCCGCGCGTTCGGTCTCTGGGCCGACGTGAGTGGTGACAGTTCCCTGCGCCACGAGGCGCACCGGGCCGAGAAGGCCGCGCAGACCACCCGCGAGATGCACGAGAACCGTGTCGGCGGGCCCGCCGGTGACACCGCGGGCGGGGACGGGCCGGTGGTGGAACGGCTGCTGACCCGGAACCAGGCCGTGCACGCCCGCGCGGTGCTCGACTACGCCGCCGCCCAGGCCCCGCGCCCGGAGGCCGAGGTGCGCCTCGCGGTCCTCATGCTCACCCTGCGGGCCGCACGCGCCGGCACCGGGAACATCACCGGTCAGGAGCTGGTCGGCTGGCTCCCCGAAGATGCCGAGCGGGTGCTTCAGCAGCTGGTCTCGGCCGACTGGCTGCGTCTGCCCGGCACCGTTGCCGAGGTGATGGCCTCCCGGTCCGAAGACCCCACCGCCATCACCGTCCCCACGCTGCTGCCCGAGCAGCCCCGCCCGTTCGACTTCGGCAAGGCGACCCGCGCGAGGATCTCCGGCTGGGCCCAGAAAGTCGTGGGTGACCGGAAGATCCGCAAGAAGAAACTCGGTGCCGCCACACGGCTCCTGGCTCTGTACACCGCCGCCCACATCCGCCCCGACGGACGCCTGGGAAGCCCTGAGGACGGTGGGTTGCACCTGGACCGCGTCGCCGCGTTCTGCGCCCTGTCACCCGATCAGGTCGCCGAGCACGCCAACCGTCTGCTCACCGCGGACTGGCTCACCGAAGCCGACACGACCGGCGAACAGCTGCGCGGGCAGCTCACCGAGCGCACTCTGCCCCTCGGCGGGCTGCTGTAAAGCGCCGGTCCGCTGCACGACGTCGTCCGTCCGGCTTCCGTAGGTCGCGGAGTGGCGGGTCGGCCGGGTCCGCTGGTGGACCTCGTACGACCGCCCGAAGTGACGCGCACCGTTGACCGCCTGCGTCCCGGCAGGGCCGGCAGCGCGGGCGGGGCGGTTCAGCGCGGAATCACCCAGCCCGGTGCCCAGGTCCCGGCGGTGTCGTGGCCAGCCGTGGCGGCAGCGAGGTGGGTGCGGAGGGTGGCCAGCGCTGGGTGCGGGTTGTCACGGTGCCAAAGGAGCGAGTGCGGGTAGACGGGCGTCGGGTCGGTCACCGGGATGCGGCGCAGGCCGTGACCGGCGGGCCAGATGAGGCGGGTGTGCTCACCCATGAAGGTGGCCAGGGCCGGGTCGTCGGCGACGGTGTCGAGGAGCGCGTCTGAGCCGAAGTTGGGGCCGGTCGCCTCGATGGTGAGACCGAACTCGGAGACGAGGTCGTCATAGTAGGCCCCCCACTCGGTACCGGGGACGACGCCGGGCATCCAGATCCGGTGCCCGACGAGCTGAGCGACGGTCACCGACCGGGCGCCCGCCAGCGCATGGGCGGGGCCGGTGAGCAGTTGGAGCGGCTCGTCGAGCACCCGGACGGACGCGATGTCCTCGGGAAGGGGCAGACCGGGCGCGGCGACGGCGCGGAAGGAGGCGTCGATCGCACCGGAGCGGATGGCGGCGACGGCCGTCTCGATCTCGAGCAGCATCACCACGTCGAGGTCGGTCTCGGGGTACGCGTGGTGGAAGCCGCGCATCAGGCCCGACTGTGCGCCGCGCGAGGCGATCACGTCGACGCGCAGCGGACGGCGGCCGGGGCGCACGGAGGCGACCGCGCGCTCGGCGACGCGCAGCAGTTCGCGCCCGTGGGGCAGGAACGCCTGGCCGTCGATGCTGAGTTGAGCGCCGTGAGGGGTGCGGGTGAACAACCGCGCACCGAGGCTGTGCTCCAGCGCGGCGATGCGCTTGGAGACAGCCTGCTGGGTGATCGACAGGTCGGCAGCGGCTTTTTGGAACTGGCCGGCCTCCGCGACGGCGAGGAAGGTGCGAACTGCTTCGAGATCCACGCCGGTCCACCTTAGTGAACAGCAGAGCCGTCGGCCGCTCACATCCCCGTCAATGGGGCAGCCGCCCGTGACCGGGCTGGAAGCTCGCGCGGCCTACGACTTCCGCACCCTGCGAATACGAACCGATCCGCTCACGCCGACGCAGCCACCCGGTCCCTCCGCGAGGTTCCCAGGTCTTCGAGGATCTCGACTTGGTGCAACCGTCAGACCTAGCCGACCGTCTCCCCTGATATCGGATATTCGCACACTTGGGGGAACAGGATGACAAGAAGCAGGGCAGTCTGGGTGACCGCGGTCCTTGTGACCGCCGCGCTGGGTGCGGCCGCGGTACCGACCGCGGCCGCACCGGCGGCCGCCGCGCGCGCGGCGGCCGCCTGCCCGACCGGCTGGGGCAGCCTGGACAAGACGAACTGGTCGAGCACGTCGGGCGAGTACATCACCAACGCCAGGACCGGTCGCCACGACTGCTACGACCGGTTCGTCGTCGACGTTCCGGGCGCGTCCGCCGACCAGCTCGGGTACACCGTGCGCTACGTCGACCAGCTGATCCAGGACCCGACCGGCGACCCCATCCCGGTCGGCGGCGGCGCCATCCTGGAGGTGATCGTGAGGGCTCCCGCCTATGACTCCGGCGCTCCCACCTACCCTGGCCAGGCGGGGCAGCCTCTGCCGGGAGTGAACCTCACCGGGTACCGCACCTTCCGGGACGCCAAGTTCGCCGGCACCTTCGAGGGCCAGTCGCAGTTCGGCCTCGGAGTGCGCGCCCGGCTGCCCTTCCGGGTGCTGCAGCTGGACGGACACCTTGTGGTCGACGTGGCCCACACCTGGTGAGCCACCACCGCTGACCAGCGCCGCCGCGTCTTGCCCCGATGGCCGCACCGCCCTGGCCGTCGCCTTCTCGGGGTCACCGGCCGCCTGCCCACGCCGGGGGCAGGCGGCCCGCTCGGATGCCGGCAGGAAGGGTGCTGTCAGTGGTCGCGCAGGACGCGCCGCTGATGTCCCTCATCTGCGGTCCGCACGGCGGCCGGTCCGGCACGTCGGCGGCGGCGTCTTCAAACAGCAGTCAGAAGCCCGACGACCACATGGAACGCCCGGATCCTGTGGTGCCGGCCGCCAGGGGCGCCTCGCGACCGCGCGCCGGATCGTGTCCATTTCCCCGGCGGTGAGCAGGCCGGCTTCGGCGGCGAGGTCGTTGATGGTGCGGCCTGTGGCGAGCGCTCGGCGGGCCAGGGCGGCGCCGGCGGCGTAACCGATGTGCGGGGCGAGCGCGGTCACCAGTCCGATGGAGCGGTGGACGCTGTCCTGGAGGTGCTCGCGGTTGGCGGTGATACGGGACGCAACGGGCGGCCAGGGTGTCACAGGCGGCGCGCAGGTGCCGGAGGCGGTCAGACGCAGGCGTTGCAGGTCTTGGAGAGTTTCACGGCGACGCGTTTGAGGACGCCGGACAGCTGGGCGAAGGCGCCGCGGTCCTGGGTGGCCTCGATGAAGTCGGCGGCGGGCCGGACGGGTTCGCCGCTGATGCCGGCGAGGTAGGCCCAGGCGAGTCCGGCGTAGCGGGGGTGGCCGTTGATACCGGTGCCGATCGCCGTGCCGCCGAGGTTGGACTCCAGCAGCAGGGCGGCGGTCTCGGTCAGCCTCCGGTGAGCCTCCTCGATCATGACGGCGTAGGTGGTTGACTCCCGGCCCAGCGTCATGGGGACGGCGTCCTGGAACTGGGTGCGGCCCATCTTGAGGACGCCGGTGAATTCCACTCGTATGCGCTGATGACCACCTGGGCGATATCCGCCGGCAGGAGCCCGAGATCACGGTTGGCCTGCGCGGCCGCCTGCTTGACCGAGGCAAGTGCGGTGATCAGATCGGGGAACTGGGCGATGGTCGATCCGGTGATCGTGAAGTTCTCCCCGGCCCGCGCGGTATGCACGCCGTAGTACGTCCCGGCGGGTACCTCCCTGCCCCGACCAGGCACGTCGTGCTCCATGCGTGTGCCCTGTGCCATCTGCTGCTCCTCGTCGTTGCCGCCGGACGTCACCCCGGATACCGGCGCGGCCCCCTTGACAGGCCACCGCCTCCGGCATCAGTGTTACCGGCCAACACGCAGAACGCAATATATTGCATTCAGGAGGAGCCTCATGGGCGTCGCGCACACCCATCCCACCAGCGAAGACACCCCACGGACCAAGACATCAGGGTTCTGGCGGCGATGCCTGAAGATGCCGATCGGGATCCAGTCGATCATCGCCGTGGGTCTTGGCGCCCTCATCGGGTCCCTCGCCCCGTCCGCGGGCGAGCAGATGAAGATCCTCGGGGAGGCGTTTCTGAACCTGGTGCAGGTCGTGGTCCTGCCCCTGGTCTTCCCGCTCATCGTGCTGGGCGTCGCCCGCATGGAGTCGGTCAAGAAGGTCGGCCGGATCGCCGGCAAGGCCATCCTCTACTTCGAGATCGTCACCACCGTCATCCTGCTGATCGCGGCGGGCCTGGCCAAGCTCACCGACATCGGCAGGGGCGCCCCGGTCCAGGGGGCCGACGCCAGGGACCTGGACGGGCTGAACCAGGGCATCGACTTCCACGAGCTGATCCTGCACGCCGTACCGAAGAACATCTTCGCCGCCTTCGGCGAGGGCAACCTGCTCGGCGCCATCACCTTCGCCCTCCTCGTCGGCGTCGCCATGGCCGCGATCGGGGAGAAGTCGGAACCCTTCGCCTCCGTCCTGGAATCCGTCGCCTCGGTGATGTTCAAGGTCGTCGGCTACGTCATCCGGATCGCGCCGCTGGGCGTACTCGGCTTCATCTCCTACGACGTCGCCCACTACGGCTTCGGCAACCTGCGCAGCCTGGTCGGATTCATCGCCGTCGTCTACGCGGGCCTGGCCATCGTCGTCGGCGTGCTGTTCCCGCTCATCGCCGCGCTCTACCGCATCCGCTACGCCGCCCTGCTGAGGTCCATCGCCGGGCTGGCCGGGATCGCCTTCGTCACCCGCAGCTCCGAGTCGGTACTGGCCCCACTCATGGGCAAGTTGGAGGCGTTCGGCCTCAGCCGGTCGACGACCTCGTTCGTCGTCCCCCTCGGCTACTCCTTCAACACCGACGGCTCGGTCCTCTATCAGGCCGCCGCCCTGGTCTTCCTCGCCAACGCCTACGGTGCGGACACCTCCCTGCCCGCCCTCCTCCTCATGGTCGGCGTGCTGGTGATCCTCTCCAAGGGCATGGCCGGCGTGGCCTCCGCCTCCATCGTCGTCCTCATCGCCGCCGGCAACTCCATCGGGCTGCCAGCCGAGGGCATCGCGCTGCTCCTCGGCGTCGACTTCGTCGTCGACATGGCCCGCACCGGCGTGAACGTCATCGGCAACTCCCTCGCAGCCGCCGTCATCGACAGCTCCGAGAACCGACGCCACGCCGAACGGGGCAGCCGCGAAACCCCCTCGACCCCCGCCGCGACCGAGGCCGGGTCCCTGCAGAAGGAACCCGCCCGGTGACCACCCGCCCCCTCACCCGCACGGCCACCGGCGAGATCATCGGCATTCTGGGCGGCATGGGCCCGGCGGCGACCGCCGACTTCTACGCCAAACTGGTGTCGATGACGCCGGGCAGCAGCGACCAGGACCACTTCCGTACGGTCATCTGGTCCGACCCCACCATCCCGGACCGCACCCAGGCCCTGCTCGGTGACGGCCCCGATCCGACCCCCTGGCTCCTCAACGGCGGGCGTGTGCTGCGCCAGGCCGGCGCCACCCTCATCGCCATCCCGTGCAACACGGCCCACGCCTTCGTCCCACGCATCGCCGACCACGTCGGCCTGCCGATCGTCCACATGATCGGCGAGGTCGCGGACCACCTCGCCGCCCTGCGGCCGCGGGTGCACACCGTCGGGCTGCTCGCCACCTCCGGAACCGTCCGCGCGGGCCTGTATCAGCAGCAGTTGAGCCACTCCGGAATCAGCCTCGTCCTGCCCGGCCCGGACAGCCAGCACCATGAGGTCATGGCCGCCATCCGGGCGGTGAAGGCCGGCGCGCGGGGCGCCACGGCCACCGTGCCGCTGGCGCGTGCCGCCGGCAGGCTCACGGCGCAGGGCGCGCAGGCGATCGTCGCGGGCTGCACGGAGATCCCGCTCGGGCTGCCGGCCGAAACGGTCGGTGTTCCTCTCATCGATCCGGCGGTCGTCCTGGCTCAGGCCCTGGTCCGCCGGACACTCACCGCAGGAGGATGAGGACGCGCGTACCCCGGACGGGTGGGCGGGCGATGTACTGTACGCAATATGTCACTGGACAGTCCTGTCTCCCGCCGCCTCCTCAGCGACGAGGTCTTCCACCGCCTGCGCGACTCGATCGTGCGGGGCGAACTCGTCCCCGGAGAGAAGGTCAAGGACGGTGAGCTCGCCGAGCGCCTCGGTCTCAGCCGCACTCCGGTGCGCGAGGCGCTCGCCCGGCTCGCCGACATCGGTCTGGTCGAGGCCAAGCCCGGCGTCTACACCCGCATCACCACCCTCAACCGCCGTGACGTCGAGAAGACCCTGGCCGTCCTGCGTTCCCTCGACCAGCTCGCCATCGGGACGGCCGTGCCGGTCATGACCGAGCAGGACCTGGAGCACATGCGCGAGGCCAACCGGGACTTCGAACGGGCCGTCGCCGCCAATGACACCGACGCCGCGCTCGCCGCGGACGACCGTTTCCACGCGGTCCCGATCACCGCCGCCGACAACCCTGTGCTCAGCCGGATCGTCGAACAGCTCCACCCGCAGATCCACCGCATCCTCTACCGCAAGTTCTCCACCCTGCTCGGCGGGCGCAACACCATCGAACATCACGACGAGCTCATCGAGGTCTGCGCGGGTGGCGACGCCCGCGCCGCCGCCGAACTCTCCGGACAGCACTGGTCCGAACTCGGCGGCCACATCAACCAGCTCTTCGACACCAACCAGTTCGCGGAATCCGCGATCGCCTGACAGTCCCCGATCCCACTCACGTTCCAGCGCCGGCGCCCCGCCAGAAGCAGGCAGCCGTTCCCCTGACTGGTGCGGGGAGGCTGAGCACCGCCCCGGAGACCGCGGTCGGGTTCCTCACCCCGTACCGGGCGGTGGTGACGAAGGGACGGTTGTCGCCCGGGTGCAGGCACACGGACGTGGGATGCGGGGCGGGCACGGTCAGGGGGTGGAGCAGGTGGCCGTCGGGGTGGTAGCGGCGAACCGCGCCGGCGCCCCACATCGATTCACAGGCAGCCCTCCTCGTCGACGGTCATCCCATCGGGGCTGCCTTCGCCGTCGCGCAGGCGGACGAAGGTCTCCGGATCGCCGGTGAGGTCACCCGAGACGGGGTCGACCCGGGAGCGCAGGATCGTGCCGGCGGCGGTGTCGGCGACGTACAGCGTGGTGCCCTCGGTGGTGAAGGCCGCCCATTGGCGATGGTCAGGCCGTTGAGGACGCGTACCACCGTGCCGTCGGGGTCCGTACGGTAGATCGAGCCCGCGCCGGGGGTGCCGCGTAGGCCATGCTGCCGGCCCAGAAGCGGCCGCTGGGGTCCGCGACGCCGTCGTTCATCCGGCTGGGGACCGGGGTGCGATCCTCAGGGCGGTCCGGCCATTCCGGCGTGCCGTCGGGGGTGAGCAGTGCGATGCCCGTGCCCGCTGCGGCGATCCACGCGTTCGGCCGGCCTCCCACCGGCGCGACGGCGCCCAAGGGCGCGTCGACCCGGGCCAGTTGGGCCGGTCCGGTGGTGTCGCAGCTCGAGGAGCCGGCCACTGAGGATGTCGACGTACACGTACCGGCCGTCCGTCCAGCGGCCGCCCTCGACGAGCTCGTAGCCGCCGTCCACGACGACTTCCGCCGCCGGGACCGGAGTTGGTGTCATGTTCAGTCTCCTGGCTCAGCGGATGGTCGTGCCGTCCGGCTGGTCGAACAGGCCGAGTTCGTCCTGTGTGGGAAGGCCCTCCCAGTCGCCCCGGGTGGCGACGGCGAAGGCCGCGGTGGTGACGGCCCGGTGCAGACGCGCAGGGGCGGCGGCGCCGGCGAGGAGCCCGGACAGGTATCCCGCCACGAAGGCGTCACCGGCACCGACCAGATCGACCGCGTCGACCTGTCGAGCGGGGCTGTCGATGGCCCCTTCGGCGGTGAAGCTCGTCGCGCCGCGCGCTCCTCGTTTGATGACGACCTCCATGACGCCTGCGGCCAGCAGCTCCTGCACCCCCTCGGACTCGGGCGTGTCGGGCTGTGCCTGCACCAGGGGAAGTTCGTCCTCGGAGGCTATGAGCAGGTCGACGTGGGCCAGCATCGGCCTCAGGACCGTGCGCGCCCGGCCGGCGGACCAGAGCCGGGAGCGGTAGTTGACGTCACAGCACACCGTGATACCGGACTCGCGCGCGGTCGTGGCGGCGGCCAGGACCGCCTCGGCCGCCGACGCGCTGAGCGCCGGGGTGATGCCGGTCAGATGCAGGACGCGGGCCCCGGAGGCCAGCGCGGGCAGAACGTCTGCGGGCGAGACGGCCGAACCGGCCGAACCGGCACGGTAGTAGCTGACGCGGGTCAGCGTGCCCAGGCGCGGTTCGGTCAGGAGCAGGCCCGTGGGCCGGCCGGTGTCGTCGGTGATCGCGTGGTCGGTGTCGACTCCTTCGGCGCGGAGCGTGCGCAGCACCAGCGCACCGAGCTCGTCCGCACCGACCCGGCCCGCCCAGCGCACCCGGTGGCCGAGCCGGGCGAGCCCGATCGCGACGGTGGACTCCGCTCCCGCCACGGACAGTCCGAGACTGCCGCCCAGCCGCAGCGGTCCCTGTGCCCGGAGTGCCGCCATGGTCTCGCCGAAGGTCACGACGTCGGGCGGGGCCTGGCGGTCCGGTGCCGTCACGGCGCCTCCCCTGCGGCCACCCCGCGGAACTCGGACGCGCGGACGCGGAGTTGGTCCAGGTCGCCGCCGTCGGCCGCGTCCCCGACGAGAGGTGAGCCGACGCCGACGGCGAGGGCGCCCCGGTCGAGGTAGTCCCGGGCGGCCCGCGCGTCAACTCCGCCGACCGGCACGAAGGGCACGTCGGGGAACGGGTCGCGCAGGGCTCGCAGATACCCGGGGCCGCCGAGGGAGGCGGGGAAGAGTTTGATCGCGTCGGCGCCCCGTGAGAGGGCGAGTTCGATCTCGGTCGGCGTGAGGGCGCCCATCAGCACCGGGACACCGTACGGCTCCAGTCCCTCGACCAGTGCCGGCGTGACGAGGTACGAGGCACCGGCGTCCACGGCGCGGGCGGCGTCGGCGGCCGAACGCACGGTTCCCGCGCCGAGGAGGGCGTCGGCGCCCAGCGCGCCGCGCGCCTGCCTGATCACGGTCAGGGCGTCGGCGGTGGTCAGCGAGACCTCGACGGCCGCGACGCCCTCGTCGGCGAGGGTGCGTACGGTGCGCAGTGCCGCGGCGGGGTCCTTGCCGCGCACGATCGCCAGCAGGCGGTGGGTACGGAGCGATTCCACCAGGTTCATGGGAGCGGGGTCTCCTTGGACGGGCGTGGGGTGCGGGGTCCGGCGGCGGTCACCATTCGGTGAAGGCCCCGTCGGCGCCCCGCCATACGGTATTGCGCCAGCGATGTCCGGTCTCGGCGGCGCGGCGTACCGCCTTCTCGTCGATCTCCACGCCGAGGCCCGGGCGGGACCGGCGGACGGCGTAGCCGCTCTCGCAGCGGAAGGGCTCGGGGTCCATCACGTACTCCAGCACGTCGCACTGATGGTTGTAGGGGATGCCCATGCTCTGTTCCTGATGAGGAAAGTTCGGTACGGAGAAGGCGATCTGGAGGCTCGCGGCCAGGGCGACCGGGCCGAGGGGGCAGTGGAGGGCCATGGCGACGTCGTACGTCTCGGCCATGGCCGCGATGCGGCGGACCTCGCAGATGCCGCCGGCGTGCGAGAGGTCGGGCTGTGCGACGGCGATGCCGCTGGTCAGTACGGAGCGGAAGTCCCAACGGGAGTAGAGGCGTTCGCCGGTGGCGAGGGGGATGCTCGTGGACTCCACCAGGCTGCGCAGATGGCCCGAGTGCTCGGGGAGCACGGGCTCCTCGACGAACAACGGGTGCAGGGACTCCAGCCGAGGCAGCAGGCGGCGTGCCATGGCGGTGGAGACGCGGCCGTGGAAGTCGACGGCGATGTCCCGTTCGTCGCCGAGCACCTCGCGGACGGCCGCGACCCGTTCGACGACCTCGGCGGTGCGTGCCGGGGTGTCGATCGGCGCGAGTTCGGCCGAGGCGTTCATCTTCACCGCGGTGAAGCCCGCCTTCACCTGTTCCCCGGCCAGCTCCGCCACATCGCTCGGCCGGTCGCCGCCAACCGAGGCGTACACGCGGACGCGCGCGTACGGGGCCGCCGAGGAGGCCGTGCACCGGGACGCCGTAGGTCTTGCCCGCGATGTCCCACAGCGCCTGGTCGATGCCGGCGACGGCACTGGAGAGGATGGGGCCGCCCCGGTAGAAGCCGCCCTTGGTGAGCACCTGCCAGTGGTCCTCGATGCACGGGGGGCCCGGCCGACGAGGTAGTCGGCCAGTTCGTGGACCGCGGCGCGCACCGTCTCGGCGCGGCCCCCGATCACGGGCTCGCCCCAGCCGGTGATGCCCTCGTAGGTGCCGATGCGCAGGAACAGCCAGCGCGGAGCGATGAGGAACGCCTCAAGTCCGGTTATCTTCAAGTAGCTCCCTCGGCAGCGTGTCGTTCGCGACATCGTCGTTCTCTTCCCGCGCCTGTACGGCGGCCAGGTCGTCGGACGCCTGCGCCAGGAGTGACTCGACGGCGGCCACGGCGGCGTCCGGGTCGCCCGCTTCGACCGCGTCCAGCAGTTCCTGGTGCCCGGGGATGGAGTCGGAGTGGTGCTGGGCGTCGTGCACGATCCGGTCGCGCACGCGCAGACCGGCCTCGATGACGACCTCCATGCGGCTGAGCAGTTCGTTGTGGGCGGCGTCCAGCAGGGCGCGGTGGAAGGCGAGGTCTGCCTCGACCATCGCGTCCGCGTCCGTGCCCGCCGCAGCCATCGCGTCGAGCGCCTGCCGCATGGCGTTCAGGTCGGACGGGGTGCGCCGGGCCGCGGCGAGCCGGGCTCCGGCGGGCTCGACTATCGCGCGGACCTCGGCGAGGTCCTCCAGGAAGGCGTCGGTCGAGTAGCGGCCGACGCCCGGCGGCGCCTGCGCCCGCCCGGGATCGCCTTCGGCGGCGACTACAACCCCGAGCAGTGGCCCGAGGAGGTGTGGGCCGAGGATGTCGCGCTGATGAAGGAGGCGGGCGTCTCCCTGGTAACGGCCGGCATCTTCTCCTGGGCGAGGGTGGAACCGAGGCCCGGCGCGTACGACTTCGACTGGTTCGACCGGGTGATGGACAACCTCGCCGGAGCCGGCGTGGCCGTGTGCCTGGCCACCATGACGGCGTCCCCGCCGCCGTGGCTGTCCCGGCTGCACCCCGAGATCCTTCCCGAGACCGCGGACGGCCGGCGCATGTGGCCCGGCGGCCGGCAGCACTACTGCCCCTCCAGCCGCGTCTACCGCGAATACGCCACGCGCCTGGTCGAGCGGCTGGCCACCCGGTACGCCGACCAACCCCGCGCTGGAGATGTGGCACATCGGCAACGAGTACGGCTGCCACACCCCGATGTGCTGGTGCGAGGAGTCGGCCGCCGACTTCCGGCGCTGGCTGTCCGAGCGGCACGGCGACGTCGAGGCACTCAACGACGCCTGGTCGACGGCGTTCTGGTCGCAGCGCTACGACAGCTTCGACGAGGTGCTGCCGCCACGGCTCGCGCCGGCCTTCCCCAACCCCGCCCAGCAGCTGGACTTCGCCCGGTTCTCCGACGACGCGCTGCTGGGGTGCTACCTGGCGGAGAAGGAGGTCCTGCGGCGGATCAACCCGGACGTGCCGGTCACGACGAACTTCATCGGCGTGCACAAGCCCGTCGACGCATTCCGCTGGGCCGCCGCGGAAGGCGTCGTCTCGATCGACGTCCACCAGGACCCGCACGACGAGGACACCCACATCTTGGCGGGGTTCATCTTCGACGTCGCCCGGTCCGCCCGCGCCGGTCAGCCGTGGATGCTGATGGAGCAGGCACCCCGCGCGGTGAACTGGCGCGACCGCAACGGCCCCAAGGCTCCGGGACGGGTGCGCCAGTGGAGCTGGCAGGCGGTCGCCCAGGCGCGGACGCGGTGCTGTACTTCCAGTGGCGCCAGTCCCGGGGCGGCGCCGAGAAGTACCACTCGGCGATGGTCCCGCACAGCGGCACCGGCACCCGCACCTTCCGTGAGCGGGCCGGGAGTTCGCCTCCGTGCCCGGGATCGCCGGCACGCGCTCCACCGCCGACACCGCTCTCCTGCTGGACTGGAACAGCTGGTGGGCCCTGGAACTGGACTCGCACCCCTCCACCGCGCTCCACCAGATGGACATCGCGCTCGCCCACTACCGGCCCCTGTTCGCAGCGGGCATCCGCTGCGACGTCGTACCCCCCGCCGACCTCGACCTGTCCCGCTACCGCCTGGTCGTCGTGCCCAACCCGTACCTGCTCACGGAGCGGGACGCGGGACGCCTCACCGAGTTCGTGCGCGGCGGCGGGCATCTGCTGGTGTCGTTCTTCTCCGGCATCGTCGACGGCTGCGACCGGGTGCATCCGGGCGGGTACCCCACGACGCTGCGTGGCGGACCAGGCGGCGGGAAGCCCAGGCGGCGCGGAGCTCCTCGGTGTTCGCCCTACCTCATCGCCCTGCCCCAACGGCGGAAGCGGGGTGCCGCCAGTCGGGTCACACTTGGTGCCCAATCACCCGATGAGCTCACAAAGTAACCCGAATGCCGACTTCTCGGGTGGTGAGGGGCCGGAATCCCGCTGAGGGTAATCACGTCGCTACTGCGATCCAGTCTGAGTCGACGCCGTGTCGGCTGCGCAGTCGCGACGAAAGGGGTACTCCCATGCGCATTGCCCGGACAGTGTTCGTCTCCGCCGCTATAGCCGCGGCCGTCGCGATCTCCGCTCCCTCCGCGAACGCCATGACGGCGGCCGAGCCCTGGGCGTCGACCGACGGCACTTCCTACGGCAGCGACGAGCACGACAAGTTCATGAACGACGACCACGGCAAGGAAGGCCACGGCAAGGAAGAGCACGGCAAGGACGGGTTCAAGGACGACCACGACAAGAAGGACGACTTCGGCAAGGACAAGCCCAAGGGCGGCGTCCACGCCGGTGGCGGCGGCCTGACCACGAACGTCGCGAACGACGGCGAC
>NZ_JBVIEE010000014.1:0-144297 GCF_055572015.1 Streptomyces sp. NPDC030840 | reverse complement strand
GACCACGGCAAGGACGAGCACGGCAAGGACGGGTACAAGGACGAGCACGGCAAGGACGGGTACAAGGACGAGCACGGCAAGGACGACCACGGCAAGGACGGGTACAAGGACGAGCACGGCAAGGACGACCACGGCAAGAAGGAGGACTGGGACCACTTCGGCAAGGACAAGCCCAAGGGCGGCGTCCACGCCGGTGGCGGCGGCCTGACCACGAACGTCGCGAACGACGGCGACCACGGCAAGGACGAGCACGGCAAGGACGGGTACAAGGACGAGCACGGCAAGGACGGGTACAAGGACGAGCACGGCAAGGACGACCACGGCAAGAAGGACGACTGGGACCACTTCGGCAAGGACAAGCCCAAGGGCGGCGTCCACGCCGGTGGCGGCGGCCTGACCACGAACGTCGCGAACGACGGCGACTACGGCTGGGACGAGCACGGCAAGGACGGGTACAAGGACGAGCACGGCAAGGACGGCTACGGCAAGGACGACCACGGCAAGAAGGAGGACTGGGACCACTACGGCAAGGACAAGCCCAAGGGTGGCGTCCACGCCGGTGGCGGCGGCCTGGCCACGTCCGGAAGCAGCATGGCCGCAGGCTCCGTGCTGCTGCTCGGTGGCCTCGGGGCCGGAGCGTACGTGCTCCGGCGCCGCAACGCGGCGAATGCCGCGGGCTGATCACGTCCCCTCGTAGTTGCTGCGCTGTCGCGGCCGTCGTCACCTCACAGGGGGCGACGGCCGCGGCCGCGGCATTGCGCCACGCACCTCGTTGCCGTCCCGTTCACGAAAGGGCATCGCCCCATGGCAGCACCCCCGCAGCCACCCCAGCCGAACCAGTCCCAGAACAAGCCCGTCTCCCGCTCGCTCTTCCGCGCACTTCGGTGGCCCGCGGTCGCGGCGGCACTGGGAGCCCTGCTCATCCACAACTCCATGGACAGCCGGGCGGATCTCAAGCCGCAGACCCGACCGGCGGCGGTCGCCCCGGCGACGTCCACGGCCACGGCGCCCACGTCTGGTCCGGCGCTGCCCCGTTCTGTGCCGGAGCGGCTCTTGATCCCGGCCATCGCCGTGAGCGCGCCCTTCACCGAGCTGACCATCGGCACGTCCGGGCAGCTCAACCCGCCACCCGCCGACGACAACAATCTCGTCGGCTGGTACCGGGACGGGGCGACGCCCGGCGAACGGGGCGCGTCGATCGTGGTGGGGCACGTCGACACCAAGACGGGCCCAGCCGTGTTCTCGGGTCTGGAATCACTCCGGCCCGGAAACATGGTGCACATCGCCCGTGCGGACAGGACGGTCGCGAGCTTCAAGGTCGACGCGGTCAAAGCCTTCAGCAAGGCCGACTTCCCGAACGACCGGGTCTACGCCGACACCCCCTCGGCCCAGCTGCGTCTGATCACCTGCGGCGGCGCCTACAACAAGAGCACCCGCGAATACGAGGAGAACGTGGTGGTGTTCGCCCACCTCGACTCGACTCGTCGTCGCGCCTGAGGTCCGCCGGTCTCCCGGTAGGTAGCAGCCGCCGGCAGCCGTGTGCGGGGCGTCCACGACGTAGCGCGCCGCGCTCCCGCTATCGCGCGCGGGAACTGGACCTTCATGGACGGGTCGTAGCCCTCGGACACGACGTGCACGCGCAAGCGGCCGCCCTCCTGGACGCACTCGACGACGATCGCCCCGGCGGGAGTGCCGTCGCCGTCGACGCTCGCCACCGCGGCCACGCCTGTGGCCGGCGCGTAGGCCGGCAGGGCCGCGGCGACTTTGACGTCCCTGGCCACCGGTACCGTGCCCTGCTGCGCCGCGGAGATGGCGGCCTCGCTCGCGTCCACGCACACCAGCGAGCCGTCCGTGATCACCAGGTACAGCCGCTCTTCGCGGTACTGCATCGACAGTGCCGAGCCGTCACCGGTGCCGAGCTTCCACAGCCGGGTGCCGTCGCGGTCGAAGCAGTAGCCGGATGACGCCGCGTCACCGGCGAAGAGCACCTGCCCGCTGGGCGCTATGGCACACGAGTACACCGCGCTGTCGCACGTGCAGGTGGCTTCGTCTCTGTCTGCCGTCTTCGACAGCCGCTGGACGAGTCGGTGCGCGGTCGCCGCGTACACGGCGTCGTCCTCCTGCCATCCGAACAGGACACCGCCTCGTGTGGACGTGTGCCACAACTCGCCGCTGCTGTCGGACGCGTAGGCCGTCACGCCCCGGTGGTGGCCGTGGTACACGGCCCGGTCGTCGGCGCGAACCATCCAGGCGTGCTCGCCCTGGCTTCGGCGAGCCCACTGATGCTCGTCCTCGTGGTCGTTGACGGTGAGCCGGCCGCCCCGGTCCGAGACGTTCAGGCTGCCCTCATGGATGTCGAGCCAGAGGATGTCGACGTCCGCCGCGATGTCATAGGCCGCGAACGGCAGCTTCTACGACAGGTCGTAGACCTTGCCGTCGTCGCAGCTCCCGTAGTCCATCAGTCGTCGGCGACCAGGCACTTCACGCCGTCCGGCAGCGGAAGCGGGCGCGGACTCCGCCGGCTCCCGGCTGGAACCGCGCGAGGGGGCCGTCGCGGTCGCGGGGTGAACCGGAGATCGGCTGATTCGCCCGTGCGACGGGCTGATGCCCCGCGCCGGACAGGTCCGCTGCTCCGTCACCGGCAGTGGGAGGCGGCCGCCCGAGGAATCGGGCAGTCCGCTGTCTCCGCCGCCGGGACGTGACCATCCGATCCCGGCAGGGTCTTCCCCAGGAGGTGTGCGGTCCGTTAACTTCCGTGACGCACACGTCCCGTGCGACCCGCACGGGAGTTCCGGCAGCGGAGCATCAGCGATCAGTGAGCCCCCGGGGGCATCTGCCATGACACGCGCCATCTCTCTGCACCATGTAAGCAAGGCCTACACGCGGGGCGTCCGCGTGGTGGAAGGGCTCTCGCTCGACATCGCGCCCGGCGAGTTCCTCGTGCTGCTCGGGCCGTCCGGCTGCGGCAAGTCCACCGTGCTCAGGATGATCGCGGGCCTGGAGGAGATCACCGAGGGCGAGTTGCTGCTGGACGGCGAGCAGGCCAATGATCTGCCGCCGTCGGAGCGGGAGATGGCGATGGTGTTCCAGAACTTCGCTCTCTATCCGAACATGACCACCCGCGGCAACATCGGATTCCCCCTGCGTATCGAGAGCCCCGGCGACGACCACGGCCCACGCGTCGACGCGACGGCCCGCATGCTCGGCATCGAGGACCTCCTCGACCGCTACCCTCGTCAGCTCTCCGGAGGCGAGCGCCAGCGCGTGGCCATGGGCCGTGCCATCGTGCGCCAGCCCTCCGCCTTCCTCATGGACGAACCACTGTCCAATCTCGACGCCAAACTCCGTAACCACCTGCGGGCCGAGATCTCCACGCTCACGCGGAAGCTCGGCGTCACTACGGTCTACGTCACGCACGACCAGGCGGAGGCCATGTCGCTCGGAGACCGGGTGGCGGTCATGCGCGGCGGCGTGCTCCAGCAGGTGGGCACCCCGCGGTCGGTGTACGCGCTGCCCCGGAACGTCTTCGTCGCCGCCTTCATCGGCACGCCGCGCATCAACCTGTTGCGCGCTCTGGTCCGCGCCCCGCTCGGCGGTGCCATGTCCATCAGCCTGGGCCGTCAGTTCCTGCGGCTGCCCGAGCCCCTGTCTCTTGACCACCAGATGCTGCGCGTGCAGCAGGGCAGGGAGGTCATCGTCGGGCTGCGCTCGGAGGCGGTGCGCATCGCCAGACCCGCCGACGCGCGTCCCGGCGAGGTACCGATCACCGGGCTGGTCGAGCACCTGGAGTTCCAGGGGCACGAGGTGCTCGTCCACTTCAACACCGGCTCCCAGCCCGCCGTCGTACCGGACCTCGAAGCCCCTTACCCGACCCGCTCCGTCCGTCGTCGCCGCCGCGAGGGCTCGGTCCTGGACCGCATCCGGGAGCGCGCCGGCGCCCTGCGCGCGGGCCCCGTGGTGGTTCTGGACCACCCACAGCAGGCGGAGCCGGGCCCGCCGGCACCGGCGGTGCAGGAGAGCCGCCTCCCTGGTGACCTGGTGGTCCGCACGACCCCGGACTTCGAACTCCGCCAGGGCATGCAGGTCCCACTCCTCGTCGACCTCGCTCACCTCTTCGTCTTCGACCAGCACGGCGAACGCGTCAGCCCGGCTCCGGCTCGGCTGCCGGACCTCAACGAGTAAGGGAACGGCCATCAGCCGAACGTCCCGTCCCGTCGCGCGGGAAGTGTCAGTCGCCTCCTCCGTGCACGAGTCGGTCGTCCTCGTCGAGCAGCGCCGCCACCGTGTCGGCGACGGCGGGCGTACGGTCCCGGGAGTGGACCAGTTCCGGCACGGCTTCACGCCCGCACCCCGGGATCCGGGGGGCTCACCCATGAGGACCAACACCCGGGTGGTCACCGGGAGAAGGCCGACGTCCGCGCCTGTCCGGTGTCCACGCACGCCCATGGTCCCCCACGAACCGGCGGTGCGCCGAGGCAGGGTGATGGCTATGGATCAACACGGCCGGCCAGGTCTCGAAGCCGCGACGCCGGGCCTGGGTCCGGCGGCACCCGGACCGGGTCCGCTTTCCCTCGACCAGCGCTCCGGCCACCGGCCCGTCCTGCGCCGTCAGGGCCTCGCACAGCGCTGACAGCCCGTCCGCCTCCGAAGCGTCCGAAGCGTCCCGACGCCCGCTCTCTTCCGGCGGTGCCCGCACCGGATCGGTATCCCCCGCCCCCTACCGCCGTCATGCGGCGGCCGTCGGGTTTCCGTACACCCACGCTCTCGCCCCGCCGCTTCCCCGTTCGTCCGTCCCCGTCCCTGTCCGATGGACCGCGGATCAGCGGCTAGGCGGCTTTGCCATCTCTTTACAACCTGCCCCCTCACTGCCTCGTCTCTCCGTTCGATCCATCACGCAGCCCGGCGCGTCACCGCGCGGGCGGAACGACCAGAGAGAGCGATTCATGCGCAGAACTGTCCTCAGTGCCATGGCACTCGCCGGAACCGCTGTACTGGCGGGCGCGGTACCCGCGTTCGCCGACGACGTGACCCCGGTCCCCACGGTCCGTGAGGCCTCCAAGGCCCCGTCCCCTGCCCCGACGGCCACCGATCCGGCCGAGGAGCCGGCCGCCGCGTCTCCCGTTCCGAGCGCCGAACCGACCAAGGCGCCGGCCGAGGGCCAGGTCTCCGTCGTGCCCAGTGGCGCACCGGACACGGGGGTGGCGCCGTCGGAGCAGTCCGGAACAGCGGGCGGGCTGGTGGTCGGCGGTGGTGCTGCCGCGGTGCTCGTCGGTGGCGGCGCGACGGTCCTCCTCGTGCGTCGCCGGCGAGCGACCGCGGCATGACGGCGCTCTCCAGGCGCGCCTTCGCCACCGCCGCGACGGCTTCGCTGCTCGTGGGCTGCGGCGGCCCCCGTGGCCACGGTCGGGGCACGACCGCGCGACCTGTGACCACGTCAGCGCCGGCGCCGCGGCCCTCCGCCAAGGCGGGCCGAGCCCTTGGCCGTTCGGTCCCGGTGCGGTTGCGGATCCCGGCCATCGCGGTCGACACCCCGGTCATACGGCTGGGCCTGGCCCCCGACGGCAGTGTGCAGGTGCCGCCGGTCACCGCGAACGACCGGGCGGGCTGGTACCGGTACTCGCCGACGCCGGGTCAGATCGGTCCGTCGGTGATCCTCGGCCACGCCACGGTCGGCGCCTACGGGGACGGGGTCTTCCGTCATCTCGCGCGGCTGCGGCGGGGCCAGCGGATCGTGACACGCCTGGAGAACGGCACGACGGCGCTGTTCGCCGTCAGTTCCGTACGAACGGTCGCCAGGGCCGACTTCCCGGCGGACGCGGTCTACGGGGACGTGGACCGTCCCGAGCTGCGGCTCATCACCTGCGGCGGCCCCCGCACCGGTGACGGCTACCGCGACAACGTGATCGTCTTCGCCGCGCAGAGCTCCGCGAGCCCCTGACCCACGCACGGGAGCAGGCCATCCAAAGCCCGGGCCGATGGAACCGGCCCCAGCGGCCCGGGCTCCTCCTCCCCACACACACGAGCGCCACCCCGACATCACGACCATGGAGAGCGTTGAAACGGTCCCGCGAGAGGGCAGCGTCCGAGTTGTTCGCCGCTCTCTACCCGCGCCTCGCCGGCTGGTGCCGCCGGCTGGTCGACGACGACGAGACGGCCCACGAGATCGCCTCGGAGGCGTTCACCCGGCTCTGGGCCCGCTGGACGTCCGTGGCGGAGCCCCAGGGGTTCCTCTACGTCACCGCGGCCAACCTCGTCCGCGACCACTGGCGGCGGCTGGAACGCGAGCGCAGAGCCGTGCGCCGGGCCAGTGCGGAAGCCGCTGTCCGCCCGCACCCGGAGCAGGCCGATCCCTCGGTCCGCCTGCTCGTGCAGTCGCTGCCGGAACGACTGCGCGTACCGGTCCTGCTGCACTACTACGCTGACATGCCGATCCGCGAGGTGTCCGTGCTGACCGGGCGCAAGGAAGGAACCATCAAGGCCGACCTCCACGCGGCCCGCGAACTGCTCCGCGCCCACCTGAGGAGAAGCTTTGATCACACACTCTGACGAGGGTCCGGACTTCGAGCACGACGATCCCCTCGCGGTCATCCTGCGACCGCCCTCGGACCGCCTCGGCCCACCCCCTGGCCGCTACCACGCGATCCGTCGTGCCGCCGCGCGCCGCCGTCTGCTCCGTGCCGCGGCGGGCGTCGGAGTGACCTGCGCCGTCGCCGCCCTCGTCGCGCTGCCGCTGCGCCTCACGGCACACGAGGCGCCCGCGTCCCCGTCGGTTCCCCTCGCCCCGCCGCCCGCGAGCGGTCCACCGGCCGGGGTCCCGACGCCGGTGTCCCCCGTCCCCGATGGCCACCGCCCCTCCGACTCGGGGACCAGTTCGGCCCCCAGCCCCGCCACCACGCCCGGTCCCGGGGACCCCGACCGCGCGTCGTCGGCGACACCGGAACCGTCCGTGGAGGAGCCGTCCGTGAAGGAGCCGTCCGCGGTCCAACGCACGAGTGACGGCGACGAGCCGTGACCGTGCGGCTGCCGGACGTCCTCGTCCGGCGGCCGGCGGGACTCCCCCACCGCTCAGGACTGGTACGGCTGTTGCTGTGGTTGTCCGTACGCCTGGCCACCGTGACCGCTCCCGGCCTGCGCCTGCAGTTGTTCCGCCTGTTCCCTGGTCACTTTCTGCTCCGCGCCGCAGAAGGTGCACTGCGTCATGTACTTGGTCGAGAACGGGAACAGCGGGACGAAGAACAGCGTGAACTTCGTGACGCGTTTCCTGAGCGCGTGTGCGGAGGGGTTGCCGCAGTGCCCGCACACCAGCGTCACTATCGCGAGCTGGTAGAGATATCCCTTGGTGCCGAAGATGATCATCCCTGTTGGTCCTTTCCGGTCAGCGCCTGCCGCCATAGTGCCAGTGGATCGGCACAGAGCGATCACACAGCAGGGTTCGAGTCCGTCGTCTCAGCCACCGCGACGCCTGAGACACGCCGCAACCGCTGTTACACGTGCGAAACCTTGACGATCACTGTGGCGGGTGCCACGATTCCGACGCCGTGATGTTTACGTAAACATCAGCCCAAGGCCGACCGGGACCGGGGTGCTCACGCGAACAGCGCGGTGCGGCTGGTGGAGCAGGCAGGAGCGAACGATGGTCTCAGCACCGCAGGCGAAGCCCTACCGCGCCTGGAGCGTCCTGGAGCACAAGCGCCGAGGCCGGCATCGGCACGCACCTCGCTTCATGTCGTCCCTGGCTACGTCCGCAGCGAATCCGGCCGGCGCTGAGACCATCGTCACGGCGGTCCGACTCGCACCCCCGGCGCTGTAGGACCGTAGCCGGGCTCCTCACACGGCGAGCCGTCACCACCCGTCCGGCCCGGCGACTTCCTCCAGTGGCCGCTCAACCACGCGCGGGCTCCCCACCGCCACGCGCCGGGTCGCCATCCTCCGAAAGAAAAGGGCAAGCTGATGCGCAAAACCCCAGCCAGCACCCGTTTCACCCCCCGGCTGCGCGCCGCCTGCGTGGCGATCGTCATCGCCGTGACCAGCGGCACCGCTCTCGCCGGCAGCCCCGCCGGCGCCACGCCGAGCGGAGACGGGACCGGACTCAGCAGAGACACGACGCAGTTCAAGGGCGTGAACTGGGCCGACCCACGCGACAACTTCGCCGACGACCCCGTCGTACTGTCCGGTCTGTCGACGTCCGACACCTACGCCCGGACCTACGCCAAGGCGAGCCGCATCATCTCGGCGTTCCGCGCGAACCTCGGTGCCAACACCGTGCGGCTGCCCATCAACCCGTACACGGTCAACGGCTCCTACTGGAAGTCCTACCGCGGGGTCATCGACGCCGCGTCGGACAAGGGCTTCAAGGTCATCCTCTCCTACTGGGAGGGCACCGGTCCCCGCAAGGACGGCTTCATCGACGACACCGCCACCTACTGGCCCATGTGGGACACCGTGGTCAAGGCGTACAAGCGCGACAGCCGCGTCTACTTCGAGCCGATGAACGAACCTCACGGCTACACCGACACCGAGTGGGCCGACATCGCCGCGCAGTGGCTGGCGACCTACCCGACGGTCCCACGGAACCGGGTGTTCGTCAGCGGCGCCGGCTACAACGACCACGTCACCTCCGTCTGCGCCGACCCGCGCCTGAAAGGCACCTACCTGTCACTGCACCACTACGGGTTCTGGAAGGAGTACGCCACCTACGACCAGTGGGTGGCCGACCTCAAGGAGCGCATAGGCGACTGCGCCAACCGGACCGTCGCCGACGAGTTCGGCGCCCCCATGACCACCGGCCTCGACTACAACAAGCCGGCGCCCGACAACAACTACATCAACTTCATCCAGGCCGTCACCGACACGTTCCGCGAACTCAAGATGGGGTCCGTGTACTGGCCCGGCCTGCGCACCGACGACACCTACTCGCTGCAGAAGCTGACCGGCGACCCCGCCCGGCCCTGGCTGGCCACCACCAACCAGTCCGGCGCCGACCGGCTCGCCTGGGGCTGGGGACGCGGCAAGCCCGTCCAGCCCTGACGCGGTTGCGGGTGCGACTGCCGTCCTCGTCCAGGCAGTCGCACCCGTGTGGTGGCCCGGGTCGGCGCACGTGCGCACCGGCCGCCTCAGACCGGCGCCGCATGCCGCAACTTGCGGGCGAAGCGGTGCATGTGCGGGTCCAGCACGTCCAGTGGCTCATCGAGCACGCGCTCCACGGTCAGCCACCGGATGCCCGCGAACTCGTCCTGATCGTAGGCCGTGACGCTGTCGGCATCGGCGCTGAGGACGTACCAGAGCGAGACGTCCGTGTGCTCTCCGCGCCCCCGGGTCCGGGTGACGGTGAGGAAGAAGGGCCGCTCACCCGTGATCGGCGACGCGACCGCGGTGATGCCCAACTCCTCACGGCATTCACGGACCACCGCGGCCCACGGGCTCTCCCCCGGCTCCACATGCCCTCCCGTAGGTAGCCACAGCCCCGCCAACCGGTGGGCGACCAGCAGCAGTTCGGCGCGCTTGTCGTCCAGCACGACGAAGTAGCTCACCAGGTGCGTCGCCGGGACGTCGGGTTTGCGCGTCCGGTACACCGGCGCGCCGCCGGCGATCCACTGCGCGGCGGTCCGGCGGTGGGTGTGTTCGAGCTCGTCCCACGGTTCGATGCCGTCGACGAGCCCGGCCAGCTCGGCGCGGAGACCGCCATCGGGGTCATGGGGCAGGCTGCGGGAAGAGGTCATCCGCGCATCCTCGCAGCCGCGTGCGACAAGGCCTCAACGCGGAGGGTTGTGGCGGGCGTTGATCCGGCGGATTTCGTCCACCGGATACGGGGCGTGGACCGCCGGCTCGCGCCGGCGCCCGAACCCGGGTCCGCCCATGCCGTACTGGCAGAAAGCGGCGAGGGCGCGGCGGACGCAGGACGACAAGAGGGAGACTCGTACGCGTCGCACTCCTACACGACAGGAGCCCGGTTCACGACGGCAGGCGCCCGGGCAGCGAGTGCCGCGAGGGGTTCACCGCTGAGCCTGCACACCGTCCACTCCTCCAGGAGCTCCGCGCCGATCGACTTGTAGAAGCCGATGGCCGGCTCGTTCCAGTCCAGGACCCACCATTCGAAGCGCTCGTAGCCGTTCTGCTCACAGATCGCGGCGAGGGCGGCCAGCAGGGCCTTGCCGTGTCCCCCACCGCGTGCCTGCGGGCGTACGTAAAGATCCTCCAGATGCATGCCGCGTGTGCCGGTCCAGGTCGAGAACAGCGGAAACCACAGCGCGTAGCCCACGACGACGCCGGTGTCGTCGTCCTCGGCCAGCAGGGCGAATGCTGCGGGGTGTTCGCCGAACAGCGCCTGCCGGAGCTGCTCCTCGGTGGCCCGTGCCTGCTCCACGGCCCTTTCGTAAGCGGCGAGTTCCCGGATCATCGCGCGGATCTCGGCGACGTCGTTCACGGTGGCGGACCTGATCATCCAGTGATGATGAAGCCTCTCACCGAGTCGTGTCCATCCCGCACGCCCAGGGTCCGGAGCGGCCTGGCGGACCGTGGCGGACCACGACGGACGGCGGGCGGCCGACGGCGCACCACGGATGACCGAACCCGTACCGGCCATGACCACGGTTTGACCTTGCGCCGACCGGTTCATGAGGAGCCCTTCACCCCGCCGTGACCAGCGGAAACGCAACATTGACAGGGGTCTGAGAAGGCTTGTAGACGTGTGGCGTTCGCCGGGTGGCCGCGGCCGCTGGGCCGCCCCGGCGAACCCCCATCGAGCTACAGCAACCCGTGAAGGACAACTGTGTCCCCTTCTCTCCGTGCCGCGAGAGCGGTGCGCCTCCTGGGCGTCTGCAGTGCCGCGGCCGCGTTCTCCGTCGGCGTCGCGAACACCGCGTCAGCCTGCGCCATCCGTGACTTCTCCGCCGTCGCCACCTGCGACGACAGCGGAAACGGCGTCATCCGCGTCACGGACACCGATGCCTCCGGTACGCCGGCCGCAGTCTCGCTGTACATCAAGATGACCGTCCCCGGCGAGGAAGACCGGCTCCTCGACACGAAGACGATCGAGCAACCGAACGCGCGGGGTGTCACCCTCGACTTCGCCGAGAACTGGGCGCCCGACACGACGTACCGGATCCATGTCAAGGCGGGCAGCCAGGTCGACGAGGACATCCAGCCCCTGCTGACCACTCCCCACCAGGCCTGCTCGGCTTCGAAGACGTCACCCACGCCCTCGGCCACGCCGTCGACGCGGCCCCCCAAGGGGACGCCCGCCCAGCAGCCGACTCCGTCGCAGAGCACCACCCCGGCCGCCGGATCCGGCACGAGCGGCAACTCCTCACCCCAGGGGGGTGGCTCCCACCTCGCCGAGACCGGCGCAGGCTCCCACACCCCGCTGATCCTCGGCGCCGCGGCCGCTCTGGTGGCCGTCGGAGGTGGCGTGGTCCTCGCGCTGCGCCGCCCGAGGACGTCCCGTTCTCGTTGACGGTCGCCGCAGCGCACCCCCTCGGGGCCGCGCCACTTCCGGGTGCGGCCCCGAGGACGGACATCCGTTGCTCATGAGAGGACGGCAGCTCGCGAAGTGGGGCGCCGCGCTGCGCGCCTCCCCTACGGGACGTCTCGGAATGTGCCCTACTAGGCTCACCGTATGGACGTCCGTGTGGAGATCATCCGGGAAGCGAGCCAGGAACTCGTCGACGCTTTCCACCGGTTGCTGCCGCAGCTGTCCTCGACCGCGAAGCCGCTCGACCACGACGCTGTCGAGCGGATGGTGGCCTGCGACGCCGGCACGGTGCTTGTCGCGCGGACATCCGGCGCGATCGTGGGCACCCTGACACTGGTTCTGCTGCCGCTGCCGTCCGGGCTGCGGGCCCGTGTCGAGGACCTCGTCGTCGACAGTGCCGCGCGGGGGCATGGGGTCGCCGGCCGCCTCCTCGAGGAGGCCTTGCGGATCGCGCGGGAGGCGGGCGCCCGGACGGTTGATCTCACGTCCAGGCCTGATCGTGCGGCTGCCAACAGGCTGTACGAACGTCTCGGCTTCCAGGCCCGGCAGTCGACGACCTTCCGTTTCACGGTCGATCGGTAGGTGGCGTCGTCCGTCGACGGCATGAGGCCGTCGCGGGTTCGTCACCACGCCCAGCGACGCCATCGGGCGCCATGGACCAAACCGACGGGGCTCCCGGTATCCTCGTCCTATGGCATGCAGTAGCGTCCCGCACGTATTCCTCTGACACGCGGTCACCACAGCGGCGTCGCCCCCCCCCCGGCCCTGCCCGGGCGGATCTCGCGGCCCCGCTGTTTCGGCGTGCCGACGTCGACTTCACCGCCGGGGCTGGGTGGAGAGCCGCCCTCCGTGTGGCCCGTGACTGTCGCGGTCGGTCCGACACGCCGACGGTTCGCTCCCACCGCCGTCGACCCCGCAGCCGCCACTTCCGCCGCCGCTGCCGAGGAACACCATGCCTGTACCGTCCCACGCCCACCATGAGCCGCAGCGCAAGCTCCTCGAAGTTCTGCTCTGCCCGCTGTGCGGTGACCGTCTCGAACCCGCCGACAGGTCGATGCGGTGTCCCCGACGCCACACCTTCGATGTCGCCCGGCACGGATACGTCAGTCTCCTGACCGGAACCATGAACCGTGCCGGCGCGGACACCCCGCCGATGGTCCAGGCTCGCGCCGCCTTCCTGCAGGCCGGCCACTACGCGCCGCTCGCGCGTTCCCTGGCCGGCCTCGTCACGTCACTCTGCCCGCCCGACAGCACCGTCCTGGACGCCGGTACCGGCACCGGCTACTTCCTCGCCACCGTCCTTGGCGCGCTCCCCGCCGCCGGCCTGGGCCTCGACACCTCCCCGTACGCCCTCCGACGGGCAGCCCGGGCCCATGTCCGGGCCGAGGCCGCCTCCTGGGACGTCTGGCAGCCGCTACCCGTGCGAACCCACTGCGTCGATCTTCTCCTCAACGTCTTCGCACCCCGCAACGGCGCCGAGTTCCACCGGGTCCTTCAACCGTCCGGCATTCTTCTGACCGTCATCCCCGCCCCAGAGCACCTCGGCGAACTCCGGGAACATCTGCGGCTGTTGTCGGTCGATCCCGCCAAGCGGGCACGGCTGCGGCGCACGGTGGACCCGTACTTCCGTCTCGACCGCACCGAGGCCCTGGAGTACACGATGACTCTCGGGGGCGAGGACATCGGCAGGCTCGCCGGCATGGGTCCCAGCGCTCATCACATCCCCCGAGACGAAATACTCCGGCGCACTGCCCCTCTGCGGCGGCCTCTCCCGGTGACCGCTTCCTTCCTCGTGTCGGTGTACCGGCCGCGCTGAGCGCATGAGCACGTCCTCGTACAGCTCGGTCCGGAAGACCGGGACGTGGCTGTCCTGGCGGGTCCGCAGCGCGACCTTTCCCCTCGTATCACGTGTCCTTGCTGTCCCAGGTGCCCTGGTTGATCAACCGGATCTCAGGCGCCGACGTAGGCCGCGAGGTGCTCGCCGGTGAGGGTGGACCGGCCGGCGACGAGGTCGGCGGGGGTCCCCTCGAAGACGATCCGGCCGCCGTCGTGGCCGGCGCCGGGGCCGAGGTCGACGATCCAGTCGGCGTGTGCCATGACGGCCTGGTGGTGTTCGACGACGATGACCGACTTGCCGGAGTCGACGAGCCGGTCGAGCAGGCCGAGCAGCTGCTCAACGTCGGCGAGGTGCAGACCCGCCGTCGGCTCGTCGAGGACGTAGACGCCGCCTTTGTCGGCCATGTGGGTGGCCAGCTTGAGCCGCTGCCGCTCGCCGCCGGACAGCGTGGTGAGCGGCTGAC
This sequence comes from Streptomyces sp. NPDC030840, assembly GCF_055572015.1. Taxonomy (NCBI): domain Bacteria; kingdom Bacillati; phylum Actinomycetota; class Actinomycetes; order Kitasatosporales; family Streptomycetaceae; genus Streptomyces; species Streptomyces sp. NPDC030840. The sequence continues at coordinate 130,527 of NZ_JBVIEE010000014.1, read as the reverse complement.
CCAGGGTGAGGTAGCCGAGCCCGACGTCCGCGAGCCGGGCGAGGACGCGCTGCGCGGCCGGTGTGTGCGCCTCGCCCGCGCCGAAGAACTCCTCGGCCTCGGCCACCGGCATCGCGAGCACCTCGCTGATGTCGCGCCCACCGAGGTGGTACTCCAGCACCGATGCCTGGAACCGCTTCCCCTGGCAGTCCTCACAGGGGGTGGCGACACCGGCCATCATCGCCAGGTCGGTGTAGATGACGCCCGCGCCGTTGCAGGTGGGACAGGCGCCCTCGGAGTTGGCGCTGAACAGCGCCGGCTTCACACCGTTGGCCTTGGCGAACGCCTTGCGGATCGGGTCGAGCAGCCCGGTGTAGGTGGCCGGGTTGCTCCGCCGGGATCCCCGGATCGGGCTCTGGTCGACCGACACCACACCCGCGTCGGCGGGGATCGACCCGTGGACGAGTGAACTCTTGCCCGAGCCGGCGACACCGGTGACCACGCAGAGCACGCCGAGCGGGATGTCGACGTCGACGCCCCGCAGGTTGTGGGTGGTCGCGCCGCGGATCGGCAGCGTGCCGGTGGGCTTGCGCACGGTGTCCTTGAGGGTGGCCCGGTCGTCGAAATGGCGGCCGGTGACGGTGCCGCTGGCCCGCAGTCCCTCGACGGTGCCCTCGAAGCAGACGGTGCCGCCCGCCGTACCTGCCCCGGGGCCGAGGTCGACGACATGGTCGGCGATCGTGATCGTCTCCGGCTTGTGCTCCACCACGAGCACCGTGTTGCCCTTGTCCCGCAGCCGCAGGAGCAGGTCGTTCATCCGCTGGATGTCGTGGGGGTGCAGGCCGATGGTGGGCTCGTCGAAGACGTAGGTGACGTCGGTCAGTGAGGAGCCGAGGTGACGGATCATCTTGACGCGCTGTGCCTCGCCGCCCGAGAGCGTGGCCGCCGGCCGGTCCAGCGAGAGGTAGCCGAGGCCGATCTCCGTGAACGAGTCGAGGGTGTGCTGCAGTGCGGTGAGCAGCGGCGCCACCGACGGCTCGTCGAGGTCGCGGACCCATGCGGCCAGGTCGCGGATCTCCATCGCGCAGGCGTCGGCGATGGAGATCTTGTTGATCTTCGACGACCGGGCGCCCTCGCTGAGCCGGGTGCCGTCGCACTCGGGGCACGTGGTGAAGGTGACCGCCCGCTCCACGAACGCCCGGATGTGCGGCTGCATCGCCTCCTTGTCCTTGGAGAGGAACGACTTCTGGATCTTGGGGATCAGGCCTTCATAGGTGAGGTTGACGCCGTTGACCTTGACCTTGGTCGGCTCCCCGTACAGGAAGGCGTGCATCTCCTTCTTGGTGTACTCGCGGATCGGTTTGTCCGGGTCGACGAAGCCGGACTGGGCGTAGACCTGCACGGTCCACTGGCTGTCCGACTTCCAGCCGGGGATGGTGAACGCTCCCTCGGCGAGCGACTTGGAGTCGTCGTAGAGCTGGGCGAGGTCGATGTCGGAGACCTTGCCCCGGCCCTCGCAGCGGTTGCACATGCCGCCGATGCGCTCGTACGTCGCCTTCTGGGCCCTGGTCCTGTCACCGCGCTCGACTGTGATCGCACCGCTCGCGCGGACGGAGGCGGTGTTGAAGGAGTACGCGCTGGGCGGTCCGATGTGCGGCTTCCCGAGCCGGCTGAACAGGACGCGCAGCATGGCGTTGGCGTCGGTGGCGGTGCCGACCGTGGAGCGGGGGTCGCCGCCCATCCGCTGCTGGTCGACGCTGATCGCGGTGGTCAGCCCGTCGAGGACGTCGACCTCGGGCCGTGCGAGGGTCGGCATGAAGCCCTGTACGAAGGCGCTGTAGGTCTCGTTGATCAGCCGCTGCGACTCCGCGGCGATCGTGTCGAACACCAGCGAGCTCTTGCCCGACCCGGAGACGCCGGTGAACACGGTGAGCCGGCGCTTCGGGATCTCGACGCTGACGTCCTTGAGGTTGTTCTCGCGTGCGCCATGCACGCGGATCAGGTCGTGGGTGTCGGCAGCGTGCGGCGAAGGCGACTGCGTGTGCGTCCTCTTGGCCGTGCTCATCGTGTCTCCATCTGTTGGGCGGGGCCGCCATCGCGGCCACCGTCGGGTTCGCTTGGCTTGATCCGGCCTGGCATCGAGCTGGTCGTCCGGTGCGCGTCTCGCTCCCCCCGCGCCAGGCCCGGGCGCCGGGCGGGGAGGGGTGGGGCCCGGCCGGTGCGGCGCCGAGGGCCGCAGCCGGTGGGCGCGGCCGTACCGGTCAGGGTCGGGAAGCGGGTGAGGGCCGGCGCCCTCGGGGTCCGTGGCGGTGGGTGACGGACGTGTCAGCGCAGTTCCTGGATGCGGACCATGTTGCCCGCGGGGTCGCGGAAGGCGCAGTCGCGGACGCCGTAGGGCTGCTCGGTGGGTTCCTGGACGACCTCGGCGTCACCTGCCTGCAGCTTGTCGAAGGTGCCGTTGAGGTCTCTGGTGGCCAGCAGGATCCAGCCGTAGGTGCCCTTGGCCATCATCTCGGCGATCGTGCGGCGCTCGTCGTCGGTGATGCCGGGGTCGGCGGCGGGAGGGGCCAGGAGGATGTTCGTGTCGGGCCGGCCGGCGGGGCCGACAGTGATCCAGCGCATCGTGCCGGTTCCGACGTCGTTGCGGACCTCGAAGCCCAGGGTGTCGCGGTAGAAGGCCAGGGCGGCGTCCGGGTCGTCGTGCGGGAGGACGCTGGTGTGAATGGTGATGTCCATGACCTTCACGCTATGCGCACCCCGGGTGCCCGCGCTTCTCGATTCCTGACCGGTCTCGTCACCTGCTTCGCCACGCAGGACGGGATGCCCTCCGTCGAGCTGGCCGCCTTGCGGCGGTAGACGCTGGGTGGCATGCCGACCAGTTCGGTGAAGCGCGTGCTGAAGGTGCCCAGCGACGAGCAGCCGACCGCGAAACAGACCTCGGTGACGCTGAGGTCCCCGCGACGCAGGAGCGCCATCGCGCGCTCGATCCGGCGCGTCATCAGGTAGCCGTAGGGCGACTCGCCGTAGGCGAGCCTGAACTGGCGGCTGAGGTGCCCGGCCGACATGTTCGCGCCCCGGGCGAGCGCCTCGACGTCGAGGGGCTGCGCGTACTCCCGGTCGATCCGGTCACGCACGCGACGCAGCCGCGAGAGGTCGCTCAGGCGCTGCTCCGCGGGGGGTCTGCTGCTCACTTTTGTGATCGTGCCACGACGCACCGGAGTGCTCAAGCGTGTTGAGAGAGCTTCAAGGCGCTGTTGGAAGCCCGTGCCGGCGGAGGCGGCCACTGGGTGCGGCAGGCCTCCACGAACCGGTGAGTGCCGGCCGTGCCGAAGACGTGGCCGACCGTCTGCCCCCGCCCATCGGGCAGGACAACCGCCCGACGGGCGCGGTGCGGGGCCGCCGGCAGGGCGCGCGGGGCCCGGGACGCGAGAGGAGAATGGAAGCGCTCACAACGCGGTGGGGACGCAGGAGGTGGATCATGGGACAGGCACGTGAGGTCATGGACCGGCTCACCGAAGCGCTGACGACGGCACGCGATCCCAAGGCCGTCGCCGAGTGCTTCGCGCAGGACGTGGTCGCCGTCACGCCCGACGCCGGAGAGCTCAGGGGCCGTGACAGCATCGTCGAGTACTTCGAGCTGATGACGGAGATGATCCCGCAGGCGAGGTTCGAGTCGCTGCGCAAGTACGAGGCCGGTGACACCGCGATCGACGAGGGGTACTTCGGCGGGCGCAACACCGGGCCCATCACGCTGCCGACCGGCGAAACCCTCCCGGCCACGCAGCAGGAGGTCCGGATCCTCGGTTGCGACCTCGCCACGGTGGAGGACGGGGTCATCGTCAGTTACCGCCTGTACTTCGACCAGGCGGACCTGTTCACGCAACTGGGGATCATGCCCGAAGCGCCCCTGTGACCCATCACGCGCCGGCACGCCCGCTCACATGTTGATCATGTGTCCGGCCAGGCCGTGCACCGCCTCCTTGACCGCCTCACCCAGCGTGGGGTGGGCGTGCACGTTGCGGGCCACCTCGTGGACGGTGAGGTCCCACTGCTGGGCCAGGGTCAGCTCGGGCAGCAGCTCGGTGACGTCGGGGCCGATGAGGTGGGCGCCGACGAGCTCGCCGTACTTCGCGTCGCTGATCAGCTTCACGAAGCCGGTGGTGTCGCCGAGGCCGTGCGCCTTGCCGTTCGCGGTGAAGGGGAACTTCGCCACCTTGACGTCGAAGCCCTGCTCCCGCGCCTGGGCCTCGGTGTAGCCGAAGCTCGCGATCTGCGGCTGGCAGTAGGTGGCGCGCGGGATCATCACGTAGTCGAGCTCCATCGTCTCGGCGTCCGCGATGGTCTCGGCGGCGACCACGCCCATCGCCTCGGCGGCGTGCGCGAGCATGAGCTTGGCGGTGGCGTCGCCGATGGCGTAGATGTGCGGCACGGAGGTGCGGCAGCGGCCGTCGACGTCGATCGCTCCGCGCTCGGTGACCCGCACGCCGGTGTTCTCCAGGCCGTAGCCGGTGACGTTCGGCGCGAAGCCGATCGCCTGGAGCACCTTGTCGGCCTCCAGGACCTGCTGACCGCCGTCCTTGCCGGTGACGGTGACGCGGACCTGGTGGCCGGACTCGTCGATGGCGTCGACCCGGGTGGAGGTGAGGACGTCGATGCCCAGCTTGCGGTACTGGCGTGCCAGTTCGGCGGAGACGTCGGCGTCCTCCAGCGGGGCGACACGGTCCAGGAACTCCACTACGGTGACCTTCACGCCGTAGTTGTGCAGGACGTACGCGAACTCGATGCCGATGGCGCCGGCTCCCGCGATGATGATCGACTGCGGCAGGTCCTCGGCGAGGATCTGCTCCTCGTACGTCACCACGCGCGACGTACGCCGGGTGCCCGGCAGCAGCTTCGGCGTGGCGCCGGTGGCGATGACGCAGTGGTCGAAGCCGATGGTGCGGGTGTCGCCGTCGTAACCGGCCACCTGGAGCGTGTGGGGGTCGAGGAACGTGCCGCGGCCGTCGATCTCCGCGATCTTGTTCTTCTTCATCAGGTAGTGGACGCCCTTGACCCGGCCGTCCGCGACCCGGCGGCTGCGGCGGAAGGCCTCGCCGTAGTCGAAGGAGACCTGCCCGTCGACCTTGATGCCGAAGGTCTTCGCCTCCCGGGTGACGATGTGAGCGAGTTCGGCGTTGCGCAACAGGGCCTTGGTGGGGATGCAGCCGACGTTCAGGCAGACGCCGCCCCAGTACTTCTCCTCGACGACGGCGACGCGTTTGCCCAGTTGGGCGGCGCGGATGGCGGCCACGTAGCCGCCGGGACCCGCACCGAGTACGACGACGTCGAACCGCTCGTCCTGCTCGGCCATCGAGAGTTCCCTTCTCACGGGGCGGCGCGCCCTCGGACGCCGCCCGGCTGGAGCCCGGTCCCCCAACCTTGCCACCAGCGGGTGGCGCTCGCTCGCATCCTGATCATTTTTTGCCGGGTGCGGGAGAGCGGGGACATGGGCCCGTGCCTGGGCAGGGGAAGCTGAAGCGCCCGGAGCGGGAGCGTCGCGAGCGGGCTGCCCCGCGGTTCGCCCCCGAGGCCGGACGCTGGGCGGTGCTGTCCGGGACCCGGGACCGGCCGGAGTTCCGTGCGCGCTCCCGGACTCCGCGGGCCGGGAACGAACGGATCGGCTGGTCGGCGCCGCCCCCGCCGGGCGCCCCGACGGCATGCCCGCTCGGCGTGCCGGAGGGCTCAGCCCGGTCAGGCGTGTTTCAGGCGAACGCGTCCCGGAGCGCGGGCAGCAGTGTCTTCTCCGACCATTCCAGGTAGGCGTGCTGGCTGTCGCCGCCGATCTGCACGAGGGCTACCTCGGTGAACCCCGCCTCCACGTAGGGCCGTACGGCCGACACGAACGCGTCGGGGTCGTCACCGCAGGGGATGGACTCGGCGACGTCGTCCCGTGTCACGAACTGCGTGGCTCCGGCGAACGAATCGGGGTGCGGGAGTTCGGAGTTGACCTTCCAGCCGCCGCCGAACCAGCGGAACTGGTCGTGGGCGCGGGCGATGGCCGCGTCGCGGTCGGTGTCGAAGCAGACCGGCAGCTGCCCCACCCTGGGCTTGCCCGAGCCACCGTGCCGGTCGAACGCGGCGAGAAGCTCCTGCTTGGGCTCGGTGGCGATGACCAGGTCGGCCAGGCGTCCGGCCAGGGCACAGGACTGCTCACCGGACACGGCGATCCCGATGGGCGGCGGCTCGTCCGGCAGGTCCCACAGTCGTGCCGAGTCGACGTCGTAGTGCTTGCCGTGGTGGGTGACATGTCCGCCTTCGAAGAGCGCGCGGATGATACCGACGGCCTCTTCGAACATCTCGTGCCGTACGTCGACGGACGGCCAGCCCCGGCCCACTACGTGCTCATTGAGGTTCTCACCCGAGCCGAGGCCGAGACGGAACCTGCCCTCGGACAGCAGTTGCAGGGTCGCCGCCTTCTGTGCCACGACGGCCGGGTGATAGCGGAACGTCGGGCAGGTCACGTACGTCATCAGCGGGATGCGCGACGTCGCCTGCGCCGCGGCGCCGAGAACGGTCCACGCGTAGGGCGAGTGGCCCTGGGACCGCAGCCAGGGGAAGTAGTGGTCGCTCGTCACCGAGAAGTCGAAGCCGGCCTCCTCCGCTCCGACGACGTGATCGACGAGGTCGCGGGGACCGGCCTGCTCCGTCATCATCGTGTATCCGATTTGCACCATGAGGACCGCGTATCCCGTCACCGCCGGGTGAAAACGGGCCGTTCGGCCGACCGGATCACGCGGCCGGCCACCGTGCGGGTCTTCAGCGGCGGCGCCGCGCGTACACCTCGATCTCGATCTTCATGCGGGGATCGTAGAGATCGCACATGAGCATCGTGGCGGCCGGACGGACCTCGCCGAAGGCCTTGCGCAGGAGCGGCCAGCAGGGCGCGAAGTCATCGCGGTCGGGCAGCAGATAGCGCACACGGACGACGTCGGCGAACGTGCAGCCAGCCCCTGCCAGCGCGGCCTCGATGTTGGCCAGGCACTGCCCGGCCTGCTCCACGACGTCGTCGGAGATCGTCATGGAGGCGTAGTCGTACCCGGTCGTCCCGGACACATGGACCCAGTCGCCGTCGACCACGGCCCGGGCGTAACCGATCTGCTCCTCGAAGGTCGAGCCGCTGAGGATCGCGCGTCGCTCTGTCATGCGCCGCACGCTAGGTGACCAGCGTGGATACGTCCAATACAGGCAACAGCCTGAACTGATACCTCTGCTGATATCGCTGCTCGTACGGCCACTGGTATCCCTGGGGTATGGACCGTCCCGAACTTCCCCTGCTGCAGTTGCACGCGTTCGTCGTGCTCGCCGAGGAACTCCACTTCGGCCACGCGGCCGCCCGCCTGGGCATCGCCCAGCCCCCGCTGAGCCAGCAGATCCGCCGGCTGGAGGACAAGGTCGGCCACGCGCTGTTCAGCCGCGAACCGGGTCGCGTCGCCCTCACCCCGGCGGGCCGGGAACTGCTGCCCGCCGCCCGTCGGGCGCTCAGTTCACTCGCCGAGGGCCTGGCCGCGTCGCGGGCCGTCGGCAGCGGCCGCACCGGCCGGCTGCGGATCGGCTTCGCCGCCTCGGTGGCCCTGACCGTTCTGCCCGGCCTGCTGTGCACTCACCGCGAGCGGTTCCCCGATGTGCGCCTGGACATCCACGAGATGACCACGGCACCCCAGATCGCCGCCCTGCACGAGGGGACCATCGACATCGGTCTGCTGCGCGAGCCGCCCGACGACGAGCCGCAGCTCGCCTTCAGGACGGTGCTGACCGAGCCCTTCGTGGCGGTCCTGCCGTCCGCGCACCCGCTCGCGGCCCGGCGAACCGTCCACGTCGGCCAGTTGGCGGACTCACCCTTCGTGCTCCTCCCCCGCGCGGTCGGCCCGCACCTGCACGACCAGATCACCGGTCTGTGCGCCGCGGCGGGCTTCACCCCCCGGGTGGCCCAGCACGCTGTGGAATGGCAGACCGTCTGCGCCCTGGTGGAGACCGGCCTGGGCGTTTCCCTGGCTCCGGCGAGCATCCGCCGCATCCGGCTGAAAGGAGTCGCCTTCCGCCGGATCGAACCGGCCGCCGTCCGCACCCGGGTCGCCGTGGCCTGGCGCAAGGGCGACAAGAACCCTCTGGTCGCCCACCTCCTGGACACCGTGGGGAGCCGGACCCCGTGAGATGATCGGCCACATGATCGAGACCTCTGCGCGGAAGGGCGGCCTCCGCCCCGGCCGATGACGTGGCGGGACGACGCCGTCGGCGACGGCGCCGCCATCACGAACCTCCTGACCCACCTCACGTCGCTGCGGGCCGCCGCTCCCGCCCAGTGGCCGGGCCTGGACGCCGCGTTGTTCGCCGGGGCACGCGAGGCCGCCCCTCGTGCGAACCCCGGGGAACTCGGGCAGTCGTGGGCGCGGGCACTGCACGCGCTCGGACGCGAGACACACACGTACGCCCTCGTCGCCCGTCTCCTCGGCGATCCCGTCACCCGGGACATCGGCGCCCAACTCGCCCGGGCAGCATGCCAGTTGTGGCGCGCGGCAGCGGTCGAGCTGTTGCCGTCGCTCGTCCGGAGCGCCGGGCCGCGGCCCAGTCCGGCCTTCGCGGAGGCCTTCCGCACCGCGTCGATCTCCGGTGAGGCGATGCGGGTGCACGGTGCCCTGTTGCGAGGAGTGCCCTTCGAGCCGTACCCGAAGTCCCGCCGTCCGCCGGCCCGGACCGCAGCGGTGCCCCCTCACGACCGCGCGTCCGCCGCCGCACTGCTCGCGGCGAAACCCATCGGCGTCACCCGTCTCGACCGCGCCCCGGAGATCTTCAGTGCTCTGTTGGACGCCGGGCCGCTGACCTTCCGGCAGGCGGCCCAGCTCCACAACCTCACGTTCCGCCGGCCGGGCCGCTCACAGGCCCAGTGCGCTCCCCTGTGGCTACGGCACGCGGGGCCGGGCGCGCTGCGGCGGCTTCTCGCCCTCATGACGCCGTACGTGGACGACTACGGGATCGGCGAGTACTACCTGCGGGGGCTGGCGCGGATGGGGCACCAGGCCTTCGCCGCGCTGCCGCACGTGACGGCGATGATCGATTGTCGTACCCGTATCCCCTGCAACGACTCCACACCCGACGGCGAGATGGAACTGGACGAGCGCCTGCTGGCGGCGGCGCTGAGTGCCCGCCGGGCGATGTCACCACCTCCGGCCGCGGATACGGCGTAGCAGCACGCTTCCGACGAGCAGCAGCACACCTCCGATCGCCGCCGGCCACAACCGGGCGCCGGTGTCGGCGAGGTCCCCCGTGATCGACTGCGGGGCGACACCGGAACCGCCCGCTTGGCCGTTGTCGCCCGTGGTCGGCTCCGGGCCGGGGGTGGCACCGTCGGTCCTGGACGTGGACGGCGTCTGCTCGCGGTGGGTGGCCGTGGGCAGCGCGTAGGTCTTCGGCTGCGCGCCGGCACTGTCGCCGCCCTTGTCGGCGGGCTGCTCCGCCTGGTCGCCGTCCTGTTCGGGTGCCGGTTCGCTGGTGGCGGGGGCCAGTGTCTCCCCGCTTCCGGTGTTCTCGCCGCCGCTGCCCGGCCGCGGGTTGACGGCGGGCCCGGAGGCGGCGTCGCACTTCTGGCCGCTGTTGATGCAGTCGACCATCTCCCGCATGAGGTCCTCGTCGAAGACGTTGATGAAGTCCCCGTGGTCGGTGACCGGCTTGTGCAGCTGCTCGGGGAAGGAGTCCACCGCGAACAGCAGGGTCGTCCTGCCGGCGTCGTCCAGGCTCGGCGCGTCGACGTCGTAGACGACGCGCTGGACGAGCTGCGGGATCGCCCGGAAGCCGTTGCCGCAGTTGCCGTCCGCGTCGGCGAAGGCCACGTGGGTGCGGTGGTTGGCGCTGTCGATGTTGCGTCCGTCCCAGCAGCTCTGGAACCTGAAGGTGCGCACCACGTCGCTGCCCCGGGGGCACAGGGGGTACTTGTCCTTCAACTGCACCTTGTCCTCGAAACCGGTGCAGCTCCAGGAGGCGTTGGCGTTGGCGGTCCCGTTGACGAACGCCTTGGCGTCTCCGGTGATGATGCGCAGCAGCCTCGGCATCCCGGTGACCTCGCCGCCGGGGTTGCCCACGAAGGTCATCGTGACCTGCTTGGGCGTCACGATCTCGCCGGCGTTGCCCTCGATGCCGCCGCCGGGCGAGTTCGCGTCCTGCTCCTGGGTGCCGTTCTGCAGGCGCAGGACGGGCCAGAAGTAGGAGGACCTGTCGCCCTCGGCCTCGCAGCTCGTCCCCGCCTTCGCCAGGTCCTCGTCGCTCGCGAAGGCGTTGTTGGCCTGGTTGCCGACGTAGTCGTGGAAGTGGTGGGCGCCATTGGATACGCCAGGGGCCACGATGACGTTGTCGGAGTTGAACAGACCGTCGGCGTTGACACCGCAGTCGGTGGTGAAGGTGCCGCGGGAGGCGCCGCTTCGGGGTTGCGGCTTGTGGACGTTGGGCTGGACCGTGGTGATGTCCACGAAGTCGGCGGCGACGGGTCCGTTGCCTGCCTGGCCGCCGTTGCCCCTCGCGCCGTCGTTGGTGTCGCCCTGCTGGTTGTCCCGGCCCTGACCGTCGCCGTGGTTCTGCCCGTTGTCCTGGCCCTGGCCGTCGCCCTGGTTCTGGTCCTGACCGTCCTGGTTGCCGCCGTCGTCCGCCTGGCCGGGCCCGTCCTGCGGGTCGGCGTCGTCCTGGTTGCCGGAGGCGCGGAACGTACAGGGGGCGAAGGCTTCGAGGCCCTGGGGGCGGTCACCCACGCGGTCGACGGCGATCAGGATCCGCTCGATCGTCGCGGCCCTCTTCTCCTTCAGCGGGTTCATGATCGCGGAGTCGGTGAAACCGCTGTCCCGCAGCTGGGCCGGTGCGGTGCCCTGGAGGCGCTGGTAGGCCTCGGCGACCTGCTTGTCCAGGAGGGCGAGTTCCTGGTCGATCTCGGGGCGCGCCTGGTCGGGCACCGCGGTCAACTGGCTGCCGACGTCGGGACAGTCGATCGTGGCCGCTCCCGAGGCCGGCGCCCGGCCGGCCGTCGTCTGGGCCGTCTGCCGCGACGGACCGTGGCTCTCGGTGGCCGAGGCGTAGACGTTCGCCACCACCAGCCCACCTCCGCCCAGCATCAGGGCCATGGCTGCGGAGGTGGCGAGCCGTGCGCCAGTGAGGCGTCTTCTGCGCGTGTTGCGGCTCAAGGGGTACTCCTACGCTTCGTCACCGGCGGGGCATGAGAATCCCCAGCCCCATACGGAGCAGAACCCCGGTGTGTTCAACCGTCTCCCGAATTCACAGGAATCTTTCACGAGTCGGTCTCGCAGGCGCCCGCACCTGTCCGAGCATCGGCGGGGCCCTCTTGAGCTAGTCCTTGTCCTGCGGGGCGGGCCCCTGACCGGTCCCGGCGGCGGCCGCCGATACCCGGGACCCGGGACCCGGCCGGATGAAGTGATCAACGGCCCACTACTCTGTTCCGGTGGCTGCCAGGCGGCACCGGAGAAGGAGAAGCGTGTCCCGCTCGGAACGTTCGGCACTGCTGCTCGCCGGCCTGCTGGCCGGCGCGGGTGTCTGTCACTTCGTCGTGCCCCGCACGTTCGACGCGACCATCCCTCGGGGCCTGCCGGGATCGCCCCGCGCCTGGACGTACGCGAGCGGAGCGGCCGAACTGGCGCTGGCGGCCGGTGTGGTGCTGCCCCGCACACGGCGGGCCTCGGCGCGGGCCGCGGCGGCCTTCTTCGTCGGTGTGTTCCCCGCCAACGTCCAGATGGCCGTGGACTGGCGGGATCGTCCCGCGCCGCTGCGGACCGCCGCCCTCGCCCGGCTTCCGTTGCAGGTTCCGCTCGTGCTGTGGGCACGGAGTGTCGCGAAGGTTCAGGAGGGCCGGTCATGACACGTGGTGTGGACGTCGGCGACAAGGTCGACGACTTCGAGCTCCCGGACGAGTCCGGGACCGCGCGCCGGCTGTCGGAGCTGCTCGGCGACGGGCCCGTGGTGCTGTTCTTCTACCCGGCCGCCCTCTCTCCCGGGTGCACCGCCGAGGCCTGCCACTTCCGTGACCTGTCCGCCGAGTTCGCCGCCGCCGGCGCACGGCCGGTGGGCATCAGCGGGGACGCGGCCGACCGTCAGCGGGAGTTCGCCGGGCGCCACACGCTCGGTTTCCCGCTGCTGTCCGACCTGGACGGTACGGTCCGTGAGCAGTTCGGGGTCAGGCGGGGTTTCTCCCTTGCGCCCACCAAGAGGGTCACCTTCGTGATCGCTGAGGACCGGACGGTCCTGGAGGTGGTGCGCAGCGAACTGCGGATGAGCGCCCACGCCGACCGCGCCCTCGCCGCGCTCCGCGACCGTTCGAAGTGATCCCGGCACGGGGCGGACGGGGGGCAGCCGCGATGACTGGTGTGACCGTGCGTGACGCCCCTCGCCTCAAAGCGCGGGGCAGTGTAGACATGGGCACATGATCCGACTATTGGGTCGAGCACGGGGTCGGTCGGCCCGTCGCGGGGGCGGGCGGGAGATCGCAAAGGGGCGGCGGGACGGCCCGCACGGGTGGAAGCCGTTCGCCGGGCTGCGGTCGGCGCTGGGCGGACGCAGTGTCGCCGCCCAGGTGTTCCTGTTCCAGATCGTGATCGTGCTGCTGCTGGTCGTGTCGGCGGTGGGGGCTCTGGTACTGCAGGTGCGGCACGACAGCACGCAGGAGGCCCGCAACCGTTCGCTCGCCGTCGCCGAGACGTTCGCGAACGCGCCGGGCACCCGGGAGGCGCTGACGCGTTCCGACCCCACCGCCGTGCTGCAGCCGCGGGCCGAGGCCGCCCGCGAGCAGTCGAAGGTGGACTTCATCGTGGTGATGAACACCGACGGCATCCGCTACACCCACCCCAAGACGGACCGCATCGGCAAGAAGTTCGTAGGGAACATCGAGCCCGCGCTGCGGGGCCGAGCCGTCACGGAGGAGATCGACGGCACCATCGGGCAGCTCGTGCAGGCCGTGGTGCCGGTCAAGGACCCCGGTGGCGCGGTCGTGGGGCTCGTCTCGGCCGGCATCACGACCGAGAACGTGGGCGGTGTCGCGAACCGCCAGCTGCCGCTCCTCGTGGGCGCGGCGGCCGCCGCTCTCGTCCTCGCCACGGCGGGCGCGGCGCTCGTCAGCAGACGGCTGATGCGTCAGACCCATGGTCTCGGCCCGTACGAGATGACCCGGATGTACGAGCACCACGACGCGGTGCTGCACGCCGTCCGCGAGGGTGTGATCATCATCGACGGCGGGGGCCGTCTGCTGCTCGCCAACGACGAGGCACAACGCCTGCTGGACCTGCCCGCCGACGCGGAGGGCCGGCACATCCGTGCCCTCGGCCTCGACGCGGACACCGCCGAGCTGCTGGCCTCGGGGCGCGTCGCCACGGACGAGGTGCACCTGGTGGACGACCGGCTGCTGGCGATCAACCAGCGGCCCACGGACCTCGAGGGTGCCCCGTCGGGCAGCGTCGCCACGCTCCGCGACTCCACCGAGCTGCGCGCGCTGTCCGGCCGTGCCGAGGTGGCGCGGGAGCGCCTCAAGCTGCTCTACGACGCCGGAGTGGGCATCGGCACGACCCTGGACGTGACCCGCACCGCCGAGGAGCTGGCCGAGGTGGCCGTTCCACGGTTCGCGGACTTCGTCACCGTGGACCTGTCCCACGCCGTGCTGAGCGGTGGGGAGCCGGACACGGGCGCCACGATGCGCCGTACGGCGTTCGGCGGGATACGCAAGGACGCTCCCCTGTATCCGCTGGGCGAGGAGATCGCCTTCGTCCCGTCCTCGCCGCAGGCGCGCAGCCTCAGCAGCGGCCAGGCCCACCTGGAGCCCGACCTGCGCCGGGCACCCTGGTGGATGGCGCAGGACCCGGAGCGGGCCGCGCGGGTCGTGGAGTACGGCATCCACTCGCTGATCACCGTCCCGCTGCGGGCCGGCCCCCTGGTGATGGGCCTGGTCAACTTCTGGCGCTCCGAGAAGCCGGAGCCCTTCGACCCGGAGGAGGTGGCCCTCGCCGAGGAACTCGTCGCCCGTGCCGCGGTCTCCATCGACAACGCGCGCCGCTACACGCGTGAGCACGCCATGGCCGTGACCCTGCAGCGCAGCCTGCTCCCGCGCAGTTTGCCGGACCAGAGCGCCCTGGACATCGCCTACCGCTATCTGCCGGCGCAGGCGGGGGTGGGCGGTGACTGGTTCGACGTGCTGCCGCTGTCCGGCGCCCGGGTCGCGGTCGTCGTGGGCGATGTCGTCGGCCACGGACTGCACGCCGCGGCCACGATGGGCCGGCTGCGGACGGCCGTCCACAACTTCTCCGCCCTGGACCTGCCGCCCGACGAGCTCCTGGGGCACCTCGACGAGCTGGTGGGCCGCATCGACCAGGACGAGGCCGAGGAGGGCAGCGGTGCGGCTGTCACCGGCGCCACCTGCCTGTACGCGATCTACGACCCGGTCTCGCGGCACTGCACCCTCGCCCGGGCCGGTCACCCGCCTCCGGCGGTGGTCCTCCCGGACGGGACCGTCGAGTTCCCGGAGGTGCCGGCCGGCCCGCCGCTCGGGGTGGGGGGACTCCCGTTCGAGACCGCCGGCCTGGAACTGCCCGAGGGCAGTCGCCTGGTGCTGTACACGGACGGGCTCGTCGAGGACCGGGAACGGGACATCGGCGTCGGCCTGGAGCTTCTGCGGACGGCCCTGGCCCAGGCAGGTACCGGCGCCTCACCGGACGGCGCCTGCCAGGCGGTTCTCGACGCCCTGCAGCCGGGCCGGGCCAGCGACGACATCGCCCTCATCGTCGCCGACACCCGCGCCCTCGACGCGGGCCGCGTCGCCGACTGGGAGGTGCCGTCCGACCCGGCGGCCGTCGGCCAGGTGCGTGCCTCGGTGTCCCGGCAGCTGTCGCGATGGGGGCTCGAACACCTCGAGTTCACGACGGAGCTGATCCTCAGCGAGCTGGTCACCAACGCGATCCGGTACGGCAGTGGTCCCATCCGGGTCCGCGTGCTGTACGACCGCACCCTGATCTGCGAGGTCTCCGACACCAGCAGCACCTCGCCCCACCTGCGCTACGCCGCCGACACGGACGAGGGCGGCCGCGGCCTGTTCCTCATCGCCCAGCTCGCCGAGCGCTGGGGCACCCGGTACACCCTCGACGGCAAGGTCATCTGGGCCGAACAGTCCCTGGCCGGAGGGTTCCAGGGGGACTTCTTCTCCGGTGTGTGAATTACCGGTGTCTGACGTGCGCGGACCATACTGGGGGTGTCCGCCGACCCCCACCTGCGCAGAGTGATCCATGGCCAAGTCCCCCACCGCCCCTGCCACGGCTCCCGACACCGTATGGCTGTCCAGAGGACGCCACATCGGCTCCGGCGCCGAGGAATCCGTCCGGCAACGACTGACGGGACTCATGGACGACGGGGAGATCGACGACCATCTGGAGTACGACGCCCCGCGCGACGAGGTGGAACGGCGCGCCTTCGAGGCGCGTTGGCGGGTCGCCGGCGACGTCGTGGTGCGGGCACGGCTGACCATCGGCCCGCCGGCCGACACGGGCGACGCCCGTGAGTGGGTGCTGGTCGCGGAGGCGGACCGGCCCTGGGACCTCCACTGGCCGTCGCCCGCCGGCATGTTCTGGCCCGAGGACGCCTCCTGGGACCACGACATGCTCCCCGGGCTCCGCTTCCGTGACTCCAACCCGCTGCCCGCGGACGAGAAGGATCTCAAGCGCCTGCTCAAGGACTGCGGCCGGAACACCTGGAGCATCCACGTCGTCGTACACGAGGCCATGACGCCCGATCAGCGCGGACAGCGTCCCCTGGCACCGCTGATGCCCGCCAGCCTGCGTCACCGCATCGTGGAGCACCGGGCCGCTCCGGACCAGTACCGCATCGTCAACTGGGCGTTGTACGACCTGGGAGTGCGGGTCCCGCGCGGGGGCGCCGTCGTGCTGCCCGGGTCGCCGCCCCGCCCCGGCTACGAGGACCACGACTTCACCGTGCGCAGTGTCTTCCTCGACGGTTCGAAGCCCACGGACCTCGTCGACAGGCTGGTGCGCTACGCCGGGCTGCCCAGGCCACTGGCCCCGTGGGCCGAGGAGGCCATCGCCGAGCTGCGGGACGAATGGCACCTGTACACGGTCGACGAGGCGCGGGCCCTGGTGGCCCAGTACTCCGAAGCCCTGAAGGCCATGACCAAGTCACGCGATCTGTACCGCGAAGCCGCCGAGCGCGCTCACGAGGCACTGGCCGCCTTCCGTGAGGGCTCGGCCGCCCCGGCGGTCCCCGCGGCGCGCGAGGAGCCCCGCAAGCGCGGGGGCTTCTCCCTGCGTGCGCTGACCAAGCCTCTGGAGCGTGTGGGAGGCGGGGCCAGGCTGCTGCGCCCCACGGGCAGCGACGCCCCCGCTCGCGACGCGGACCCGTCGGGCGCCTCGGGCGCCTCGGACTCCCCGGGCGGCGAGGGCGGCGAGGGCGGCGAGTCGGCCAACTCCGGGCGGACGTCCGGGAGTTCTGAGCGCGGTACCCGTGATCGCGGTCCCGGCACCTCATAACATCGCTTTATGGGGTCATCAACCGGACCCGCGTACCAAGTAAGGCTTGCCTTAGCTTAAGGTTGCCTTCGAGATCATCATCACCGCTCGAAGGGAACCTGATCATGCCCCGCCCCCTGCGGGTAGCCATTGTCGGAGCCGGCCCTGCCGGCATCTACGCCGCCGACGCGCTGCTGAAGTCCGACGCGGCCGCCGACCCCGGCGTGTCCATCGACCTCTTCGAGCGGATGCCGGCGCCGTTCGGACTGATCCGCTACGGCGTCGCCCCCGACCACCCGCGCATCAAGGGCATCATCACGGCCCTGCACCAGGTGCTCGACAAGCCGCAGATCCGTCTCTTCGGCAACGTCGACTACCCGCGCGACATCAACCTGGACGACCTGCGCGCCTTCTACGACGCGGTGATCTTCTCCACCGGCGCGACGGCCGACCGGGCGCTCGACATACCCGGCATCCACCTCGACGGCTCCTACGGGGCAGCGGACTTCGTGTCCTGGTACGACGGCCACCCCGACGTGCCGCGCACCTGGCCGCTCGAGGCCGAGAAGGTCGCCGTCCTCGGCGTGGGCAACGTCGCGCTCGACGTGGCACGCATCCTCGCCAAGACGGCCGACGAGCTGCTGCCGACGGAGATCCCGCCGAACGTCTACGACGGTCTCAAGGCCAACAAGGCCATGGAGATCCACGTGTTCGGCCGCCGTGGCCCGGCGCAGGCGAAGTTCAGCCCGATGGAGCTGCGCGAGCTGGACCACTCCCCCACCATCGAGGTCATCGTCGATCCCGAGGACATCGACTACGACGACGGCTCCATCGCCACCCGGCGCGGCAACAAGCAGGCCGACATGGTCGCCAAGACCCTGGAGAACTGGGCCATCCGCGATGTCGGCGACCGGCCGCACAAGCTGTTCCTGCACTTCTTCGAGTCGCCGTCCGAGATCCTCGGCGAGGACGGCAAGGTCGTCGGCCTGCGCACGGAGCGCACCGAGCTCGACGGAACCGGCAACGTCAAGGGCACCGGCACGTTCAAGGACTGGGATGTCACGGCCGTCTACCGTGCCGTGGGCTACCTGTCCGACAAGCTGCCCAAGCTGCCGTGGGACGTGGACTCGGGCACCGTCCCGGACGAGGGCGGCCGCGTGATCGAGGAGACCGGCGCGCACCTGCAGTCGACGTACGTCACGGGCTGGATCCGGCGCGGTCCCGTGGGCCTCATCGGCCACACCAAGGGCGACGCCAACGAGACGGTCGCCAATCTGCTGGACGACTTCGGACACGGCCGTCTGCACGAGCCGGCCTCGCCCGCTCCGGAGGCCGTGGACGCGTTCCTCGCCGAGCGGAACGTCCGCTTCACCACGTGGGAGGGCTGGTACCGGCTCGACGCCGCTGAGAAGGCTCTGGGCGAGCCCCAGGGGCGCGAGCGTGTGAAGCTCGTGGAGCGGGAGGACATGCTCAGGGAGAGCGGGGCGTAGGGCTCCGCCGGGGCCGGGGGGAGCTGCGGGCTGTTCTGAAGCTGCGGGTCGTCCGTGGCTGGTCGCGCAGTTCCCCACGCACCTGCAACGGGGAGTGCGGGCCGTCCTGATACTGCGGGGTCGTCCGTGGCTGGTCGCGCAGTTCCCGCGCCCCTCACGGGGTGCGACCCCTTCGTGATGCGGCCCCGACTGGGCATAAGCTCGGCAGATGGCCAAGTACTACGACGTGCACCCCGACAATCCGCAGCCGCGGGCCATCAGTCAGGTGGCTCACAGTATCCGCGAGGGTGCCCTCATCGCGTATCCGACGGACTCCTGTTTCGCGCTGGGGTGCCAGCTGGGCAGTCGTGACGGCATCGAGCGGATCCGCTCGATCCGGAACCTCGACGACCGCCACCACTTCACCCTCGTCTGTGAGAACTTCGCGCAGCTGGGGCAGTTCGTGCACGTCGACAACGACGTGTTCCGCGCCATCAAGGCGTCAACGCCCGGGAGTTACACCTTCATCCTCCCCGCGACGAAGGAGGTGCCGCGCAAGCTGATGCACCCGAAGAAGCGGACCGTCGGTGTGCGGATCCCGGACCATGTCGTGACCCACGCGCTGCTCGCGGAACTCGGCGAGCCGCTCGTCTCCAGCACGCTGCTCCTGCCCGACGAGGAGGAGCCGATGACCCAGGGCTGGGAGATCAAGGAGCGCCTCGACCACGTGGTCGACGCGGTGGTCGACTCCGGCGACTGCGGGACGGAACCGACGACGGTGATCGACTTCTCCGGAGGAGAGGCCGAGATCGTGCGCCGCGGCGCGGGGGACGTGTCACGGTTCGAGTGACGGTGTGTCCTCGTGGCCGGTCCCAGGCAGGGCGTGCCCGGGGCCGGGTTCTCCGTCCGGCGGAGACGGCCCGGTGACCTCCACGTGGGCCGGGCGAAGGAGCCGGGTGCCGAGCCGGTAGCCGGGGCGGAGGATCGCCGTGCAGGTCAGGCGGTCGGCGTCCGGCGCGAGGTGGTGGACCAGGGCGTCGTGGCACGTGGGGTCGAAGGGGTCGCCCTCCTCGCCGAACGCCTGCAGGCCGAGCGAGCCGGTCCGGCTCTCCAGCGTGGCGGCGATCTCCTTGAGCCCCGGTGTCATCGGCTCGTGCTCGCACGCGCGGTCCACGGCGTCGAGCACGGGCAGGAGGGCGCCCAGGACGTTGACCACCGCGATCTCGCGCACGGCCATGCGGTCGCGCCGGACCCGCTTGCGGTAGTTGTCGTACTCGGCCTTCACCCGCTGCAGGTCGGCTGTCCGCTCCCGCAGCTCCTCCCGGAGGCGCTGCGCCTGAGTGCTCCGCGGCCGGACGGAATCCATAATCAGCCCGCCTCGGGCTTGTCGTTCGTGTCGTCGTCGACGATCTCCGCGTCCACCACCTCGTCCTCCGCGTCGGGGGCGTCCGAAGCGCCCGTCGTGCCGGTGGCTCCGGTGGCACCGGTGGCACCGGCACCTGTCGCGCTCTCGGCCCGGGACTGGTCGTACAGTGCCGTGCCGATCTTCTGCGCGGCGGCGGCGAGCTTCTCCGTGGCCTGCTGGATGCCCGCGCTGTCCTCCGTTCCGTCCTGGCTGCTCTTCAGCTTCTCCTTCAGTTCGCCCAGCGCGGCCTCGGTCTCGCTCCTGGCGTCGGACGGGATCCGCTCCGGGTTGTCCTCGATGAGCTTCTCGGTCTGGTAGACGAGTTGCTCGGCCCGGTTGCGGGTCTCGGCGGCCTCACGGCGGCGGTGGTCATCCTCGGCGTGCTGTTCGGCCTCGCGGACCATGCGGTCGATGTCGTCCTTGGGGAGGGCCGAGCCGCCGGTGACGGCCATCTTCTGTTCCCTGCCGGTGCCGAGGTCCTTGGCGGTGACATGCATGATGCCGTTGGCGTCGATGTCGAAGGAGACCTCGATCTGCGGCACCCCGCGCGGGGCCGGCGGCAGACCGGTCAGCTCGAACATCCCGAGCCTCTTGTTGTACGCCGCGATCTCGCGCTCGCCCTGGTAGACCTGGATCTGCACCGACGGCTGGTTGTCCTCGGCGGTGGTGAAGATCTCCGAGCGCTTGGTCGGGATCGTCGTGTTCCGCTCGATGAGCTTGGTCATGATGCCGCCCTTGGTCTCGATACCGAGGGACAGCGGGGTCACGTCGAGGAGCAGGACGTCCTTGACCTCACCCTTGAGCACACCGGCCTGGAGCGAGGCGCCCACGGCCACGACCTCGTCCGGGTTGACTCCCTTGTGGGGTTCCTTGCCCGTCAGCTCCTTCACCAGGTCGGTGACGGCCGGCATGCGCGTGGAGCCGCCGACCAGGATCACGTGGTTGATGTCGGACAGTTTGATCCCCGCGTCCTTGACGGCCTGGTGGAAGGGGCCCGTGCAGCGCTCCAGCAGATCGGCGGTCAGCTGCTGGAACTGGGCGCGGGTGAGCTTCTCCTCCAGGTGCAGCGGGCCCTGCTCGGAGGCTGTGACGTAGGGCAGGTTGATGTTCGTCTCGGACGAGCTGGACAGCTCGATCTTGGCCCTCTCGGCGGCTTCGCGCAGCCGCTGCACGGCCATCTTGTCCTTGGACAGGTCGACGCCGTACGCGTTCTTGAACTGCTTGACCAGGTGGTCGACGATCCGCTGGTCCCAGTCGTCGCCGCCGAGATGCGTGTCGCCGTTGGTGGCCTTCACCTCGATGACGCCCTCGCCCATCTCCAGCAGCGACACGTCGAAGGTGCCGCCGCCGAGGTCGAAGACCAGGACCGTCTGATCGTTCTCCTTGTCCAGGCCGTACGCGAGGGCCGCGGCCGTGGGCTCGTTGATGATCCGCAGGACGTTCATGCCCGCGATCTCACCGGCCTCCTTGGTGGCCTGGCGCTCGGTGTCGTCGAAGTACGCCGGTACCGTGATCA
Organism: Streptomyces sp. NPDC030840; assembly: GCF_055572015.1. Taxonomy (NCBI): domain Bacteria; kingdom Bacillati; phylum Actinomycetota; class Actinomycetes; order Kitasatosporales; family Streptomycetaceae; genus Streptomyces; species Streptomyces sp. NPDC030840. Next base: position 109,635 of record NZ_JBVIEE010000014.1, on the reverse strand, counting down.
CCGCGTCCGTGACGTCCTCGCCGAGGTAGGCCTCCGCGTCCCGCTTCAGCTTCTGCAGCACACGGGCGGAGATCTCCTGCGCGGTGTACCGCTTGCCGTCGATGCTCCCGCTGTCGGGGAACCGCCAGTCCTTGACCCCCATGTGCCGTTTCACGGAGCGCGCGGTGCGTTCCACGTTCGTCACGGCCTGCCTCTTGGCGACCTCCCCGACGAGCACCTCGCCGTTCTTGGCGAAGGCCACGACGGACGGTGTCGTCCTGGCCCCCTCCGTGTTGGTGATGACGGTGGGCTCGCCGCCTTCGAGGACCGAGACCACCGAGTTCGTCGTGCCGAGGTCGATACCGACCGAACGCGTCATCAGGGCTCACCCTCCTCCTAGCCCCCATATCCCGGTTTACCCCTATTTTTCGCGCTGTGACGAATCAGCGCTCCCCGAGTGAGTGCGGTCGTACGCACGCCGGACTCCTCGGGTCCACCGAAGGACGCCGGCTCGGCCAACGCGGCTCGCCGTAGGTGTTCGGCGAGCGCCGCGGTGGCCGTCGACGGGGCTTGGTCCTTGGCGCCCCAGGCGAGCAGATGGTGGCGGCGGGCCCAGGGGTCCTGGAGTTCGCACACGTCGAGGGCCCGGCCGGGGTCGACGGCGCGCCGCGGCACGACGGCGAGCCCTACGCCGGCGGCCGCAAGGGCGACGAGGAGGCCGAGGTCGGCGACGGTGGTGCGGTACCGCACGGCCGGGGCGTGCGGTCCGAGGTGCCTCTCGATCCAGCGTCGCAGCGAGGAGCCCGGGTCGAGCCCGACGAGTGGGTGCTCGGCGACCTCGCCGTAGGCCAGCGCGCCACGGCCGGCGAGGATCCCGTCGGCCTGGCCGATCACCACGAGGGAGTCGTCGCCCAGAGGCTCCATGAGCAGGCCGCAGTCGCGGGCCTCGTCGTCGACGACGACGCCCAGGTCCGCCTCGCCGTCGGTGAGCTTCCGCACGGTCTCGGGGGTGCGGCTCTCGGACACCGTCACGTCGACGTCCGGGTGCGCCCGCAGGAACGCGACCAGGGCCTGCGGCACGAGTCGGTGCATCGCGGAGCCACCGCTCAGCAAGGTCAGTGGAGCGGACGGAGACCGGGTGTAGCTCGCGACGGCGCTCTCGAGACGCGCCGTCTGTGCGAGGACTTCGCGTGCGTGCCGTGCCAGAGTCGTCCCCGCCGGGGTGGGCCGCACGCCCCGCCGTTCGCGGATCAGCAGGGCCACACCCGCCTGTTGTTCCAGCGAGCGCACCCTGGCGCTGGCCGAAGGCAGGCTGAGGTGCATCCGACGAGCGCCCGCCGTGATCGATCCCTCCGAGACGATGTCAAGGAAGAGCCGGAGATCGTCGAGGTCATAGCGCACGCCGCTCAGCCTATGGCTCAGCCTTAGGCTGGGTTCGCCGATTACGCATTGTGGTCCGTCCGGTCACCGGGTGAAGCTCGTCCGGTGTCCGAAATCCTGTTCGTCCTGCTGGCCGGTGCCGCCGCCGGAGCGCTGAACGCCGTCGGGGGAGGCGGCACGTTCGTGGCGTTGCCCGCCCTGGTCGCTGTCGGCCTGCCCCCGGTGACGGCGAACGCGGCGTCGAGCATCGCCCTCGTCCCCGGGTCGGTGGCCAGTGCGTGGGTCTACCGGCACGAGGTCACGCAGGTCGGGTCGACGTCCACGACGGCGCTGACCACGGTCAGTGTGATCGGGGGCGGGCTGGGTGCCGGACTGCTGCTGGCGCTTCCCGCGTCGGCGTTCGACGCCGCGGTGCCGTGGCTCCTCGCGTTCGCCACTGTGGTTCTCGCCTTCGGGCGGCATCTCTCCCGTGCGGTGAGCACCACGTTGGGGCGCCCGGTCGGTATGAGTTCCCGGACCGTCCTCGTCGGCCAGTTCTTCCTCGCCCTGTACGGCGGATACTTCGGCGGTGCCGTAGGCATCCTGATGCTGGCGCTGTGGGGCGTCGGCCTGGGGCTCGACGCCGCGACCGGAAATCCGATGCGGGTCACCCAGGTCGCCGCCGTCTATCTGGGCGCGACCTCGCTGTTCCTCGTGGCTTCAAAGGCCCTGAGCGCTCCGCTTCTGCTCGTCGGCATGCTGGCCGGTGCGGTGGTCGGCGGCTTCGCCGGAGCACATCTCGCACGACGGCTTTCCGCGCGGTTGCTGCGGGGCGTCATCCTCGCCACCGCCGTGACCATGACCGTCCTCTACTTCCTGCGCGCCGGCTGACATTACCGAAGGTGACCCGAGAGCAGCCGCCGCACCGTTCACGGACGCGGCGCGAGCGCGGCTGGTGGCGGCCTACGAGGCGTGCGAGCCGGCCGACCTCGCCCGAGCCGCCGTTCCGGTCGGCGAGCACGAGCTGAACCCCGATCGCACCGTCGGCGTCCCCGGCGCGGTACTGAACCGGCTCGCCGGTGTCCGGGGTGCTGCGCGGGCTCAGGGCAGGTGTGCTCGCGGTGCTGTGCGTGCTGCTGCCGGTGGCCGGACATGCGTTGTCGCGGGGGCACGCGCCCCAGTGGGTCGTCGTGGCCGCCATGACGGCCGTCGCCGTGCCGGGGTGCGGTGGTGCTGACGCGGCACCGGCTGACGGACACGCAGGTGCTGGGTGTGCTCGTCATCGCGCAGCTCGCCTACCAGGTCGCGTACGCGCTGCCGGGCGCCTGCGCGGCGGTGACGGGGCGGGACGACTCGGTGGGCGGTCCGCTCCGGCTGATCGAGCACGACGCGGCCGTCGGGCCGCACTCCGGTGTGCTGCTCGCCGGCCATCTGGTCACCCTGCTGCTCGCCACCCGCCTCCTGGGCGTCACGGAGCGGCTGTTGTGGCAGAGCACGTCGCTCCTGGTGGTCGTGCGGCATCTGTTGCTGTTCCTCTGGCCGTTCCTCGGTGGCCGGCACGGGAGCAGTCCGCGGGTCGTGGCCCTGGAGAGTTCCTCGCCGCCGGCGCCGGCGCCGCTGGTGCGGCTGCACGCGGGCAGGGCGCCGCCGCGCCGCGGGCACGGTCCGTCCGTCCTTCTCCGGCCGACGCCGGTCGGCGCTCTTCACCTGCTCTGACGAGGTGACGCGAGGGCCGCCCGGCGGGCCGGTCCTCCTCGTCCCGTCGGCTCGGTTCCGGTGGGTGTCCCGGAGAGTTTCCCGCATCATGCAGACCACCGGCCGGCGTGTCCTCCGTACGACGGCACGCGTTCTCGTTCTGCCCTCAGCCCTGGCGGCCCTGGCCGTCTCCGCGCCCGAGGCCGCCGCCCACACCGAGCTCGACACCGGCAGCCCGCATGCGAACGCCACGCTCGCCGGGCTGCCACCGCGCGTCACGCTGACCTTCAGCGACACGATGACCGAGAAGTACGCCAAGGTCGCCGTCACCGGCCCCGAGGGGAAGCCTGCCGCCACGGGAGAGCCGGAGGTCTCGGGGAAGACGGTCACTCTCGCGCTGGATCCCGCCTCCTCCGCCGGGCGTTACACGGTGGGGTACCGAGTCGTCTCCGCCGACGGCCATCCCGTCTCCGGGTCCTACTCCTTCACGGTCAAGGCTGCCGGTACTCCCAGCCCGTCGCCGCGCGGGCAGGAGTCGGGCGGTGCGGCGGCTCCCCGCGCCGCCGGGGAGGCCGCGCCGGACAGGACCGGGGCGACCGGCGGGGAGGCGGGCGGCTCACGCGTTCGCGTCCTCTCAGCGATCGGTGTTCTGGTCCTGGCCGGCGTGGGGGCGTCCGTCGCGCGTGGACGGGAAGGAACGGGTTGAGGGCCCCGGCCCGCCGGATCAGCCATTGCCTGGCTGGTTCCAGACACGCGTTCACCAGCCTGGCGGGCAGCTCACAGGCACTGCGCAGCAGCCAGGCCAGGGCCAAGGCCGCCACCAGGTTGAGGCCGCCCATGAGGGGACCGCTGTGGTGCCACGCGGGCGGCAGCCGGAAGTGGTCCTCCCAGACGGTCCGCGGCTCGGTGGTGTCGAGCCAGAGCGGCAGAAGTGCCTGCGCGGCCGCGAGCACCCCGACCGTCGTACGCGGCGAGCAGAACGCGAACACGGCGAACGCGCCCAGGAACAGCACACACGCCGCGAGACCGACCGCCGGGAGCGAGACCGGCGAGTCGCCCGTAGCGTGGTGCAGGCCGGCCGCCAGAGCGCTGCCGAGCACCGCGAAGACGGTCGCCCGCAGGGCGCTGCCCCGCACGGTGCGGTCACGGCTCGGTCGAGGGAACATGTCGAAGCCAGTATCCCCGTCCGGTTCACGACGCGCGGCGTGCTGCCCGATCCCGTCACCGGCGCAGCCGCGGGCTCACCGGTGACCACCGCATAGGATCAGCGGTGATGAGGAGTCAGGCCGAGGACACGACCCGCGCGGCGTGGAGACCCACGCGGATCGCGGCGCTGTGCCCTTCCCTCCTCGTACTCCTCGCCGCGCTGGTCATGTGTCTGGGGTCCGTGTCCCACGTCACCGGCGAACCAGTCGGCGCCTCGGTGTCGGCGGGAGGGCCGAGGGGGCCGATGTCCGTCGACGCGGCTCCAGGGCACGTCCCGACGCCTCACCACGGGCCGGCGGGCGCGCATTCGGCCGACTGCCCCGAGGGCGACGTCTGTTGCGGTCCGGCCGTCGACAGGGCGCGGGCTGTGCTCGCCGCTCCCGTCCAGCCGATGCCGGCGGTCCTGCCACGCATGCCGGACACGCCCACGCCGGGCATCTCCTCGCCGTGCGCCGGCCCCGCGCCAAGCGGCCGCGCCCCTGACCTCCACGTCCTCCAGGTGCAACGAACCTAGGCGGCCCCACGGCACCGAGCGCTCGCGCGTACGGGCGGCCGTGCCGGTCCCTCCACCAACTTCTCTGCATCCACCGCCCGCGGCGCCACACCGCCCGGCGGAGACGAGGAACACACAGCCATGAGCAAAACCAGCAAGAAGGCCGCATCGGCCGCGCGGCGGGCCAGGATCGAGGAGATGCGCCGCGCCGAGAAGGCCCGCGAGCGCCGCAACCGTGTCATCACCGTCGCCCTCAGCGCGGTCATCGTCGCCGGGCTCGTCGGCTGGGCTGGGTACGCCCTCAACAGCGCCAACAAGAAGGACGAGCAGCAGGCCGCCGAGGCGAAGAAGCCCGTACGCGGGGAGAAGACCTGGGACAAGAAGAAGCTGACCCAGAACCACGTCCAGGGCACCGTCGACTACCCGATGAACCCGCCCGTCGGCGGTGACCACAACCAGGCGTGGATGACCTGCGACGGCACCGTCTACACCAAGGCCATCGGCAAGGAGAACGCCGTCCACTCCCTCGAACACGGCGCGGTGTGGATCACGTACAACGACGAGGCCGCCGAGGCCGACGTCAAGTCGCTGGGTGACAAGGTCTCCAGGACCCCGTACACGTTGATGAGCCCGGACAAGGAACAGCCGGGCCCCATCATGCTGTCAGCCTGGGGCAAACAGCTCACCGTGTCCAAGGCGTCCGACCCCCGTGTCGAGCAGTTCCTGTCCAAGTACGTGCAGGGCGCGCAGACGCCCGAGCCGGGCGCCGCCTGTACGGGCGGTCTGACCGCCTGATGTGCCGGCCACGGTCCGTGGGGCGTTCGTCCCGGTCGGCGCAAGGCCCCACGGACCGTGGTGAGAAACCACCAGCAGTGGTGAACCGTGCCCACGCGCCGCACCGGCGTCGGCGCCTACCGTCGGGGGCATGACGAACAGCAGCCCGCCACTGCTGAGTTCACAGCAGATGGCCCGCTTCGTAGCCCATGGTTCCCTGCGCCTCGACGGAGTCGTTCCCCCGGAGATGAACGAGGAGGCGCTTACCTTCCTGGCCGCCGGAGTGCCCGACGTCCCGTACGGGACTCCCGTGCCCGACGCCTACCCCGGGGACTCCTTCCCCCGCCGGCTCCTCCGGATTCCCCAGGTGGCAGGCGCTCTGCGCAGCCTCGTGGGCCCCGACCCGCTCGTCGACCACCACGCCGTCCACGTCCGCGGGGCGAAGGAGGGCAGCGCCCAGCCGCTGCACGGGGACGCGATCATCGACGTGCGCACCCGGGCATTCGACGTACAGCTCATGTACTACCCGCAGGACGTGACCCTGGACATGGGCGGCACGCTGAGCGTGCCCGGCAGTCATCTGCGCCGCACCAACGAGACGGACACCGGGCGCTACCAGAACCTGCTCGGCCAGAGCCGTCTGGTCTGCCCGGCCGGCACGGTGGTGTTCCTGCACCACGGCCTGTGGCACGGCGGCAGGCGCAACGACAGCGACACCGTGCGCTACATGTTCAAGATCCGCTTCAACCCGACCGTGCGCCAGCGGCTCCTGTGGGACACCTCCGACCTGCACACGCCCGCGGTGCGTGAGGAACTGACCCGCACCTTCCCCTGGTACGAACAGGCAACCGGCCGGCTGGAGCTGTACAACCGGGCGTTGCTGTGGCGTGAGTTGACCGGAGACGACCGCTTCGACCTCGACCACTGGGTGACCCGCGTGACCAATGAGCCGACGGCTGTCGCCGCCGACCCCGCAGGAGTGGACGGATCATGACCACACGTCAGCGCGTGCTCGTCCTGTATCTGGCGACCTCCGCCCTCGACAGCAAGGTGGTCGGCTGGTCCGAGTACGACGGGACCGGGCGTACCACCCCGACGTCGGGCGACAGCGACGAGCCCCCCTACACGACCGGCCTGGACGCTCTGCTCGACGGCTGGCGCCTCATCCAGGCCTCCCAGCTGCTGCCGCCCTCCCCCGGCCACGAGTACGACGTGTCGTTCCTCAAGCACGAGTTCTTCTTCGAGCGGCTCGTCGAGAACGGTCCCCAGCGGTGATCAGGAGGTGCCCCTGACCGGAGGGCGCGTCACGGAAGGAGTGGTGAGGGTCGCGGACACCGTGCGCCGGCCGTCCACGGCGGCCTCGCCGTTCGTCGCGGCCCTTCTCACTCACCTCGCACACCGCGGGTTCACGGGCGCGCCACGCCACCTCGGCACCGACGAGGAGGGACGCGACGTCCTCGGTCACATACCGGGATGGGTGCCCGCCAGGTTCCGTCGCTGGGCCGATCCGCAGATCACCGCTGCCGGCGGCCTGCTGCGGGAGCTGCACCGGGCCACCCGCACCAGTGGCCTCACCGGTGAGCATCCCGTCGTCTGCCATCACGACCCGGGCCCCAACAACGTCGTGTTCCGCGGAGAGAGGCCCGTCGCGTTCATCGACTTCGACACCGCGGCGCCCGGCGATCCGCTCGAGGACCTGGGCTACATGGCCTGGACCTGGTGCGTCTCCTCACGACCCGACAGGGGCCCCGTCAGCGTCCAGGCCGCCCAGGTACGGCTGCTCGCCGACGCCTACGGCCTCGCTCCCGGGACGCGTCCGCGCCTGATCGACGCGATGCTCGACCGGCAGGCCCGCAACGCCCGCTGGTGGCGGGAACACCTGCACAGGCCCGGGCCGCGCGGCGCCGGCGATGAGGAGATCGCCGCCCGCGTCGCCTGGTCCGAGCGGGAGCACGACCACACAGCCGCTCACCGCGCCGAGTTCGTGGCGGCGTTGCGGCCCGGGCCGCACGAGGTGTGACGTGACCGCTTCACCACCGCGTGCCGGGCCCGGAGCGGGAGTGGCTCGTGGCCCCGGCACGGAGCCGGCCGCCCGTCTCGATGGGCGGCCTGTCCCGGCACCTCACCGCGACAGGAGATGAGGCCGGGACGTTGTCCGATACGGCCTCCGCCCGTACGGAACGCCGCGTGGACGCCGTTCAGCGGGGCCGCAGCTCTCCGGAGCCGCGGGGAACGAGCCGGGTGGGAATCTCCGTCGAGCGGGCCCTGGAGCGGTCGCCGTCCAGTCGGGACAGCGCGATCGTCGCCGCCGCGGCACCCATGGCCGCCGGGTCCTGGGCGACCACGGTGAGACCGGGTTCGAGGACCCCGGCGAGCGGAATGTCATCGAAGCCGACGAGCGCGACGTCCTTGCGGCCGGCCCGGGCGAGGCCGACGACGGCGCCCATGGACGCGAAGTTGTTCGCCGCGAGCAGCGCGGTGGGCGGGTCCGCCAGGGTCAGCAGGCGCTCGGTCTCGTCGGCCGCCGCCTGTTCGTCGTGGCCGCCCGCCACCAGCGCCCTGTCGTACGGCAGTCCGGCCTCCGCGAGAGCGTCGCGGTAGCCGCGCAGTCGCATCCGGCGGGTGTAGAGGGCGGTGGGCGTGTCGCCGATGAAGCCGATCCTGCGGTGGCCGTGCCGGATCAGGTGCGCGACGCCCTCCTGTGCTCCCCGCCGGTTGGAGCTGAGCACGCTGTCCGCGGTCAGTCCGGATCCGGGGCGGTCGAGGAAGACCACGGGCAGGCCGGCGGAGCGTTCGGCCTTGAGGTAGCCGTGGTCGGCGCTCGGGGTCGGTGCCATGAGCAGGGCGCTGACCCGGCGGGCCAGGAACGTGCCGACCAGCGAGCGTTCGCGCTCGGCGTCCTGGGCGGACGAACCGATGAGCAGAGTGAGACCCCGGCCGTGGGTCACCGACTCGATGCCGCTCACCACGGTGGCGAAGAACGGGTTGCTCATGTCCGGCACCACCAGGCCGATGGCACTGTCGCTCTTGCCGAGCCGCATGTGGCGCGCCATCAGGTTGGGCCGGAAGCCGAGCCGCTGGACGGCCTCCATCACCCGCTCACGGGTCTCGGCGGAGACCGGACCGTCGTCGTTGAGCACCCTCGACACGGTCTTGGCGCTGACGCCGACCTCCTGGGCCACATCGCTGAGCGTGGGGCGGCGAGCCACAGGCATGGTCATATCTCCTCATACGCGGCAGCGGGGGAGATTCCTCCCGCCCGTGCCGCCGACGGCAGCTGTCGGTTCCGTGCTCCGCGAGGCCCGGCACTCGGGCGGCCTCGACGTCAGCGACGACAGTACCTGTGCCGACCGCCTCCACCTGGAGGGCACCCGCCTTGATCGTCCCGAGCAGAAGCGGGGACGCCGGCGAACCGTGGCCCCTTGCGAATCCCACACGCCCCCTGCCCGGGGACACGGCGCGGGCGGCCCACATCTGCCGGGGCCGCCGACACGAGCCCGCCCGTGAGCCGTTCTTCCCCGCGACGCGGCGGCGCCTCGGTGCGGCCGACGGCACCGGCCAGGCCGTCCTCGGCGTTGGCTGCGGCACTGGAACCCTCGCCGCACACCCGGCCGAGGTCCGGGACCGCACCGACGCCGGCCAACCCGCCGTCGGGGTGCCGGTTCCGGACACGGCGGCATGCCGCTTCCCGCTCGGCAAGACGCCGGCGGTTGCGGAGAGCCACCCGCGAGGACGGCGTCGTTGCGCGTGACGGGCTCATCGCTGCGTGCCGCGCGGTCGCGTCGCACGGGCGTGCCCGGGGGCTCGGCTTCCGCCCCCAGGCACGGATTGTGGGCTCGCAGACCTTGGGCATCGGGTACCCCGGAAGGTCCTTTCAGGCGCGGCCGTGGGCTTCCTGGGAGCGTCGGGCGAAGGAGTCGATGACCACCGCGGCGAACAGGACACCGCCGGTGATCATGAACTGGACGGCGACAGGGGTGTCCGTGATCGCCATGCCCGAGGCGACCGACTCGATGACCAGCATGCCGAGGACCGCTGACCAGGTCGTTCCACGTCCGCCGAACAGGCTGGTGCCGCCGATGACCGCCGCCGCGATGGCGTTCAGCAGCAGGACGCCGGAACCCGAGGCCTGGCTCACGGAAGTGATCCGCGAGGCGAGGAACAGGCCTCCGACCGCCGCCATCGTGCCGGAGACGGCGAGTACCGCCGTCTGCACGCGGATCACCCTGAGGCTGGCGCGGCGGGCCGCTTCGACGCCGCCGCCGAGTGCGTAGACCTGCCGACCGTAGTGCGTGCGACGCAGGACGACGTCCAGGCCCGCCACCACGACGAGGAAGATCAGGAAGGCCAGGGGCAGCCCCTGGAACCGGTTGAGCACGAACGCGGCGGCGAACGCGACCACCGCGAGTACGCCTGTGCGCATCCCGATCTCGAGGAGCGAGCGGTGCGGCATGCCGACCGCCTGGCGGCGTTGCCTGTCCCGGTAGGACGTGAGGAAGACCAGGCCCGCACCGATCGCCGCCACACCGTAGGCGGCGATGTCCTGGCGGAAGTAGTAGCTGGTCAGATCGGCCACGAGGCCGTTCTCGTCGAGATTGATGGTGCCGCTGGTGCCGAGGATGTAGAGCATCAGGCCGTTCCAGGTCAGCAGCCCCGCGAGCGTGACCACGAACGCGGGCACACGCGTTCTGGCGAAGGAGAAGCCCTGGATGGCCCCCACGACGGTGCCCGTGAGCACCCCGACGATGAGCGCGAGCCACTCAGGCACGCCTTGGTTCACGTTCAGCACGGCGAAGACGGCTGCCGCGAGACCGCTGACGGAGCCGACCGACAGGTCGAGCTGGCCGGTGAGCAGCACGAAGACGATGCCGACCGCGATCAGGCCCGTACCGACGATGTCCACGCTGAGGTTGGAGAGGTTCCGCGGTGAGAGGAAGTTCTCGTTGAGGGACTGGAAGACGATCCATACCGCGACGAGAACGAGGACGACCGGGAGCGAGCCCAGTTCGCCGACGCTCAGCCTGAGCCGGAAGGCGGCGGCCCGGCTCTCCAGGGTGTCGGCGACGCGCCGCCCGAGGTGCGGCCGGCGCGGGGGTGTGCCGGCGGTGTCGGGGCCGGCCGGGGAATCGTCCTCCGTTCGGCGTCTCTCCTTCACCACTCCTCCTCCCGGGAGACCGTACGGCGGGGCACGTTCTCCGTGGCGCCGGTGATGGAGGAAATGATCTGCTCCTGGGACACGGTGTTCACGTCGAAGAACCCGTTGTTCCGGCCGAGCCGCAGGACGGCGGCCCGGTCCGCGAGGGCCTTGACGTCACCCATGTTGTGGCTGATCAGCAGCACACCCAGGCCTCGGTCGCGCAGCCGGTCGACGAGGTCAAGAACCTCGTTGGTCTGCCGGATTCCCAAAGACGCGGTCGGTTCGTCCAGAAGGAGTACCCGCGGGTCGCCGAGGAGCGAGCGGGCGATGGCGACCGTCTGCCGCTGCCCGCTGGACAGCGAGACGACCGGGGCCCGCAGATCGGGGACACCCGTCGCCAGGTGCTCCAGCAGTTCCCTGGTGCGGCGTTCCATCTCCACCTCGTCCAGGAACCCGAACCTGCGGATCTCCCGGCCGAGGAAGAGGTTGCCGACGACGTCGAGGTTCCCGCACAGGGCGAGGTCCTGGTAGACGGTGGCGATGCCGAGGTCCCGGGCGTCGTGGGGCCGTCTGATGTGCACCGCCCGGCCCTCCCACTCGATGACGCCCTTGTCCGCGGGCGCGACGCCCGAGATCACCTTCACGAGGGTGGACTTTCCGGCCCCGTTGTCGCCGAGAAGCGCGACGACCTGGCCGGCGCGCACCTCCAGCTCGATGTCCTTGAGTACCTGGACGACGCCGAAGCGCTTGCACACGCCGCGCAGCGCCAGCAGAGGTGGAGGCGGCACGGGACATCTCCTTCCCGATTTCTCGACAACTCGACTTTCCGACTTGGGGTTCGGCCTCCCGGCTTCTGGGCTTCCTCGGCTCCCGACCTCTGGGCTTCCCGGCTTCCTCGGCTCCCAGCCTCCCGACCTCCGGGCTTCCCGGCTTCCTCGGCTCCCGGCCTCCCGACCTCCCTCGGCTCCCGGCCTCCCTCGGCTCCCGGCCTCCCGGCCCTCCTGACTTCCCGGCTTCCCGACCTCCTCGGCTCCGGCGCCTCTCAGCCTCCGGGCCGCCTGACTTCACGGCCTCCCGGCCTCCCGATGCAGCCCCGTCGATGGGCCACCTGGCTGTCAGGTGAGTCCGGCCCGCTCGCAGGCCGCCCTCAGCTGCGGGGTGCAGATCTGCCGGACCGTGTACACACCGTCCTTCACCAGCGTGTCCTTGATCGTGCCGGCGGTCACCGACACCGGGGTGAGCAGGACCGCGGGAACCGTCCTGCCGCCGCTGGTGCGTACCGATTCCTTCGCGATGCCGTCGAGATTCTCGCCGCGGGCCGCGGCCACGGCCATGGCGGCGCCCGCGGAGGCCTCGGGCCCGAAGGGCTTGTAGACCGTCATGTACTGGTCACCGGCGACGATGCGTCGTACGGCGCTCAGTTCGGCGTCCTGCCCGGTGACCGGTGGCAGGGGGGTGACCTGGTTCGCCCGGAGCGAGGAGATGCTGCCGGCGGCGAGGCCGTCGTTGGCCGCGTAAACGCCGTCGATGCTGTCCGCGCCCAGGGCGGAGATCGCCGAGGACATGTTCATGTTGGCGACCTCTGCCCGCCAGCCGGGCGTGTCGTACGACTTGCCGATCTTGACCTTGTCGCCGAGCACGGACAGCGCGCCCTTCTCGAAGGCGATCGCGTTGGGATCGCTGGGGTCGCCGTTCATCATGACGATCTGGTCGCCGTCGGCCTCGTCGCCCATGGCCTCGAGGAGTGCCCGGCCCTGGAGCCTGCCGACCTCCTCACCGTCGAAGGTGACGTAGCCGGAGATCGGACCCTCCACGAGACGGTCGTAGGCGATCACCGGGATATCAGCCTGCTCCGCCTTCTGGACCGCCGCGCCGAGCGATCTGGCGTCCACGGCCACGAGCACCATCGCGTCGACTCCCCTGGTGATCATGGAGTCGACCTGTTGCTGCTGCGTGGCCACATCGCCCTTGGCGTTGGCATGCTCCACCGTGCAGCCGTCGCAGAGCTTCTTGATCTCCTTCTCGATGAGGGGCTTGTCCTGCTTCTCCCAGCGAGCCGTCGTGGCTTCCGGCAACAGCAGACCGATGCGCGCGTCGCTTTCGCCGTCGGCACCACTGCCCCCGCCCTGTCCGCAGTCCGCGAGAGCGACGGCCGCCGACACCGCGACGACGGCGACGGCAGCGTCGCGAATACGGGTCTTCATCCGAGAGACCTCCTCTGTCCTTCCCCGGGATGCGAGGCCCGATCGGAGGCCTCAGAGGGCGGGGTACCGGCAGGACGCCGCAGCGCCGGCGAGGAGGTGCCCTGGCAGGACCGCCGGGCAGACAGCACCGGTGCGGGCACCGGACGCGGCGTGCCGGAAACGTACCGCCCGGGAGCGGCAAGACGGCCACGTGGTAAGTGTGGCACCCGCTGCGGTGACCTGCGAGCGCGCGGGTCCCGCCGTCGCCTGTCCGGGGGGCTCACGGCCGCCCCATCCGCCTGGGGCTGTGGAACTGCGTGACGGCCCGTTCCAGTGCATGGTGGTGGCATGGACAGCCGTGCCCCCGTGGTCGTGCTGCCGCCCTCCCCGGACGGTGGGCGGCAGGTGACGATCCATGGCGAGGACGTGGGCACCGCGTACAGCCTGTTCGACGTGCTCGACCTGCTGCACGGCGCCGACCTGCCGACCGAGGACCGGGCCATCGACGACCCCGAACTGATCGAGTGGCGCGGCGGCGGACCGTACGACTGGAACGGCACCGCCTGACGCCGCGCCGACCTGGTGCGGGCCGGGAGCCCCCAGTCGGCCAGCGCCGCCGCCCTGCGCGGCACGGTCCCCCACCGCCTGCCCTGCTCCCCCACGGCCTCCCACCGCCGCCCTGAGTCCCGTTGCCGTTTCGTCGCCCCCGAGTCCGTTTAGTGCACGCGGGTACGAGGGAAAGCACTCCTGTCCCACAGGAAGTCGGTTGAACTTGTCGGTGGGCGACGCGGGACGGGGGACGGGGACGTGCGCAACGGGGATCGTGACAGACTGCCGACCTGCTCGGCGGATCATCCCGGGATGTCGACCGAGGGCGGGATAGAGGTTCAGCGGCAGCTGGAAACCCTCATCAGGGACTTCCGCACCAGTGAGCCGCCCATGCCTGTGGTGGTCCTGCACTCGGAGGAGGAAGCCGACGACGCTCAGGTCACCGAGCTCGTCGGCGAGCTGCGCAAGGGGCAGAACACCCACGGAACGCGCTGTGCCGTAGCGCCGGCGACACAGGATGGTCCGACAGAGGTCCTGCGGGCCACACACCTCGTACGCGACCTCGGCGACCCGAGGCAGTGGGGCGGGCGGCATTCGATCTACCGGCGGTACGCGTTCCCGCGCGTTCGGCTCGTGCACGCCATCGAGGACGCCGTCCGCGCTCTGGGCGCCGACTGGCCCGGCCGGCCCGCCGGGTCCGCGGCACCGGAGACGGGGCACGATCCCGCGCAGGCCCTGCTGAACCAGCTGGCCAAGCAGCGGTGGCGCCCCGAGGGGACCGCGCGCTGGCACTCGGGACTGCCCATGTTCGACATGGCGCACATCCTTCCGGCCAGCCTGGTGACGGTCCTTGCCGCGCTCCTCGCCCGAAGCGACTGGTACATGGCGGTGGCGTCCGGCGTCGGCTTCCTCCTGCTGCTGGCGGTGCTCAACTACGTACTGCCCGGGCGGGCACCGATCTTCCTGTGGCTGCGCCGGGAGAGCCGCTGGTTCATGACCACGACCTTCCTCAGGGCGGCGGCCCAGGATCGTCCCACCGAGGTGTCGCTGTTGCGGCCGGTCCGCTCCTGGAAGGCGATCGCGGCGCGTGCGTACGACGTGGCGGAGGCCCTGAAGGCGGGCCACGAGTTCCAGCTCCAGCTCTATGTGCTGGCCCTGTTCGAGGATCTGCGGGACAACCACCGCCGCCGGAGCTGGGATCTGCGCGGCTTCAAACGCCTGCGGCCCCCCATGCTGTTCCTGCCGGAGGCCGGCACCGCCAACGGCGGCATCGAACTGATCAAGGCCGTCAGCGACGTGCGCAGCCGGCGCAGCGAGCTGGACCCGCTGCTCGTCGTCGCGGCGGTCAGCGCCGCCGACGTACGGCGGCTGGAGCGCAGCGTCGTCCAGGGTGCGCGCGCCGACGGGCCCGACCAGGGGTTCCAGGCCCGCCTGCGGGGCTGGTACGACGAGTGGGCGAGGAACCTGCGTGCGGAGCAGTCGCCGAGCCGCGAGCGAGCGGTCCTGCCCTGGGTGCTGAAGATCCCGTTGCCCGAGGGCGAACTGAGACCGCTCCCGGACAGACAACGGCACTGCGTGAGGGCCTCCACCCGCCCCTCGGTCGCCCGTGTGGTCTGGGCCCTGCACACGCTCGCCCTGGTACTGGCCCTGACGGTCGCCACCGCCGCCTGGCGCACCCAGGGACTCTCCGACGAGTACTGCTCGTCGTCCGTGCTGACCGCCAACCGTGACACGGAGCGCAGACCCGCGCCGGACGGCGGCACCGAGTGCATAGGGATCGCGACGGGTGACGTGCGCTTCGCCGACTGGCTGCCGGACGACGCCAAGGAACCCGCCGCCAGGGCGCTGTCCGACGGGCGCGGGACGCCCTGGTCCGTCGGCGAACTGGAAGGGCGCATCGCCAGGGAGAACGACGAGGTCCTCGCCAAGCACCGGGACCGCTACGTCACCGTGGTCTACGCGGGCCCGCTCAGCGCCGACCCCGACGGTGGCTCCTCGCCGGTGAAGGGCCTCGAGGAACTGGCGGGGGTGTACCTGGCGCAGGCCGTGATCAACGACAACTCCACGGTGAAGCTGCGCGTCCTGGTCGCCAACGGGGGCGTCGATCTGCACCACCAGGCGGACATGGCCGACGCCATAGCCGCCTACGCGGCGAAGGACCCGACGGTGGTGGGTGTCGTCGGTACCGGACGCGACCTCAAGTCCAGTACCACGACGACGCGCAAGCTCCAGAACGCCGGGCTGCCCGTGGTGTCCGGGACGAACTCCGCGACCTACCTGCCGCGCGACTTCGCCAACTGGTTCAGCCTGGCCGCCACGGACGAATGGCAGTCCGCCCAGCTCGGCCTGATCGCGAAGCAGTTGCGCACGCCCGGCACTCCGCAGTACGCCCTGGTACTGGCCCGTGACACCAAGAGGACCGACGACCGCTACACCACCGAGCAGGCGCACTACGGCGGTGAGATGCTCGACAGGTACGGCTTCACGCCGCTGCCCGAGCGCCGCTACACCCTCAACGGCGGAAAGCCCGACTTCCGTGTGCACACGGAGGTGATCTGCCGCGGCAACCGCGTACCGTCCGTGATCTACTTCGCGGGCCGTGTCGAGGACATCGATCCCCTGATGAACCATCTCAGCGCGGAAGCCGGCTGCGCGCGGAAGAAGATCTCCGTCATCACGGGCGACGACGTCTCCAAGGCCGACTTCTCCCAGGGCGAGGACGCGGTGGCCCCGAACGTGACGCTGTACCACGCGGCCCTCGCCGAGCTGCAGGAGGCGGCCTCCGGGACGAGGTTCTACGAGCACGCCCGCAAGTACCTTCCGGGTCTCGGCGGACAGCGCGTCCGCTACGACACGCCCGCGTTCGCCAGCGGCCAGACGGCCCTGTCCCACGACGCCACCCGTGCTCTGTACTGGGCGGCCTCCCACAAGGGCGTCCCGCAGAGCCGGGCGGCCACCTGGGTGAACCTCAGGACGGTCATGCTTGAGGGCATGGCGACGGGAACGATCGACTTCACCGACGCACCGCTCTACGGCGACAGGAAGGGCCACAGCATCGTCCTGAAGGAGGTCTGGCGCACCGGCGACGGGGACTCGCGGTCGCGTGTCGTGTGCCGGAGGGTGGCCGGCGACGCGCGTGCGCTGACCGAGAAGGAGTGCGCCATCAAGGGCCGTGGCTGAGCCGCACCCCGCCGCGACGGTGCCGGGCCGTCCCCGTTCCGTACGTCGCCGCCTCAGCCGCTGCGGTCCGTGAAGGCGCCGGGGGCGTCGAAGGCCAGCCGGGCGAAGCGTTCGCCGATGCGGCGGTGGGTGGCGGCGTCCGGGTGGAGCTGGTCCGGCAGCGGGAGTTCGGCCGCGTCGGACTCGCCGTAGAGGTCGCGGCCGTCGAGGTAGTGCAGGTTCGGGTCCTCGGCCGCCCGCTGCTCCACGATGCGGGCCAGCTCGTCCCGTATGACGCCGAGGGTCAGTTTGCCGGCGGACCGGTCCGCGGGGTCGCCCATGGCGACGAACCGCAGTCGTCCGGCGCTGAGGTCGGTGAAGTCCGGGGCGCTGGGGCCCGGCGTGTCCTCGTGGATGGGGCACAGGATGGGCGAGACGACCAGCAGCGGTGTGGTGGGGTGCCCTTCGCGGATGGTGTCGAGGAAGCCGTGGACGGCCGGTGTGAAGGCGCGCAGGCGCATGAGGTCGGCGTTGACCAGGTTGATGCCGATCTTGACGCTGATCAGGTCGGCGGGGGTGTCGCGCATGGTGCGGGCGGTGAACGGGTCGAGGAGGGCACTGCCGCCCATGCCCAGGTTGACCAGTTCCACGCCGCCGAGGGCGGCGGCGAGCGCGGGCCAGATGCTGGTGGGTCCGGCCGCGTCGGAGCCGTGGCTGATCGAGCTGCCGTGGTGCAGCCACACCCTTCGGCCGGGGTCGCGCGCGGGCTCGACGGGGGCGTCGGTGCGCAGGGCGAGGATTTCGGTGGTCTCGTTGTGCGGAAGCCAGATCTCGATGTCCTTGGGGGCGTCGGACAGGCCCGTGAAGCGAACGGTGCCGGACGGACCGGGGCGCGTCTCGGCGGTTCCGGCGGTCATGTCGATGGTGATGGTGTTGCCGGCCGTCACGCTGCCCTGATCGGCCAGGCGGCCGTCGACGAGCAGCTCGTACAGGCCGTCCGGGCGGGGCGGGGCGCCCACGTAGACCCTCTTGGTGGGCAGCGTGTCCAGTTCGACGGCGGTGGCCCGGCTGCGGAACACCAGCCGTACGCCCGACGGCTGGGCCTCCGCCATGGCCAGTTGCCCGTCGGCGCACTGGGCGCGGGCCCAGGCGGGCAGCCGGTGCGGCAGGACGCCGTGCTCGGTGCGCTCCACGTCGAGGGCACCGCGCAGCAGATCCGCGGTGACGGGAGTGGTGATCCAGTTGGTGTCCATGGTGTGCGGTGCCTCAACCCTGTTCATCGGTGGTCGGTGTGCTGGGCCGTGCGGACGGCGGGACCGGTGCGGCCGGTGCGGGCCAGTTGCGCAGCAGGGCGTCCAGGGCGTCGATGACCCGTGTCCAGGTTTCCTGCGTGTCCGGCGCGCTGTGGCTGAAACCTCCGCCGAGTTCGAGGCTGACGTAGCCGTGGAAGACGCTCCCCAGGAGCCGGACCGCGTGCGTCTGGTCGGGCTCCGTCAGGTCGTAGCCGCGCAGGATCGCCCGCGTCATCTGCGCGTGCCGGACGCCCGCGCTCGCGGCCGCCGTCTGCGGGGCGAGCCTCAGCTGGGTCGCGGCGTAGCGGCCGGGGTGCTCGTGGGCGTAGTCGCGGTAGACGTTCGCCAAGGCTGCCAGGGCGTCCTTGCCCGCCCGGCCGGCCAGGGCGGCGGCTCCCCGGTCGGCGAGTTCTTCCAGGGCGAGAAGCGCGATCCGGGTCTTCAGGTCGTGCGAGTTCTTCACGTGCGAGTAGAGACTCGCGACCTTGACGCCGAACCGTCTGGCGAGCGCCGAGACGGTCACCTCGTCGAAACCGACCTCGTCGGCCAGTTCCGCACCCGCCTGGGCCAGGCGTTGCGGGGTCAGTCCCACGCGTGCCATAACCACCCCCTCTTCGAGCCGTATCGATAATGCATTTACCTAAACCCTTTAGGCAAATGGAGTGCCGAATGGAGTGCCGCTCGAGCCAAGGCCCTCAGCCGGCCACGCCCGGCGTCCGACGTGCGCGGACGTTCTGCCCGGTGGAGCCTGGGTTCATGGAGCGCAAGGGTGGTGCGCGCCGTCGCGACGGCGCGGAGCACGAGGTGGAGGCGGCGCTCGACGAGCTCTACGCCACTGCTCCCGCCCACTTCGTGCCACGCCGCGAGGAGCTGGCCGCCGCCGCGAGGACAGCCGGCCGCGCCGAGGACGCCCGCCGGATCCACGCGGCCCGCCGCCCCACGCTGGCGGCGTGGGCCGCGAACCTGCTCCTGCGCTCCCAGCCGCGGGAGAGCCGGCAGTTCCTGGAGCTGGGGAGGTCACTGCGCGAAGCACACCGCGCCCTGGATCCCGATGCGGTCAGGGACCTGTCCGCGCAGCGGCGGCGCGTCGTCGCCGCCATGTCCCGGCAGGCCGCACAGCTCGCCCTCGACGCCGGGCACCGACTGTCGGACACGGTGCGCAACGACGTCGAATCCACCCTGAACGCGGTGCTCGCCGACCCGGACGCCGCCGATCAGTGGGCCACCGGCCGGCTGCACAGCACCCTCACCCCACCGGCCGCCTTCCCCTCCGCCGCCGCCCCGGGAGCCGCCGCTGCGGCATCGGGCACCCGGCAGAAGACGGCACGGCAGAAGGCGGCAGGGCAGACGGGGACACCGACACAGCGGACGGACGAACTCGCCGAGCGCCGACGGGCCCGGCAAGAGGAACTCTCCCGGGCCCGCAGGGCGGTCGAGGTGGCCGAGCGGCTGCTGCGGGACCAGCGCGCGGAGCACGCGGACGCGGAGGCGTCCCTGGAGCAGGCGCGCCGCAGTCGGGAGCAGGCTCACCAGCAGGTCGAGACCACGGAGCAGCGGTTGCGCCAGGCGCGGGAAGCTCTCACAGAAGCCGACCGCGACCAGGCGCAGGCAGAGAAACACCTCCATGGCGCCGCCGACGCGCTCGCCCGTGCCGAACGGGAGGCACGCGAGGCCGCCCGTGAAGTGGAGCGGCTCAAGGGCCGGCGCGGCCGATAGACGGTTCGTCAGGTACGCGGTTCGCCAGGCCGGCGGTTCGTCGGGCGGGCGGTGGCCCGTACGCCGCCGGTGTGCGCGGTCGGTGCGACGCCCGTGCGCGGAGAGGCAAGTCGGGTGCGGGATCCGTTGGTGTCATGAGGGCCTGGGCGCGGCAGCCGGCGCGGTTGCCGCGCGAGTGATGATCAGGAGAAGTGATCGATGTCTGGTAAGCCGACCGTCGTTCTCGTGCACGGCGCGTTCGCCGAGTCCTCCGCGTGGAACCCCGTCACCGAGCGGCTGCGGGCAGCCGGGCACCGCGTGATCGCGTTCGCCAACCCGCTGCGCAGCCTGTCCGGCGACGCCGAGGCCCTGCGGAGCCTGCTCACCTCGATCGAGGAGCCGGTCGTGCTCGTCGGCCACTCCTACGGCGGGGCGGTCGCGTCGAACGCGGCCGTCGGGGTGCCGGGGGTCCGTGCGCTGGTGTTCGTCGCCGCGTTCGCCCCGGAACCCGGCGAGAGCATCGGCGCGCTCACCGGCCGGTTCCCCGGCAGCACCCTGCCCGATGTCCTTCAGTTCGTGCCGCAGGCCGACGGGACCAACGACCTCTACATCCGCCAGGAGGCATTCCCCCAGCAGTTCGCCGCGGACCTGCCCGCCGAGGAGGCGGCGCTCAACGCCGCCGCCCAGCGCCCGTTGCGCGACACCGCCCTCAACGAGCCCTCCGGGGAGCCCGCTTGGCGGACCGTCCCATCCTGGTTCGTGTTCCCGGAGCTGGACCGCAACATCCCCTTGGCCGCGCACCGGTTCATGGCCGAACGCGCGGGCGCCAAGGAGGTCACCGTCGTGCCGGGCGCCTCCCACGCGCTGCCGACGTCCAGCCCCGAAGCGGTCACCGCCACGATCCTCGACGCCGTCGGCGGCGTCGCCTGACCCGTTCCCCGGACTCCGGGCTGGACACCGCGAACCCGCGCGCCCCGCGCGACCCCGTGTGGTGTCCAGCCGGCTGGCGTCACCGTATGGCGTCGAGGTCGAGGTCCGTGCCGACGACGAGCGTCACCACGCCGGCCGCGGCACCCGCGTCCTGCGTCGCCTTGGCGTCGGGCAGCCGGGAGGACAGGACCTCGGCCTGCTCGCGCAGGTCCTGCGGGTATGTGACCTTGGTGGTGCGGGAGTTCTCGGGGGCGTTGCCCGTGCCCACGACGGTGAGCCCGGCCTCGCGCAGCCTGTCGGCGACGGCGGCGGCCCGCCCGGTGACACCCGTGCCGTTGAGGACCTGGACGCGCACGGAAGAGGCGTAGAGCGGGTTCTTCGCGTCCGCGGTCAGCTCCTTCTTGTCCACCTCCTTGTCGGTGGCCAGCGAGGTGAACAGCTCGGCGGCCTGCGGGTACTGCCACACGACGTTCGCCTTGTCGGTGGCCACGTCGGCCTCACGCGGGTAGTTGGGCACGGTCAGGAAGGTGAGCCGGTCCTTCGGAATGCCCTTGAGTTCGGAGGCGAGGCCGTAGAGCGGCTTGATGCCCGCCAGGTCCTCGTCCGTGGTCAGGGACTTCGTTGCGGACTGAAGGAAGTCGTACAGCGCGCCGGGGCTCGTCAGTTTGGACTGCGCCTTCTCGGCCAGGGCCTCCATGAACTCCTGCTGGCGGCCGATGCGTCCGATGTCGGAACCGTCGCCGACCCCGTAGCGGGCGCGCACGTAGCCCAACGCCTTCTCGTCCCTGACAGTCTGGCAGCCGGCTTCCAGGTCGAGGCGGGCCTTCTCGTCGTGGATGGCCTCCTCGGGGCAGACCTCGATGCCCTCGAGGGCGTTGACCATCCCCTTGAAGCCCTGGAAGTCGACGGACATGAAGTGGTCGATGCGCAGCCCGGTGTTGGCCTCGACCGTCCGGATCGTGCAGGCGGCGGCGGAACCGACCTCGCCGGTGCTGCCGCCGATGGCGAACGCCGCGTTGATCTTCGAGCGCTGGGCGCTGGAGGTGGCGCCGTCACCCTTGTCGCACTCCGGTATCTCCACCCACGAGTCACGCGGGAAGGACACCACGGTCGCCCACTTCCGGTTCGCCGGGACGTGCATCACCATCAGCGTGTCCGACTGCATGGTGGTCAGGTCCTTGCCGTACTTGGCGTTGGCTCCGTCGCGGCTGTCCGAACCGACGACCAGGATGTTCTTCGACCCGGGGCTGAGGTTGACGGGCCGGCCCTCACCGAGCTTGTCGTCGAGGTCGGCCGACCCGATGTTGTCGTTCAGATCCTGGTACAGCCAGGCGCCGACACCGCCGGCGCCGAGGACGAACACGGCCAGTCCCCCGGCGCCCCAGACGACGATCCGTCCCCGGCGTGTCAGCCGCGCCGGCCCGCCCCCGCCCGGCGTACGCCCCTGCTTTCCCCTGTTGCCCACCGGCACCCCTCCCCCGTCTCGGCCGCACCGGACCGGTCGACTCCCCGAGCGTCCGATGCCGGTGCGCACCGGACGCGGTAACTCTACAATCATGTAGAGATACGTACGTCGGACGGGTCCGTCTCACGGCACCCGCACCCCAACGCCCCACCACCCCTGCCCGCGGACGTCGAGACGTCGAGAGATCGAGAGGTCGAGACGCAGAAGCCTACGCTCCGTCGGGCGTCCGCCGCTTCCGCCTCTTCCGCCCCCGCGCTCACAAGGGTGTCGCGGCGTACAGGATGAAGAACATGGTCACGGCCGAGTTCGCCGACGACATCGCCGACACGGCCGCGCCCACCGCCGCTCCCCACGCGGCCAGGCCCACCGACGTGAACAAGGAGGGCCAACTGCGCGCCGAGGGCGCGGGATCGAGCAGGGCGGCCACCCGCCGGGGCACCGGCCCCGCGGCGGCGAAGCCGGCGAGCGTCGCCACCGGAGTGCCACGGGACACCAGCGCCGCCTTGCCGATCGCGCGCGCCACGGCTCTGCGGCTGCCGACGGCCTGCGCCGCGTCCTCGTCGGCCCACCGCTCCGCCGTGTACGACACGGCCGTACCCAGCGGGCGCAGGAACGGATTGGCGCGCGCGGCCAGTTGGACAGCGAGCAGGAACCGGTGATGCCGGGCCGTCAGGTGGGCTCGCTCGTGGGCGAACAGCGCACGTCGCTCGGCCGGATCGAGGGAGTCCAGCAAGGCCGTGGTCACCACGACACGGCCAGGACGGCCAGGACGGCCACGACCGCCACCGGGCAGCGCGTAGGCGTACGGCATCGCGTCGGGCAGCACCGCCACCTCCGTGTCCGGCAGATCCGCCAGCGCCCGGTGGGCACCACGGCGGACCCGGCCGTGCCGCCCCAGGGTGCGGGCACAGGCGAGCAGGACCGCGAACAGGGCCGGGATGGCCAGCCTGCCGGCGAACTCGTCGTACGGCACCGCCTCGCGCACCTCGGGGTCCGACCAGCCGTCGGGCAGCGGGTTGCCCGGCAGTTGGGCCGTGCCGACCACCATGAGCAGCCCCAGACACACCGTGCTGCACGCGGCCATCACCACGGCCACCGCGGTCAGCAGACGGGTCGCGGTCCTCGGATGCAGGTGCTGCTCGGCCAGCCGCGCGATCGGCCACGCCGTCAACGGCAGCACCAGCGGAAGAAAGACGAACACCCCCATCAGGCTTCAGCCTTCCCCTTCACCCTTGGCGCGGCCCAGCAGTTCGCGCAGCAGGCGCTCGTCGTCAGGCCCGAGCCCGGTCAGGAAGCTCGCCAGCACCGCCTCGCGGTCGCTCTCGCCGTCGAGCACCTTGCGCATCTTGTGCGCGGCGAGCCCGGCCTGGTCCGAGGCGGGGGTCCACGCGAAGGAGCGGCCGGCGCGCTCCCGGGTCACCGCGCCCTTGGCCAGCAGCCGGGTCAGAATCGTGATCACCGTCGTATAGGCGAGATCGCCACCCAGGTGCTCCTGCACCCACCCCGCCGTCGCGGGCCCGTCCGCCTCACGCAGGGCGGACAGGACCAGCGCCTCGAGTTCGCCCTGTCCCCGCCGCCGGGCACGCTGCGGGTGGTCCGTCACGCCCCGTCTCCCTTCCGCTGCCGATCGTCTCCCGAGCGGACATCGTATAGACGGCGGCGAGGTCAGCGCACACCGCACTTCTACAGTGTTGTAGATTCTGAGTAGTGGGCCGCTCCCGCGGTCTTCGCTCACCTCCGCTCAACCGATCGCCCGTCAGGAGACCATGTGCCCCACCCGACCGGCCGGACCACGCGACGCCGGCACACCCATCGCGACCTGCTGGCCGCCCTGGCCATTCTGACTCCGCCGCTGGCCGTCGCCTCCGCCGCGGCCCTGCTCGCGCTCGGCCATGCATTCCAACTGGCCGGAGTACGGGGCACCTTGCCCGGCTCCCTCGTCACCGCGGCCTGGGTACTGGCGCTCGTCGCCGGTCTGAGCGCTCTCGTCGCCTTCGCCGCGTTGCTGGGCACGGCGATACGCGACCCCGCGCGACCCACGACGCGACAGAACCCCCCTCGTGCGGACTGAAGGGCCAGGCCGCCGCCCTCATCACCCGCGTCGCCGCGTCCCCTCGTCGCCGTCAGGAGGTGATGTCGTAGGCCTCGGGGTCGAACCGGGCCAGACGCCGCCGCATCCGGCCCGTCGACCAGGGCCAGCTGAAGCTGTTGCCGCCGTTGCTGTCGAGGTAGTAGCTGGAGCATCCGCCCGCGTTGTAGACGGTGGACGGCAGTGCCTGCTGGACCTCGGCGTTGAAGGCGGCCTGGACTTCGCGGCGGACGCTCATGCTCTCCCAGCCCGACGAACGGAAGTGGCGCACCGCGCCCGCCATGTAGTCCAGTTGGGCTTCGAGGACCATGTAGGCGGAGGAGTGCCCGGTGCCCAGGTGGGGCCCGAGGAGGATGAACGCGTTGGGGAAGCCGCTGACGGTGGTGCCCAGGTAGGCGTCCGGGCTGCCCTTCCAGTGGTCGTCCAGACTGGCCCCGTCGGCGTCGAACACCCGCTGGGCGACGGGCATGTCGAGGATGTGGAAGCCGGTACCCAGGATGATGGTGTCGACGTCGGCGCCGCTGCCGTCCGCGCCGATGACACGGCTGCCGTGGACGGCCTCGACGGCCGTGGCGTGGACGGTGACGTTGGACCTGGTCAGGGCTGGATAGTACGTGTTCGACAGCAGGAGCCGTTTGCAGCCCAGGGTGTAGTCGGGGGTCAGCGCCCGGCGCAGCCGTGGGTCCCTGACCGTCGCCCTGAGATGGAGGGAGCCCAGCTTCTGCACCGCGCGCAGGAGGGACGGGTGGCGGAATCCGACGCCCAGGGCTTCCATCGCCCCGTACTCGGCGTTGCGCAGGGCCTGTTGGGCTGCCGGGAAGCGCCGCATGAGCCATCGTTCGGCGCGCGGCACATGATGGTCGGGCTTGGGCAGCACCCATTGGGCAGTGCGCTGGAACAGGTGCAGCCGGCCGACGCGGGGCTGGATGGCGGGCACGAACTGCACGGCCGAGGCGCCGCTGCCGACGACGGCGACCCGTGCGCCGGTGAGGTCGTGATTGTGGCGCCAGCGCGAGGAGTGGAAGACCGCGCCGGGGAACTCGGCGAGCCCGGGGATGTCGGGGAGCAGCGGTTCGTGCCAGGGTCCGGCTGCGGCGATCAGGAAGCGGGCGGTGTAGCGGTCGCGCGTCGTCTCGACGTGCCAGCGGGCGTCACGCGGGTCCCATTGCGCGCGCGTGGCCTCGGTATCGAAGCGGATGAGGGGCGTGATGCCGTACGTATCCGCCGTGCCGTGGAGGTAGGCGCGGATCTCGGGCTGGCCGGCGAAGGCGCGGGTCCACTCCGGGTTGGGCGCGAAGGAGTAGGAGTACAGGGCGGAGGGTACGTCGCAGGCGCAGCCCGGGTAGGTGTTGTCCCGCCAGGTGCCGCCCAGGTCGTCGGCCTTCTCGATGAGGACGAGGTTCCGTACTCCGGCCTGGCGCAGCTTGATGGCCGCTCCGATGCCGGACAGGCCGCTGCCGATGATCAGCGCCTCGACGTCGTGGGTCTCGCGGGTGACGGGCGATGCGGGGCCGTCGGGGTGCGCCATGTCAGGCTCCTGTCCGGGCGTCGGGGCGGCTGACGGTTCGGGAGTGCGCCGCCGGTGGGCGGAGGCTGTCGCGGACGACGGCCCGTGTGGAGCGCAGGGCGGTTTCCAGGACGGCGGGGCGGCGCCGGGCGTCCATGAGGTTGCCGCCCATCACGTGCAGATCGGCGGGTGTGGGCTCGATGCGGACGACGCGGGTGCCCGCGGCCCGCAGCGCGGCGCACTCTGCCGTGAGGGTGCGGGTCATGGTGCGGCGCAGCAGCGCTTCCGCCCGGCCGAGCCCTCGGCGCGGTCCGGGAGAGAGCGAGCTCATCGGCGCGACGACGTACACCTCGTCGAGCCCGCTGGGCACCAGGAGGTCGGCGGACGCGGTGGAGAGGATGCCGCCGTCCGCGTAACGCCGGCCGTCGATGCGGACGGGCGGGAACCATCCCGGGACCGCCCAGGACGCCCGCAGCGCCTCGCGCAGGGCGACCGGCGGGGTGTCGGGGTGCCCGAAGACCGTGCGCCGGCCGGTGTCGAAGTCGGTGGCCACGAGCCAGGTCGCGGGATGACGGACCCACTGTCCGGCGGGTGTCAGCAGGTCCGCCAGGGCGGCGAGCCGGCCGGTGTCGCCACGCCCCTGCGGCAGAAGACCGGAGAGGCCGGCCAGTACGGGAACGGTCCGGCGCAGCGCGTGCCGTGCCAGCCCCGGCGACCCGGCGAAGAGCGCCGGCCGGGGCGGGACCCCCCGGGGCGGGGCAGCGAAGTGACGGACGAGTTCCGGGCGGGCGTCAGGCCCGCCGAGTTGCGCGGCCAGCAGTTCCTCCACGCCGACGCCGCCGCCGAGCAGGGCCGCCAGCTCCGCCCCGGCCGAGGTGCCCACCAGGACCTCGGCGTCGCGCGGGTCCCAGCGCAGGGCCTGCTGGAGCGCGTGCAGGGCACTGATCGTCCAGGCCGCGCCGAGCGTTCCCCCGCAGCCCAGCACCAGTCCGCGGGAAGGGGTCGTGCGTGTGCCCGCTGCCGTCACCGAGATTCTCCGCCCATTCGACTTCGGATACCAAGGGAATCCGGATACTAGTGGCATCCGAGAGGGCTGGGACAGCCCTGGGCGGGGATAAGATCCGAGAGATCTCAAGGCACTTCAGCGGAGCACCGCGCAGGACGGGAGAGGGAGCGAGACATGGCCCGCCTCAGCCGCGCCGAGACTCAGGAACGCACGCGCGAACGGCTCGTCGCCACCGCGCGGGAGTTGTTCCTGCGCGACGGCTACGGCGCCACGTCACTCAGCGACGTCGCGGAGACGGCCGGCTACTCCAAGGGCGCCGTCTACTCCAACTTCCGCGGCAAGGACCACTTGTGCCTCGCCGTCCTCGACGACATCCGGGCCGAGCAGCTGGCCCTGCTCACGGACTCCGTCATGCGCGGCACCCGGATCGAGGACCGTCTCGCGTCGTTCACCGCGTGGGGCGAGGCGCACATCGGTGACGAGGCCTGGACGACGCTCGAGGTCGAGTTCCTCACCCGGGCCCGTCACGACGAGGAGCTCCGGCGTGAGATCACGGCACGGGTCGCCGCGATCCGCGAGGCGCTGGCCCAGCTCCTCGAAGCGCTGGCCCAGGAGTTGGGCGTCTCCCTGGCGATGCCCGCCGACCGGGCGGCGACCACCCTGCTCAGCCTCGGCATCGGGCTCGGCGTCCAGCGCATCGCCGACCCCGCCCTCCCCACCGCCGTCCTGACCGACACACTGCTTCTCGTCCTGGGCATGGGCCCGTAGGCGCCTGCCTCAGGGGCGCCCGATGGAGTGCCCGAGGCGGGCGAGATGCCGGTCGTGCGTCCGGCTGAGGAGCAGCAGGGAGCAGGTGGCGCCGATCAGGGCGCAGAACATGTCCCACTGGGTGTCCCAGACGTCGCCCTGGGTGGCGAGGAACGCGTCGGCGGCGTGGCCGCCGGCGACGGCCGCCGCCCACTCCAGCATCTCGAAGACCGCGCTGAAGGCGAGGCAGGCGCTGACGGTCAGCGGGGCCAGCCAGCGGCTGCCGCGCAGCGGCGAGGTGCGGACCAGGATCTCCCGGACCAGGATCGCGGGGACGAAGCCCTGCATGAGGTGGCCGAAGCGGTCGTAGGGGTTGCGCTCCAGACCGAGCCAGTCGCGCACCCAGTCACCCGCGGGCACCTCCGCGTAGGTGTAGTGGCCGCCCACGATGAGGACCAGGGCGTGCGCGGCGAGCAGGCAGCACAGCAGGTCGCTGAGCGGGAACCGCCGGCGGAGCAGGACCGCCAGCGGCAGACCCACCATCACCCAGACCGTCTCCAGCACCCAGGTGGCCGGGTCCTTCGGGTGCCACGCCGACACGGCGAGCGCCAGGGCGACGACGGCCAGCAGGACCGCCGGGAGGCGCCGGCCGGAGCGGTCGCCGGCGGTCCGGGTTTCCGCCGGAGCGCGGACGGCGGTCGGGAGAGTGGACATGATGGCGGCCTCCTCGTGTCGGATTGGCCCTCATCTTCCGGTCGCTCCCGACCGCCGGGCATGAGTACGGGTACTCATCGGCACCTGTGCTGGTGCCCGGGTGCTACTCGGTGGCGTCGCTCACCTGCTCCGTCACGTCGACCACCTTCCACCGCTGGTTGGACCCGGAGTTCGGGGTCCACATCGTGACGGCCGCGCCCTCGTTGGTCGCCTGGCCGCCGACTTCAAGGAGGCGGTGGGTGGCGACGTTGACGAGGGTCCAGGTGCCGTCGCCGGTGGTGGACATGACCCACTGCGTGGCCTCGTCGCGCTTGCCCTCGTCGGGCTCGACCACCGGGGATCCGTCACGGACGGCCAGCCGCTTGCCCTCGACGGGGTTGGTGAAGACGTACCGGTCGAGGACGCCCGAGTCGGAGCGCACGGAGCGCAACTGCCACTGCTGCCCGGCCGCGGGAGCGTCCGCGGAGCCGGACCGGATGACCAGGCTGGTGCCGTTGTCCGCGACTGTGACGGCCTTGCCGCTCTGGACGCCGGTCAGGGTGTAGGTGTGACCCTTGCGCAGCAGCGGGGCGTCCTTGGCGACACCGGACACGCCCTTGACCGCGAAGGACGTCACGGACTGCGCGGGCACGGTGAACGTGGCCGTGCGGCCGGTGACCCTGATCGGGTCGTGCTTCTTCAGCTTGCCGTTCGCGTCGGTCACCACGGGGGTGACGGTCGCGCCCCGGCTGACGTCGCGGAACTTGGACAGGTCGATCGTGACGCTGCGGGCCTCGGTGGTGCTGTTGACGTGGACGACGGAGGCGCCCTTGCCGTTCCTCGTCACCGCGGCGGCGCTGGAGGTGTCGTTCACCTTGATCAGCCGGTCGCCGGGCTTGATGAAGTGGGTGAAGTTGCGGGCGGTGTCGAACTTGGTGTTCGTGTAGATCGGGCAGGTCTCCAGGGTGTCCTTGGAGGTGCAACTGAACGGCAGCTGGATGCTGCCCCAGTTGCCGCCCTTGGCGGACTCGCCGCCCGGCTTCATGTTGTCGTAGTCCTCGACCGGCTGCCAGAACACCCAGGCGCGCGGCTCCAGTTCACGCAGGTCGTCGACGATGCGCTGGGCGAGACCCAGGCCGGGCCGCATGTCCGTGAAGCTCTGGCCGTCGCCCCAGTCGCCCTCGACCTCGCTCATCCACAGCCGCTTGTTCTCGGCCTTGGAGATGTCGCGGACGGTGGTGCGCTGACCGGTGCCGTAGGTGTGGACGTTCATCTGGTCCACGAGGTCACGGGACTCGGCCGAGTAGCCGTTCCAGTTCGTCGCGAAGGTGCCGGGGTTGGTCTCGTCCATCGCGGAGATCTCGGCCTTGGTCTTCGCCTTCCTCAGGGCGGGTGCCAGGGCCTTGATGACCTTGTCCTGGAGCGCGGGACCCATGTGGGCGCCCTCCTGGCGTCCCCCGACGGGCTCGCCGTCGGCGCCCAGGCGGGTGCTCCAGTAGTTGGTGTTGGGCTCGTTGAAGGGGTCGACGGTGTCGACCTTGATGCCCTCGGCCTTCTCCAGTCGCTTGGTGGCGCCCGCCATGTAGGCGGCGAAGTCGTCGATGGACTCCGTCTTGAGCTGGTCGTCGGTGGCGTTGAAGCCGCCGGAGACGTAGCCGCTGACCGTCATGAACCACGGTGGGGAGTTGCTGAAGGTCTCCCAGTGGTCGATGTCGTCCTTGATGCGGTCGACCCACCAGCGCTGGGTGAGGTCGGCGTCCTTGTTCCAGTCGGCCGGGTCGTCGGCGCTCCACCAGTCGGTGTCCTCGCGGGTGGTGCCCGCGGGGGCCTTCCACCAGCCCTCCACGGCGCCGCCGGCGCGCAGGTAGTCCTTGACGTCGGGCGCGTTGCCGCCGCCGATGTTGTAGCGGGCGATGTTGAGGGCGAGTCCGTCGTCGTCGAAGAGGAGCTTCGCGAGCTTCTCGCGTATCTCCTTGGGGTAGTCGCCGGTGGCGTTGGCGAACCAGACGAGGCTGGTGCCCCATCCCTCGAACCTCTCCTGTTTGTAGGAGGGGTCGGGCTGGACGGTGACGGAGGCGGCGTCCGCCGCTGTCACCTGTGCCGTGGACGACGGGGCGGAGACCAGAGCGGCCCCGGTCGCCAGAGCGGTGAGACTCGCGGCTCCGAGGAGCCGTCTGCTGCGGGTACGGCGTGCCATCGTGTGCTCCCAACTCAGGTGTGGTCGCTGTGGTGGACCCTCCCGCCCGTCGGGGGCGGAAGGGGATGGCCCTCGAACGGGTGCGGAGCCGTCCGAGGAGTCAGGGGATCAGGTGCTGGGCTGCCGCAGGACGGCGACGGCGCGGGGGTCAAGGACGAGCGCGCCGTCGGCGTCGGTGCTGCCGACCAGCACCTCTCCGGTCAGCCCGGTCAGCGGCACGGTCCCGTCGGTGCGGTTGACCAGGAAGAGGAAGCGGGCCTCGGGGCCGCGGCGGACGGTCAGTTCGACCAGTCCGCGCGCGCCTTGCGGAAGTTCGCTCTCGACTCCGGCCGGAGCGAGCAGCCTCGGCAGCAGCGCGGTGAGCCCTTCGACGCCGAGCCGGGTGGAGACGTACGCGGCCGAACCGCTGCCCGTGGACCGGCGGGTGACCGCGGGGCGGCCGGAGTGCACACCGGTGCGGTAGGCGGACACCGTCTCCGTCTCCGGGTCGGCGACGGTGATCCGGTCGGTCCACAGGCTGCCGGTGGTGGAGTCGTCCAGTTCGACGGTCTCACCGGCGAGCAGCGGGCCGAACTCCTCGATGCGGATGCCGAGCAGGTCGCGCAGGGCGCCCGGGTAGCCGCCGAGCCAGACGTGGTCGTTCTCGTCGACGATTCCGGAGAAGTACGTGGTCACGAGGTGGCCGCCGTTCTCGGCGTACCGCGTGAGCTCCTTGGCGAGGTCGGCGGGGACGACATGGAGGACGGGCGTGATCAGTACCCGGTACCGGTCGAGATCGGTGCGGGTGGTGATCACGTCGGCGCGGATGCCGAGGGCGAGGAGCGCCGAGTACCAGTCGAGCGCTTCCTGGCGGTAGTCGAGCAGGGAGGTCGGGTGCGAGTCCTGCTCGCTCGCCCACCACGACTCCCAGTCGAAGACGATGCCGACGGGGGCCGCCTCGCGCTCTGAACCGGCGACGGGAGCGAGGGTCTTGAGGGTGTCGCCGAGGGCCACGACCGCGCGGAAGAGGTCGCTGTCCTCTCCGGCGTGCGGCACCATCGCCGAGTGGTACTTCTCGGCACCGGCCGCGGACTGCCGCCACTGGAAGTAGCAGACGGCATCGGCGCCGTGGGCCACGTGCAGCAGCGAGTCCCGGGCCAGATCGCCGGGCCGCTTGGCGACGTTGACAGGCTGCCAGTTGACGGCGCTGGTGGAGTGCTCCATCAGGAACCAGGGCCGGCCGCCGGCGATGCCGCTGGTGAGGTTGGCGGAGAAGGACAGCTCGTCGCGGTCCTGCGGGCCGGGGTGGACGTAGTGGTCGTTGGAGACGAAATCGATCTCGTCCGCCCAGTCCGGGTAGTTCATGCCCTTGGTGCCGCCCATCACCATGAAGTTCGTGGTGACGGGGATGTCGGGAGTGATCTCCCGGAGCACCTCCCGCTCCGCCCGCAGGTAGTCCTTCAGCGCGTCCGACGAGAAGCGCTTGAAGTCCAGCTGCTGGGTGGGGTTGGGGTGGGAGGCGGCCAGCCGGGGCGGCAGGATCTGCTCCCAGTCGCTGTAGCGCTGCGACCAGAACGCCGTGCCCCAGGCGTGGTTGAGGGCGTCGAGCGTCGTGTAGCGGGCGCGCAGCCAGTCGCGGAAGGCGCGGGCCGCGTCGTCGGAGTAGTCGTAGATGTTGTGGCAGCCCAGCTCGTTGGAGACGTGCCAGGCCACCAGGGCCGGGTGGCCGGCGTACCGCTCGGCCATCGTCCGCACCAGACGCAGGGCGTGCTCCCGGAACACCGGCGACGTGGGGCGCCAGTGCTGCCGCGCGCCCGGCCACAGCGTCTCGCCGGTGGCCGTCACCGGGAGGATCTCCGGGTGGGCCGTGGTGAGCCAGGGCGGCGGGGACGCGGTGGCGGTGGCCAGGTCGACCCCGATGCCGCCCTGGTGCAACAGGTCCATGACATCGTCGAGCCAGGCGAAGTCCCACGCGTCCGGGGCCGGCTGGATGCGGGCCCAGGAGAAGATCCCCACGGAGACGACGGTGACGCCGGCCTCGCGCATCAGCCGGACGTCCTCCTCCCACACCTCGCGCGGCCACTGCTCGGGGTTGTAGTCGGCGCCGTAGCCGAGACGGGGGGTGGAGTCACCGTCCGGCCCGCTCAGCACGCGGGTCAGGCGGGTGGAGGTCATGGTGGTCCTTCCGGTGTGTCGCACGGGGGGCGGCGCCGGACGCCGCCCCCTCGCACGGCGGTCCTACTTCTCGACGGTGAAGCCCTGCTCGTTGCCGTACTTGACCGACGCGTCCTGCCAGGCCTTCAGGCCGTCGGCCAGCTTCGTGTTCGACACGTAGGCCTTGCCGACGGTGTCGTTGAAGATCGAGTTGGCGTACTGCTGGAAGGGCAGGTACGACCAGTCGTCGGCGACGTTGGCGGCGGACTCGGCGAAGATCTTGTTGGCCTGCTGGCCGCCGAAGTAGTCGAACTTCTTGTCCTGGAACTCCGTGGACTGCAGCTCCGCGGTGGTCGCCGGGAAGGCGCCCTCGTCGATGCGGGTCTTCACACCGTCGCCGGCGTTCGCGTACTCGACGAAGGCGTAGGCGAGTTCCTTGTTCTTGCCCAGGGCGGGCAGGGTCAGGGAGCTGCCGCCGTTCTCGGCGCTCGCCTTGTCGCCCTTGGTCCAGGCAGGCATGGGGGCCGCGCGCCAGTCACCGGAGGCGTTCGGCACGCCGGTGACGAAGTTGGCGGGCATCCAGGCACCGGTGACCAGGGTGGCGATGGTGCCGTCGCCCAGGCCCTTGTACCAGTCGTCGGTCCAGCCGTTGATGGGCGCGAGGAGCTTCTCGTCGATGAGCGGCTGCCAGGTGTCGGTGAACTTCTTGGCGCCCGCGTCCGAGAAGTCGATCTTCACGTTGGTGCCGTCGACCTTGTAGGGGCGCGAACCGGCCTGCCAGAGCATGCTGGTGGTGAAGCCCGCGTCGCCGGCGTCGGCGGCGATGAACGACTTCGGGTCGGCCTTGTGCAGCTTGCGGGCCGCCTCGACGTACTCGTCCCAGGTGGTGGGGACGGCGATCTTGTTCTTGTCGAAGACCTTCTTGTTGTAGAACATCGCCATCGGGCCGGAGTCCATCGGCAGGCCGTAGACGGCGTCGCTCCCCTGGGTCACCGCGTTCCAGGGCCCGGCCGTGTACTTGTCCTTCAGCTTGTCGGCGCCGAAGGGCTTCAGGTCGGACAGGCCCTTGGTGAGCGCGTACTGGCCCAGCGCGAAGTACTCGACCTGCGCGACGTCGGGCACGCCCTTCTTGGCCTCGATGGCGTTGGACAGAGCGGTGTAGTGCTTGTCGCCGGACCGCTCGCTGACGAGGTTGATCTTGACCTTGGGGTACTTCTTCTGGAAGTCGGCGGCGACCGACTTGAGCGTGGGCTCCCAGGCCCAGACCGTGACCGTGCCGCCCTTCTTCAGGGCCGCCTGGATGTCACCGGCGGAGACCGGCTTCTGGTCGGAGCCCTCGTCGTCGGAGCCGCCGCAGGCGGTCGCGCCCAGGGCGAGGGCGGAGAGGAGGGCTATGCCGCGCAGCAGGCGGCTGGTCTTTCTGCGCATGAGGATGCTTCCACTTCTTCGTGGGTGGGACAGGTGAGGGTGTGATGCGTGAAGCCGTGAGGGCGTGAGCGGGAGGGCTACTCCTTGACGCTTCCGGCGGCGAGCCCGGACTGCCAGTACTTCTGCAGCAGCAGGAACGCGGCGATCAGCGGCACGATGGTGAGCAGTGAACCGGTGATCACGAGATTGAAGATCACGTCGCCACCGATCGTCTCGGCCTGGGAGTTCCAGACACTCAGGCCCAGGGTCAGGGGGTACCAGTCCGAGTCCTTCAGCATGATCAGCGGAAGGAAGTAGTTGTTCCAGGTCGCGACCGTCGTGAACAGCAGCACGGTCACGATGCCGGGGGCGAGCAGCGGCAGGGAGACCTGGAAGAAGGTGCGCGCCTCGCTCGCTCCGTCCATGCGGGCGGCTTCCAGCAGTTCGGTGGGGATGGCCTCGGTGGCGAAGACCCACATCAGGTACAGGCCGAACGGCGAGACCAGCGACGGGATGATCACCGCCCACGGGGTGTCGGTCAGCCCCATCTTGCTGAACATCAGGAAGGTGGGCACCGACAGGGCCGTGGCCGGCACGGCGACGGCTCCGATGACCACGGCGAACACGGCGCGCTTGCCGGGGAAGTTGAACTTCGCCAGCGCGTAACCGCCCAGGATCGCCAGGAAGGTGGCCCCGCCGGCGCCGAGCACGACGTACAGCACGGTGTTCAGCAGCCAGCGCGTGAAGACGCCGTCGTTGTACGTGAACGTGTCCCTGATGTTGTCCCAGAGGGCGAAGTCGTCGGCGAACCACAGCCCGTTGGAATCGGCCAGGCCCTCCTGGGTCTTGGTCGCGCTGATGACGAGCCAGATCAGCGGCACCACGGTGTACAGCAGCATCAGGCCCGTGAGCACGGTCAGCAGAACGCTGCGCCTGGGTCGCCCCGGAGTGTGCCGGCGGGGCGTACGCAGGCGGGACGCGCCCTTGCCGGCGCCGACGGCCTGAGCGGGTGCGGACTCGGAAGCGGTGGTGACGGGGGTGCTCATCGGGTCACGCTCCCTTGCGCATGCCGCGCAGCTGCACGATGTAGGCGATCACCATGGTGATCAGGCCCATGATGATGGCGACCGTGGCGGAGTAGTTCTGCTGCTGGCCGTTGAAGGACAGCGAGTACGTGTAGAAGTTCGGGGTGTAGTCGGTCGTGATCGCGTTGCGGGCCAGCTGCCGCAGGATGTTGGGCTCGTTGAACAGCTGGAAACTGCCGATGATCGAGAAGATCGTCGCGATGACGAGGGCGCCGCGGATGGCGGGCAGCTTGATGGCGGTGATGACGCGGAACTGTCCGGCACCGTCGATCTCCGCGGCCTCGTAGAGGGAGTGCGGGATGACCCGCAGCGCGGAGTAGAAGATCAGCATGTTGTAACCGACGAACTCCCAGGTGACGATGTTGCCGATCGACGCCAGCACCAGGTCGGGCGAGAGCGGGTCGGGCAGGGTCACACCGAAGGCGTCGTTGATGTCCCCGACGAGGCCGTAGCGGGTGCCGTACATGAAGCCCCACATCAGGGTGGCGACCACGGCGGGTACCGCGTACGGCAGGAAGATCGCGATGCGGAAGAAGTCCTTGCCGTAGAGGCGGCCGCTGTCCAGGGCGAGGGCGATCAGCAGGGCGATGCCCAGCATGATCGGCACCTGGACGACGAGGAAGAGGGAGACCCGGACGAGGGACTCCCAGAACCGGTCGTCCTCGAGTGCCTGGGTGTAGTTGTCCAGGCCGACGAAGGTGTTGCCGCCGATCAGCTGGTCGCGGAAGAGACTGAGGTAGATCGAATACGCGATCGGCGCCAGGAAGACGAGGGCGAACACGGCCACGAAGGGGCCCAGGAAACCCCACCCCGTCCAGGAGCGGCGGTCTCGCCTCGCCGGGGGCGGTGCCGGCCGCGGTTCCACGGCCGCGGGCGGTTGTTGCGTCGTCATGTCGTTCCTCGTTCGTCACCTGCCGGAACCAGCGGCGCCGCCCAGCATCCGCATGGCCGCTCCGCCGCGATGTTTACGCAAACATCCACTTCGGCAGGGGACTCCGCGCTGTTATGTTTACGTAAACATCCAGTGGCGGCATGTCTACACTGCCCCGATCACGGTGGTCAAGGGACCATTGGTGAAACGGCGGCCCAAGCGACGAAACCGTGATGCAACAACGCAGAGAGGAGGCGGCCGAGGGATGGACACGGCTGACAGAACCCCGACGAGCGTCCCTGGCGGTGGGCGCAGACGGCCCCGTGCCGGGACCAGGACCCAGACCGCCTCCATGGCCGACGTGGCCCGTCTGGCGGGGGTGTCCTCACAGACCGTCTCACGTGTGTCCAACGGCTACGCCGGGGTCACCGAGGAGACCCGGCAGCAGGTGCTCGCCGCCATGAAGGAGCTGGGCTACCGGCCCAACAGCGCCGCCCGGGCCCTCAAGCGCGGTGAGTTCCGCACGATCGGCGTCATCACCTTCTCGCTCTCCACCACGGGCAACGTCCGCACCCTGGAGGCGATCGCCAACTCGGCGGCCCACGAGGGGTACGCGGTGACCCTGCTGCCGGTCGCCGTGCCCACGCAGGACGAGGTCCGCGGCGCGTTCTCCCGCCTCGAGGAGCTCGCGGTCGACGCGGTGATCGTCATCATGGAGGTCCATCTGCTCGACGCGGCGACCATCGCGCTGCCGCCGCACGTCCAGGTCGTGGTCGTCGACTCCGACGCCGGCGACCGCTACACCGTCGTCGACACCGACCAGGCCGGCGGGAGCCGCGCCGCCGTCCGGCACCTTCTCGACCTCGGCCACACCACGGTGTGGCACCTGGGCGGACCGGACGGGTCCTTCGCCGCCCAGCGCCGCGCGGACGCCTGGCACGCGGCCCTCGTCGAGGCGGGCCGCACGCCACCGCCGCTGGTCAGGGGCGACTGGTCGGCGGAGTCCGGCTACCGCGCCGGGCTGGATCTCGCGGCCCGTGAGGACTGCACCGCCGTCTTCGCGGCCAACGACCAGATGGCGCTGGGCCTGCTCCGGGCCCTGCACGAACGCGGCCGGCGCGTCCCCGAGGACGTCAGCGTCATCGGCTTCGACGACATCCCCGAGGCGGGCGAGTTCCAGCCCCCGCTCACCACGCTCCACCAGGACTTCGCCGAGGTGGGAAGGCTCTGCGTCGAGAACGTCCTGCGCAAGATGCGCCTCGGCGGCCAAGAGCGCGGTACGACCCTGGTGCCGACCCGCCTGGTGGTACGTCGGAGCACGGCGCCGCCTCCTTCGCGGGCGTAGGGATCGCGCAGGCCGCGCACAGCAACCACGCGGCGCCGGGCACGCTTTGGCACTGCCCCAAGGGCGTGGGAGGTTGCCCCACTCGCCGCACCGGCCGAAGACCCGAGCGGCTCCTCCCCCACTCTCGGCTTCGCTCGTGCGAGGAGACCCCCGTCGAGGGCCTTCGCCCGGCGTTCCCCGGCCTCCGCCCGGCCCTCCCCCGGCCTCCGGCCGGGGCCCCGGGGCACGCATCAGCGCGGCCGGCTGGTGCCTGGTGACGGCCGTCCCCGGGTTCCGCGACCGGCCAGGCGAACCGGGGTCGTCCGCCCTGGACCGGCCCGGACGCCGACGGGACCTGCTCGCGTACTGCGTCGCCGCACTGCCGCTGTACGTGCCGCACCAGCCCGTGGTCGTCCCCTTCGCGTACGCGGTGGTGGGGTGGCCGGCACCGATCGCGGTGAAGTACGCGGCCACCGTGACCGGTTCCCCGGCCGTGCTCCGCACCGTCCACGAGTTCTCCGTGCGGGGGCCCGCCTGCCGCGCCTCCGGTACGGCATGCGCCCCGAGGCCGCCCCCGTGCGGACCCGGAGCACCTCACCCGCCCGCGCTCTCACCAGCGAGGACTGGGCACCCGCGCCTCCGGTCGGCGCCACGACAGCCACAGGGCCACCGCTTCCGCGATGGGCTGCTCCGTCTCCAGTTCGATGAACCCGAACTGCCCGCCCTGGTTGCACTCCAGGAACCACCACACCCCCTCCTCGTCCTCGGCGAAGTCGAAGGCCGCGTAGGCGAGGCCGGCCAGGGAGAGGTATTCGACGGACGACTTGGCGATGCGGTCGGGCACGGGGACGGCCTCCCAGCCGTACCCGGTCTCGCCGTAACGGCCGTCGACCTGCCCGGGAGCGGCCCGCTTGCGGGCGGCGAACAGGCGGTCGCCGACGCAGGTGAGTCGGATGTCGGCCCGCTTGGGCACGTACCGCTGCAGCAGCGCGGGGCCGGCCGCCACCGCGGAGAAGTCCGCGTCGGGCCCGATCAGCGTCGTCGGCAGGGCGACGGAGGGGTCGTCGGGCGGCGGGCCCGAGGCCGACTTCACGACCACGTCCCGGTGCAGCTCGACGAACTGCTGGGCCACCTTCGGCGCCGTGGTGAAGGTGGTCGGCGGTACGGCGAAGCCGCTGAAGTGGGCGACCCTCAACTGCCAGGGCTTGTGCCGCGCCTGGTCGGCGTTGCCCGGATGGTTCATCCACGCGGGCGAGGCCGAGTAGAGCATGCCGTAGAGCGCCTGCCGCGTCTCGGCGGTCAGCCACGCGGACGGCTGCGGCGCGTGGGCGGCGGGGTCGCCCGGCCTGCGGACCCAGACGGAGCGCAGGCCGCCCATGCTCAGCACGTGCCCGTTGACCGACAGATGTCCGTCGAAGTCGCCGTGCGCGTAGTCGGCCGACAGCACGGCCTTGCCGGGGATGTCGGCCGGATCGAGACGCATCACAGGCGCGCCCAGCCTGCCCAGCTCCGCCACCACCATGTCGGCGGTGACGTCCTGCTCCGACGTGAGAATCAGTACGGTCACCGGCTGCTGCCGTCAGTCGTCGAAGTGCGTCTGCGAGCCCGCCGTGGACGTCGTGGTGCCGACCGCGAGCAGGAGGTCCCGGTCGGCCACGGCGGGGCGGCCGTCACCGAGCACGTTCAGCTGCAACGAGGCGTCGAAGCTGTAGGGCTCCACCACGATCGGCAGTGCTCTGGGCCGGACGTAGTTGAGGGTGAACGGTCGCAAGGCGAACCTCCCAGGTCGAACGCTGTCTATACGCGTTCCTGTACGTCCGACTCGCGTAAGGAATTCATCACTTTCCGCCACATCAGGGTGAAGGTCATCACATCAACCTCGGGACCGTTTTTCACGTCCGCACCCTGGCGGCACACCCCCTGAACGAGAGTCAGGGATGGAGGGAAGGTACGCCGTCGACGGCGCCCCGTCACCGGAAGTCGGCGCATATGAGCCAAGCCCGCCTGGTTTCAGTCGCGGCCGGGGACGCCAGCGCCCCGCCCGTAGTGGTGACCTGAGTCACACGCGTCGAAAGCGAAGACCTGGTCGCCGTTGTCGAGCACGAGCGCGGGCAGGTACGGCAGGAGCGGCCGGCCGGTGTGCTTCTCGAAGGCGTCCGGCAGCAGGGGCGTCCACTGCAGTCCGTCGGTCTCCAGCTCGATGGAGTCCTCGAACACACGGAGCGGACCTGTGGTGCCGTAGGCGCTGGACCCGTGGACCGGCAAGGCCGTGCGCGTCGCCCGGTACGCCGAGGACGGCGACGGCGTCACCCTGCGCGTGCCCCTTCAGCCGGGGCAGACCACGATCGTCGCGCTGGGCCGGCCCGGCCTGTTCGGGGACCGCCTCGGCAGGCGGCCGCACGTCGCTGCCACCGACGCCGACGAGGTGCTGTTCACGCCGAAGGGAACCGTCGTGCGCGCGAGCAGGGCGGGCACCTACACGACTCGGCTGTCCCAGGGCCGTACGTTCACCACGAGGATCCCCGAGGTTCCCGAACCCGTCGTACCGGACCGCTGGCTGCTGGACGTGGAGGACTGACGGCCCGGCGCCAGGGCGACGCAGACCGACGTCGTCCGGCACACGCTGACGCTCGACGCGCTGCTGCCCTGGTCACGGATTCCCGAGCTCGCCGACGTCTCCGGCATCGGCCGCTACCGGACCACGCTCACCCTGCCGCCGGACTGGGGCTCGGGCCACGGCGCGCTGCTGGACCTCGGAGAGGTCTCCGGCACCTGCCGGGTCACCCTCAACGGCACCCGGCTGGGACCGGTCGACCGGCTCCGGCCCGTCCTCGATGCCGGCCCGTGGCTCCGGCGCGGGGACAACACCCTGGAGGTGGAGGTGGCCACGCCCCTCGTCAACCGTCTCCGGGTGGCCCGCCCGGAGGTCTTCGGTGCCCTCGCCCGTCAGGCCTGCGGACGGACGGGGCCCGTCCGGCTGCTGCCGTACGGGCAGGCGAGCCTGACGTAGGCCCCACGGAAGGTGGTGCAGGTCAGGGGCCGCGTGAAAGGCTCACCCCGCACGGTCACCGGCACGGGCCGGGGCATTGGCACAGGAGAGGCGGCGGCATGCGCATCGGACTGCTCGGTACAGGACCGTGGGCCGACATGGCCCACGCGCCGGCGTTGAGCGGGCATCCCGGACTGGACTTCGTGGGGGTCTGGGGCAGGCGCCTGGAGGCGGCCGAGGAGATCGCCGACCGGCACGGCACACGGGCGTACGACGACGTGGACGCCCTGCTCGCCGACGTGGACGCGGTCGCCGTCGCGCTGCCGCCGTCCGTGCAGGCCCCGCTCGCCGTACGCGCCGCGCGGGCTGGATGCCATCTGCTGCTCGACAAGCCGGTCGCGACGAGCGTCGAGGACGGGCGGGCCGTCGTCGGGGCGGCCCGCGAGGCCGGGGTTTCCTCGGTGGTCTTCTTCACCTCGCGTTTCCAGACCGCGACAGAGGCCTGGATCAGCGAACAGGCCGCCCTGGACGGCTGGTTCACGGCGCGGGCGGAGTGGTTCGGCTCGGTGTTCACCGGCGACAGCCCGTTCGCGACGCCGTGGCGCCGTGAGAAGGGGGGCCTGTGGGACGTCGGCCCGCACGCCCTGTCGCTGCTGCTGCCGGTGCTCGGCGACGTCACGCGGGTGGCGGCCGCCGCGCGCGGCCCGGAGGACACCGTCCACCTCGTCCTCGACCACGCCGGCGGGGCGTCGAGCACCCTGACGCTCAGCCTCACGGCCCCGCCCGCGGCCGCCGGAACCACGGTCGAGCTGCGCGGCAAGGCGGGTGTCACCGTACTGCCCCAGTCCTCCGAGGGAGCGGTGGAGGCTCTCACACGGGCCGCCGACGCCCTCCGCGCCTCGGCCGCGACCGGGCGTGCCCACGCGTGCGACGCCGCCTTCGGCCTGCGGGTCACGGAGATCCTCGCCGAGGCCGAGGGGCAGTTGGGCGGTGGAGGCGGGCGGAGCTGACCGCGCCGCGGTCGCGTCCCGGACGGCACGTGCCGGATGCCGCCCCGACTTGGCTGTTCTGAGGGCTGGTCGGCGCACGCCGTGAGGACGCATGCTGTGGGCCGCACTCGTTCATGGCACACGTATGCGTGTCACGCAGGACGGCCAGAGAGGCCGCCCGCGGCCGGCTGGGGGGGGATCGGGTCCGATGAGCGACGTCGAGGACACCGCGAGGAAAGTCGACAGGGGAGGAGCCCGGCCGGGCTGTCCCGTGGGCCGGGCGGCCGATGGCACGTTGCAGGTGCACGGTTACTCGGCCGCCCGGTCGGTACTGCGGAGTTCCGGGACCGTACAGGCCGGGCTGGGCATCGAGACCGTGGAGAAGCTGCCGCCGAGCATCCGCCGCCCGGTGCTGTACCGGGACGGCCCCGAGCACCGGGAACACCGGCGGCGGACCGCGCGCTTCTTCACCCCGCGCCGGGTGGACGAGCACTACCGGGGCCTCATGGTGCGCGTCGCCGAGCAGCAGTTGGAGACGCTGCGCACCCGTGGTGAGGCGCAACTGGCCGACCTGGGCTTCGGCATGGCCATCGGAGTGGTGAGCGAGATCATCGGCCTGCGGTACAGCAGGCCGGGGATCCGCCGGCGGCTGGAGCGCTTCTTCCCGGAGAAGTTCGGCCGGCCGGGCCTGACCAGTGCGCGGGGCGTCTACTGGCTGGTCCGGCAGAACGCCAACTGGCTCCGCATCCATCTCGCCGACGTCCGCCCCGCCATCCGGGCGCACCGTCGCCGTGAGCACGACGACCTGATCTCGCACCTGATCGCGGAGGGCTGCTCGGACGCCGAGATCCTCGGCGAGTGCCTGACGTTCGCCGCCGCCGGGATGGTCACCACGCGGGAGTTCGTCTGTGTCGCCGCGTGGCACCTGTTCAGCGACCCGGAACTGCTGGACCACTACCGCGCGGCGGACGAACCCGGACGGTTCGCCGTCCTGCAGGAGATCCTGCGGCTGGAGCCCGTGGTCGGCCGGCTGCGCCGGCGGGCCACGGCCGAACTGCGGGTGCCCACCGACGACGGGCCCGTCGTCGTGCGGCCCGGGGAGATCGTCGAGATCCACGTCGACGACGCCAACACCGACGCGAGCGCGGTGGGTTGCCTGCCCCTGCGGGTCCGGCCGGGCCGGGACCTTCAGGAGGGCCCCGGCCCCGCCGGTCTGGCCTTCGGCGACGGTGCGCACCGCTGTCCCGGGGCGGTCGTCGCGATGTACGAGGCCGACATCTTCCTCAGCCGTCTCTTCGCGCTGGACGGCATCCGGATGGCCACGCCGCCCCGTGTCTCGTTCAAGGACGACATCGGGGGCTACGAGATCCGGGGCCTGAGGGTGGCACTGGGTGGCGGTGCCTGACCGGCGTCAGCGCACCTTGGCGAAGAACTCGCGTACGTCGCCGACGAGGAGGTCCGGTGCCTCCATGGCGAGGAAGTGTCCGCCGCGGTCCAGCTCGGTCCACCGGACGACGTTGTGATCACGTTCGGTCCAGCGGCGGACGGTCACGTCGTGGGTGGAGAGGAGCACGGCGGTGGGTACGGTTCCGCGTCGGCCGACGGACCAGTCGTTCCCGGCGCCGTCCCGGTCCGTCGTGTCCTCGTCCCCCGCCCCGTCCCACTCTGTCGCGTCCTCGCCCGCGGCGTCGGTCCAGGTGGTGGCCGACATCTCCTCGTAGTAGACCTGCGCGGCCGAGGCGGCGGTGGCCGTGAACCAGTACAGCGAGACGTTCGTGAGCATGCGGTCGCGGTCGACGCTGTCCTCGGGGAGCCCGTCCTCCGGGTCGGTGAGCTCCTTGAACTTCTCCACGATCCAGGCCAGTTGACCGGCGGGGGAATCGGTCAGGGCGTACGCCACTGTCTGCGGGCGTTGTGCGTTGCACCGCAGGTAACCGTCGTTGAAGTCCCGCATGGACTGCCAGCGGCGCTGTTCGGCGGGGGTGAGGCCGTCGGTGTCGCCCTCTCCCTCGGGGAACGTGATCATGGCGTTGAGGTGGACGCCGATGACCTGGTCCGGTGCCTGCCTGCCCATCTCGGGGGCGACCCATGTGCCGGTGTCGTAGCCCTGGACGCCGTAGCGCGCGTAGCCAAGGCGTGCCATCAGGTGGTTCAGGACCGTGGCCATACGAGCCGCGTTCATGCCGGGCCCGGCCAGGGGGGTGGAGTAGCCGAACCCGGGCAGCGACGGGACCACCAGGTGGAAGGCGTCCTCGGGGTCGCCGCCGTGGGTGCGGGGGTCGGACAGGGGGCCGAGGACGTCGAGG
Organism: Streptomyces sp. NPDC030840; assembly: GCF_055572015.1. Classification (NCBI taxonomy): domain Bacteria; kingdom Bacillati; phylum Actinomycetota; class Actinomycetes; order Kitasatosporales; family Streptomycetaceae; genus Streptomyces; species Streptomyces sp. NPDC030840. The sequence goes on along the minus strand of NZ_JBVIEE010000014.1, from coordinate 66,376 downwards.
AAGTCCACCACCGAGCCCGGCCAGCCGTGCAGCAGCATCAGCGGTGTCGCGTCGGGCTCCGGGGACCGCACGTGCAGGAAGTGGACGGTCTGCCCGTCCACGGTGGTCAGGAACTGGGGGTGTGCGTTGAGCTCCGCCTCGTGGGCCCGCCAGTCGTAGGTGGTGCGCCAGTGGTCGGTGAGATCCCTCAGGTAGGCCCTCGGGACGCCACGGCTCCAGCCGACGCCGGGCAGTTCACCGGGCCAGCGGGTGGCGGCCAGGCGGTTGTGGAGATCGTCGATCCGGTCCTGCGGGACGGCGATGCGGAACGGGCGCACCTCGGAGGTGACGTGGGTGCTGTCGGGTGTCGCGTTGGTCATGACGGTGACGCTAGGGACCGGTTGGGTCAGTCGCGGTCCTAACCTTCCGGCATGCTGACGGCATGGTGGAGACCTCCGGGCGGCTGCTGAGACTCCTCGCGCTGCTGCAGACCCACGGTGAGCGGTCCGGTGCGGAACTCGCCGAACGCCTCGGCGTCAGCCGGCGTACTGTGCGCCGTGACGTGGAGCGGCTGCGCGAGCTCGGTTATCCGGTGCGGGCGTCCAGGGGCTCGGCCGGGTACCGGCTCGGGGCGGGGACGCGTCTGCCGCCGCTGCTGCTCGACGACGAGGAGGCCGTCGCCGTCGTGGTCGGGCTGCGGACCGCGGCCGGTGGTTCGGTCGCCGGTATCGAGGAGTCCTCGCTGCGCGCGCTCGCCAAGCTGGAGCAGGTGCTGCCCTCCCGGCTGCGGCACCGGGTCGGCACCCTGCACGCCGCCACCGTCCGGGCCGGTACCGCCCCCGGCCCCGAGGTCTCGCCGGACACCCTCATGGCCGTCGCCGAGGCGTGCCGCCGGCGCGAGCGGCTGCGCTTCGGCTACGCCGCCCCGCGGGGCGGGACCGGCGTCCGTTCGGTCGAACCGCACAGTCTGGTCAGCTTCGACCGCCACTGGTACCTGGTCGCCTGGGACACCGACCGTGGTGACTGGCGCACGTTCCGCGTCGACCGGCTCACCCCGCGCACGCCGACCGGACCGCGATTCGCGCCGCGTGAGCCTCCCGAGGGCGACGTGGCCGCCTACGTGGCCCGTCGGCTCTCCTGGCGGGCCTGGCGGTTCCAGGCGACGGTCACGCTGCACGAGTCCGCCGAGGCGGTCGCCGACCGGGTCTGGCCCGGCATGGGCGTCGTCGAACCCCTCGACGACCACAGCTGCCTGCTGCACCTGGGCGCCGACACACCCCGCGACCTCGCCTGGATGGTCACCTCGGTCGACGCCGACTTCACGCTCACCCATGCCCCGCCCGAACTCGCGGAGGCGCTGCGCGTCCAGGGCACCCGCTGTCTCGACGCGGTACGTGCGGCGAGGCCCGACTCGGCCGGGTCAGGCGGGGCCGCCGAATCCCAGGGCGCCTGCGAAGGCCGCGACGGCCTCGAAGTCGCTGTCGCGGAGGCCGAGCCGTGCGTCGACGTGACGCAGCAGGGCATCTCCCGCGTGGTGTGTCCGTACGAAGGCGCGGTCTCTGTCGCCGAGTTCGTCGTCGATCCAGGCGAAAGGCCGGCCGGAGGCGTGTGCGACGAGGAGGCGGGTCTTCCAGAACGTCCCGTCGGGGGCCGTGTCGTGCGTCATGGGCCAGTCCACGACGGGAAGATCGGGCAACCCGAGGACCGGTGAGATGTAGTCGTTGGCGTCCCGGCCCCATGTCGTCGCCCACACCAGGTCGTACCGGTCGCTCAACTCCAGGAGGCGCCGTCCGTGGCCGGGGTTGAGCCAGACCCGCAGCGGCTTCACGTAGGCCCGCGGCTCGCCCGGGTGCTGGGACAGCCAGCCCGGGGGCTTCATCCGGTGGGTCCCGTAACCCTCCGGGCGCCGCTCCGGCTTCGCCGCGTACGGGTTGAGCGGCCCGTCGACGTCGAGGTAGAGCAGAGGACGGCTCGCCACCACGGTGTTCCCCCTCCGTACCGGACCGCTCGTCGTGCGAGGAGCGTAGCTCCTTCCCGAGCCTCGCTCCGCGTGGTTCCGTGCGCCAGTGTGCGTCCGTGCGGGCACGGAACGGGTACGGGCCGGCGTGCGGCCCGTACCCGTTGCGCCCGTTTCACCGTGGGGGCACAGGACACAGCCCCCGCTGGATGCGCTTCGTCAGCTGCCCTGCAGACGCGTGCGCAGGAGTTGCTTGCCCAGTTCGGCTCCCTTGCGGCTGTCGGCCTGCGCCTTGCGGAACAACTCCACGACCTCGGTGTCCTTGTTGCGCTCCGCGTCCTGGATGTAGTTCTCGAGACGCAGCGCGTTGTCCAGGCACGCCTCGACGTACCAGATGAGGTTGTAGTCCTTGTCCGGCGTACCGGTGATGGCGCCGGTCTCCGCAGTGCTGGTCACGCTGGACCCTCCTCGTATGTCGTGAGCTGCGAGTACTCGGTTCCGGAACGCCGTCCGGGTACCCGGGGCGTCGCCGCGTACACAGGGTCGGCGCGCGCTTCTGCGTGGTCGGCGGTCGTCGGCCGTCGTCACCCGCTGCCGGGCGCTCAGCGGCGCTCCCCCTCCCCCTCGGCGTCGATGTGCGGCAGCACCTTGTCCAGCCGGCGCGGCGTCCACCAGGCGTGCCGGCCCATGAGGGTCATGACCGCGGGGACGAGGAGGAGGCGGACGACGGTGGCGTCGATCAGTACGCTGACCGCCAGTCCCAGGCCCAGCATCTTGACCACGATGTTGTCGCTGATGATGAACGCGGCGAAGACGCTCACCATGATCAGCGCCGCGCAGGTGATGACCCGTGCCGTGATCTCCAGCGCGTGCGCGACGGCGTCCTGGGCGTTACCGGTGCGCAGCCAAGCCTCGCGGACGCGCGAGAGGAGGAAGATCTCGTAGTCCATGCTGAGCCCGAAGATGATCGCGAACATCATCATGGGTACGTAGCTCTCGATCGGCACCTTTCCGTTGACGCCGAGCGCGGGCCCGCCCCAGCCCCACTGGAAGACCGCGACGACCACGCCGTACGAGGCGGCGATCGACAGCACGTTGAGGACGGCCGCCTTGACCGCGACGAGCAGACCGCGGAAGACGGCGAGGATGATCAGGAAGGCCAGCGCGACGACGACGGCGATGATGAGGGGCAGCCGGCTCGCGACGATGTCCCGGAAGTCGACCTGGGCCGCCGTGGTGCCCGTGACGTACCCCTTGGCGTCGGTGCCGGAGACCGCGTCGGGCAGCGTCGTGTCCACGAGGCGGTTGACGAGGTCGGTGGTGTCCGCGTTCTGCGGGGACTTGGTCGAGTAGACCGTGGCGATGAGGACGTCCCCGTCCGTGGTGGGGGTCAGGGGGGTGACGGCCGCGGCCCCGTCGACGGCGTCGAGTGTCTTCTGCGCCTGGCTCTGCAGGGTCGCGCGCTGGGACGACGGTACGGAGGTCTGGTCGATCACGACGGTGAGGGGGCCGTTGGAGCCGGGTCCGAAGGCGTCGGTCATCAGGTCGTAGGCACGCCGGTCCGTGAAGGACGTGGGGTCGGCGCCGTCCCCGATGTGGCCGAGCTGGATCCAGAACACGGGGACCGCGAGGACGAGCACCGTGGTGACACCGCCCGCGAGGAACCACCATGGCCGGTGCTCCACGCGCTGCGCGTAGCGGTGCCAGGTGCCCTCCGGCTCGGCGCCCTCTCCGGTGCCGCTCTCGGCCACGGGGCGGCGGACGTGGTACCGGTCGATGCGCCGGCCGGCCAGACCGAGCAGGGCGGGTACGAGAGTCAGCGCCCCGAGGACCGCCGAGACCACCGTGACGGCGGCGGCGATCCCGAGCTTGCCGATGAAGGACACACCGGACACCCACAGGCCCAGGAGGGCGACGATCACCGTGCAGCCGGAGACGAGTACGGCGCGGCCGCTGGTGGCCGCGGCGTGGCCGGCCGCCCGCTCCGGGTCCATGCCGTCCATCAGGTTCTGCCGGTGACGGGTGATCAGGAACAGGGCGTAGTCGATGCCGACGCCGAGCCCGATCATGGTGGCGAGGGTCGGCGACACCGTGGCGAAGACGAAGGCCGCGGCGAGCAGCCCGAGGCAGGCAAGGCCCACGATGACGCTGATGAGGGCCGTGACCAGGGGGACGACCGCGGCGATCACGCTGCCGAAGCCGATGAGGAGGACGACGATCGCCACCCCGAAGCCGATCAGTTCGCTCACGCGGTCGTCGGCCGCCGGACGCGCCAGTTCGCCGAGCTGTCCGCCGTACTCGACCTGGGCTCCCGCGGAGCGCAGCGGCTGTACGGAGCTGTCCACCCCGTCGAGGTAGCCGTCACCGAGCAGGGAGGGCTGCTCGTCGAAGCGGATGGTGATGTACGCGGTCTTCCTGTCGGTCGACAGGGGGCCGACGTTCGGCTGCGACCCGTCACCCGACTGCTGTGGGCCGGAGGCGGTGAGCGGGTTCTGGACCGACAGGACGTGCGGCAGCTTCTGCAGGGCGCCGACCGCCTGGGACATCGGGGAGCTCAGCTCGGTGAGCTGCTTCTGCGGGTCGTGGACGACGATCTGGCTGCTGTAGCCACCGGCCGCCGGATCGTGTTCCTCGAGCACGTCGAGGCCCTCCTGGGACTGCACGTCCGACAGGGCGAAGTCGTCCTCGTACTCCCCGCCGACGGAGCGGTCCAGCGCCTGCAGGGCCCCCAGGGCCGCGAGCCAGACGACGATGACGACCACGAAGTGGCGGGCGCACCATCGGCCCAGTCTGCGTAGCCTCCCCTCTGAGGCCTGCTCACCGCCCTCTGCGCGGGAACGGGTTGAACGCATCGGGTCGGCCTCTCCAGCAGGAGACACGTCGGGCATCAGCCATTAAATGCCCCAGCCGCCACACCAGCATCCCGAACCACATCTCGCCGGGCGGGTGCTGGCGCCCGGGCCGTTGACATGCACGCACCACGGCGGGACGCTGAGAGCGCTCTCAGGAAAGGTACGGACCAAACCCCCACCACGGCTCTCGTACAGGAGGCGGAGAGTGCTGACCGGACGAATCGAGCACCGGATCCTGGCCGCCGCGGCGGCGCTCGGCATGGCCGTCGCGCTGGCCATCGGCGCGCCCGCGCCGGGGCCCGCCCATGCGGCGGTCCCCGACACCATCCCCCTCAAGATCACCAACAACTCGGGCCGGAGCGAACCGGTCTACGTCTACACCCTGGGCACCCAGCTCTCGTCGGGCCGGCAGGGCTGGGCCGACGCCGGCGGCGCGTTCCACGCGTGGCCCGCCGGCGGCAATCCCCCCACCCCGGCACCGGACGCCTCCATCGCCGGTCCGGCCGCCGGGCAGTCCAGGACGATCCAGATCCCCAAGCTCTCGGGGCGGATCTACTTCTCGTACGGCCGGAAACTCGACCTCAGGCTGACCACCGGCGGACTCGTGCAGCCCGCCGTGCAGAACCCGGGCGACCCGAACCGCGACACCCTCTTCAACTGGTCGGAGTACACCCTGGGCGACTCCGGCCTCTGGCTCAACAGCACCCAGGTCGACATGTTCTCCGCGCCGTACGCGGTCGGTGTGCAGCGCGCCGACGGCAGCACGGCGAGCACGGGCCACCTCGAGCCGGGCGGCTACAACGGCTTCCTGGGCGCCCTGCGGAGCCGGCCGGGCGGCTGGGCCGACCTCGTCCAGACCCGCTCCGACGGCACCGTCCTGCGGGCGCTCTCCCCGCTCTACGGACTGGAGACCGGCGCCCTGCCGAGGTCCGTGATGGACGACTACGTCAACCGTGTCTGGCAGAAGTACGCCAGCACGACACTGACGGTCACGCCCTTCGCCGACCGGCCCGCCACGAAGTACTACGGCCGGGTCTCGGGCGGCGTCATGAACTTCACGAACGGCGCCGGAGCCGTCGTCACCAGCTTCCAGAAACCGGACGCGGACAGCATCTTCGGCTGCCACAAACTGCTCGACGCCCCGAACGACGCGGTGCGCGGTCCCATCTCCCGCACCCTGTGCGCGGGCTTCAACCGGTCCACCCTCCTCGTCAACCCCAACCAGCCCGACACCACCTCGGCCGACTTCTACAAGGACGGGGTCACCAACCACTACGCCGCCGGCATCCACGACCGGATGGCCGACGGCAAGGCGTACGCCTTCGCCTTCGACGACGTCGGGAACCACGAGTCGCTCGTCCATGACGGCTCCCCCCGGCAGGCGTACCTCACGCTGGATCCGCTGAGCTGAGCCCGTCCCGCCGGCCGTGCCCCGCGGCCCCGCCATTGAGTAGGCTCCATGACATGCGGATCTCCGTTTCCTCCGACATGGACGAACCGGTGGCGCGCTTCCTGCTCGCGGAGCTGCGGGGCCGCGGCCACGAGGTGGTGACCCACGGGGCGCTGGCTCCCGGCGACGACCCCCAGTGGGCGGCCTGCTCGGAGGCGGCCGCCCGCGAGGTCGCCTCCGGCGCGTCGGACCAGGCGGTCGTGTGCTGCTGGACCGGCACGGGCGCGTCGATCGCCGCGAACAAGGTGCCCGGGGTCCGGGCCGCCCTGTGCACGGACGCGTACACGGCGGACGGCGCGCGCCGCTGGAACGACGCCAACGTGCTGGCGCTCAGCCTCCGGCTGACGTCCGAGCCGCTGCTCAGGGAGATCCTCGACGCCTGGTTCACCGCCGAGGCCAGCCAGGACACCGACGACCGGGCGAACGTGGCCCGCGTCGGGCGCATGGACGACGGCAGGAGCGCCCTTTAGCCTGCCAGCGCGGGGACGAAACCGCAGCCCGTGAGGACCGCGGCGGCGGCCCCGCGACCGACCTGCGCGAGGCCGACGAGGAGGTCGTCGCAGTCGATGAGGTCGCTGCCGCCCTCTGCGGAGCGCGCCTCCGCCAGGGCGATCGCCTTCCGCGAGTAGGGCGTCCATGCGATCCGCTCGGCGGCCTGGGACGCTCCCATGCTCAGCCGGGTCGCGACGGACTGGTGGACGGCCTCGGGCGCGACTCCCGCCTCGCGCAGCAGCCGGGTGGCGCTGTTGTCGTCCACGGTGAGCCCCCACAGGAGGTGCTCGGTGCCGATGTAGTTGTTCCGGTTCTGCACGGCCGCCCGCTTGACGTGCGCCATCGCCTTGTGGAGGTCTTCCGTCATCGCCTCGGGGCTGTAGCGCTTGTGGGGGGCGTGGAAGCGCTGCTGCACGGCCTGCCGGGTCACTCCGAGGGCCGCACCGATGTCCGTCCATGAGCAGCCGTGCATACGGCAGTGCTCGACGTAGTCCTCGACCAGGTCGTCCGCGAGCGCCTGGAGTTGGCCCGATATCTGCGCGGCCGCTGTCAACAGGGCGAGCCAGTCGGGTTGTTCCTGTCCGCCGGGGCGGTGGGCAGTGGCGCAGGTGCGATCCACCTCTGCGATGAGGTCGTCAAGGTCCGGGAGAGACATGAGGCAAGTACGCCTTGACAGTTCGGAATTGTCAAGGCGTACTTGCCTTCTTAAGTCAGTGACGCCAAGTGAGCCCGGCAGGAGGCGAGTTGAACGAGAGGAAAACCCGCCCGAGCCCGCGGCAATCTCCGCGAAACCACCTCACAGGGACATGCTTCATGACACCTTACAAAGGTGGATATCACCATCGCAGTTGAGTCCGATCAGGGTGAAGCGGACCTTCGGTCGTTACAGCAGTGGCTGCTGCGGGACGCGGGCCTGCGCCAGGTTCGCTTCACTCGTCCCGCCGCGGCGCCCCGGCCGGGTGACATGGGGGCGGTCAGCGAGATCCTGTTGGCGTCGCTGGGCGGCTCGGGCGCCGGGGCGGTGCTGGCGAACTCGGTCTCGGTGTGGCTGCAGAGTCGGGCAAAGCCGGTCAGGGTGCGGATCGAAGGGCCAGGGGGCAGCGTGGAGGTGGAGGTCGGCGACGCCGACGACCCCGCGGCCCTGATCAAGCGGATCCTCGACGAACGTCCCAGCATCGACGCTTCACCGCCCGATGGCGGGAATGGCGGGAACGGCGGGAACGCTGGCGACGCTACGTCGCCCACTGACAGCGCATCATGAACGGTCCCGCCGACCCGCTCCGGTCCAAGGCCGTGCTGATCGGCACCAGCACGTACGACGAACTCCCGCCGCTGCCCGCCGTCGGCAACAACCTGACGGATCTCGCCGCGGCGCTGTGCGCCCCGGAGCAGTGGGGCCTGCCGGAGGAACGCTGCGTGGTGGTGGGCGACCGGCGGGACGCCGCCGACGTCAGCACCGTGCTCGCCCAGGCCGCGGACGAGCCACTGGACACCCTGATCGTGTACTTCGCCGGACACGGACTCGTCGATCCGGGGACCGGTGAGCTGGTCCTCGCCACCGGCAGGACCACCTCCCGGTCGCCGGTCCTGACCGGGCTGAGATACCCGGACGTCCGCGACATCCTGAGGAACCGCCGGGCCGGACGGCTGGTGCTCATCCTCGACTGCTGCTTCAGCGGCCGGGCCACCGGCGTCATGGCGGACCCGTCCTCGGTCGTGGTGGGCCAGCTCGACATCACGGGGACGTACGTCCTGGCGTCGACAGGGGCCACCGTGCTCGGCAAGGACTCGGACGGCCATCGGCACACCGCGTTCACGAGTGGTCTGCTGGAGGTCATCGCCCGCGGTGTCCCCAGTGGGCGGCCCTTCCTCACTCCCGGCGACCTCTTCGAGTACACCCAGAGGATCATGGCCGGTCGCGGCTGGCCGCAGCCAACGCAGAGCCACGAAAACACGATTCGGGAGCTCGAGCTCATGCGCAATCGATGGTCCGGCGTGCTCCGCTGGTTCTCGCAGCGCCGTCTCCCCGCCCCGAAAGCGGAGACGGAGGCCTCGGACCTCGTCGTGGGGATCCATGTGGGCGTGAGCGCGGTGCGGCCCGTGTTCGGGCCCGGGGGACGGGACTCCCTCACCGAACTCGAAGCGGCGATCGACAGGGCGGACCGCCGGTGGATGCCGGGGATGGAGCTGGTCCACGCCGTGATGACGGCCATGCGCCGGGACTACGGCGACGGGGCGGCGACCGCTGCGATCGTCACCGGCGAACTGCTCTCCGGCATCCATGATGCGGTACGAGCGGGTGCCCGGTGGGAGGAGATCGCCGACCGCGCGGAAGAGGAAGCCGCCGCGGTCCTCGGCCTGTTGACCGCGCCGGCTCCTGGCCGGGGCCGGCCCTCCACGAGCGAGCTGGACGCGGCCGTGGCCACGGCTGTCGGACACGTCCCGGAGCGGGCCCTGGTCATGTCGGCGCTCGCCACCGTGGGCGCGGACCGCGTCGAGATCGCCACCGGCACACAGGCCGCCGCCCCCGGGCCGGGACTGTCCTTCGTCAGCCGGCTCGCCCTGGACACGTCGGTCCTCGTGCCGAACTCCGCCACCCGTCCCGTCACCCTCCACGAGCCCTACGTCCTGGTCGCGCCGCAAGGGGACATACCGGTCGAGGAGTTGCAGCGGATCGGCTGGCGGGACCGGGCGCCTCTCCTGATCATCGCGCCACGGGTCGATTCCTTCGCCATGAGTTCGCTCCATCGCCTCTTCGCGGACACGGTCGTCGTGGTGTGCCCCACGGACGCCTCCATGGACTGGGACACGCTGCGCACCAGGACCGGCCAGACCCTCCTTCCCGGCCGGCCCCTGGGCCGGGCGGGCCGGGCACTGGTCACCCCCGCCTCCACCACGGTGACCGGACTTCCCGCGGACGCGCCGGCCGACAGCGAGCGTGTCCGGGTGCACGCCGGCCCGACAGGAGGAGCGGCACACACGGCAGCGGTACGGGCGCTGGCCGTGGCCCGATCGGCGGCCCGCTCCGGTGTGCTGCCCGGCGGCGGGACCGGGCTGTACCGCGCCGGGCGGACTCTCGGAGCGGAGGCCGGTCTGTTCCGTGCCGCACTGACCGCCCCGCTGCGGCAACTGGTCCGCAACGCGGGCCGGGACGCCGGCAAGGTGACGGACCTGCTCGACGTGGATCCGGCCGACGCGTCCGCCGGGTTCGAGTGCGTGAGCGGTTCGGTGAGCGATCTGCGCGCGGCGGGAGTGCTGGACTGCATGGCGACCGTGCGCGGCGTGGTGGAGAACGCGGTGGCCACGGTCTCCCGTTACGTGGCCGCCTTGTGATCCACGCTCCGGGCGCCGCACTTCGTGCAGAAGCTGGCGTCGGTGGGCCGCGCGTGGCCGCACTGGTGGCAGTAGCTCCGCGCCCCGTCGAGTGGCTGCGCCCCGTTGGACGGCTGGGCCCCGCCCCGTGTGGGCCCACCGGGAGCCTCCGAATGGCTGGCGAGCCGGGACAGGCGGTTCAGGCTCAGTTCGGCCACCTTGATCGCCTCGTCGTCCAGCCCGGCCTGGTTGATGAGCCCCCACATCTGGGTCAGCAGCACGGGCCATGTGACCAGCATGGCGATGGCGAACGGCAGCGCCTGTTTGCCGAAGATCCCGACCCCCGCGCGGACCAGGGTTCCCGTCGGCTGCGGCAGGAGTTCGATCTTGAGCGCGGTGCGCAGGCCCAGCGCCTTCTTGAACACGCCGCCCTTGGTGATGCTGACCTCCTGCCCGCCGTCCGTCCGCACGATGTCGGCGGTGTCGTAGCCCCGTTCCTGGAAGTGACGGACGAGATCGGCGGCCACGGGCGCGAGGTCGGCGAGCGCGACGGGGATGAGCTTCTCGCTGCTGAAGGCGCTCATGACCCGGCCCCCGCGGTCTGCTTGAGGTCTTTCCCGCAGCCCTGGCAGAACAGCCAGTCGGCCCTGACCGTACGACCGCAGTCGCCGCACGCGTCCGGGCGCCGCCCGCCGATGCCGAGCGGGTGCGAGGACTTGGCGATCTCCATGACCTGCCGGAACGTGTCGGAGTCGGCCCACCGCTGGATCTCCCGCAGCCGCATCGCCGGATTCGGGTGGGTCGCCTCCCGGTCCAGCTGGCGCATCAGGAAGCGGTCCAGTTTCGACTCGCTCATCGCCGCGTCGAACTCGTCGGCCTGCGCCGCGAACGCCGCGTAGCTGATCTGCTCCTTGGGCAGCCATTTGGGGATGCCGTGCAGGTGGAAGAGGGCCCGTTCGAGCTCCTCAGGACCGCCCATGAACGCCACGGCGGCCCGGTCGGCGGTCAGTTCGCTCTTGCGGTACCAGTCGAGCAGGGCCGCCTTCAGCGGCTCCGAGACCAGGGCGGCCACCACACCGGCCTTACCGCTCAGGGCACCCATGCCGCTGAACACGGCCAGCGCCATCTGCCGGTAGAGGATGTGCTCGGCGAGGATGTGGCCGCACTCGTGGGCGAGCACCGCCTGGATCTCGTCCTCCGGCAGGTCGAGGAACAGCTCGTTGTGGATCACCACGCAGGTCCTGGAGTGCCCCATCGTCACCGCGTTGGCCGGTCCCGGCATCAGATACAGCTCGGGCTCCTCGATGCCGAACGCCGCGCAGATCGGCGGCAGCAGCTTGTGGACGTCCGGCACCTGGTGCGGGCCCAGCCGGATCGCGTTGGACAGCAGCCAGGCACGGTCGCGGCGGTCCGCGATCGTGCTGCGGTACTTCTTCGCCAGGGTCTGGAGCCCCGGGATCTTCTCCAGATGCTGACGCGCGGCGAGATCGAGCGGATGGAGAAAGTCATGGATGTTGAAGGACGCGGACGTCACGGTTCCCCCTAGTGGCGCAGACCATGGAAAGCCGACACCCCGGGAGCCCCCGTCTGTGCCAGGCCTGCCCACATCGTTGCGCGAGGGAGCGCACGCCCGAGCCCGCTTCGGCGCGAATCTACGCCTGCCCGTCCACCGGATCAGTCCGTCTCCGATGGACGAGTACGGCGATGAGGTGACGAGAACTCATCCGTCCTCCCACCTGCGTGAAGTCGTGGCCAAGGATGCTCAGGGCTTGTACGCCACTCCCCCGTACACATCCGTCGGCACCGGGTTCGTGCCCAGCTCCGGGCGCCACAGCGGGCAGGAGACGATGCCGGGTTCAAGGAGCTCCAGGCCCTCGTAGTACGCGGCGAGCTGTGCGGGGCTGCGCAGGACGTACGGGATGGCCCCCGTGTCGTCGTAGCCGTCCTGGGCGCGCTTGAGCTCCTCGTCGGTGTCCGTGCTGTCGTAGTGCACGAAGTAGCTGCCCGGGGGGAGCGCCGCCTGGAGGCGGCGGACGATCGACTTGGCCTCCTCGTAGTCCTGGATGTGCCCGAGGATGCCCATGAGCATCAGCGCGACGGGCTTGTCGAAGTCCAGGATCTTGCCCGCCGACTCGAGGATGGCCTCCGGGTCGTGCAGGTCGGCGTCGACGTAGTCGGTCACGCCCTCGGCGGTGCTGGTGAGGAGGGCCTGGGCGTGGCGCAGGACGAGGGGGTCGTTGTCGACGTAGACGATGCGGGACTCGGGCGCGATCTTCTGGGCGACCTGGTGGGTGTTGTCGTACGTGGGCAGCCCGGTGCCGATGTCGAGGAACTGGCGGATGCCGCGCTCACGGGCCACGAAGGTGACCGTGCGGATCAGGTAGACCCGGGAGGCCTTCGCCATCGTCTCGATGTTCGGGGCGATCTCGCGGTAGGCGTCGCCGGCGATGCGGTCGACCTCGTAGTTGTCCTTTCCGCCCATCCAGTAGTTCCAGATGCGCGCCGAGTGCGGCACCGTGGTGTCGATCTTCGCCAGCGCTTCCTGGTCGGGGGTGGGCCGGCCGTCTGTCATGGGGGATCTCCTGCCTTGCATCGCGGTCATCGTCAACCTACCGTCAACTGCCCTGCATCTCAGCAGAGTTGGTACTACTGAGCCGAGTGGGCACGGATGGGGTGCGCCGGCTCCCCGACGTCGAGTGTCACCACGGGAACATGCTGGGCGAGGGTGACGAACACGCGGGCGTACGCGGCCGTCACGTCCGCCGCCTCCGCACCGTGCTGCCGCTCGCACGAGACGGGGAGCGACACGGTGAGGTGGAGCATGACTCCGTCGCGCTCGGCCACGGCCTCGGCGAAGTCGAGGGCCTGGATCCAGGTCACCCGGGAGTGTCCGCGGCGCAGCGGTCCGTGGACCAGCTCCCTGATGATGCTGCCGTCCACGGCGAGACGGCCCGGGGCGGAGAGCAGTTCTCGGTAAGGCAGGGCGGGATCGAGGTGGTGCGGGGTCACCGGCATGCGGCGGACCAGGAAGCCGAGGTGGGCGAGCTCATCGACGAGGCCGTCCCTGCGGGCGCCTTCATGGCCCTCGACGATCACGGTCCGGTACCGGGTGAGAGGAAGCGGCAGGGTCATCCCCGCCCCTCGGAAGCGGCCCGGCCGGGGACGCCGGCGCGCCCACCGGGCGGCAGCGCGCGTCCCGGGTCGCGCGGCGGCATGGGCATGCCGCTCCCTTCGAGTAATGCGGGGCGGGTGACAGCTCTCCCAGTGTGAACGGCACTTCAGTGCCGCGGCAGTCCGCGTTCGGGGTGTCCGGTTGTGCGGGCGTAGTGGCGGAGCAGCTGCTTCCGGTGTGGCGGAGGCTCCGCTTCGACGCCCGCACGGGCCGGGCGGCGGGCCGGGCGCTCAGGCGACCAGGAAGTCCGCCTGGCCCGCCTTCGCTCCTTCCAGGAAGGTGATCATCTCGTCCCGCGAGTAGACCAGGGCGGGGCCCGTCGGGTCCGTGGACTGCCGGAAGGCGACGCTGCCGTCGGGCAGGCGCTTGGCCTCGACGCAGGACCCGCCGTTGGTGCCGCTCCAGGGCTTGTGCCAGCCCTCGGTGCCGAGGTCGCCGGCGGGCATGCCGTTGTAGATGGGGCCGTCGGTTGCCATGTCACAGCTCCTTACGCAGTGCTGCCAGGATGTCCCTGGTACGGGAGACCGGTTCCGCCTGCACGGACATCCGGTCCAGTACTTCCAGGTAGGTGACGACGTCGGCGGGCTGGTCGACGTACTGGGAGCCCGCGAGGCTCTCGGTGTAGACGATGTCCGGCAGTTCGGAGAACCCGAACCGGAAGTAGTGGAAGGGGCCGAAGGCTCCCGGGTGGGGTCCCGCGGCGAAGCGCATGATCTGGATCCTGACCCTCGGGCTCGCCAGTATCTCGATCATCCGGTCGATCTGGGCACGCATCACCTCGGGACCGCCGACGGGCCGGCGCAGCACCGTCTCGTCGAGGATGGCCCAGATGGATGGTGCCTCGGGTTTGGCCAGCAGGTCCTGGCGCCTGAGGCGCAGCGAGACCCTGCGTGCGATGTCCTCCTCGGTCGCGTTGGGGAAGCCGACGCGCATGAGCGCGGCGGCGTAGTCCCGGGTCTGCAACAGGCCGGGGACGTACTGGGGTTCGTAGAGCCGGATGACCGCGGCTTCGCTCTCCAGGCTGACGTAGGCGCTGAACCACTCGGGCAGTACGTCGCGGTACTTGTACCACCAGCCGGGCTGGTTGGCCTCGCGGGCGAGGGAGACGAAGTCCTCGATCTCCGTGGCGGAGACCCCGTAGGTGCGTAGCAACTCCTTCACGTAGGGGATGCGGAGGCCGACCTCGGCCTTCTCCATGCGCCGGACCGTCAGTGCGGTGACCTCGATGGCCCGCGCCGCCTCCTCGAAGGACACTCCGGCCTGTTCACGCAGCTGTCTGAGCCGCTTGCCGAGCACCATGCGCAGGACGGTCGGGGCCGCCGGGGCGCCGCCTCCTGAGCGGGTCTCACTCACGTGCTGCCTCCCGGGACGGGATTCACAGCGTGCAGTGTGCCACGCCGTCCGTTGACACCGACAGATCCGTGCGGTTCATTCTGAAATTATCAGAACGCTGGTTGCGAGCTGAGTCTGTCGGCCACCATAGTGATCGAGTGACCTGGCGCACATTCGCGGCAGCGTCGAACGAACTCATCCGGCCCGCCCGGGAGTTGGCGCCTGAAGCGGGTACGGGCCAAGCCGCTGCGCCGACATGGAGCGAGACCTGGATGGCCGCCGTGACGAACGGACAACCACGAAACCCTGGCAGGGGCGCCAAGGACTCCGGCGGCCCCAACAAGGCCTTGGCGGCCGCCCTCAAGGAAGCGGGGTGCTCGTACGCCTCGCTCGCTCTCCGGGTCAACGAACTGGGCCGCTGCCAGGGCGCGGACACGAACTACGACAAGGCGTCCGTCACGCGCTGGCTCCAGGGCCAGCAGCCCCGCGGAAACACGCCGGAGGTCATCGCGGCCGTCCTCGGCGAACGGCTGGGGCGCCGGCTGACGCCCGCGGACCTCGGTTTCGCGCTCGACGGCGGACGGCCCGTGGTGGGGCGGGCACTGGTGTACGGGGAGAACGTGGCGGAGACACTGCACACCCTGGTCGAACTCGGTTCCACCGATGTCTCCCGTCGCACCCTGCTCGGTGCGGTCCCCTTCGTGCCGGACGCCCTGATGGGCCCTCAACGTTCGTGGCTGTTATGGCTGGTGGAGAGCCTGGACGGCAACAGCGGCCGGCTCGCGTCCGTGTCCGGTTCGGGACCGGTGGAGCAGGTCCACGCGATGATCGCCATGTTCGACGAGATGGACAACCACTACGGCGGCCGCGGGGTGCGCACGAGCATCGTGCAGTACCTGTCGGCCGAGGTCGTCCCGATGCTGCAGCAGCGCGGCACGACCGAGCGGCAGCGGCGGGAGCTGTTCGCCGCGGGGGCCAGGCTCGCGGCCATGGCGGGCTGGAGTTCGTACGACGCCGGGGAGTACGGCCTGGCCCAGCGCTATATGACGCAGGCGCTGCGGCTGTGCGCGGAGGGCCGCGACCGTGTACTGGGCGGGCAGATCCTCGCGGGTCTGTCCCACCTGGCGACCAGCCTGGGCCGGCCCGACGAGGGGGTGGCGCTGGCCCGGGCCGGTATCGCCACCGCACGCGACGCGGGCAGCCCGCTCGGGCTGATGCGCCTGTACGCCATGTCGGCCCGTGCCCACGCGGCGCTCGGCCGGCCCCGCGAGACCTCCGAGGCCCTGCGCACCGCCGAGAAGCAACTCGACGCGAGCCGCGGGGCCGCCCAGGAGTCGCCGTGGGTCCGCTTCCTCGACCACCACTATCTGCAGGCCGAGTCCGCCGTGTGCTTCCGCGATCTGGGTCTCGCCGCGCAAGCCGAGCAGACCGCGGGTGAGTCCGTTCGGGCCCACGCCTCCCGCCGTCGCCGCCAGGCCATCAGCCGGTCGGTGCTGGCGACGGCGCACCTCCAGCAGAACCGGCTGGACGAGGCCGTCGCCACGGCCACCGAGGCGCTCGACGCGCTGAGCGGTGTCCACAGCGAACGGTCGATCCAGGCCCTGCGCGACTTCAGAGGCCGCCTGGCCTCCCGCCGTGACGAGCCGCTGGTGAGGGAGTTCGACCGGAAGTCGCGGCTGGTGCTGGGGGTGGCGGCATGACCAGCAAGCCTGATGGCCTGTCAGGGACCCTACAGAGCAGGCGCGTTCCGCGCGCGGTCGACCGGGAGGCTGGCGCCGGAGATCCCGCCGACGGGCAGCGGCCGCACGATCGGTTCGCCGAGGCCCCGGCTGCCCCCGGTGATCAGGGCCCGCTTGTCCCGCACCGCGGACCCTCCGGCGCCGCCGCGCCGCTCACGGGTGGAGGCCCCGTCGTTCAGGTTCGTCCTCGCGGCGAACACCCGGCGCAGACCATTCCCTTCCCGCGACCGAGCAACCCCTTCACCGCCTCGCTCCGGCTGTGTCCGGTGCCGCCGTCCTCGACGGCAGCACCGGCGGCCGCAGAGGCGGGCCGTAGACGTAAGGAGGCAATCGATGACGGCAGCCAGTGTCGGCGTACGTCGCCGCCGGACCCCTGTTACACCCGGCCACGACCTCGGGTGGAGCCCTCGCGCCGCTCGTGCCGCCGCCCCCGGGCAGGGGGACGGATCGGCACTGTTAGTCGGCGGGGTGACGATCCCTTGATCTCGCTGAGCAGGGCGCCCCGTCTCGTCCAGGTCACCGTGGCCGCGCACCCCTCGTGCGCCGCCGGGGTGCGGCGCATGGTCGCCGCCCATCTCAGACTGTGGCGGCTCCCCCATGTCGTCGACGACACCGTCCTGGCCACGGACGAGCTGGTCGCCAACGCGGTACGGCACGCGAGCGGGAATGACTCCGACACCGTCGGCGTGTCGCTCGAGTACTCCGGTGGGGAGATACGCGTCACCGTCGCCGACTCCTCCCCCGTACCGCCCCGGCACCGGACGCCGGACGCCGGCGCCGAGACGGGCCGCGGGCTGTCGATCGTCGAGGCGCTGGCTGACGACTGGGGTACCGCCCCGCCCGGGCCCGGTGGCCTCGGCAAGAAGGTGTGGTTCTCGATCGCCGTCCGGGGGACGGCATGAGGGGCGCGCCGCCGATGGGACACGAACGGAGGGCCCCCGTACGGGAGCACGCGCTCGCCGCCGAACTGGTCCGCAGGATCGAGGAGGAGCACCGGCTGACGCGCGAGGCAGGGTCGGTTTCCGCCGCGCTCGGCCGGCACCGCGTCGCCCGCTGCCGCAAGGACAACGCCGAGGCCCTGGAAGCGCTGGTCGCCCGCCACGGCTGGCCCACCTCCGACATGGTCGGCGAACCCGCGTCGACGGCCGCGCTGATGATCCTGCTGCACGCCTCGCACCTGGGCTTCCAGCTCACCTGCCGCGACCTGATCGCGGAGGCCGTCGCGGACGGTGCCTGCCCGGCCGTGCACCACGCGTACATCGCCGACCACTGCGCCGTCGAGCTGGGCCAGCCGCAGTTCTACGGCACGCGCATCAACCCCCGTACGCTCCGCCCGTATCCGATCCGGCATCCGCAGACCGTCGACGAGCGCCGCCATGATGTGGGGCTCGGCCCGCTCGGCGATCATCTGCGGGCGCTGCGCGGCGGCCTGGGAGCCGCGGGAGGACCCTGACGGGCGGGAAAGAGCGGGTGGGCCGGTCGTGGTGGCGGACGGCCGCCCGCTGGGTGAGGCTGTGCCGATGGAACAGCAATGGATCGCGGTGGTGGGCAGCAGCCCGGGCGTCGGCAAGTCCACCCTGTGCCGTGCGGTGGCCGGGTGGTTCACGGCCGGCGGAACCTTGGTCGATCACTTCGAGGAAGCCGACATCCTGTCCCGCCCGTCCTTCCGGGCCGTGGCCGAGGAGTTCGCCGGAGGCCGCGGCACCGTGCGGCCGCGGACGCTGGTCGACGCGAGCCGTGCGTACGCCGAGGAGACCCGGGCGGCCGGGGTGGACGTGCTCGTGACCGACGCACTCATCCCGTTCGTGCCCTCACTCGTGGCCTGGGGACACGACGAGCGGGCGATCGCCCAGGTCGTCGCCGACCTCGAAGAGGCGGTCAGGCCGACTCGGGTGACGGTCGTCTACCTGCGGGACGTGCCCGAGAAGGCACTGGGGCGGGCGATCGCGCGCGAAGGCCCCGAGTGGGCCCAGTGGTACGTCGGCAAACTCGGCGACTCACCCGGCACGCGTGCCGTCAGGGACGTGGCCTCGGCCGCGGACCACCTGCGGGCCGAGATGGAGCTGACCTTGCGGCTGCTCGCCGCCACGCGGTGGAACGTGATCGTGGTCGACGTCGCCGAGCAGGGCGCCGAGCAGACCGCGCGTCACGTCCTCCACCGGCTCCGGGACCTGCCGGGTGACGCGCGGCGGTACGGATCGCCCGGCGCGGAACCCGGTGCCGGCGATCCGTAGGGCCGCGGACCGCCCCTCAGTGGCCGCTGATCGCCCGTGGTGTGTAGGCGCGTTCGAGGTCCTCGATCTCCTTGTCGGTGAGGTCGATACCGGGGGCGGCGATCGCGTCCTCGAGGTGGCGCGGCCTGGTGGCGCCCACGATGGGGGCCGTGCTCCGGCGCAGCAGCCAGGCGAGGGCGATCTGCGCACGGGGGACGCCGCGTTCGGTGGCGACGCGGCCGACGGCCTCGACGATGTCGCGGTCGCCCTCCCGGTAGAGGGAGCTGCCGAACTGGTCCGTGCGGCTGCGTTCCGTGGCCGTG
Organism: Streptomyces sp. NPDC030840; assembly: GCF_055572015.1. Lineage (NCBI taxonomy): Bacteria > Bacillati > Actinomycetota > Actinomycetes > Kitasatosporales > Streptomycetaceae > Streptomyces > Streptomyces sp. NPDC030840. Next base: position 47,555 of record NZ_JBVIEE010000014.1, on the reverse strand, counting down.
TCCCACTCGCGGGCGAGGCGGCCCCGGGCGAGCGGGCTCCAGGGCAGGACGGCGACGCCCTGGTCCTCGCACAGTGGCAGCATCTCGCGCTCCTCCTCGCGGTACAGGAGGTTGTAGTGGTTCTGCATGGACACGAACCGCGTCCAGCCGTTCAGCCGCGCCGTGTACTGGAGCTTGGAGAACTGCCAGGCGTACATCGAACTCGCTCCGATGTAGCGGACCTTGCCCGCCCTGACCACGTCGTGCAGGGCCTCCATGGTCTCCTCGACGGGAGTGCCGGGGTCGAAGCGGTGGATCTGGTACAGGTCCACGTAGTCGGTGCCCAGGCGGCGCAGACTCTTGTCGATCTCCGTCATGATCGCCTTGCGGGAGAGGCCGTGGGCGTTGGGGCCCTCGTGCATGGCGCCGTACACCTTGGTCGCGAGGACGACCTCCTCACGCCGCGCGTACTCGGCGAGCGCCCGGCCGACGATCTCCTCGCTGGTTCCGTCGGAGTAGACGTTCGCGGTGTCGAAGAAGTTGATCCCGGCCTCCAGCGCCTGCCGGATCAGCGGGCGCGACGCCTCCTCGTCCAGCGTCCACTCGTGAGGACCGCGGTCGGGCAGCCCGAAACTCATGCAGCCCACGCAGATCCGTGACACGTCCAGACCCGTCGCACCGAGCTTCACGTACTGCATCGTCGCCACTCCTGTCATCGGGGGTGCTCCTGGGAAGCAGCGTACGAAGCGCACGGGGCGGGAGACGAGGAGTTCCGGGCGCGGGCGGCGTGCCGGAGGAGCGGGTACGCGTCGGCGGTGCCGCCGTTCAGACCCGGTAGCGGCGCAGTGCCGGCGTGGCCGTGGCCAGGAGGACGGTCGCCGCGACGACGAGGAGGCCTCCGCCCGCGACGGCCGCGCGGGGGCCGAAGGCCGATCCGGCGGTGCCGTGCAGGACGTCGGCCAGGCGGGGGCCGCCCGCGACGACGACCGTGAAAACGCCCTGCATCCGGCCGCGCATCTCGTCCGTGGCGGCCGAGAGGAGGATCGCGCCGCGGAAGACCATGGACACCATGTCGGCGGCCCCGGCGACGGCGAGGAAGGCGACCGCGAGCCACAGGCTCGTGCTCAGCCCGAACCCCGTGATCGCCGCACCCCAGGCCACGACGGCCGCGATGACCATCAGCCCGTGCCGGCGCGCACGCGAGAACGTGCCAGAGAAGAGCCCGCCGAGCACGGCGCCGACAGGGATCGCCGCGAACAGCAGGCCGAGCGCGAGCCCCTCGCCGTACGAGGCGTATGTCTCCGCGGCGAGTTGGGGGAACAGGGCGCGGGGCATACCGAGGACCATCGCGATGATGTCGGCGAGGAACGACAGCAGCAGCACCTTGTGCAGCGAGATGTAACGGAAACCCGCGGCCACCTCGCGCCAGCCGGCCCGGCGCCCGGCGCCGGGGGAACCGGCCGTGGTCAGCGGTGGGAGCGCGGGGAGCCGTACGACCGCCCAGAGCGTCACGCACAGGGCGAGCGCGTCGATCAGGTAGAGCTCCGCGAGGCCGATGACCGGGATGAGGGCGCCGGCCAGGAGTGGGCCCGCCACCAGGCCGGTCTGCATCACGGTGGAGCCCAGCGCGTTGGCCGCGGCGAGTTCACCGGCGGGCACCAGGCGGGCGATGGAGGCGTTGCGGGCCGGTGAGTTGAGACCGAAGAAGGCCTGCTGGAGGGCGAGCAGCGCCATCAGCACCGCTACCGAGTCGAGTCCGGTGACGGCCTGGAGCCAGAAGAGGACCGAGGTGACCGCGATGCCCGTGTTGGTGATCAGCATGAGCGTGCGGCGGTCCATGCTGTCGGCGACCGCGCCGCCCCACAGCGCGAAGACCATCAGCGGCAGGAGCCCGGCCAGGCTCGCGTACCCGACCCACGCCGAGGAACCCGTGATGTCGTAGATCTGCTTGGGCACCGCGACAGCGGTCAGCTGGCTGCCTACCGCCGTGACGATGGTCGAGGACCACAGGCGGCGGTAGGCGGGGCGGCGCAACGGGCGGGTGTCCATCGCCCAGCGGCGCCAGCCGCGGCCACGGGACGCGCCCGGCCCCGCTGAACTGCCCGCATCGCCGTCCGGTCCCGTACCGCCGTCCGGTCCCGTACCGCTGCTCGTCCTGTTCTCGCTCTTGTCCACCGGCGTCCTGGTTGCTCGTTACATCTTTCGTACGCGCATCACTATCGCCCACACGGCGGCGGACCCGGCAGGCGGGTGGCGGGCTTCGGCCACCGTCTGCCGGACAGGTGGGCGCTCAGTCGCCGGTCGCGCCTCCACCGGCCGTGGTGAGCAGCAGGCGCGCCCTCTCCCGGGCCTCCTCCATCGGCCGCGGGAAGATCCCCAGCCCGTGGGCCACGAGGGCGCCCTCGTGGAGCAGCATCAGGGTCCGTCCCAGGCCGTCGGCGGTGGCCGGCGCGAGGGGGCGTACGAGGTCGGTGAACAGGCCGAGCATCCACGCCTTCTGGCCGGTGATGACCGCGGAGGCCGGATGCGCGGGGTCGTCGATCTCCGCGTGGGCGTTGACCATGCTGCACCCCCTGCTGCCGTACTCCTCCATCCAGTCCCGGGAGGCATCGAAGACGGCCAGGACCTTGTCCTGCGGGGTCCCGGCCACCTCCAGGCGCGGCGCGAGGAAGGCGCGCCAGCGCTCGTCGCGGTCGGCGAGGTACTCGACCACGATCTGGTCCTTGGAGCCGAACCGGTCGTAGAGCGTCTTCTTCGTGACGCCGGCCTCCGCGGCGATCAGATCGACACCCACGGCGTGCAGGCCCCGCTGGTAGAACAGCCTGTCCGCGGCCTGGAGGACGCGACGCGCTCCGGGCGTCAGGACCACTCGGCGAGGGGGTTGTGCGGTCGTCATGCACCCCAGTGTAGACCGATCTGTATACTCGGCGATGGGTATACAGATCGGTCTACTCAGGGAGGTGTGATGAACGCCCTGCTCTCGATCGCCTTCGTCGTCTCGTGGAGCTCCGGGTTCATCGGTGCCAAGCTCGGGGCGGGGAGCGCGGCCGCTCTCACCCTGCTCATGTGGCGTTTCCTGCCGCTCGCGCTCGCCCTCGGCACGTGGGGCCTGCTCGTGGACCGGCTGTCGTGGCGGGGACTCGGCGCCCGTGAACTGGGACGGCAGGCGGTCGTCGGGGCGCTGTCGCAGAGCGGTTACCTCCTGACCGTCTACCTCGCGATCCAGCTGGGCGTCTCCAGCGGCACGACGGCTCTGATCGACGGCACGCAGCCACTGGTCGCCGCCGCGCTGGCGGGGCCGCTGCTGGGCGCGCCCGCGTCCCGCACCCAGTGGGCCGGACTCGGGCTCGGCCTGGGTGGCGTGCTCGTCGTGACGGCGGCGGACGCCGGGGCGGGGACCGGCACGGCGTGGTGGGCGTACCTCGTGCCGTTCGTCGGGATGCTGTCCCTGGTGGCGGCGACCATCCTCGACCGCCGCTCGTCCGGCGAGCTCGCGCCGACGGTGACGATGACGGTCCACGCGGGCACGAGCGCCGTCGTGTTCACGGCACTCGCCGCGCTGACGGGTGGGGCGGCGCCTCCGGCGAGCGGGTCCTTCTGGGTGGCCGTGGCCTGGCTCGTCGTCCTGTCCACGTTCGGCGGGTACGGGCTGTACTGGCTGATCCTCCGGCGGTCCGGAGTGACCCGGGTGAACACGCTGATGTTCCTCATGGCGCCGGTCACCACCGTGTGGGGCGCCCTGATGTTCGGTGAGCCGTTCGGGGCGCAGACGGTGGCCGGCCTGGCACTCGGCGTCCTGGCGGTGGTCGTCGTCCACGTCGGCGAGCGCCGGGACAGCGCTGACGGCACGGTGCGAGGGGGCACCGGCGCATCCCTCACGCCCCGGCGATCAGGGTCACGCCCAGAGTCAGCATGGTCGCGGCGACGAGACCGTCCAGTACCCGCCACGCCGCCGGCCGGGCGAGGAAACGGCTGAGGAGCCGGGCGCCGAAGCCGAGCGAGGCGAACCAGCACAGACTCGCGGCGACCGCGCCGAGGCCGAACACCCAGCGCAGGGAGCCGCGTTCGGCCGCGACCGAGCCGAGCAGGAACACGGTGTCGAGGTAGACGTGCGGGTTGAGCCACGTCAGCGCCAGGCAGGTGAGGACCGCCCGCCGGCGCGACCCCGTCGAACCCGGCTCCACGCGCAGCGCCGCCGGGCGCAGGACGCGCCGCGCGGCCAGGACGCCGTACACCACGAGGAAGGCGCCACCGAGCAGAGCCACCGCCGTCAGGGCCGACGGCCAGGCCACGACCACGGCGCCGACCCCGCCGACCCCGAGCGCGATCAGCACCGCGTCGGAGAGCGCGCAGATCGCCACGACCGGAAGCACCGCGTCCCGGTGGATGCCTTGGCGGAGAACGAACGCGTTCTGAGCGCCGATCGCGACGATGAGGGACAGGCCGGTGCCGAACCCGGCGGCCAGGGCGGTGAGAGAGGTGGTCACCCCCAGGACGCTAGGGGCGCGCCCGGACATCAGTACAGCTAAAGATTCTTACGTACCCTTAGCTCTCGTGATGACAGATCTTCCGATGGACCTGGTGCGCACCCTGCTCGCGGTGGTGGACGAGGGGACGTTCGACGCGGCGGCCGGCGCTCTGCACGTGACGCCCTCGGCGGTCAGCCAGCGGGTCAAGGCTCTGGAGCAGCGCACGGGCAGGGTGCTGCTGATCCGCACGAAGCCGGTGCGGCCCACCGAGTCGGGGGCGGTGATCGTACGGTTCGCCCGGCAGCTGGCCCGCCTCGAGCAGGACGCCCACACCGCCCTCGGCATGACGGGACCGGCACAGACCACGCGGGTGTCGATCGCGGTCAACGCCGACTCGCTGGCCACGTGGTTCCTTCCCGCCCTCACCCGGGTGCCCGAGGAACTGCGCGCCTGCTACGAGCTGCGTCGCGAGGACGAGGACCACACGGCCCGGCTGTTGCGCGAGGGGCTGGTGATGGCCGCGGTCACCTCGTCGCCGGACGCGGTGGCCGGCTGCTCGGTGCGCGCCCTGGGACGGATGCGGTATCTCCCCGTCGCCTCCCCCGTCTTCGCGGAGCGATGGCTCGGCGTGGGGTCCGGCGTGCCGTTGCGGGAGGTGATCGCCGACGCGCCGGTCGTGGCCTTCGACCGGCGGGACGACCTCCAGGACGCGTTCGTGCGCGGGCTGAGGCCGGGGCGGCGGGCAAGCTCCCGGCGTCATTTCGTGCCGACGTCGGAGGGCTTCGTCGATGCCGTCGCCGCGGGCCTGGGCTGGGGCATGCTTCCCTCCGCGCAGGCGGAGCCGCTGCTGGACGCCGGCCGGCTGGTCCGTCTGGTGCCGGACCGGAACACGGACGTGCCCCTGTTCTGGCAGCAGTGGAAACTCGACTCCCCCGCGCTCACCGCCGTGGCGGAGGCCGTCGCGGCCGCGGCGGCCGAGGCGCTCGGCACCTGACGCCGGCGCCCCGCCGCGCGACCGCGGGACCGGGCCCGGGGTTCAGGCTCCGCCGCCCGCGCTGAACGGCCCCTCCAGCGCGGCCCATTGCAGCAGCATGATGGTCTTCGCGTCGGCGATCTCGCCCGTGCGGATCATCTCCAGGGCCCGGTGGAAGGGCAGTTCGACGATCTCGATGTCCTCGCCCTCCTCGTCCAGTCCCCCGCCCTCGTGCGTACGGGTCGACGGGCCGTACGAGGCCGCGTAGAAGCTCACGCGCTCGGTGACGGAACCGGGACTCATGTAGACGTCGAAGACGTGCTGGATCTCGCCGATGGTGTGGCCCGTCTCCTCGACCACCTCGCGCCGCACGGCGACTTCGGGATGCTCGTCCTCCTCGTCGAGCAGTCCGCCCGGCGTCTCGACCAGCATTCCGTCGGGGTGGCCGTTGACGTACACGGGGTAGCGGAACTGCCGCGTCAGCAGCACGGTCCGGCGCTCGCCGTCGTACAGCAGCATGGTGGCGCCGTTGCCCCGGTCGTGGGTCTCGCGCTCCTGGGTGCTCCATGTGCCGTCGGCGTGCTGGAAGTCGAAGGTCGTCGTGCGTTCGACGTACCAGTGGCAGGACAGCAGTTTCACCTCCCGCACCCTGACCCGCGGGTTGCCCGTCAGGTCGCGCCCGACGCGGTCGAGTCCGGTACGGCCCCGGCGGTCCGGGGTGTCGAGGCCCGCGGTCATCGCGTGCGGGCCGGGTGCGAGCAGACAGGACAGGGCGAGGGAGAACAGGGCGAGGAGGGGGAACAGGCGCTGTGGAACTTGGTCATGGGCCCGCTTCTACCATTTCGGTCGGGCCGGTGTCAGGCGTTCGTGTGCGGGGTTCCAGGCGCCCGTGTCCGCCGCTTCCGGCCCGCGAGCCCCGGGGCGGCGTCCGGCAGCCGGGCACGGACGGTGCCCGCGTCGCGATCCGGTGCGGCGAGCTTGGCGGAGGGAGTGCCTCCGGGACAGCATGCTTGCATGAAGGGTGATCTCTTTTCCAGCGAGCACATGGTGCAACCGGCGTACGCGCCGGGGATGAGCGTGCAGAACGCGAAGACCATCAGGTACGCCGTCAACGGGGAGATGCTCGCGCGGCAGGGGGCGATGATCGCCTACCGGGGGAATCTGCAGTTCGAACGCAAGGGCCAGGGTGTGGGCGGCATGCTCAAGCGCGCGGTCACCGGCGAGGGACTGCCGCTGATGACGGTGCGCGGGCAGGGCGAGGCCTGGTTCGCGCACGAGGCGCAGAACTGTTTCGTCGTCGACATCGACCCGGGGGACGCGCTCACCGTCAACGGGCGCAACGTCCTCTGTTTCGATCCCACACTGGCGTACGAGATCAAGACGGTGAAGGGCGCGGGCGTCACCGGCGGCGGTCTGTTCAACAGCGTGTTCACGGGCCAGGGGAAGCTCGGTCTGGTCTGCGAGGGCAATCCACTGGTCATCCCGGTGTCGCACCAGCAGCCCGTGTTCGTCGACACCGACGCCGTCGTGGGCTGGTCGGCCCAGCTGCAGACCTCGCTCCACCGGTCGCAGTCCTTCGGATCGATGATCCGCGGCGGTTCCGGTGAAGCCGTGCAGCTGAAGCTGGAGGGCGAGGGCTTCGTGCTCGTACGGCCGAGCGAGGCGACCCCGCAGAAGGCCCAGCAGCACTGACGCGAGAGTGCCCCACCGCGGCCCGGCGGGGCACTCGACCGAAGAACTGCGTGAGGTTGCCCCGGAGTCTTGATCGAACACATATCCGAGCACGGAGTACGCTGGCGGCTATGGCAGCGCACCTCCAGGGCTCGCTCTTCGACCAGTCCGACACCGTCCGGCTCTCACCGCTGGACGGGACACGCCGGATCGAGCTCGGCGCGGGGGCCTGGATCGACCTGCTGCCCGGGTGGCTGAGCGGGGCCGACGCGCTGTTCACCCAGCTCGCCGAAGAGGTGCCCTGGCGGGCCGAGCGGCGGCACATGTACGAGCAGGTCGTCGACGTACCCCGGCTGCTGGCGTACTACGGGGCCGGCGATCCGCTGCCGCACCCCGTGCTCGACGAGGCCCGCGACGCGCTCACCGCGCGTTACGCCGAAGAGCTGGGCGAACCGTTCGTCACGGCCGGCCTGTGCTACTACCGCGACGGCCGGGACAGTGTCGCCTGGCACGGGGACCGGATCGGCCGGGGCGCACGCCAGGACACGATGGTGGCCATCCTGTCGGTGGGGACCGCACGGGACCTGGCCCTGCGCCCGCGCCGCGGCGGCGACACCAGGCGGTTCCCGCTGGGCCACGGCGATCTGATCGTGATGGGCGGCTCCTGCCAGCGCACGTGGGACCACTCCGTGCCCAAGACGCACCGCGCGACGGGACCGCGCATCAGCATCCAGTTCCGGCCGGAGGGCGTGAACTGACGGTCCCGGCGCACCGCTCCGGCGCGGACGCTACTTCCCCGAGGCCAGTGCCCGGGTCTGCGCCGTGCGGGCGAGACGCGGGCCGAGCCAGCGCTTGAAGCGGCGCAGTACTTCCAGCTGCCCGGCGGCGCGGTCGAGCCGGTAGTACAGCTGCGGCGGTACGTACGGCAGCAACGGGGAGTGCCGCTGGCCGAGGAGGGCGAACATCTGCCGTGGGGGCAGGTGGATGTAGCGCGGGAGGTTCTCGTACCACTGGGCGCTCAGGCGGGCCGCGCTCTGCAGCCGGAGGAGTTCGGCCTTGCGCTCCTGTTCGTACCGGGCGAGCGCGGGCCCGAGTCCCGTACACGCGCGCAGGGCTCCGGCGAGGGAGATGGCGTCCTCCAGGGCGAGGGTGGTGCCCGCGCCGATGGAGTAGTGCGTGGTGTGGGCGGCGTCGCCGATGAGGACGAGGTTGCCCCGGGACCACGTGCGGTTGGTCAGGGTGCGGAAGTTCAGCCACTGCGCGGCGCCGTCGGTCCGGTCGCGGCCGATCAGCGGGTGGCCGTCGAGGATACCGGCGAACACCTTCTCCAGCAGGGCCAGTCCTTCGGCCTGGTCGGCGCGGTCGAGCCCGAGTCCGGTCCAGGTCTCGGGCGAGCACTCCACGACACAGGTGCTCTGCTCCCCGCTGAACCCGTAGGCGTAGGCCCAGATCCAGCCGTGGTCGGTCTCCTGGAAGGAGAAGGTGAACCTGTCGAAGACCTGGGTGGTGCCGAGCCAGATGTAGCGGTTGCGGCCGAGACGCACGTCGGTGCCGAAGTGGCCGGAGTGGCGCTCACGCAGGGCGCTGTTGACCCCGTCGCCCGCCACTACCAGGTCGGCGTCCGGGACGCGGTCCGGCGTGATCTCGTGCTCGAACTCCAGCCGGACCCCCAGGGATTCGGCACGCGCCGCGAGCAGGTGGAGCATGCGGCGCCGGCCGATACCGAAGCCCTCGTCGCCGCGGTGGACCGTGCGGACGTCGCGGACATGTGCGACTCCGTCGGTCCAGCGGACCGCGTTCTCCCCGACGGCCGCCGCCGACTCCGGGTCGTTCTCACGGAGCTTGTCGAGCAGCCCGGCCCAGTAGGTCACGCCCCAGCCGTACGTCGAGCCGGCCGGGTTGCGCTCGTACACGGTGATGTCGCAGGACGGGTCCTGACGCTTCATCAGGATCGAGAAATACAGGCTTGCGGGGCCACCGCCGACGCACGCGATCTTCATGCACACTCCCTACACGACACAGAGCGACATAACGAGCACGTAACGTAACAGCAGTGGGCGGTGGCGACGCCGGTCGGCGCGAGCCCGTTCCCCCATGTGCCCGCCGCCGCCGGGATGACAGCCGGAGGTGCCCGCCTGTTACGCGCCCGCCGTCGCCGCCGTACGGCACTCCGGGTGGCCCCACCCCTGGTCGTTCTTCGCGATGGGCTCGCCCGCCGCGTAGGGGCGGCCGCACACGCAGCGGCCGGGGAACTTCGCCTTGATCGTGCGAGAGCCCGCGCGGGAGCCCGTGCGGGACGGGGCACCCTTGCGCGGGGAGGGCTTCTTCGGCTTCGACGACGTGAGGGTGCCTGCCGGGGCGGGGGGTGGCTCCGGGGAGCCCAGGGAGCTGCCGGCGGGTTCCTGGACGGTGGCCGCCTGGCTCGCGGCGCGGTCGGCGAAGTCGTTGAGGCGGTCGCCGTCGACCTGGTGGGCGGGGACGTAGCGGAAGTCGACCGAGCGCCCTTCGAGCAGTTCGTCGATGCGTACGACGAGCTCCTGGTTGGCGACGGGCTTGCCCGCGGCCGTCCTCCAGCCGTTGCGTTTCCAGCCCGGCAGCCAGGTCGTGACCGCCTTCATCGCGTACTGCGAGTCCATCCGGACCTCGAGCGGTACGTCCGGGTCGGTGGCCGTGAGCAGCCGCTCCAGGGCGGTGAGTTCGGCGACGTTGTTGGTGGCCCTGCCGAGGGGACCGGCCTCCCAGCGACTGGGGGTCTCCCCGGCGTCGGCGACCACCCAGGCCCATCCGGCCGGTCCGGGGTTCCCCTTCGACGCCCCGTCACAGGCGGCCACTACGCGTTCCATGGGTCCGATCATGCCACGACCCGGGAAGCGGGCCGCCCACGGGTCCGCCGTCCGGCTTCGGTGCTCCGGGAGGACTCAGGTCACCTCCCTCGCCTTCGGCGCCTCTCCCTCGGTGGTGGTGAGGTCGATGACGGAGAACGCGGCGCCCTGGGGGTCGCTCAGAGCCGCGAAGCGGCCGAACGGGGTGTTCATCGGGCCGAAGCGGAGGACACCCCCCAGCTCGGTCGCCGTCTTGATCGCCGCGTCGCAGTCGTCGACGGTGAAGTAGACGTTGATGTACGGCGGAATCTCGGGCGGGAAGTCCTCCGTCATCTTCATACGGCCCAGGACCGTCTCCTCGCCGACGTCGAACATGCGGAAGTCGACCTCGGGGTCCTCCATCTGCTTCGCCCGGAAGCCGAAGACGGCGGGGAAGAACGCGTCGGACTTCTCGGGCTCGCGGGTGAAGACCTCGGCCCAGGCGTACGCGCCGGGCACACCCCTCGCCTCGAAGCCCTCGTGGGTGCCGGCCTGCCAGGCACCGAAGACGACACCGCTCGGGTCACGGGCCAGCAGCATCGAACCGAAGTCGGCGACCTGCATCGGCTCCATCAGCACCTCGCCGCCGTTCTCCCGGACCTTGGCCGCGGTGGCCTCGACGTCAGCGGAGGCGAGGTAGAGACACCAGGCGGACGGTCCCTCCTGGCCGGGCATGGGCGGGACGACAGCCGCGACCGCCTTGCCGTCGACGTACGCCTGGGTGTAGTTGCCGTATTCCGCCTGCGACTCGCCGAACGTCCAGCCGAGTACATCACCGTAGAAGCTCTTCGCCCCCTCGATGTCGCTGAACATCGCGTCGGCCCAGCAGGGCGTTCCCTCTTGTTGTCCGGCCATGGCTGTGGCTCTCTTCGGTACGACGGATGGTTCTGTCCTCGCCCCACGCTAGCCAGGGTCCGCCCGCGCCGCGCGCCGAAAGGGAAGGACTGCAGCAAACTGGTAGCGGCACGGGCGGCCGTCGAGGGGACGGGGCAGGCGATGATGCACACATGGGAGGTGGCCCGGCCGGGGCCGGTCGAGGGCGGACCGCTGCGGTTCGTCGAGAAGCCGGTGCCGGTGCCCGGGCCGGACGAGCTGCTCGTGCACGTCCGCGCGTGCGGTGTGTGCCGCACGGACCTGCACGTCAGCGAGGGCGACCTGCCCGTGCACCGCCCCGGTGTGACACCGGGGCACGAGGTCGTGGGCGCGGTCGCGGCGATCGGCGAGGACGTCGGCGGTTACGCACCGGGCGACCGCGTGGGCGTGGCCTGGCTGCGGCGCACCGACGGAACGTGCGCGTACTGCGTGCGCGGCTCCGAGAACCTCTGCCCGCGGTCGCGGTACACGGGGTGGGACGCCGACGGCGGTTACGCGGAGTACACGACCGTTCCGGCCGCGTTCGCCTACCCGCTGCCCGCGGACGCCGACGACGTGACGGTGGCGCCGCTGCTGTGCGCGGGCATCATCGGCTACCGGGCGCTGCGGCGTGCGGCGCTGCCGGCGGGCGGACGGCTCGGGCTGTACGGGTTCGGCGGCAGCGCGCACCTGTGTGCCCAGCTGGCGCTGGCGCAGGGCGCGTCCGTGCACGTGATGACCCGGGGGGCCGCCGCCCGCCGGCTCGCTCTGGAGCTGGGGTGCGCGTCGGCGGGCGAGCCGTACGCGACGCCGCCGGAACCGCTGGACAGCGCGATCCTGTTCGCGCCGGTGGGTGGCCTGGTGCCCGTGGCGCTGCGCGCCCTGGACCGGGGCGGGGTGCTGGCGGTCGCCGGGATCCACCTCAGCGACACGCCTCCGCTGCGCTACGAGAGCGAGTTGTTCTACGAGAAGGAGTTGCGCAGCGTCACGTCCAACACCCGTGAGGACGGCAGGGAGTTCCTGGCGCTCGCGGCGCGGCACGGCGTGCGGGCGACGACCCACACGTATGCGCTGTCCGAGGCGGAACGCGCGCTGCTGGACCTCAAGGCGGGCCGCTTCGACGGTGCGGCCGTGCTGGTCAACGACCTGCCGGCGCGGCACGGACCACAGGTCCGGCCACGCCGGTGAACTGCCGATGCGCCGGTGTGGGCTCGTGCGGCGGCACGCCGTCCCCGTTCCGCACGAGTCCACACCGGAACTCCCCCCGATCGGCTCCCCCTTGAACCGTGGGCAGTTCCGTTCTACCGTCCCCACATGGTCGGGGCCTCAACGGCCGCTCACCAGGGCCACAACATGTGGGCGGCGGCCGTACCCGGCGAGGCGGGATGATGCGCCCCCGTCTCGCCCTGATCGACGACGACCTCGACTTCGCACTCATGTGCCGTTCCTATCTGGAACGTGAGGGTTTCATCGTCACGTGGGCGATGGACGCCCGGGCCGGCAAGTCCGTCCTGCACGACGACGCCATCGACCTCGCCGTCCTCGACCTGGGCCTGCCGGACGGCAGTGGCCTGGAGCTGCTGCGGGGCCTGCGGTCGGCGAGCCGTCTCCCGGTGATCGTCGTCAGCGGTCACGGCGAGGAGGCGGACCGGGTGGCGGGGCTGGAGATCGGCGCCGACGACTACCTCGTGAAGCCGTTCTCGCAGCGGGAGCTGGTGGCCAGGATCCGGGCCGTGCTGCGCCGCTCCCAGCCGCCGGACGAGCTGGACGTGCTCCAGGTCGGGGCACTGCGGGTGGACACCGGGGCGCGGCAGGCCAGCGTGGCGGGCTCCCTGCTGACGCTGCGCCCGAAGGAGTACGCGCTGCTGGAGGCCTTCGCCCGCTCCCCCGGCCGGGTCCTGTCCGCCGAGCTGCTGCTGGAGCGGATCTGGGGGGCGTCCTGGCAGCAGCCCGCGACGGTGATCGAGCACGTGTACCGGCTGCGCGGCAAGCTGGCCCGGCTGCCCGCGCCCGCGCCGCGGATCACCACGGTGCGCGGCTACGGCTACCGTCTCGATCCGTGACGGGGGTGAGTCCGGACATGTCCGCTCCCCGTTCCCTTCCCGCCCCGGACTTCCGGCTTCTGTTCGACGCGGTGCTCTCCCCGTTGCTCGTCCTGGCGCCGGACTTCACGATCGTGGAGGTCAACCGTGCGTATCTCGCGGCCACGCAGACCACCCGCGCCATCGTCGGGCGGACCGTCTTCGAGGTGTTCCCCGACAACCCTGACGACCCGTCGGCCGACGGTGCGCGGAACCTGCGCCGCTCGCTGGAGGCGGTGGTGGCGAGCGGCCGCACGGACACGATGGCGCTGCAGAGGTACGACATCCCCACCGGTGACGGCGTCTTCGCGGAACGGTACTGGAGTCCTGTCAACACACCGGTCCTGGACGCCGAAGGAAACGTCACGCACATCATCCACCGGGTCGAGGACGTCACCGAGTTCGTGCGTCTGCGCCGGGTGGGGCGGACGCGGGAACGGGTTGAGGGCATGGAGATCGACCTGTTCGTACGGGCCCGGGAGATACGGGAGGTGAACGAGCAGTTGCACCGGGCCAACCTGGAACTCGACGCGGCGGGGCGGCAGTTGCGGGAGGAGCAGCGGGCCAAGGACCGGTTCATCGCCACGCTCTCGCACGAGCTGCGCAATCCGCTCGCCGCCGCCACGGCGGCCACGGAACTGCTGTCCCTGGACCTGTCGGACGGCCACCCCGCGCTGTCGGTGCTGGAGCGCCAGCTGGCCGCGCTCGCCCGGATGAGCAACGACCTGCTGGACGGCTCCCGGGCGGTGACCGGGCGGCTGGAGCTGGTCCGCGAGCGGGTGGACCTGCGGACGGTCGTGGACAGCACCTGCGCCGACGTCCGGGGGCTGTTCGCGCACGAGGACCGCACGCTGGACGTGCGGGTGCCGGCGGAGCCGGTCCTGGTCGACGGGGACCGGCTGCGACTGGCCCAGGTCCTGACGAACCTGGTCTCCAACGCGCTCAAGTACACGCTCCCTGGCGGCCACACGACGGTCCGCCTCGCCGCCGAGGGCCAGTTGGCCGTCCTCCTCGTCCAGGACGACGGGATCGGGTTCGCACCCGGCCAGGCCGAGGACCTCTTCGGAGTCTTCATGCGCGCGGCACCCGCCGGCCCCCGGGCCCCCGAGGGCCTGGGCCTCGGGCTCTCCGTCGCCCGCACCATCACCGAACTCCACGACGGCACGATCACCGCGCGCAGCGACGGTCCGGGAACGGGCGCCGCGTTCACCGTACGGCTCCCGCTGCCCTCGTCCACGACTCCGGAACCGTCTCTCCCACAGCCCCGGGGACGCAGGCGGCGTGAGCTCGCGATCCTGATCGCCGAGGACAACGCGGACCTCGCCGCGACGTACCGCACCCTCCTCGAACGTCACGGCCACAACGTCACCGCCGTGCACACGGGCGCCGACGCCCTCACCGCGACCGAGTCCCAGCTCTTCCACGTCGTGCTGTGCGATCTGGGCCTGCCCGACATCGACGGCTGCGCGGTCGCCCGCGGCATCCGCTCCCGCCCCCACGGCGCGAAGCTGCGCCTCATCGCCGTCTCGGGTTTCAGCCACCCCGCCGACCACGCCCGCTCCCGCGACGCCGGTTTCGACGCCCACCTCGCCAAGCCGCTGCCGCTGGCGGAGCTGCTGGAGCTGCTGGACCCGGTGGAGGACTGAGGCGGCGGTCGGGGCACGCGGAGGTCACGGCAGGGACTGTTCCGCCCAGATGATCTTGCCGCCGGGGGGTGTAGCGGGTGCCCCAGCGGTCGGTGAGCTGGGCGATGAGGAAGAGGCCCCGGCCGCCCTCGTCCTCGGTCCGGGCGCGGAGCAGCCGGGGGGAGGTGCTGCTGTCGTCGAAGACCTCACAGATGAGGGTGCGGTCGCGCAGCCCGGCCAGAAAACGCTCATGGGCATCGGCGAGGCCGCCGATGTCGTCCCAGGCGACGGACAACGGGATCACTTCCCTCGCCCGGGGGCGGCCCCGTCGCGCACCGACGCTCGGCTTGCCTGGCGGGAAATTCCTCCGAACGACATAACCCTGGTTCTCGTGTGATGCAAGCCACAGATTGTGCACGTGGTCCGGAGGCCCGTCCTGCGCACGGCAGCCCGTCGCCGGTCTGGTAATTTCGGCGGCGCCCGCTCTCGTGTGCGAGCGCTTCCGTCCCCCGAGTCGTCAAGGCCTCACATGTCCCCTGCGTGGTCGCGCCGTACGGCGCTGCCGCGTGTCCTGGGCGAGTGGGGTCGCCTGTTGCTGGTGCTCCTCGTGGTCTCGGGGACCTTCGCCCTGTTCTGCGTGAGTGCGCCCGAGGCGAGTGCCACCGAGCGCCGGGTGCCGTTGTCAGTGCCGTCCCTGGTGGCCGCGCCGTCGTCCGCGCCCCTGACGGCCCTCTCCCCGACCGCGGACGAGCGTCCGGAGGCCGTGACACCCCGGCAGGCGGAACGCGAGCCCTGTGAGGAGGGCCCGGGCCACCACCGCTGCGACAGCCCTGATCATCACGGTGTGCTCGGCCACACGCCGCTCCTGGGCGCCGACCGGGCCGCGTCGCCCGGGCAGCCCGCGACCGCACCGGGACCCGGGGCGCTCGACCCGTCCCGTCAGCCGGGGGCCGCCCGCCCTCCGGATCTCCACGAACTGCAGCTGCTTCGGATCTAGGCCGGCCCGCGCACACCAGCCGGTCATCCCACTCGAACAGAACGTGCAGCACCGCCCTGCCCTCGGACGGCACGGCGGGGAGAAGGACATTTCCATGGGTAAGTCGAACGCCAAGGCCAGGAGCGCGGAGCGGCGCGCCCGCGTCGAGGAGATGCGCAGAGCCGAGCAGGCCCGTGAGCGGCGTGCCCGCCTGCTCACCCTCGGCGCGGCCACCGTGATCCTCGCCGGGCTCGCCGGCGGCGGGTGGTTCCTGTTCGCCGCCGCGGAGGACAAGGACGAGGCGAAGGCCGCCCCGGTCAAGGGCGTGAAGAGCTGGTCGAAGCTGACCCAGAACCACGTGACCGCCAAGGTCGACTACCCGATGAGCCCGCCCGTCGGCGGCGACCACAACCAGGTGTGGGTCAACTGCGACAAGCAGGTCTACACGAAGGCCGTGCCGAACGAGAACGCGGTGCACGCGCTGGAGCACGGAGCCGTCTGGATCACATACAACGACAAGGCGTCCGAGGCGGACGTGTCGGAGCTGGCCGACACGGTCAAAAGGACGACGTACACGTTCATGAGCCCGTACGAGGAGCAGACCTCGCCCGTCGTGCTCAGCGCGTGGGGCAAGCAGTTGAAGGTGGACTCGGCGTCCGACGCGCGGGTCCAGAAGTTCCTCGACAAGTACGTGCAGGGCGAGCAGACACCGGAGCCGGGTGCCGCGTGCAGCGGAGGCATGACTCCCTGACAGCCGTCACCGAGGACCGCGGGGCGTCCGGGACTCGACCGGGCGCCCCGTGGCCGACGGGTGTCTTCCCCCTTGGGCCCTCCTGTGCTTGCCTGGGGAGCCGTTTTTCGGTCGCCGGGGCGGGAGTCGCCGTATGCGGAAGCCGTGGATCGTGGGAGTGCTGCTCGCCGGAGTGCTGCTGGGCGCCTGCGGGGATCCGGCGTCCGCGCCCGAGGCGGCACCGACGCCGGGCGAGCCGGGACCGACGACCACGCGTCAGCGGGCGGCGGCCTCCCCGGCCGCCTCCGGCACACCGACCGAGCGGACCGCGCCGACCGCGCCGAGCGCCCCGGAGAAGGCGCCCGTCGTGCTCTACCTCGGTGACTCCCTCGCCATGGAGAACCAGAAGGTGCTCGGGCAGCAGTTCCGCGACGATCTCGGCGCCCGCTACACCAGCGCCCCGTACTCGGGCACCACGCTGTGCGACTACCTGGAGGGCACCGGCGACAGGTCACTGGTGCCCCCGCAGCACAAGGCGGCGGCCCTGGTGCGTGAACTCCGCCCGGACTTCGTGGTGTTGCAGTTCTGGGGCAACGCCTGGGGCTACACACCCTGTATGGACGGCATCACGTACGACAAGTCCGCGGGCACGTACTTCTCCCGGTACGCCGACGACGCCGGGCGGCTGACGGAGCAGATCGCGGACGCGGGCGGAGCACGAAGGCCGGTCATCGTGTGGGTGCTGCAGGGACCCGACCCGATCACTCCCGACCGGGTGCGGCGCGTCAACGCCCTCTACGGGAAGCAGGCAGACGCCTCGGGCGACCTCGTCGCCGACGCGGGCAGGGTGGTGAGTCCTGCCTCGGCCCGCTACACCTGGGTGGAGGAGCTGCCCTGTACGGCGCACGAGCGGGCGCATCCCGCGTACTGCACACAGCCTGACCGGGGCCGCACCGCCCTGCACCGCGACGACGACTACCTGCACTTCTGCCTGGCGCCCACGACCTCGAAGCCGAAGCCGTGCCCGGTCCGCTCCCCCGGCATCCTGCGCATGGCGCGGGAGATCACGCGGACGGTCGGGGAGCACGTCCGGTGAGCCGGAGTTCCGTCCCGATGAAGCGGTTGAGGTGGCGTCGGGCTTCCTCCGTGCTGAGGGGCGGCGCCTGGCGCAGGCGCTGAAGGGCCAGCCCGTCGGCGAGCGCGGCGAACCGGACGGTGAACCCGTCGAGGTCGTCGCAGGCGAACTCGCCCTCGTCCACGCCCCGCCCGGCGAGTGACCTGATCCGCTGGTGCCAGGCCGCGTACCGCTGGGCCTGGCCGCGGGCGAAGCCCTGGTCGGGGGCCTGGTCGGCGGCGTTCCAGTAGTCGAACCACATGCGCCAGTGCCGGTCGGTGTCCTCGGTGAACAGCGCGTCGACCAGCAGCCGCAGCGCCTCGGCCGAGCTCGTGGCCCGCTCGGCGGCCTCGCTGAGCGCGGCGTAGTACCGCTCGATGTGCAGCACCATCGCCTCGGTGAGGACTTCCTGGACGCTCGCGAAGTGGTAGGTGACCGTGCCCACCGACACGCCGGCCGCGGCGGCGACGTCGCGGACGCCCACCGATGCGTAGCCCCGCTCGGCGATCAGCGGCACGGCCGCCTCGACGATGAGACGGCGGCGCACCTCGGTGGGCTGGCGGGTCCGGTCGGCGGCGGCGACGGCACGGCGGGGCGGACGGGTGGACGCAGGGGGCTCGGCGGCCGTCATCCGGACGTCCTCGGGGTGGTGCGGTGCCACTGGCGCTTGGCCACTGTCTCTCCGTTCGACCGTGCTTCGACGCGGCTGTCCATGATGAAGTCCGCGCGCGTCGCCCGCAGCTCCGTCCGGGTAACGATCTCGGCGTCCCAGGCGTCCCCGTGCTCCTCGCCGCGTCGCAGCCGGATCGTCCACGTGGAGACCGCCGCGGCGGACAGCGGGTCGCCGGAGCGGATCGTGTAGGTCTCCAGCGCGCTCTCCTCGTATCGCAGACCGTCCGGGTACGTGCGGGAGCCCCCGTAGTCGGGGTCGACCTCCAGCCGCCACTCCCCCGTGGCGACGTCGTGCGTCACGAGCCGCTCGGGGCGCGGGTCGGCGGGCCGGTCGTAGGTCACGGGCAGCGGGGCGGCCTGCTCGGGCCCCTCGAAGCGGATGGGATGCTCGTCGGCGGTCTCCCGCACGGGCAGCAGTACGGCGCTGTCGGCGGGGACCACGCTGAGCGCGCCGCGCTCGCCGTGCGGCCACACCCACGGCCAGTACGCGTTGGAGACGGCGACCCGGATGCGGTGGCCGGGCGGGAAGGCGTACCCGGTGCCGCTCAGCTCGAACTCGACCGTCTCGTACGTGCCCGGCCTCCACTCCGCGCTCCGGTCGCGGCCGTGCCTGCTGAGCAGGTTGAGGACGCCCCGGTTGACGAGGGTGGAGGAGCCGTCGGGTGCGACGTCGCAGAGGCGGGCGATGACGTGGGCGCGCGCTGTGGTGCTGTCGAGGCGGAGCCTGAGGCGCGGGCGGCCGAGGATCTCCACGCGGTCCGTGAGGGGCGCCGTGTCGAAGCAGACCGACCGGCCGTCCTCCTCGCGCTGGTCGGGCGGCAGGTCGGCGGCGTTGCCGAACGGGAAGAAGCGGCCGGCGTCGACGCCGGTGTGCTGCGGGGACCGTACGAGGACGGCGGTGTGGTCCGGGCCCAGGGCGCGCTCGTCCCACGTGACCGTCGGTGAGGGCCAGTGGTGCTCGGCCACCCAGCGGCCGGGCAGGATGTCGTAGGACGTGGCGGGCGGCACCGGCTCGGTCAGCCAGGCGCGCAGCAGGGGTTCGTCCATGATCCCGGTGTCCTGGTCCTTCAGGTGCTGGTCCCACCAGCGCAGCGTCTCCTGGAGGAAGCCGATCGCGGGGCCGGGCGGGAGGCCGCGGTCCGGGTACTGGTGGCACCACGGGCCGATCAGCCCGCGGACGTGGTCGCCGGGCAGGTGTTCCACCAGCCGCAGCACGGTGTCGCGGTACGGGTCGTTCCAGCCGCCCACCGCGAGGACGGCCGCGTCGATGGCGCCGTAGTCCTCGCAGACGCTGCCGTGCCGCCAGTAGGCGTCGCGCTGCTGGTGGTCCAGCCAGGTGTGGAGGAACGGTTCGAGTGCGGCGAGGCGCTCGCGCCACATGGGCAGCCAGCGGTCGGCGCCGACGTTCGCCGGGTCCGGCGGGCGGGACGCGAAGGCGAGCATGGTGCCGGCCCAGGCCAGCATGTCGATGCCGAGGACGGCGCCGCCGGTGTAGTGGACGTCGTTGTCGTAGCGGTCGTCGGTGGAGCAGACCGTGACGATCGCCTTCAGGGGTTCGGGGGCCAGGGCGGCGATCTGGAGGGAGTTGAACCCGCCCCAGGAGATGCCGAACATGCCCACCTTGCCGGTGCACCAGGGTTGCACGGCGAGCCAGTTGACGACGTCGACACCGTCGGCGAGTTCCCGCGCGTCGTACTCGTCGCCGGGGGTTCCCTCGCTGTCGCCGTGCCCGCGGATGTCGACGCGCACGGAGGCGTAGCCGTGTCCGGCGTACCAGGGGTGGCGCTGGGCGTCGCGGGGCGCGGTCCAGTCGCTCTTGCGGTACGGCAGGTATTCGAGGAGGGCGGGCACGGGGCTGATCTCGGCGTCGGCGGGCCGCCAGACGCGGGCGTGCAGCCGGGTCCTGCCGCCCTGGGTGGGGATCCAGACGTCCTCGCGGACGACCTCGCGGTCGAACCGCTCGCGGTACTTCACGCGTCTCCTTCCGTGACGGTGGGGCTCCAGCGGCGGACCCGGTGGCCGTCACCGTGGTCCGTCCACATGTCGTCCGGTTCGGCGGCGTCGGCCCAGTCGCTGACGTCGTAGCGATACGGCCGTGCGTCGGGGTCGGGTTCGAGGGCGGCGGCCATCAACTGCCGGGTGTAGGGGTGTCCGGGCGAGGCGAACACCGCCTCCGTCGGGCCCTCCTCGACGACCACACCGTGGCGCAGGACGGCCACGCGGTCCGCGATGCCCCGGACGACGGCCAGGTCGTGGCTGATGAACAGGCAGGCCAGTCGGCGTTCGCGCCGCAGGTCGTCGAGGAGGCGGAGCACTTCCGCCTGTACGGAGACGTCGAGGGCGGTGGTGATCTCGTCGGCGATCAGCACGTCCGGTTCGCCCGCCAGCGCGCGGGCGATGCCGATGCGCTGGCGCTGGCCGCCGGAGAGCTGGGCGGGCAGCCGGTCGGCGAGCGCCGGGTCGAGGCGTACGTCCGAGATGAGCTCGCGGGCCCGTACCGCGGCCTCGGCCGCGCTGGTCGCCGCGCCGAAGAACCTCAGCGGGCGGCGGACCGCGTCGCCCACGGAGCGGCGCGGGTTGAGGGAGGTGTCGGCGTTCTGGAAGACGAGCTGGACCCTGCGCCGCAGCGACAGGGGCCGCCGTTCGGCGGGGCGCGCCAGGTCGCCCGACGCGTGGGTCAGGGTGCCGCCGGAGGGGGTGCGCAGGCCCGCGAGCGTCCAGGCGAGTGTGGACTTGCCGCTGCCCGACTCGCCGACGAGAGCGAGGACTTCGCCCCGGCGGACGTCGAAGGACACGCCGCGCACGGCGCGCGAGGAGCCGTAGTCGACGCTCACGTCCCGGGCCGACACGGCCACCGGCGCTCCGGCCGTCACCCGCGCCCTGTCCCGCACCTCCCGCTCCCCCGCCTCGCTCACGAGCGCGAGCCCCGTGTCGTCGAGGCGCGGGACGCTGGCCAGCAGCCTTCTGGTGTACGGGTCCTGGGGCCCGGCGAAGAGCGTCCGCGTGGGCGCCGACTCCACGACCCGGCCGGAGCGCAGCACGGTGACCTCGTCGGCGAGGTGCGCGACGACGCCCAGGTCGTGGCTCACCAGCACGACGGCGAGGCCGAGTTCGTCGCGCAGTCCGGCGATCAGGTCGAGGACGCCGCGCTGGGTGACGACGTCGAGGCCGGTCGTCGGCTCGTCGAGGACGAGGACGTCGGGGCGGACCGCGACGGCCATGGCGATGGCTACGCGTTGCTGCTGGCCGCCGGAGAGCTCGTGGGGGTAGCGGCGGGCGAGTTCGGCCGGGCGCGGCAGCCGTACCTGCTCCAGCAGGTCGGCGACGGGGACGCGGCCGCCCGCCTCCGCGATCTGCCGCCCGACGCGCATGGACGGGGTGAGCGCGTGCCCGGCGTTCTGGGCGACCAGGGCGACGGTTCCGCCGCGCAGCCGTCTCAGCTCGCGTGCGGGCAGGGCGAAGACGTCGCTGCCCTTGACGTGCACCGAGCCGCCGGTGATCCGGGACCCGTGCCGCAGGTGTCCCAGCAGGGTGGCCGCCACGGTCGACTTGCCGCTGCCGGACTCGCCGACGAGAGCGAGCGTCTGCCCCTCGGCGACCTCCAGGGACACCTCGCGCACCACCGGCACCTCGCGGCCGCCCGAACGGTAGGCGACGGACAGGGAGTTCACGGCGACGACCGGCGTGGCACCACTCGACGCACCCCTCGTGGCAGTCCTCGGCTCCGCGTCGCTCCCGCTCATCAGGATCCCTCCCTGATCCGGTCCACGCCCCAGGCCTTGGACAGCCCGTCGGCGGCGAGGTTGAGCCCGATCACGAGCGTGGCCAGGGCGATGATCGGCGCCAGGCTCGCCATGGGGACGACGGTGACGGCGGTGCGGTTCTCGGCGACCATCAGTCCCCAGTCAGGGGTCGGCGGGTCGGCGCCGAAGCCGAGAAAGGACAGCGAGGAGATCAGCAGCACGACCCACGAGGCCCGCATCGCGAACTCCACGCACACGACGTCGGTGATGTTGGGCAGGATCTCGCGGCGCAGGATCGCCCAGGTCCCCTCGCCGCGTGCCCGCGCCGCCGTCACGTAGTCCTGGGGTACGACGGCCAGGGCGGCGCCCCGTACGACCCGTACGACCTGGGGGACGAACACCACGGCGATCGCGAGGACGATGACCGCCGGTGCTGTGCCCAGCGCGGTCACGACCACGAGCAGGGACAGGACGGCCGGCACGGACAGCACCGCGTCCAGGACCCGGCCGAGCACGTCGTCGAACCAGCCTCCGCGCAGGGCGGCCGCGCATCCGATCACCGTGCCGAGGGCGACGGTCAGCAGGGTCGCGGTGACGGAGACTCCGAGCGCGTACCGGCCGCCGTACAGCACGCGGGCGAGGACGTCACGGCCGTACTGGTCGGTGCCCGCCCAGTGGGTGCCGCTCGGCCCGAGCAGTGCCTCGTCGGAGCTGTTGGCGATGGGGTCGTAGGAGGTGAGCAGCGGTGCGAGGAGCGCGATCAGCACGTGGACGGCGACGGCGGACAGACCGGTGACGGCGGCGCGCGAGGAGCGGAGGGTGCGCCAGACGCGTACGGCGGCACGAGCGGGGACCGCAGCCGGGGCGGCGGCCGGGGCGGTGTCGAGGGTGGTCATCAGGTCCTCCCGCGCGTACGGAGCTTGGGGTTGAGGGCCATGGCGGCAAGGTCGGCGGCCAGGTTGCAGGCCACGTAGACGACGGCGCTGACGAGGGCGATGGCCTGGATGACGGGCAGGTCCCGGTTCTGCACCGAGGACAGCATCAGCTTGCCGATGCCCGGATAGTTGAAGACGTTCTCGACGACGGCGACGCCGCCCGCGAGCCAGGCCACGTTGAGCGCGATGACGTGCAGCGTGGGCAGGAGCGCGCCCGGAAGGGCGTGCCGGGTCACGACCCGCCAGGTCGACAGGCCCTTGAGGCGGGCCGTCGTGACGTACTCGCTCGCCATCACGTCGATGACGGAGGTGCGGGCCATGCGGACGATGTACGCGGCCATGACGACGGCGAGCGCCAGGGCGGGCAGCCAGACGGCGGGCAGGAGCTGACCGACGCTCGCCTCCGGGCCGTACAGGACGACGGCCGGGAACCACGGCAGCGCGATGGAGAAGCAGAGCACCAGCACGGTCGCGACGACGAACTCGGGGACGCTCATGCCGACGAGGCTGACCGTGGAGATCACGTGGTCCGGCCAGCGGTCGCGGTACAGGCCCGCGAGTACGCCGAGGACGATCGAGCCGGTGACGGCGAACAGGACCGTGACGAGGGCGATCAGCGCGGAGTTGCCGAGGTGCACGGACACCTCGCCGCCGACCGCTTTCCCGGAGACGAGCGAGGTGCCGAAGTCGCCGTGGAGGGCGCCGCCCGCCCAGTCGGCGTACCGCTCCCAGGCGGGCCGGTCGAGCCCCAGTTGCCCGCGCAGGGCGGCGACGGCGTCGGGGGTGGCGTCCTTGCCGAGGACCTGGGTGGCGACGTCGCCGGGCAGTGCCTGGACGGCGAGGAAGACCAGGACGGAGGCGAGCAGAAGGGTGCCAAGGGCGGCGGCGATCCGGCGGGCCAGGAAGGACAGCATGCTCAGGCTCCCTTCAGGCCGATGCCGAGGTAGTCGAACTCGAAGCCGTGCTCGGCGTATCCACGCACCTTCCGGGAGATCCCGACGAGCCGGTCGGCGAACATCGGGGTGATCGCCCCGCCGTTGTCGATGACGAAGGTCTGTGCCTCGCCGTGGAGTTCGCGCCGCCGCTGGTCGTCAGTCTCGCGCCGGGCGCGGTCGAGGAGGGCGTCGAAGTCCTTGTCGGACCAGGCGGTCTCGTTGTACGAGGAGCCGCTGCGGAAGACCTGGGTGAAGAGCTGGTCCACGGGTCGGCCGGTGTACCAGTAGGTGGCCATCAGCGGTTTCCTCATCCAGATCTGCGTGTAGTAGGAGTCCGCGGCGGCCGTCCTGACCCGGACGCGGATGCCGGCGCGCCGGGCCGAGTCCTGGTAGGCGAGCGCCATCGGCGTGAACACCGGGTCGTAGGAGGACGTGTAGAGGTCGACGGCGAGCCCTTCGTGCCCCGCCCGCTTCAGCAGGTACCGCGCCTTCTCCGGGTCGTGCTCAGGGTGCGCGGAGATGTGGGCGGGGTCGCTCGGTGGCACCGGGTTGTCCCAGCCGGCGGTGCCCGCGCCCTGCAGGGCGACCTTCACGACGTGCTCGGGGTCGTAGGCGAGCTTCATGGCCTGCCGTACCCGGACGTCGGTGAACGGCTTCTCGGTGGTGAGCATCGGCAGCACGTACCACTGGGCGTTCTCGACGCGGGCGATGGTGGCGCGGTCGGAGGCGGCGATGACACGGGCGGTGGCGAAGTCCAGGTTGGTCTGGGAGAGCAGATCGACCTGCCCGGCGAGCAGAGCGTTCGAGCGGGCCGACATGTCGGCGACCGTGGAGAAGGTGAGGGCGTCGAGCACGGGGCGGCCCTGCCAGTGATCCGTGTAGGCGGTGACGCGACCGGGCCCAGCGGGCGTGAAGGACTCCAGTTTGAAGGGGCCCGTGCCGATGCCCGTCCGTCCGATCGAGCGGGCGCTGCCGTCGGGGACGACGTAGCAGTTGTAGTGCGTGAGCAGGCTCGGGAATTCGGCGTGGGGGCTCTTGAGGGGGACGACGAGGGTGTGGTCGTCGGGGGTGCGCAGCCGGCCCGGGTCGATGAGCGGGGCGAGGACGGCGGCCTGCGGGGAGGCGGTCCTCTTGTCGAGGATGTGGCGCAGGGTGTAGGCGGCGTCGGCCGAGGTGAAGTTCCGCCCGTCGTGGAAAGTGACGCCCTCGCGGAGGCGGAAGGTCCAGGTGCGGGCCTCGGCGTCGGAATCCCAGGACTCGGCGAGGTCGGGGGCGACGGCGCCGTCCTTGTCGACCCGGACGAGCCGGTTGTAGAGGGCGCCCAGGTATTCGTATGCCGACAGCGCGCTGGCCGGATCCAGCGTCTCGGCGTCGGAGGCGGGGGGCCGCGCGATACGGAGGGTGCCGCCCCGGTCGGGGGCGCCCTGCCGGGCGGCGACGGGCAGGACGGGTGCGGACGAAGCGCCCGTGCAGCCCGTGAGCAGCCAGGAGGCGCCGAGCGACGCCGCCCCGGCGGCGCCCGCGGCGAGGACCGACCGCCGTCCCGGTTGGTGGATGCCGGACATGACCGACCGCCCTCCCCGCTATTCGTTCAGCGGAACGATTGAGTGAAGTCCGTGAACGATAACGATGGGGCGGTTTCACGCCAACCCCCGCTACCGGGAAATCAGCCGCAGGACCACACGGCCGTCACAAACCGCCCCTCACCGACACGGCACGCGCACACAACGCGGTACGCCCCGGTCGTTCGACCGGGGCGCACGGCGAGCGGTCCGGCGGCGGACAACGCGTGACGGTGGCTTGCGGTGCGGCTCAGCCGACGCGGTCCGACCGGGGCCGCCGCGGCTCCTGCGCGGTGGTCTCGCCGCTCGCGGACTCCTCCCCCACCTGCTTCCTCGTCGACCACAGACTGGTCGCCGTCGTCACGGCGAGGACCAGGACGATGAAGCCGAGTCGGCCACGCCGAAGCGCTTCTCGACCGCCTTGAGCAACGTGTCCTCCTCGTACTCCTCGTCGTGGCCGCCCCTGCGCACGTCCTGGACGAGCTTCCAGGCGGTCCACACGAGGAAGGCCCCGAAGAGGTAGAAGACCCACGAGAACGTGGAGATGATCGCCGCGCCGGCCGCGATGAAGATCGCGCGCAGCACCAGCGCCATCAGGACGCCGATCATCAGCACGCGCTGCCGGTACTGCGAGGGCACGGCGAACTTCGCCATGATCAGCACGAACACGAACAGGTTGTCGACGCTGAGCGACTTCTCGGTGATGAATCCGGCGAAGAACTCACCCGCGGGCTTGCCGCCGGCGAGGGCCGGCACGCCGAGTCCGAACGCGAGGGCGAGGGCGAGGACGATCCACACGGCCGACAAGATGCCGGCCTCCTTGATCGACACGTCGTGGGGCTTACGGCCGATGAAGAAGTCGACGGCGATGAGCACGCAGAGCACTGCGATGGTCAGCACCCAGACGGTAAGGGAGACGTTCACTGTCCCTCCGGGGTCACTTCCGCCCAGGAAAGGTGAACAACAGCAGTTGTCCCGGCCTACGGCCTGTTCGTAACCGGTGTACGGGGTCCGCACTGCGGCCGGGGCGGTCCGCGGACACGCGTGGGTCACCCTGTGCCGCACGGCGTGCGGACGACAGAGCGACCAACCGCCGGCGTGCCGTCGCGGAGCACCGCTACTCGCCCGCGTACGCCTTCTCCAGGGTGGGGAGGTCGAGCTTGCCCATCGAGAGCATGACCTTGGTCGCGCGCCCCGCCTTCTCCGCGTCCGGATCGTTGATCATGTCGAAGAGCCTGCTGGGGACGACCTGCCAGGACACCCCGTACTTGTCCTTGAGCCAGCCGCAGGGGCCGCCCTCGCCGCCGCCTTCCGTCAGCTTGTCCCAGTAGTGGTCGATCTCGGCCTGGTCCTCGCAGAGGACCTGGAAGGAGATCGCCTCGTTGAACGTGAACTGCGGGCCGCCGTTCAGCGCGACGAACCGCTGGCCGTTCGCCACGAAGTCCACGGTCATCACCGCTCCGGGCGTACCCATCCCTCCCTCCGTGTAGCGGCTGATCCGGCCGATGCCGGAGTTCTTGAAGACCGAGACGTAGAAGTGCGCGGCCTCCTCGGCCTGGCCGTCGAACCACAGACAGGTGGTGAATCCGTTCGCGGGCATGCATGCCTCCTCGGGCGCGAGAGTGTCGTCACCTGTATCGACCGGTCCTCGTCCGCGAACTCATCGGTGGCGCGGGCACATTTTTCCGGCGGCGGGGCGAGCCGGAAGGTCTCGTGATCCGACCGGCCCGTGGCCGAATACCGGTCTGCCGGATCGTCTGGCGGAACTAGCATCGCCGTACATGATCTCTTCGAACCCGGACGGGACAGTCGATCCCGGCGCCGACGCCATCCACTCGTTCCGCCTCGCCATCCCCCAGGCCGACCTCGACGACCTGCACGCCCGGCTCGACCGCACCCGCTGGCCCGAGGAGCTGCCCGGAGTGGGCTGGGCGTACGGCGTTCCCCGGGACCATCTGCGGGAGCTCGTACGGTACTGGCGGCACGACTACGACTGGCGGGCCGCGGAGGCGCGGCTGAACGCGTGGCCGCAGTTCATGACGGAGATCGACGGCGCGACCGTGCACTTCGCCCACATCCGGTCGCCGGAGCCCGACGCGACACCGCTGGTGATCACCCATGGCTGGCCGGGGTCGATCGTCGAGTTCACGCACATCGCGGGGCCGCTGACCGACCCGCGGGCGCACGGCGGTGCCCCCGCCGACGCCTTCGACCTGGTGATCCCCAGCATCCCGGGCTTCGGTCTGTCCGGGCCGACGCGCGAACCCGGCTGGGAGTTCCGCCGGGTGGCGGCCGCGTGGGCGGAGCTGATGGAACGGCTCGGCTACCGGCGGTACGGCGTGCAGGGCGGGGACTGGGGCGCCGCGATCTCCAGGGAGCTCGGCCGGATCCGCCCCGACCACGTCATCGGCGTCCACCTCAACCTGCTCCCGGACTCCGCCGCCGTCGCACCGCCCACCGAGGAGGA
Organism: Streptomyces sp. NPDC030840; assembly: GCF_055572015.1. Classification (NCBI taxonomy): domain Bacteria; kingdom Bacillati; phylum Actinomycetota; class Actinomycetes; order Kitasatosporales; family Streptomycetaceae; genus Streptomyces; species Streptomyces sp. NPDC030840. Next base: position 19,910 of record NZ_JBVIEE010000014.1, on the reverse strand, counting down.
ACTGGCCGCACTGAGCCCGAAGGAGCGCGAGCGCACGCTGGCCTCATGGGCGCGCACCGAGGAGTGGGTGCGCGAGCGGCAGGGGTACGGCGTCGTCCAGTCCACCCGCCCGCAGACGCTGGCCTACGCGCTGAACGATTCACCGGTCGGCCAACTCGCCTGGATCGCCGAGAAGTTCGCGGAGTGGACCGACTCCGGGGACCGTCCCGAGGACGCCGTGGACCGCGACCTGCTGCTCACCAACGTGATGCTGTACTGGCTGACCGGAACGGCCGGTTCCTCGGCGCGCATCTACTACGAGCGCGCCCACGCCGACGGCTGGGGCGCGCCGCCGGATCCCTCCACGACTCCGACGGCGCTGGCCGTCTTCCCGGAGGAGAACTTCATACCGCTGCGGCACATCGCGGACCGTACGAACACGATCGTGCGGTGGACGGAGTTCGACCGGGGCGGGCACTTCGCGGCGCTGGAGGTGCCTGACCTGCTGGTGGGCGATGTGCGGGCGTTCTTCCGGCAGTTGCGGGGGACCGTCTAGGTACCGCGCGGGGAGGAGCCACCCCGCGGCCTCGCCGTGCGGCAGGCCCGCCTCGCGGAATCCCGGGCCGACTGGGCCGACATGCGCGCCGTGGGGGCTCCTCTGCTCGTAGCTAATCTGCCGCGGGCAGAGAAACCCCATGTCAGGGGCCCCTCTTGGCGAGAGTGGAGGTGGCGGGGTCACCGCCGCGCAACCGTTCACAACAGGAGGACTCATGACGTCGCTGATCACCGGCTGGGAGCCGACTCTCGCTCCCCGGGCCGAGGAGGGGGACACTCCTCCGTCGCGGTTCGACGACCATCTGGCCGCGCAACTGCTGGCGCAGCGGATCGTGCTCCTCGGAACGCAGGTCGACGAGGTCTCCGCCAACCGGGTCTGCTCCCAGCTGCTGATTCTGTCCGCGGAGGACCCGCGCACGGACATCAGCCTCTACATCAACAGCCCCGGCGGGTCCGTGACCGCGGGCCTCGCGATCTACGACACCATGCGGCTGATCCCGAACGACGTGGCCACGCTCGCGATGGGCTTCGCGGCGAGCATGGGGCAGTTCCTGGTCACCGTGGGCACGCACGGGAAGCGGTTCGCGCTGCCGAACGCGCGGATCATGATGCACCAGCCGTCAGGGGGGATCGGCGGCACCACCGCCGACATCGAGATCCAGGCGGAGAACCTGGAGTTCGCCAAGCGGACCATCGAGCGGATCACCGCGGAGCACACCGGCCAGAGCCCGGAGACGATCTCCCGGGACGGCGACCGCGACCGGTGGTTCACGGCCGAGCAGGCGAAGGAGTACGGAATGGTCGACCAGGTGGTGGAGTCACTCGCCGACGTCCGGCCGACCACGACGCGACGCAGGATGGGGCTGTAGACATGGGGACGTACACGATTCCGAACGTCGTCGAGAGGACCCCGCAGGGCGAGCGGTCGTACGACGTCTTCAGCCGGCTGCTGAACGAGCGGATCATCTTCCTCGGCACCGAGATCGACGACGGCGTCGCCAACGTCGTCATCGCGCAGCTCCTCCACCTGGAGTCGTCGGCGCCGGGGAACGAGATCGCGATCTACATCAACTCGCCCGGTGGATCGTTCACTTCGCTCATGGCCATCTACGACACGATGTCCTACGTGCAGGCGCCGATCTCGACGTTCTGCGTCGGGCAGGCGGCCTCCACCGCGGCGGTGCTGCTCGCGGGCGGCAACCCCGGCCGGCGCTTCGTCCTCGAACACGCGCGGGTGCTGCTCGGCCAGCCCGCGAGCGGCGGCCGCCAGGGTACGGCCTCGGACCTGTCCCTCCAGGCGAAGGAGATGGTCAGGATCCGCTCCCAGGTGGAGGAGGTGCTCGCCCGGCACACCCACCACGAGATCCCCACGCTCCGCGCGGACATGGACCGCGACAAGGTCTTCACCGCCGAGGAGGCCGTGGCGTACGGGCTCGCCGACGAGGTGCTGAGCCGGCGGCTCGTGGGGGCCTGAGCCCTCCGAGCCGCCGGGCCACGGGGTGTCAGGCGACGAGGCAGAGTCCGTTGTACGGCGGCGTGGCGGCGGTCGGGGTGCCCGTCGTCGCGCGCGTCGCCCGCGTGTGTCGCGTGAGTTCGCCGTGGACGCGGGAGAGCAGGTCACCGAGGCCCAGGCCGAGGGCGTGGGCGGCGGCCGCGAGGACCTCCGAGGAGGCCTCCTTGCGGCCCCGCTCCAGCTCCGAGAGGTACGGCATCGAGATCCGCGCCGCCTCCGCGACGTCCTTCAACGTCCGCTCCTGGGCGAGCCGTTCCCGCCGCAGCACGTCACCGACGAGGTCACGCCAGAGAGGTTCCCTGGCGGGGGCCGGCGCCTGGGGCTCGCGGGCCGGATGGGCCCGCGGGGCCAGGGCCTGTCGCGGTGTGGCGGAGGGAGCGGCCGAGCGGACCTGACGGTCCGTCAGCGGGCGCAGCGGAATGACACGAGCTTCGTTCGACGCTTGATTCGTCACTCCATCAGATTAGGAGCCGAGGGCTCGACGGGAAGGGACCGGCGTTCCGCCCTCAGTGGAATCACGGCCCGGCCTGGAGATCGGTCCCGGAACCGCCGGCTCACCGCGCCGCCGGCGGAGTCGGGCCGCGACGTCAGGGCCGTCGAGCTCGGCCCGCAGACGGCGCGGCCCCGTCGCCGTGCGTGCCGGTGATCCCGACGTGGCGCCTCGTCCGCGAAGCTTTCCACGAAGACGACTTCGGTGCGCCACGTCTCCACCTGCTTTCCGTCCCCGCGGGCCGTGGCGGACCCTCAGCTCTTGCGGTTGCCCTTGTGCGACAGCAACTGCTCCCTGAGCACCGTCAGTTGGTGCGAGGTGTCCACCGCCCGGGTCTCGTCCAGGGTCGTGAGGGCGAGGAGCAGCACGTCCGCGACGACGAGCGCGGTGAGCGCCTCCGAGGTGATGCCGGTCGGGGTGTGCGGCGCCGTGAGGACGGCGTCGACGCGGTCGCCGAACTCCTCCGCGAGTTCGTCGGTGACGAGGACGATCCGCGCGCCGACGGCCCGCGCGCGCTCGATGAGGACGGTGAGTTCGGTCAGCGCCCGCCCGGGCTGGAAGATCACCACGGCGTCGTCCCGGCGCAGTGCGAGGAGGTGGTCGGCGAGCGCGAACCCGGTCGCGTCGATGAAACGGGAGCGGCGGCCGATGCGGCCCAGCGCCAGCGACAGGTGGCGGGCGGCCGGTTCGGAGGCGGCGATCCCGAAGCAGTGGATCTCCCCCGCGTCGGCGAGTGCCGTCACCGCGGCGCGCAGGGCGTCCGGCTCGGTCAGCCGCCGGGTCTGCTCGATGCGCTCCTGCGCCTCGTCGATCACATCGCCCCAGATGCCGTCCAGGTCCCGGCCGACGTGGGCGATGCGCTGCTTCAGACGCACCTCGGGCGCGACCGCCGCGGTGAACCCGGACGCCAGTTCCCGCTTGAGGGCGGGCAGGCCGGCGTACCCGAGGCGCTGGAGTGCGCGGACGACGGTGGCGTTGCTGGTCCCGCTGGCCGTGCCCAGCTCCTGGGCTCCGGAGAACAGGAGCTGTTCGACGGGCGCGTTCGCCAGGTACTGGGCGACCGCGCGCTCGGACGCGGAGAGGTTCTCCCAGTTGTCGCGGACGGCCGCACGGAGCCGGGCCAGGCCCTCCCCGGGATCCCCGTGATCTGAAATTTTCATTACGGACATTGACTTCCTCGTGACGGCCGTTACTCTCCTGGACAACGCATTCCAAGAGGAGAGCGTCTCGTAACCGACGTTACAGCACGTCGGAACTACGGGCTGCTCTCCGTCGCGAGGAGAAGAATGACACCCCCCTCATCCGCCTCACCCCTGGCATCCCCCTCACCCCGCTCCCTGCCCCTCGTCGAGATCTCCGGCACCCCGCTGGAGCGCGGACGGCAGTACGGCGAGGCGGTGCGGCCCCAGCTTCTCGCCGCTCTCGCCTATTACGAGGAGGCGTTCGGGCACGCCGCCGGGCTGACCTGGGACCGGGTCACCGCCCGCGCCGCCCGCTGGCAGGAGCCGGTGGGCTCGTACGCCCCGCATCTGCTGGAGGAGATGCGCGGGATCGCCGACGGGGCGGGCGTCACGCTCCTCGACGTGCTCGCGCTCAACGCCCGTGGTGAGGTTCTCTACGACCAGTCGTTCGCGGACATGTCCGAGTCCGACGAGGTCGGCGGGGAGGAGCGGGTCGAGGGCTGCACCTCGTTCGCCGTGTACGGGAACGCCAGCGGCGACGGGCACGTGTGGGCCGGGCAGAACTGGGACTGGCGGGCAGGAGTGGCCGACACGGTCGTCATGCTGCGGATCGTGCAGCCGCCCGCACCCACCCTGATCATGCAGGTCGAGGCAGGGCAGGTCGGCCGTCAGGGCGCCAACTCGGCGGGTGTCGCGCTCAACGCCAACGGCCTGGGCGGGCGTTTCGACGACGCGGTCGGCCTGCCGCAGACCGTCGTCCGCCGCAGCGTCCTCGACCAGTCCTCCATCACGGACGCGCTGGACGTGCTGTGCCGCACCCGCGCGCACATCGCCTCCAACGCCCTGCTGACCTGCCGCGAGGGCTTCGCCGTCGACCTGGAGACCACACCCGCCGGGCACGGCTGGCTGCACGCGGACGACGGGCTCCTGGTGCACGGCAACCACTACCAGGCGGGCGTCCCCGCGGCCATCGCCGCCGGCTACCGCCCCCTGTCCTCGGACTCGCTGGTGCGCGTACCCCGCGCCGAGCAGGGCCTGAGGGCGCTGCGCGGGTCCACCGGGCCCGACGAGTCCCGGAAGCTGATCAAGCAGGCCATGTCCGACCACCTCGGCCTGCCCGAGTCGCTGTGCACCCACCCCGACCCCCGCCGGCCCGTCGTGGAGCACTGGACCACGCTCGTCTCCTCGTGCGTGGACCTGACCAGCGGCGACTACCACGTGACCGCGGGCACGCCCTGCGACCGCGACTACCAGCACCTGCCCTGGAACCTCTACGACGGCCCCCATGGCGACACACCCACCGACTGTCCCAGCTGAGAGCACGGGAGTTCATCCGATGGCGATGACGACGAAGACGAACAAGCGGAGAGCGGTGACCGCAGGGCTGGTCACCGCGGGCCTGCTCACGGCAGTGGGCTGCAGCGGCGCCGACACGGCCACCACCGGCGGCGCGCCGGCCGACGCCGCCAAGCTGAAGCTCACTCCCACCACACCCACCGCCAATGGCACGGTCCAAAAGGTGAACTGGCTGCTGGAGGACGAGCCGGACTCCCTGGACGTCGACACCCAGGGCTCCAGCGCGGGCCGTGTCGTCCTCACCAACGTCTGCGAGCGGCTCTACCAGTTGCAGCCCGACATGACGGTCAAGCCCTTCCTCGCCGAGAAGGCCGCCACCCCCGACGACAGGACCCTCGTCCTGACCGTCCGCGACGGCGTCACCTTCCACGACGGCTCGAAGCTGACCGCCGACGACGTGCTGTGGAGCCTTGAGCGGCACGCCGACCCGGACATGGAGCAGAGCGACGAGTTCCCCAATGTCGCCTCCATGAGGAAGACCGGTGCCGACGAGATCACCATCCGCTTCAAGAAGCCCGACGCCCTGTTCACCAAGGCGCTCGCGGGCGACGCCGGCATCGTCTGGAACAAGGAGCAGGTGGAGAAGGCCGGCGAGGACTTCGGCACACCCGGCCAGGGCGACGCCTGCTCGGGCCCGTACGAGCTGACGGGCTGGAAGTCCGGGGACTCGATCACCATCCGGGCGTACGACGACTACTGGGGTGCGAAGCCGCTCACCCGGCAGGTCGACTTCCGCTGGGCGTCGGACAGCGCACTCGTCAACGCCCTCAAGACCGGGGCCGCCGACGGCACGTTCGCCGAGTCGCCCAACACCGCCTCCGCCCTGCGCGGCGCCAAGGGCCTCAGCCAGTACTACGGTCCCTCGACCGCCACCCTCGACCTCATCCCCACCGAACGCGGCGGCCTCAAGGACCCGAGGATCCGCCGGGCCCTGTCGCTCGCGCTCGACCGGTCGGGCATCGCCAAGTCCGGTTACGGAGGGCTCGTCGAGCCCTGGGCCAGCCCGGTGGGCTCCGGTTCCTGGGGTTACGCGAAGGCGGAATTCAACGCCGCGCAGAAGGAGTTGGCCGCCACGGCCCCGGCGTCGCCCGACGCCGGCGACATCACCGAGGCCAAGCGGCTGGTCAAGGAGGCCGGGACGCCCACCGAGCCGATCATCATCGGCACGGACGCCACCCAGGGCCGTACCGTGGTCGCCAATGCCGTCCGGGCCGCGCTCCAGCGCATCGGGCTCAAGGGCACCATCAAGACCGTCCCCACCACACAGTTCGAGGAGTTCTACAGCGACCCGCGGGCCCGGGCCGAGATCGACGTGCTCGTCGGGGACTGGTACATCTCCAAGTCGGACCCGATGGGCTTCTACGACAACGGCCTGTCCGACTCGTCCAACAACTGGGTCGGCTTCAAGGACGCCACGTACGACAAGAAGGTGAACCAGGCGCTGGCCACCCTCGACGACGCCGAGCGGGCGGGCCTCGCGGTCGACGTGCAGCGGCGGTTCGCCGACGCCGCCGTGTGGATCCCCGTCGCGCAGGTGCCGTCGGTGCTGGTGCTCAGCGACGAACTGACCGGCGCGCCCGCCTCGCAGGCGTATCTGTACTACCCCTGGGCCGCCGAGCTCGGCGCCAAGAAGGGCTGACACCGCCATGCACGCCCTGATCGCGCGCCGGATCGTACGGCGTCTGGCCGGATTCCTGGCCACGCTCCTCGCAGCGTCGTTCGTCATCTTCGCCGCCGTGTACGCGGCGCCCGGCGATCCCGCCGTCTTCCTCGCCGGAGGCCGCGACAAGCTCACCCCCGAGCGGCTCGCGGCCGTCCGCGCCCAGTACCACCTCGACGAGCCGCTGGTCGTCCAGTACGGCCGCTGGCTGTGGGACTGCCTCCACCTCGACCTCGGCCGCTCCTTCAAGTACAGCGACCAGGTGGCCGACCTGGTCGCGGCCCGCCTGCCGACGACCCTGGCACTGGTCGCCTACGCGACACTGCTGTTCGTCGTGCTCGGCGTGGGAGCGGGCATCCTGGCGGCGGTGAGGCAGTCGAGCTGGGTCGACTCGGCGGTCGTGGGCGGTACGACGCTGGCCGCGTCCGTGCCGTCGTTCGTCGCCGCCATCGCGCTCGTCTCGCTCTTCGGAGTGCGGCTCGGCTGGTTCCCGGTGACGGGCGGCGGCAGCGGTTTCACCGGCACACTGCACCATCTGACGCTGCCCGCCCTGTCGTTGGCGCTCGGCGCCCTCGCCCTGATCAGCCGGGTCACCCGGCAGGCCATGGCGGACGCCGCCGCCTCCGACCACGTCGAGGCGGCCCGCGCCTCGGGCATCCCCGAGCGGGACATCATCCGCCGCCATGTGCTGCGCAACGCGCTCGGCCCGATCATCACCATGTGCGGTCTGGTCATGGCCGGGATGCTCGCCGGAGCCGTGGTCGTGGAGACCGCGTTCGGCATGAGCGGCATCGGTTCGCTGCTCGTCGGAGCGATCAACACCCATGACTTCCCCGTGGCGCAGGCCGTGCTGCTGCTGATGGTCACCGGCTACATCGCCGTCACCACCGTCGTGGACCTGGTCCATCCACTCCTCGACCCGCGCGTCCGCGAGGAGGCCCGTACCGCATGACCGCGCTCACCCTCACACCCGTCCGCGTACGGCCCCGCCGTCCCGTCGGTGTCACGGTCGCCGCCGGAGTCCTGGCCCTGGTGGTCCTGGCCGCGGCGCTGGCGCCCCTGCTCGCGCCGTACGCGCCCGACGCCATCGACCTGTCCGCGTCGCTCGCCGGCACCGGCTCCGGCCACCTCCTGGGCACCGACGCCTCCGGTCAGGACCTGCTCTCGCGCGTCCTGTACGGCGCCCGCACGAGCCTGATAGCGCCCCTGCTGCTCCTCGCGGTGGCCGCGCTGCTCGGGGTCACCCTCGGCGTGCTCGCCGCGTGGCGCGGCGGCTGGGTCGACGCGTTCGTCTCCCGGCTCACGGACGTCATGTACGCCTTCCCCGGACTGCTGTTCACCGTCCTGATCATCGCGGTGTTCGGCACCGGCATGACCACGTCGGTGCTGGCCCTGGGCCTCGCGTACACGCCGACCGTCGCCAAGTACACCCGCTCGCTCGCCCTCGCCGAGGCCCGCAAACCGTACGTCGACGCCTATCGGGTGCAGGGCATGGGCGGCGCCCGCATCTGCGCGTTGCATCTGGTGCCGAACCTCGGCCGGGCGGTGACCGGCTATCTGGTGGTGCTCTTCGGGGAGGCGCTGATGTCGCTGGCCACCCTGTCCTACCTGGGTTTCGGCGCCCAGCCGCCCAGCTCCGACTGGGGGTTGATGGTGCAGGAGGGGCAGGCGGCCGTCGTCCAGGGCGCGCTGCTGCCCGCTCTCGTCCCGGGCACGGCCATCGCCGCGGTCGTCGTGTCCTTCAACGTGGTCGGCGTCTGGGCGGCCGACCGGCTCGGAAGGCAGGGCTGATGCTGCTCACCCTCGACCACCTGACCGTCGGGATCCCGGGCGCCGCCCGGCCGGTCCTCGACGACGTCTGCCTGCGCGTCGCTCCCGGCGAGGTCGTCGGTCTGGTCGGCGAGTCCGGCTCGGGCAAGTCGACGACGGCGAAGGCCGCGCTCGGACTGCTGCCGGGCGGGGCGCGGGCCTCAGGCACGGTACGGGTGGGGGATGCCGACGTCCTCTCCCTCACCGGCGCGGAACTGCGCCGCCACCGCGCCCGCACCGTCGCCATGATCCACCAGGACCCGCGGGCCGCCCTCAACCCCGTGCGCCGCATCGGTGACTTCCTCCACGAGCGGGGAGCGGACCGGAAGGAGGCCGCCGAACTCCTCGGCGCCGTCGGGCTGTCCGAGCCCGAGCGGCGGCTGCGGCAGCGCCCGCACGAACTCTCCGGCGGCATGCTCCAACGTGTCGTCATCGCCGGGGCACTCGCCGCCCGGCCCCGGCTACTTCTCGCCGACGAGGCGACGAGCGCGCTCGACGTCACCACCCAGGCCGAGATCCTCGCCCTGCTGCGCACCCTGCGCGCAGAGCACGGCGCCGGGCTGCTGTTCATCACCCACGACCTGCACCTCGCGGCCGCGTACTGCGACCGGGTGTACGTCATGTACGCGGGCCGGGTCGTCGAACAGCGCACCGCCGGGGCCCTGTTCACCGACCCCGTCCACCCGTACACACGCGGCCTGCTGTCCTGCTCCCCGTCCCTGGGCGAGGCACCGCGCAGCCTTCGGCCCATCCCGGGCCGCCCTCCGTCCCTGAGCGACGCCTTTCCCGGCTGCCCGTTCGCGTCCCGCTGCCCCGACGCGCAGCCCGACTGCGAGACCTGGCGTCCGGAGGCGGTGGCGCTTTTGGACGGCGGGACGGCAGCGTGCCGCCGCGTGCCGGCCGCCGTGTCCGCCACGGCTGAAAGGACCACGACATGACCGACCACGGCGACGACCTGGACGACCTGCTGGTCGTGGACAAGCTGTGCAAGACCTACCCGCTGCCGGGACGGGGCCGTCTCACCGCGGCCGAGGACGTGTCGTTCGCCGTGGCCCGCGGCGGCTCCCTCGGTATCGTCGGGGAGTCCGGTTCCGGCAAGACGACGGTGGCCCGGATGCTCGTCGGCCTGGTGCGCCCCGACGCGGGAACGGTCGCGGTCGACGGCCGCCCGCGTGAACACCGCGCCCGCCGGCGCAGGGAGGCACGGCTGGCCCGCGCACGGGAGATCCAGATGGTCTTCCAGGATCCGTACGTCTCGCTCGACCCGCGGCTGACGGCGGGGCAGTGCCTGCGCACCGCCCTGCGACTGCACGGCCGGGACGAGCACCTGGCCACCGAGCTGCTCGACCGGGTCGGGCTCGGCGAGCGGGAGGCCGGCGCACGGCCCCGGCAGCTGTCCGGCGGCCAGCGGCAGCGGCTCGCCATCGCCCGGGCCCTCGCGGTCGACCCGCGTGTGCTGGTCCTGGACGAGGCGGTGGCCGCGCTGGACGTGTCCATCCAGGCCCAGATCCTCCAGTTGCTCGACGAGATCCGCCGCGACACCGGCGTCGCCCTCGTCTTCGTCAGCCACGACCTCGCCGTGGTCCAGCACATCACCGACGAGGTCCTGGTCATGCGGCGCGGGCGGGTCGTCGAGCAGGGCCCGACGCGGCAGGTGCTCGGCGAACCGGCCGATCCGTACACACGGTTGCTTCTGGCCGCCGTACCGAGGGAGGGCTGGAACCCCGACGACGCGCTCGCGGCGCGAAAGGCACTCGCCGGGTAGGGCCGTTCCGCCGCGGCTCCTGGCACCCGTACAACCCTTGCGCTCCATCCGGTGTCAAACAGGACGCCGGACAAGGAACGGGCCCTTTTCCGGACACCCCCGCGCAGCCCGGCCGTTTCCCTCTGTCAGGAGCCGCCATGCGCACCAACCGTTCGGCCGCCCTCGCGGCGGCCACATTCCTTCTCGTCTCCGGCGCGGCCATCGCCGCCGCCCCTTCCGCGTACGCCGGTGTGCCCGGCGGAACGCAAGCGAGCGACCGCAACAGCGACTTCAACGGCGACGGTTACGAGGACGTGCTGGTGGGCGCGCCCGGTGCCACCGTCAGCGGCAAGAAGGGCGCCGGCCTCGTCACCGTGCAGTACGGCTCGACGAGAGGCATCGGCACCTCCAACGTGGCGCGGTTCAGCCAGTCCACGACCGGGGTCGCCGGAGCCGCCGAGGCCGGTGACGGCTTCGGGAAGGCCGTCGCGACCGGTGACCTCGACGGGGACGGTTACGACGACGCCGTCGTCGGCATACCCGGCGAGGACCTCGGCACCGTCAGGGACGCGGGCGGGGTCGCCGTGCTCTGGGGATCGAGGTCCGGGCTCACCGGAGCCGCCAGCGACTGGCTCCAGACCCAGGAGCCCACCGCGGGCGAGAAGTTCGGCAGCGCCCTCGCCGCCGCCCACTTCACCAACGAAACGCCGGGTGACCTGCTGGCCGTCCTCACCGGGGACGACCTGGAGCTGTTCGCGTACGACTCCGGTACGCAGAACTCGCTCAGGCAGCGCTCCACGCAGCGCCTGTCCGCGCAGGCCGAACCGCGGAACATCCTGCCCAAGTCGCTGACCACGGGCGACTACGACAAGAACGGCTACGCCGACCTCGTCGTGTCCGGCCTCACGGTCGGCGACGAACCGGGCAACGGCTGGTCCGTCCTGCTGTCGGGCCACGCGGACGGTCTGGCGTACGCGCGCGAGTTCGAGGGCGGCCCGGTCGCCGCGTCCGGTGACATCAACAAGGACGGGTACGACGACCTGGTCACCGGTGAGCCGCACGGCCCGAGGGACGTCTACGGCGAGGTATGGGCAGGGGGTGTGATCGGCGTGCGCCTCGGCGGCCCCGACGGACTCACGGAGGACGCCGACTGGTGGACCCAGGCTTCCACCGGCGTGCCGGGCAATCCCGAGGTCGGTGACGGCTGGGGTACGGACCTGTCGGTCGCGGACACCAACGGCGACGGGTACGCGGACGTGGCGATCGGCGCCTCCGGCGAGGACATCGGTACGGTCGCCGACGCGGGCGCGGTGTGGGTGCTGCGGGGATCCGCCACCGGTCTCACGGCCACCGGCGCGAAGTCGTGGGACCAGAACTCGGCGAACGTGCCGGGCGTTGCCGAGAAGGGCGACAAGTGGGGCGCCCAGGTCCGCCTCACCGACCCGAACCGTGACGGCCGCTTCGGGCTGCTCGCCTCCGCGCCCGGCGAGAACACCGGCGACGGCTACGTCTGGGTGCTGTCGGCGGGCTCGGGAGGCGTCACGGCTTCCGGGTCGTGGACGTACAGCGCGGGGTCGCTGGGCGCCCCGTCCGCGGACGCCGCGTTCGGTGCGGCGATCGACGAGTAGTAGGGCGACTGTCGCGGGGCCCGCCGTGCTCTCAGGCTCCCGGAGACGGCGCGGTCGCCGTCTGTGGGGTGGTGAGGTCGCCGGACGCGGACGACGTTCCGGGTGAGCCCTGCGTCGGTGACGTCGCCTCCTGTGACGTCGGCGCCTCGGAAGTCGTCGGCGCCTGCGAGGTCGTCGGCTCGTCCGGGGTGGACTCCTCGGAGGTGGAATCCTCTGATGTCGGCTCCCGCGTCGTGGGTTCCGAGGGGGACTCGGAGGACGGTGACTCGCCCGTCGGCGTGCCCGGAGAGGTCGACGGCTTCGACGGCGTCGGGACCGGCGTGTGCTTGGGCGGGTCGGTCTTCTTGTCCTTGCGGCCGGTGTCGCCCTTGTGGCGTTCGAACCACTCGCCGTTGTCGACGTTGAGGACGACGAAGCTGTTGATGACCGTCGTGGACTCCTGGACGACCACGATGTTCTGCCTGCGGTATCCCGGCCAGCGCTCGCCGGTCTCCTTGAACCCGGCCTTCTGCGCGATGGGCGGGGTCAGCGGGTTGCCGCACGCGCAGCGCACCCGCGGCACTCCGCGGTCGTCGACGAGCACGGCCGTGCCGGTCTGGAGGAGTGCCTGGTAGGGCACGGCCCTGCCGTCCCGGAAGCCGTGGTTGGTGACACGCGTGTCGTACCGCAACTGCAGGGGGGTGAGCGAGCGGAGGTAGTCGGGGACCTCGGAAGGCCGGATGCCGTGTACGGAGGCGAACGCCCGGTTCCTGTCGGGGGCCGACCGGAGGAACTCGATCTGCTTGCCGATGTCGCAACTGGTCCTGTTGCGGGTCCCGCCGTAGAGGCCGGGCGTGTCGCCGCGCGCGGTGCGCACGACGTTGGTGTCCTGCGTCGGGGTGGCCGACGGCGTCTCGGCAGGCGCGGCGCTGTCGGTGGCCGACGAATCGGTGAACGGGCGGGGGCCGGTCTCGCCGGCCGGCTGGAGGAACACCTCGCCCTCGGAGGCGACTTCCTCGCCGGAGCCCGATCCGCCGCCGGAGGTGCTGAAGACGACGGCGAGCACCACCGCGGCGACGACGACGGTGGTGATGACGGCGACGCGAGGTGCGGACCTCCACCAGGGCCGTTCGGGTCCCTGACCTCCTGGCCCGGACGGACCACCGGGCCCGGACGGACCCCCCGGGGCTCCCCCGCCGGACCCGTCGGACCCGCCGGCCTGTCCGGGCCTGCCCGACAGCGGGCCTGACGGTGGTCCTGTGGGACGGCCGGAGGACGGCTCTTCGACGCTCACGGGCTTCTCTTCCCGCCGCAAGGGGCACGGCATTTGGGATATTCTGTGCCGTTTCTTACACAACAGACCCATTGTGTGCCCGAGGCCGGGCCGGCTCGCAAGCGGACGCGTCCCGTTCCCCCGGCGCCGGTCGCCGTCCGACACGGTCGGCCCCTCCCGCCGCGCGAACCGTCCCGGCGCTGCCTAGCGTGGGCAGCGTGCGTCCCCGGGCCATGCGCTCTCCGTCCCCCTCCGACCAGGCGCCGCTCGGTCGCGAGGCGGCCCGGCACGGGTGGGTACAGGCCGTGGTGACAGTCCTGTCCGGGCTGGTGGCCATGGCACTGGTCGCCGCGCTCGGGCTGTGGGCAGCAGGCGCCACGGACCTCCCCGACAACGCCTACCCCCGGGTCGTCGCGGCCACCGTCGCCGTGGCGGTCGGCGGCACGGTCGAGCTCTCGGGCAACGCCGGCGACTTCGCCGAGACCGAGGGCGGTCTGACCGTGATCCCCCTGTCGGTGACCCTCGCGGGAACCCTGGTGATCGCCGCCGGCTTCCTGCGGCCGCTCAGGCACCGGGCGGTGACCGGGGCGCCCGAGCTGGGCGGCTGGGCCGCGCGTCTCGCCGTGCTGTGGCTGGCCGTCCTGATCGTCCTGTCGCTCGTGGCCCGTGAGACGTTCCCGGTCTCGCTGGGGGACGACACGCTGGAGGACCTGGGCGATCTGTTCGGTGTCCCCGATCCCGAGGTCGGCTTCACGACCGACGTGCCGCAGACCGTGGTCTTCGGGATGCTGTGGCTGGCGGGCGTGCTCGTCCTGGCGCTGCTGGTCTCGCGCGGGGCGCCGCTGCCGGCCCGGCTGGTGCGCTTCCAGGAGTCGGTGCGTCCGGCCGCGTACGCCATGGTGGTGCTGCTGCTCGCGTGCGTCGCCGTGGGGCTGGTGATCGCGCTGGTGGTGGCGGCCACGCGGGGTCACGCCAGGGAGACGTTCGCGGTCATCCTGCTCGGGCTGCCCAATCTGGTGTGGCTGGCGTTCACGATCGGTCTCGGCGCGTCCTGGAAGGGCCATGTGGAGGGCCCGTTCGGGCTGCCCATGCCCCATGTGCTGGACGAGGTGCTGCGCACGCCGGAGGACACCACGCTGAACCTGGTGACGCTCGCCGAGTACGACGGCAGGGTGTGGTGGCTGCTGGTCGTGGACGTGGTGCTGGTGACGGCGGCGGCGTTCGTGATGGCCGCCCGTTCCCCGGCGCGCGTCCGATGGTGGCGGCACTCCGTGCACATGGCGATCGCTCTCGTACTGACCGTTCTGATGATCTGCCTGGTCGCGCGGATCGGCGCCCGCTTCGGTCTGTCGGTGCTCGGTATCGGCGACCTCGGCGGAGTGCTGTCCGGCGAGCTCTACCTCCGGTCCGAGTGGTGGACCGCACTGGGTTTCGCCGTGCTGTGGGGCCTGGTGACGGGTTTCCTCGGCTGGGCGCTGGCGAAGAAGGTCCGGCGGCGGGGCGAGGTCGGCGGCTGAGCGCGTCCCGGTGCCGGCGGAGCGCTCAGCCGCGGAAGACGGGGCGGGCCCACGACGGCGGCTCCGGTACGTCCGGGTGGCGCAGCGTGGGCAGAGCGGCGGCCCGCAGCGCGGCGACGAAGGCGCGGCAGGAGTCGTGCCGGTCGTCGGGGCTCTTGGCGAGGGCCTTCGCGAGGACTTCGTCGACCGCGGCGGTCAGGTCGGGCCGCCTCCGGGTCAGAGGCGGCGGCTCCTCGTTCTGGTGTGCCCACAGCACCGCCACATCGTCGTCGCGCTGGAAGGGCGGACGGCCCATGAGGGTCTCGTGGACGACGCAGGCGAGGCTGTAGACGTCACAGCGCCCGTCGACCGGCTTGCCGGAGATCTGTTCCGGAGCCATGTAGTCGATGGTGCCGACGAACTGGCCGACCGTCGTGAATCCCGTCAGCGACAGTGACCGCTTCGTCAGGCCGAAGTCGGTGAGGTAGACGTGTTCGGGGTGGTCGCTGTCGATGCCCGGCGCGACCAGGATGTTGCCGGGTTTGACATCCCGGTGCACCAGCCCGTGGTCGTGGGCGGCGTCGAGTGCCGAGGCCACCTGCGCGGCGATCCGGGTGGCGTCCTCGATCGGCAGCGGCCCTTCCCGGTCGAGCAGTTGGCGCAGGTCCCGCCCGTCGACGTACATCATGGCGATGTAGAGGACGCCGTCCGCCTCACCGGCCTCGAAGACGGGCACGATGTGCGGGTGGTCGATCGCCGCGGCCACCCGCGACTCGTGGGTGAAGCGACGGCGGAAGGTGTCGTTGCGCGCGAGTTCCGGGGCGAGCAGCTTCAGCGCGACGCGGCGGTCCAGCCGCAGGTCCCAGGCCTTGTAGACGACCGCCATGCCGCCGTGCCCGATCTCGCTCTCGACGCGGTACCCGGCGATCTGGTGTCCGACGAGGCCCGAGGGGTGCCCCGCGTGCGGCTGGGTGTCACTCATCGGGCGTCACCGGCCGGACCAGGCGCGTCGGTTCGTGGTTCTCTCCCCTTCCGCGCTCAGGTGCCTGTTCCGTTTCCCGGACCGGGCGGTTCGGCTCGTGGCTCTGTGTCCGCGCGGGCTCCTCGGGTCCCTGTGGGGGTTCGGGCGCCGGTGCGGACCGTGACGGGGGTGCGGGCTCGGGTCCCGCTTCCGGTACGACGCGGGTCGGCTCGGGAGGCGGCGGTGTCCGTGCCGCCGCTGTCGGGGTCTTCGGTGCCGCGTAGGTGCTCAGCCGCGTGCCGTCGCAGTACAGCCACCGTTCTTCGTCGGTGTCGTACAGCCACAGCGACTCGCCGTCGACGACGAGACCGATGCGCAGCCCCCGGGTGCCGTCCCGGAACGACTCGCCGTCCAGACGCCCCTCCACCAGGTCACCGACAGCTCTCCGGTAGCGCTCCAGCGTGTCCTCCGCGCGGTCGAGCAGCGGCCGGGGGTCCCGTACCCGGGAGGGAGCGGCCCCCGCGGCGGGCGGGTCCTGTGGTACGGCGACGAGGAGGCGGCCGTCCACCCAGGCCGACCAGCCGTTGGCGCACATCACCTGGCCCCAGTCACCGCGCCGCTCGACGAGTTGGACCGGCAGGAGGGCGTCGAGCGGCACGGTGGGCCGTGACGGGTCGGGGGTTTCCCAGGCGGGCAGGCCGTCCCGGGGGACGACGTGCGTGGGCCGGAAGCCGGGGGCGGTCATCAGGGCTGCTTCCGCATCACGGCGGGTTCGTGGCGGCGCAGCAGGCGGGCGACGGTGAGCCAGCAGACGGCGGAGAGGACGACCAGCATCCCCATGTCCAGCAGCCACACGCCGGCCGTGTGCTCGAACAGCGGGTCGTCACCTTCGGGCGCGATCCGCGCGAGGTCGATCGTGCCGGCCATCGCGGCGAACGCCCACCGGGACGGCACCAGCCAGGCCACCTGTTCGAGGCCGGGGACACCGTCCACGCGCAGCAGCGTGCCGCAGAAGACGACCTGGACGATGGCGAGGAGGACCAGCAGCGGCATGGTCACCTCCTCCTTGCGGACGACCGCCGACACGACCAGACCCAGCATCATCGCCGTGAAGGACAGCAGCGCCACCGCAAGGATGATCTCCACCAAGGGCGGCATGAGGACACCCTCACCGCCGGGGGCGCCGAGGTCGACTCCGAGCAGGGCGACCAGGGTGAGCACCACGGCCTGGAGGACCGTGACCGTCCCGAGCACCACCACCTTGGACATGAGGTACGCCGATCTGGAGAGGCCCACGGCACGCTCGCGCTGGTAGATCACCCGTTCCTTGACGAGTTCACGCACGGCGTTGGCCGCTCCGGTCAGCACGGCGCCGACGCACAGGATGAGCAACGCGTTCAGCGAGGTCTCGCGGTCCAGCCGGCCGCCGGCCAGGGCGCGCGTCATGCCGCCCAGGACGAACGGCAGCACGATCATGATGGCGAGGAAGACGCGGTCGGCGCTGAGTACGGCCGCGTACCTGCGGACCAGGGTGCCCAGCTGGGCGCCCCAGCTCTGCGGTTTCGGAGGACTGGGCGGCTGCTCCCCGGCGACCGGCTCGGCCCCGGGTACGTAGGGCCGGTCCATCGACGCCTCGACGTAGTGACGGTGGAACGGCGAGTCGCGGTACTCCCCCGCCCAGTCGCGGTCGAGATCCCGGTCGAAGGCCTCGAAGGCCTCGGGCCACTGCTCGAAGCCGAAGAAGGCGAGGGCGTCGTCCGGCGGCCCGTAGTAGGCGGTCCTCCCGCCGGGCGCGAGGAAGAGGAGCCGGTCGCAGACGTCGAGGCTGAGGACGCTGTGAGTGACGACGACCACCGTGCGGCCGTCGTCGGCGAGGCCGCGCAGCATGTGCATCACCGAGCGGTCCATGCCCGGGTCGAGGCCCGAGGTCGGCTCGTCGAGAAAGAGCAGTGACGGCTTGGTGAGCAGTTCCAGGGCGACGCTGACGCGCTTGCGCTGGCCGCCGGAGAGGCTGTGGATGGGCTGCCGGGCGCGCTGCTGGAGGCCCAGCTCGCGGATCACCTCGTCGACCCGCTCCCGGCGCTCGGCCCTGGCCGTGTCCTGGGGGAAGCGCAGTTCCGCGGCGTACGAGAGGGCGCGGCGCACGGTCAGCTGGGTGTGCAGGATGTCGTCCTGCGGAACCAGGCCGATGCGCTGCCTCAGCTCCGCGTAGTCGTGGTAGAGATCGCGGCCGTCGTAGAGAACCGTGCCCGTGTCGGCGGGGCGCTGTCCGGTGAGGGCGTTCAGCAGGGTCGACTTGCCGGCGCCGCTGGGGCCGACCACGGCGAGGAGACATTTTTCGCCGACGGGAAAGGTGACCCTGTCGAGCAGGGTCTTGCGGCCCCGGTCGACGGCGACGACCAGTTCCTGGACGTCGAGCGAGATCTCGCCGGTGTCGACGTACTCCTGCAACTGGTCGCCCACCAGACAGAACGCTGAGTGACCGATGCCGACGATGTCACCCTGGGTGATCCTGGCCCGTTCGACGGGCAGGCCGTTGAGGTACGTGCCGTTGTGGCTGCCGAGGTCGGCGATCTCGTACGTGCCGTCCGGGCGGGCCCGCAGCTCGGCGTGGTGCCGGGAGACGACGAGGTCGTCGATGACCAGGTCGTTGTCGGTGCCGCGGCCGATGCGGACGGTCCGCTCGGGCAGCGGGCGCACACTGGTGGGCTGCCGGAACGTTCCGGTGGCGGCCGGGTGGTGGACCCCGGAGAGGCGTTCCGGGGCGGGGCCGGTGAGGACGGCGCGGGGGCCGTCGGAGGGGCTGCCGAAGTGGATGACGCTGCCCGGTCCGACGTCCCACTCGTACACTCGGCGGCCGTCCGCGTAGGTGCCGTTGGTGCTGTTCTCGTCCTCGATCGTCCAGTGGCCGACCGTGGGCCGGAGCACGGCGTGGTGCCATGAGACCCGGTCGTCGTCCAGGACGATGTCGCTCAACGGATCGCGCCCGACGCGGTACTCGCGGCCCGGGCTCATCAGCGTGGAGCCCGTGTCGGTCTGGATGACGAGTTCAGGCGCGGTCGGCGCGGCCTGCCGTTCGGCCATGCCTGAATTCTATCGATTCGCCCCGACCCGCGCCCGACTGAAGTGGCCCGGGACGGCCGACGGCGACCAGGGACGGCCGGCACTGCTGGGGACGAAAGACCACTCAGGCCGCGGGGGTGGCCATCACCCGGCCGGTGCGCTGCATGCGGAGCGCGTCGATGGACTCAGCGAGCAGCTCGTACTCGGTGGTGTCGTCACAGGTGGCGACGCGCACCAGGTTCCCGGCGGCCAACTCCTCGGCCACCAGCTCCTGTTCGGCCGCGTTGCCGCTCCAGGCGCGAAGGACGCTGGGCACGTCCGGGACGTTGTCGGCGACCGGCACGATGGAGTTCGGGGGGTAGGTGGGATTGTCGGGGTGAGGATCGAGCCGCTCGGCGATCCATAACGCGCGATCTCGCATCCACCACAGGGCCAGGGCTAAGGTGGGCGCGCGGTAGGTTCCCAGCGGAACACCCACGCGTTGTCCACCGCATATGCCATATGCGGTGACATGGCACAGGAATTCGTCGTGCACGTTCGCTCCCCCATCGCACCGCTGACTGCCCGGTCCGGCACCGCTCGCCTTGCGCTCAGCTGGTCGTACACACGGGGCGACGCGCCGGTCGCGCACAGTGGCGCTGAATGTTCATGGCGCAATCACCCTTGGCATTCGAGTATCGCCACTCCTGACACTCTGTCACCATGCCATTCCAGCCAGTCTCCTGGCATATGCGTGACCGGAGTTGGCTGAAACGGTTCGTGATCGCGGTCAGCGGACCCTGGGGGTATGGCCCGAGGGTGATCGACGATGACGTGCGCGGACACCGGGCGTCACGAGAGCGCGGAGGCGTGGGCGGCGGGGCGGGCCACCGACGGCACTGCACCGGCCCGCTTGCCGAGTCCGCGGGCACGGGCACGGGCAGATCGTGGCCGCGGTCCCACGACACCGCCCCTTCGACTGGAGGGTGGTGCGTGGGGTCGGCGGGGCGGCGGGGCGGCGGTGGTCGCCGGGTCCTTCATGGCCCTGGGCGACGGTACGCACATGCTGCCGGTGAAGGCCGAGGTTCGCAGGGCGATCGGTACGGAGGCCGGGGAAACGGTGGCTGTGCGGCTGGAGGAGCGGCTCGGGGGGGGGTGCCTCTATGTCTTTCGTCAAGCGAGGCGTGGAGTTCTGGGTTCGTAGAAGGTGCCGTCGCGGAGCATCGCGAACAGCACGTTGATCC
>NZ_JBVIEE010000013.1:159160-242374 GCF_055572015.1 Streptomyces sp. NPDC030840 | reverse complement strand
AAACGCCCGGTTACATTCCGAACCCGGAAGCTAAGCCTTACAGCGCCGATGGTACTGCAGGGGGGACCCTGTGGGAGAGTAGGACACCGCCGAACAAATTGTGAAAGAGTCGGTCCCCGAATTTTGGTTCGGGGACCGACTCTTTTTTGTTTCGCGTCACTTCGTGTTCACGTTGCGCCACCAGCATCCCCACCATGGGTACAGCCGCAATGCTCAGAGCCGCAGGCATCGGCGTAGGTGACGAGGTCATCGTGCCGGCGTTCGGGAACGTGGAGGTCGCCGAGGCGGTGCAACTGGCCGGTGCGGTGCCGGTGTTCGCCGACATAGATCCGGGAACCTACTGCCTGGACGTCACCGCCGTCGACGCTGCCGTCAGCGAGCGCACCGCGGCCGTGATCGTCGTACACCGCTTCGGCAGGTCCGCGGAGATCGCACGGCTGCGTGAAGTCGGGCAGAAGCGCGGGCTGTTGGTGCTGGAGCAGGGGGAGTCCGAGACGCCGTACGGCGAGGTCGCTCAGCGCCGTGCCCACGCCGCCTATCTCAGCGGTCGGCTGCGGGGGGTGCGTCCACCGGACGGTGGTGGTGAACACACCTTCCAGCAGTACGTCGTGCGGGTACCCGGCAATGGCCGGCCGGACCGCGACGCCTTCGCGCGCGCCTTGCGTGCTCGGGGAGTTGAGTGCAAGGTGCCGGTGAAGACGCCCGTGCACCGCATGCCCGGCTTCCGGCGGGACGTCTGCCTTCCGGAGACCGAGCGCGCCTCGGACGAGACGCTGGCGCTGCCCGTGGACGGCACGCTGACCAAGCGACAGGTGCAGCGCGTCGTCTCCGCCTGCAACGCGCTGGGTGGCCTTCTGCAACCCGCGTTCCAGTGAGGCTGCCTCTGGTGCGGAGCACTCACGAGTTCGGGGTATGATCTATTCCGTTGCCGCGAGGGAAACCTCGAACAGGCGACCGGCCCCTATAGCTCAGTCGGCAGAGCGTCTCCATGGTAAGGAGAAGGTCAACGGTTCGATTCCGTTTGGGGGCTCTGACACAAGGTCTCGTCCATCAGGACGAGACCTTTTCCGTGTGCTTGCCGCGAAGTGCTGGTTGAGGCCCGGTCAGTCCATGTGGAGGCCCGGCACCCGCATCGCGAGGATCGCCATGTCGTCGGACGGGGCGTCGGAGGCGAAGCGTTCGACCGCGCGCATGATGCGGGCCGCCACCGCGCCCGCCGTCAGGCCCGTGCAGGTCGTCAGGACTTCCGTGAGGCCGTCGTCGCCGAGCATGCGCGTGCCCTCGCGGCGTTCGGTGACGCCGTCCGTCACGCAGAGCAGGACGTCGCCGGGATCGAGGGTGACCGTCTGCTCGTACAGCTCCAGATCCTCCATGACGCCGAGCAGCGGCTGGGGTTCGGCGGCCGGCTCGACCGAGCCGTCCTGGCGCAGCCGGAGCGGGAGCGGGTGGCCTGCGCAGACGACCTTCAAAATGGCGCTGCCGTCCTCCTGAGGCCACAACTCGCCGTACAGGAGCGTGAGGAAGCGGCTGCGGGCGCCCTCGTCGATGATGGCGGAGTTCAGGCGCTCCAGGACCGCCGGGCCGCCGAAACCCTCCCTGGCCAGCAGGCGCAGGGCGTGCCGGGCCAGACCCGTGACCGCGGCCGCCTCAGGGCCCGTACCGCAGACGTCGCCGATGGCGAAGCCGTAGGCTCCGTCGCGGATGGGGAAGAGGTCGTAGAAGTCGCCACCGACCTCGTTGCCCTCGCCGGCCGCGCGGTAGATGACCTCGACCTCGACGCCGTCGATCTCCGGCAGTTCGGGCGGCAGGAGGCTGCGCTGGAGGGACTGGCTGATGGCCATGCGCTCCGAGTAGAGGCGGGCGTTGTCCAGAGCCAGGGCGGCCCGGCGGGACAGGTCCTCGGCCAGTTCCAGGATCTCCTGGCGGAAGTGTTCGTCCGTCGGCTTGCCCAGCGTCAGCATGCCGATCACGCGGTTGCGGGCCACCAGGGGGAGGACGACGGTCTCGCCGCCCACCGCCGCGGCCGTCGCGAGTGTCGTGCCGATGCCCGAGCTCACCGTCGCGGGCTCGCCCAGGCCCAGACTGCGCATGGACGTGCGCAGGGCCGCCTGGTGGGCCGCCTCGGCGGGGGCGGACCAGACCCGGGCGCCCGGGGTGGGGATCGGGTCCGGCGGAGGGATCTTGGAGAGGAGGGCCTTGATGCCGTCGATGCGCTCCTCGTCCTCGTGGAGGACATAGGAGAGGTACGGGTCCGAGGCCTGGTCGGCGATCGTGTAGACGGCGCACCAGGTGGCGAGGGTCGGGATCGTCATCTGGGCCATCAGCGCCAGGGTCTGGTCCCGGTCCAGGGTGCCCGCGAGGAGGTCCGAGGCCTCGACGAGGAAGCTGAGTGAGCCTCGGCGCAGGCGCTCCAGTTCGCCGAGGCGGGCCGATTCGACGGCGAGGGCGATGCGGTCGGCGGCGAACTGGAGGCGCAGGGCCTCCTCGTTGGAGTAGCGGCCCGGAGACTCGGCTGCCACGCCGAGCGAGCCGGTGAGGCGGCCCTCGACCTTGAGCGGGACCGTGACGACCGAGCGCATGCCCGTGCCGCTGAGCAGGGGTACGGCGCCGGGGACCGCCGTGAGGTCGTCGTGGACCGCCGGCATACGGGCCGAGCCGTAGCGGCCGGGGCCCGCCTCGACGGGAACGCGGGCGAAGCGCTGGCGGGCGGAGGGGAGGCCGGTGGAGGCGCGTACCTCCAACTCCGTTTCGTCGTCGGTCGCGAGGAGCAGGAAGGCGGAGTCGCCGTCGAGCATGTCGCGGGCGCGTTCGACCGTGCGCTGCAGGAGGCCGTCCAGGTCGTCGGGGGCGGGGGAGCCGATGAAGACCTCGAAGGGGTCCGTGGGCTGCCCGTCGGACGCCGCGGTCGTGTCGGGGGCCGTCAGGCGCACCGGGGTCTGGAGGACGGCGCGTTCGTGGTCCCGTACGAGAAGGCAGACGGTCGAGGGTTCGCCGTCGGTGTCGCGGACGCGGAGGTGTGAGGCGTACACCGGGGTCACGCGGCCGTTGGCGCCGCGGATGCCGTAACTGCCCTCCCAGCGGGACAGTTGGAGGGCCTCGGCGATGCCGGTGCTCGTGCCCGGGGTGTGCGGCCAGGCCGCGAGGTCGGTGAGGGGCTTGCCGATGACCTGCTCGGCCGCGTACCCGAAGAGTTCCTCGGCGTCCTCGTTCCAGGCGCCGATCGAGCCCGTGCGGTCGATCTGGATCACGGCGACGCGGACCCGGCCGTCGGCGAGCGGGAGGAGGTCGGCGGGGAGGGAGGGGCCTGCCGCGCGGGTGCCCACCGGGCGTTCGGGCAGGTCGAGTTGGAACCACACCTGCTTGTGGGTGGGCGTGTACTCGACGCCCCAGCGCCCCGCCAGGGCCGCGCACAACTGGAGGCCGCGGCCCCCCTCGCGGTCGGGGCTGCCCATGTTGACGGGGGTGGACTGGAGGGGGATCTCGCGCTCGGGATATCTGTCGGAGACCTCGATGCGTACGCCGTCGTCGCTGCGCAGGCAGAGGACGTCGGCCGAGGTGCCCGCGTGCACCACCGCGTTGGTGACCAGCTCGCTGGTGAGGACCACGGCGTCGTCGACGATGTCGGCGAAGCCCCAGCCCTGGAGGGTGTCACGGACGAAGGACCGGGCGGTCGCGACCGATCGCCCGACGGGCTCGAAGCTGGCGGCCGCGCGCGCGGTGATCACAGAACTCCTTGTCCGGTTCTCGACGTGCGGGTGGACCTGCGGGGACGCGTGCGAGAACCCGCGGCCGACCTGCTCCTGCCGAGGCAGGTGCTGGTTCCCCGTCGGCCGAGGATCCTGGGGTGGGCCCCCGGGATGCAGTCCGGTGGTCATGGTGCGGCTGCCCCTCCGATGCCTGCCCGCTCGTGTTCGTGCCACCGCCCAGGCCGGATGTGCCGGCACGGCTGGACAGCCGCATGCAAGGTTACTTACCTTCGCCGTCCATGCGGATGCCGGTCGGCTGTGTTTCCGCCCGGAGAGTGTGTGCGGACCGTGTGCGAAGCTGCCGAACTGTTATGGCCTGGTTCAGCCATGGTGAAACACTGGGCAGGCTTCTAAGAAGGGTCAGGGCAGGTGGGGTGCCTTCGGTACACACCGGGCAGCAGCATCCAGCCGACCCTGGTATATCGGGCAGGCAGCGGTACCTGGTAGGCCGGTGGTACCCGAGAACGCACAGCAGTAACGGTCGACCCCTGCGGGAGGGACACAGTGGAGTCTGGCGCAGCGACGCGGGGCACTAAGACGCGCGCGAAAGGCGGACAGTCCCTGAGCAAGCAGCGCACATCGCGCAACGGCGGCACCACAGCGGTGGACACGGCGTCCCTGAACAAGCTGCTGTCGGCTCTGGAGTCGATGCGGGACGGGAACTTCCGTAAACGGCTGACGGTCACCGGCGACGGTGTGATGGCGGAGATCGCGGCCGTCTTCAACGAGGTGGCCGACCGGAATCTGCACCTGACGGGCGAGTTGACGCGTGTACGGCGCGTGGTGGGGCGCGAGGGCAAGCTCACCGAGCGGCTGGAGACGGGCGCCTGCGAGGGCTCGTGGGCGACCGCGATCGACAACTCCAACGCGCTGGTCGACGACCTCGTACGGCCCGTTTCCGAGGTCGGCCGGGTGCTGTCCGCGGTGGCCGACGGAGATCTGTCGCCGCGTATGGAGCTGCGCGCGCAGGGTGCCGACGGGAACGGGCACCCCCTGCGGGGGGAGTTCCTCAAGGTGGGACGCACGGTCAACAACCTGGTGGACCAGCTGTCGACGTTCACCGACGAGGTCACTCGCGTGGCCAGCGAGGTCGGTACGGAGGGCAAGCTGGGCGGCCAGGCACGTGTGCGTGGAATGTCCGGTTCGTGGAAGGACCTCACGGACTCCGTCAACACGATGGCGTACCGGCTGACCGCGCAGGTGCGGGACATCGCGCTGGTGACGACGGCCGTGGCCAAGGGTGACTTGTCCCGAAAGGTCACGGTTCATGTCGCCGGCGAGATGCTGGAGCTGAAGAACACCGTCAACACGATGGTGGACCAGCTCGCTTCCTTCTCCTCCGAGGTGACCCGAGTCGCGCGTGAGGTGGGCACCGAGGGTGAGCTGGGCGGCCAGGCGCAGGTGCCCGGTGTGTCGGGGGTGTGGAAGGACCTCACCGATTCGGTGAATCTCATGGCCGGCAATCTGACGGCCCAGGTGCGTGGAATCGCACAGGTGACCACAGCCGTCGCCAACGGCGATCTGTCGCAGAAGGTGACGGTGAGCGCACGCGGCGAGGTCGCGCAGCTCGCCGAGACCATCAACCAGATGACGGAGACGCTGCGGACGTTCGCGGACGAGGTCACGCGTGTCGCCAACGAGGTCGGGGCCGAAGGGCGCCTCGGGGGGCAGGCCAATGTGCCGGGCGCGGCGGGGACGTGGAAGGACCTGACGGACTCCGTCAACACCGTGTTCCGGAACCTCACCACTCAGGTGAGGGACATCGCGGCGGTGACGACGGCCGTGGCGAACGGTGACCTGTCCCAGAAGGTCACGGTCGACGTCGCCGGCGAGATGCTGGAGCTGAAGAACACCGTCAACACGATGGTGGACCAGCTTTCCGCGTTCGGCGCCGAGGTCACCCGCGTGGCCCGGGAGATCGGCGTCGAGGGTGAGCTGGGCGGCCAGGCGCAGGTGCCCGGTGCGGCCGGTACGTGGAAGGACCTGACCGACTCCGTCAACACGGCGTTCCGCAACCTCACCGGACAGGTGAGGAACATCGCCCAGGTGACGACGGCGGTGGCCAACGGCGACCTGTCCCAGAAGGTCACGGTCGACGTGTCCGGCGAGATGCTCCAGCTGAAGAACACCGTGAACACGATGGTGGACCAGCTTTCCGCGTTCGGCGCCGAGGTCACCCGCGTGGCCCGTGACGTGGGCACCGAGGGCCGCCTGGGCGGTCAGGCCCGCGTGGACGGCGTCTCCGGCACCTGGAAGGAGCTCACGGACTCCGTCAACTTCATGGCGGGCAACCTCACCTCGCAGGTGCGCCAGATCGCCCAGGTGACGACGGCGGTGGCCCGCGGTGACCTGTCGCAGAAGATCGACGTGGACGCGCGCGGGGAGATCCTGGAGCTGAAGAACACCCTCAACACGATGGTGGACCAGCTCTCGGCGTTCGCCGACCAGGTGACCCGGGTGGCCCGCGAGGTGGGCACGGAGGGCCGGCTGGGCGGCCAGGCCCAGGTGCCCGGCGTCGCAGGTGTGTGGCGGGACCTCACCGACTCCGTGAACGGCATGGCGGGCAACCTCACCGCCCAGGTGCGCAACATCGCCCAGGTCGCGACCGCGGTGGCCCGCGGTGACCTGTCGCAGAAGATCGACGTGGACGCGCGCGGGGAGATCCTGGAGCTGAAGAACACCCTCAACACGATGGTGGACCAGCTCTCGAACTTCGCTGAGCAGGTCACGCGGGTGTCCCGCGAGGTGGGTACGGAGGGCATCCTCGGCGGGCAGGCCGAGGTCCAGGGCGTCTCCGGCACCTGGAAGGACCTCACGCAGTCCGTGAACGGCATGGCCAACAACCTGACCATGCAGGTGCGCAACATCGCCGAGGTCACGACCGCGGTGGCCAACGGTGACCTGTCGAAGAAGATCACGGTCGACGCCAAGGGCGAGATCCTCGAACTCGTCACGACCGTCAACACGATGGTCGACCAGCTGTCCAACTTCGCCGAGCAGGTGACCCGGGTGGCCCGCGAGGTGGGCACGGAGGGTCAGCTGGGCGGCCAGGCCCGGGTGCCCGGGGTCACCGGCATCTGGAAGGACCTGAGCGACAACGTCAACGTGATGGCGGCCAACCTCACCAGCCAGGTGCGGCAGATCGCCCAGGTGACGACGGCGGTCGCCAACGGTGACCTCACCAAGAAGGTCACCGTCGAGGCGAGCGGCGAGGTCGCCCAGCTCGCCGACACCGTCAACACGATGGTGAAGACCCTGAGCTCCTTCGCCGACCAGGTGACCCGGGTGGCACGCGAGGTGGGCACCGACGGCATCCTCGGCGGCCAGGCGCACGTCCCGGGAGTCGCCGGCACGTGGAAGGACCTCACCGAGTCCGTGAACGGGATGGCGTCCAACCTGACCGGCCAGGTGCGCAACATCGCCATGGTCACGACGGCCATCGCCAAGGGTGACCTGACGAAGAAGATCGACATCGACGCGCGCGGCGAGATCCTGGAGCTCAAGACCACGATCAACACGATGGTCGACCAGCTGTCGTCCTTCGCCGAGGAGGTCACCCGCGTGGCCCGCGAGGTGGGCACCGAGGGGCAGCTTGGCGGCCAGGCGCGCGTGCGGGACGTCGACGGCACGTGGCGCGACCTCACCGAGTCGGTGAACGAGATGGCCGGTAACCTCACCCGGCAGGTGCGCGCCATCGCGCGGGTGGCCACCGCGGTGACCCGAGGCGACCTCAACCTGAAGATCGACGTGGACGCCTCCGGCGAGATCCAGGAGCTTCAGGACTACATCAACAAGATGATCGCCAACCTGCGCGACACCACGATCGCCAACAAGGAGCAGGACTGGCTCAAGGGCAACCTGGCCCGTATCTCCGCCCTGATGCAGGGCCGCCGCGACCTCGCGGACGTGGCGTCGCTGATCATGAGCGAGCTGACGCCCGTCGTCTCCGCGCAGCACGGCGCGTTCTTCCTCGCCATGCCGCTCGTCGACGGCAAGGAGATGAAGGAGGGGACCGGCGACGACGACGCGTACGAGCTGCGCATGCTGGGGTCGTACGGCTACTCCATGGGCTCCATGCCGACGTCGTTCCGGCCCGGTGAGGCGCTCATCGGGACGGCCGCCACGGAGAAGCGCACGATCCTGGTGGAGAACGCGCCGAGCGGCTACCTGAAGATCTCCTCCGGGCTCGGCGAGGCACCTCCGGCGCAGGTCATCGTGCTTCCGGTGCTCTTCGAGGGGACCGTGCTCGGGGTGATCGAGCTGGCCTCGTTCACACCGTTCACGCAGATCCAGAAGGACTTCCTCAACCAGATCGCCGAGATGATCGCGACGAGCGTCAACACGATCTCGGTCAACACCAAGACCGAGGTGCTGCTGAAGCAGTCGCAGGAGCTGACCGAGCAGCTGCGGCTGCGCTCGGAGGAGCTGGAGCAGCGGCAGAAGGCCCTCCAGGCGTCCAACGCCGAGCTGGAGGAGAAGGCCGCGCTGCTGGCCCGCCAGAACCGCGACATCGAGGTCAAGAACACCGAGATCGAGGAGGCGCGGCAGGTCCTGGAGGAGCGTGCCGAGCAGCTCGCCGTCTCCATGCGCTACAAGAGCGAGTTCCTGGCGAACATGTCGCACGAGCTGCGCACCCCGCTCAACTCGCTGCTGATCCTCGCCAAGCTGCTCGCCGACAACGCGGAGTCGAACCTCACGCCGAAGCAGGTGGAGTTCGCCGAGACGATCCACGGCGCGGGCTCGGACCTGCTCCAGCTGATCAACGACATCCTCGACCTGTCCAAGGTCGAGGCGGGCAAGATGGACGTCTCCCCGACACGCATCGCGCTCGTCCAGCTCGTCGACTACGTGGAGGCCACCTTCCGGCCGCTCACCGCGGAGAAGGGCATCGACTTCTCCGTACGGGTGTCGCCGGAGCTGCCCGCCACGCTGCACACCGACGAGCAGCGGCTTCTGCAGGTGCTGCGCAACCTGCTGTCCAACGCGGTCAAGTTCACCGACACGGGCGCGGTCGAGCTGGTCATCCGGCCCGCGGGCGCGGACGTCCCGGTGGCCATCCGGGAGCAGCTGCTGGAGGCCGGCTCGCTGCGCGACGCGGACGCCGACCTGATCGCGTTCTCCGTGACCGACACCGGCATCGGTATCGCGGCCAGCAAGATGCGGGTGATCTTCGATGCCTTCAAGCAGGCCGACGGGACCACGAGCCGCAAGTACGGCGGTACGGGGCTGGGGCTGTCCATCTCGCGGGAGATCGCGCGTCTGCTGGGCGGTGAGATCTACGCCCAGAGCGAGCCCGGACGCGGCTCGACCTTCACCCTGTATTTGCCGCTGCACCCGAGTGAACTGCCGCCGCAGGGATACGCGCAGCCCACGGCCGCGATGATCGACCCCGGGGATCTGGTGGCGTCCGCGGTGGAGGAGCCGTCCGCGCCGAACATCGAGACGCCGGCCGAGGTGAGGTCGTACCACGCGACCCAGAACGGGCCCGCGGCGCTCTTCAGGCGGCGCCGCAGGGCCCTGCCGGCGGCCGAGCAGCGCCCCCTGCACGCGGCCCCGGGACAGGAGCAGTGGTCGGCCAACGGGCAGGAGGCCGGCGCGCACCAGCGGGAGAGCATCCGGTTCGCCAGCGAGAAGGTGCTGATCGTCGACGACGACATCCGCAACGTGTTCGCGCTGACCAGCGTCCTGGAGCAGCACGGCCTGTCGGTGCTGTACGCCGAGAACGGCCGCGAGGGCATCGAGGTCCTGGAGCAGCACGACGACGTGGCGGTGGTCCTGATGGACATCATGATGCCGGAGATGGACGGGTACGCGACGACGACGGCGATCCGCCGGATGCCCCAGTTCGCCGGGTTGCCGATCATCGCGCTGACCGCCAAGGCGATGAAGGGTGACCGGGAGAAGGCCATCGAGTCGGGCGCCTCGGACTACGTCACCAAGCCCGTCGACCCCGATCACCTGCTCGCGGTCATGGATGAGTGGATGCGTGCCGAGTGAGGGGCCGGATGTTCCGGGTACACACGGGGAACGGGCGCGCCGGAGGTGGTGGGTTGCCGCTTCCGTGTGTCCAACATCGCATAACTGACCGTGGCGGTCGCTGTGTAGGGGAGCGGGATTCGGGGAACCTTCTGGTCTCCCGTTACGTTTCTGCTATGTGCACAGTGACATCGCGGTGACAGGGTGTGGCGACAGGCGGGGTGCGGCTACCATGACCGGCACAAGGACGGGCGGCGCAAGGGAGTCGTCCCCTGGGGCGACGCCCGGCGGTGTCGTCCCAAGTCCTGAGGACAGGGGAGGCCCCACGCCGGGGCGAGGAGGGCGGGCCATGGTGCAGAAGGCCAAGATCCTCCTGGTCGATGACCGGCCGGAGAATCTGCTGGCGCTGGAGGCCATTCTCTCTGCGCTCGATCAGACGCTGGTGCGGGCATCGTCCGGGGAGGAAGCGCTCAAAGCGCTGCTGACGGACGACTTCGCGGTCATTCTGCTGGACGTCCAGATGCCGGGTATGGACGGATTCGAAACGGCCGCGCACATCAAGCGGCGAGAACGGACCCGGGACATCCCGATCATCTTCCTCACCGCCATCAACCACGGGCCGCACCACACCTTCCGCGGGTACGCGGCGGGTGCGGTGGACTACATCTCGAAGCCGTTCGACCCGTGGGTGCTGCGGGCGAAGGTCTCCGTGTTCGTCGAGCTGTACATGAAGAACTGCCAGCTCCGCGAGCAGGCCGCCCTGCTGCGGCTGCAGTTGGAGGGCGGCGGCAAGTCGGCCGGGGAGAGCAAGGAGCCGGTCGGGCTCCTCGCGGAGCTCTCCGCGCGGCTGGCGGCGGTGGAGGAGCAGGCCGAGGCGCTGTCCAAGCAGCTCGACGACGAGTCGGCGGATGCCGCTGCGGTGGCCACGGCGGCTCATCTCGAACGCAAACTGACGGGTTTGCGCAGGGCGCTGGACGCGTTGGAGCCCGGAGCGGGGAGCGGGGCGGCTTCGTTGCCGTCGCAGAACTGAGTGGGGCTCGTGCGGGTTCGGTGACTTTTTTCTCGGGCGGGGTCGTGGCTGGGGCTTGAGGTTCTCGCCCCCGCCTCCCCTACCCGTCCCATCCCCGGGGCTCCGCCCCCAGACCCCCGCATCGGCCTTCGGCCTCGTCCTCAAGCGCCGGACGGGCTGGACCTGCCGGCCAGGGTCTGCCAAGTGGCTCAGCACCCGTGAGGGCCCGTCAGCCTTCTGCCCGGCCACGTCAGTTTGTGGCCCCCGCCGGGGCGACACGAACGGGTGAAGCACAAACCACACGTGTCCGCTGTGGTCTCCACCGGTAACCTCACACTCATGGCCCCACGTCAGCCCGCAGCCAAGAAGCCCGCGAAGAAGGCGGCCGCTCCGTCGAAGGCTGCGGCGAAGAAGGCCCCTGCGAAGAAGGCCCCCGCGAAAAGGGCGCCCGCCAAGAAGGCCGCGGCGAAGAAGGCGGCTCCTTCGAAGCCGGCGCCCAGCCCGACCGGAGGCGTGTACAGGCTTGTACGCGCGGTCTGGCTCGGTACCGCGCACGCGGTCGGCGCCGTGTTCCGAGGCATAGGGCAGGGCGCGCGGAATCTCGACCCGGCGCACCGGAAGGACGGAATCGCGCTGCTGCTGCTCGCCCTGGCCCTGATCGTCGCCGCCGGCACCTGGTCCAACCTGCGGGGCCCGGTCGGCGACCTCGTCGAGATGCTCGTGACCGGCGCCTTCGGGCGGCTCGACCTGCTCGTACCGATACTGCTCGCGGTCATCGCCGTCCGGTTCATCCGGCACCCCGAGAAGCCGGAGGCCAACGGCCGCATCGTCATCGGCCTGTCGGCGCTCCTCATCGGTGTGCTCGGGCAGGTCCACATCGCGTGCGGGTCGCCCGCGCGCAGCGACGGCATGCAGGCGATCAGGGACGCCGGCGGGCTCATCGGCTGGGGCGCGGCCACACCCCTGACGTACACGATGGGCGAGGTCCTCGCCGTACCGCTCCTCGTGCTGCTCACGGTCTTCGGCCTCCTCGTCGTCACGGCGACCCCGGTCAACGCCATCCCGCAGCGGCTTCGGCTGCTCGGCCGGAAGCTGGGCATCGTCCAGGACGCCGTCGTCGAGGAACCCACCGCGGACGACCAGCGCTACGACGACCAGTGGCGCGATTCGCTGCCGCCGCGCTCCCGGCGCCGCAGGAGCGCCCCCGAGGCGTACGACCCGGACGGCGCCGAGCAGGAGGCCCTCTCACGGCGCCGTGGGCGTTCCCGGAGGTCCGCCACGCCGCAGCCCGAGGCCGACCGGCCCAGGGACGCCGTGGACGTCGCCGCGGCCGCCGCGGCCGCGCTCGACGGCGCCGTCCTGCACGGCATGCCGCCCTCGCCGCTCGTCGCCGACCTCACCCAGGGCGTCACCGTCGAGCGCGACGGCTACGAGGAGACGACGCCCATTCCGGCCTCGCGCTCCAAGGCGTCCAAGCAGGCGTCTGAGCCGGCCGCCAAGCCGCCCAAGCAGGAGAAGCTGAACGCCGGGGTCCCCGACCTCACCAAGGCGCCGCCCGCCGAGACCCGCGACCTTCCGCCGCGTGCCGAACAGCTCCAGCTCTCCGGCGACATCACCTACTCCCTGCCCTCGCTGGACCTGCTGGAGCGCGGGGGCCCCGGAAAGGCCCGCAGCGCGGCGAACGACGCCATAGTGGAGTCCCTGACCACCGTGTTCACCGAGTTCAAGGTCGACGCGAGCGTCACCGGCTTCACGCGCGGGCCGACGGTCACCCGCTACGAGGTCGAACTCGGCCCCGCCGTGAAGGTCGAGCGGATCACCGCGCTGACGAAGAACATCGCGTACGCCGTCGCCAGCCCCGACGTACGGATCATCTCGCCGATCCCCGGCAAGTCCGCGGTCGGCATCGAGATCCCCAACACCGACCGCGAGATGGTCAACCTCGGCGACGTGCTGCGTCTGGCGGACGCGGCCGAGGACGACCACCCGATGCTGGTCGCGTTGGGCAAGGACGTCGAGGGCGGCTACGTGATGGCCAACCTGGCGAAGATGCCGCACGTGCTCGTCGCCGGCGCCACCGGCTCCGGCAAGTCGTCCTGCATCAACTGCCTGATCACGTCCATCATGATGCGCGCCACTCCCGAGGACGTCCGTATGGTCCTCGTGGACCCCAAGCGCGTCGAACTGACCGCCTACGAGGGCATCCCGCACCTGATCACGCCGATCATCACCAACCCCAAGCGGGCCGCCGAGGCGCTCCAGTGGGTCGTACGGGAGATGGACCTCAGGTACGACGACCTCGCGGCGTACGGCTACCGGCACATCGACGACTTCAACGAAGCCGTACGCAGCGGCAAACTCAAGACCCCCGAGGGCAGCGAGCGCGAGCTCCAGCCGTACCCGTACCTGCTCGTCATCGTCGACGAGCTGGCCGACCTGATGATGGTGGCGCCCCGGGACGTCGAGGACGCCATCGTGCGCATCACCCAGCTCGCGCGCGCGGCCGGCATCCACCTGGTGCTCGCCACGCAGCGTCCCTCGGTCGACGTCGTCACGGGCCTGATCAAGGCGAACGTGCCCTCGCGGCTCGCGTTCGCCACCTCCTCGCTCGCCGACTCGCGCGTCATCCTGGACCAGCCGGGAGCCGAGAAACTCATCGGCAAGGGCGACGGGCTCTTCCTGCCGATGGGCGCCGGCAAACCGACCCGTATGCAGGGCGCGTTCGTGACCGAGGAGGAGGTCGCGGCCGTCGTCCAGCACTGCAAGGACCAGATGACGCCCGTCTTCCGGGACGACGTCGTCGTCGGCACCAAGCAGAAGAAGGAGATCGACGAGGACATCGGCGACGACCTCGACCTGCTGTGCCAGGCGGCCGAACTGGTCGTCACCACGCAGTTCGGATCGACCTCGATGCTCCAGCGCAAGCTGCGCGTGGGCTTCGCCAAGGCCGGGCGACTGATGGACCTGATGGAGTCGCGCAACATCGTGGGCCCGAGCGAGGGCTCCAAGGCGCGTGACGTCCTGGTGAAGGCCGACGAGTTGGACGGGGTGCTCGCGGTGATTCGCGGGGAGTCCGAGGGCTAGGGAGACCAGTCGCCGGGAAGACTGTTCACGGGTGGTGCACTGCAAACGGAGCAATCGAACGTGACTCACCCGTGAGGAAAGGGTGAGCAACCGTTTCCCGCCGGCGTACGTCAACGTGAGGGAGGCGGCAGTCATGTGCCTCACCCTCAGGATGCCCGGCCATTCTGATGGCGTACAAAGTCATACCGCCCGGTTGCCCCACCCTTTCGCCCCACCCCTAGACTGAACGTCCAGCACAGGTGGCTACACGCTCGAAAGGCGCCCCCGTGTCCATCGGCAACTCCCCTGACGGCAACGTCCCCGAAGACGAGCGTCCGTTCGAAGAAGACCGCGACGAACGTGAGGCGGAACGCATCTCGATCGGTCGTGCCCTGCAACAGGCGCGCATCGGCGCCGGGCTGACCGTCGACGACGTCAGTAACGCCACCCGGGTGCGCATCTCCATCGTGCACGCGATCGAGCAGGACGACTTCACTCCCTGTGGCGGTGACGTCTACGCGCGCGGGCACATCCGCACGCTCGCGCGCGCGGTGCGCCTCGACCCCGCGCCGCTGCTCGTGCAGTACGAAGCCGACCACGGCGGACGCCCCGCCCCCACCCCGGCCGCACCGTTGTTCGAGGCCGAACGCATCCGTCCCGAGCGGCGCGGGCCCAACTGGACCGCCGCCATGGTCGCCGCGATCGTCGTGGTGATCGGCTTCGTCGGCTTCACCCTGTTCAGCGGCGGAGACGATGACGGCGGCAAGGGGACGGTCGCCGAGGGCTCCACACCGACGACGAGCAAGCCCGGCACGCCCACCCCCAAGAACGACAAGTCCGACGGCGCCCCGAAGCCCGAGGCGCCGGACAGCGCCATCGCGGCCGCGCCCCAGGACAAGGTGACCGTCAAAGTCAGCGCCGACGACGGGCGCAGCTGGATCTCGGCCAAGGACCACAACGGCCGGCTGCTCTTCGACGGGCTCCTGCAGCAGGGCGACTCCAAGACCTTCCAGGACAAGGAGAAGATCGACCTCGTCCTCGGTGACGCGGGCGCGATCCAGCTGTACGTGAACGGCAAGAAGATCGAGGACGAGTGGCGGCCCGGCGCCGTCGAGCGTCTGACCTACACGAAGGGCGACCCCGAGGCCGGTTAGCCGACGCGCCCCGGTTCGCGGGCACGAGCCGAGGAGATACGAGAGCACGGGGTTGGCCGGGATCGGCCAACCCCGTCGACGTGGGCTGTCAGCGGGACGAAGTAGTCTTGAGCCCATGCCTGAACGCCGTACCGTCGCACTCGTCACTCTCGGCTGCGCCCGTAACGAGGTGGACTCGGAGGAGCTCGCAGGCCGCTTGGAGGCGGACGGCTGGGAGCTCGTCGAGGACGCCGGGGACGCCGACGTCGCCGTGGTCAACACCTGCGGTTTCGTCGAGGCCGCCAAGAAGGACTCGGTCGACGCGCTCCTGGAGGCCAACGACCTCAAGGACCACGGCAGAACCCAGGCCGTCGTGGCGGTGGGCTGCATGGCCGAGCGGTACGGCAAGGAGCTGGCCCAGGCCCTGCCCGAGGCCGACGGCGTGCTCGGCTTCGACGACTACGCGGACATCTCCGACCGACTGCGGACCATCCTGTCCGGTGGCATCCACGCCTCGCACACCCCTCGCGACCGGCGCAAGCTGCTGCCGATCAGCCCCGCCGAGCGTCAGGGCGCGGGCGCCGACGTGGCGCTCCCCGGGCACGCGCCCGTCGACCTTGCTCCCGTCGACCTCCCGGAAGGTCTCGCTCCGGCCTCGGGCCCCCGTGCGCCCCTGCGCCGCCGCCTCGACGGCTCGCCCGTCGCCTCGGTGAAGCTCGCTTCGGGCTGCGACCGGCGCTGCTCCTTCTGCGCCATCCCGTCGTTCCGCGGCTCCTTCATCTCGCGGCGGCCGAGCGACGTCCTGGGCGAGACGCGGTGGCTCGCCGAGCAGGGGGTGAAGGAGATCATGCTGGTCTCCGAGAACAACACCTCCTACGGCAAGGACCTGGGTGACATCCGTCTCCTGGAGACCCTGCTGCCCGAGCTCGCCGAGGTCGACGGCATCGAGCGGGTGCGCGTCAGCTACCTCCAGCCGGCGGAGATGCGACCCGGGCTCATCGACGTGCTGACCTCCACACCGAAGGTGGCGCCCTACTTCGACCTGTCGTTCCAGCACTCCGCGCCCGGTGTGCTGCGCGCGATGCGGCGCTTCGGGAGCACCGACCAGTTCCTGGAGCTGCTCGACACGATCCGTTCCAAGGCCCCGCACGCGGGTGTCCGGTCCAACTTCATCGTGGGCTTCCCGGGCGAGACCGCGGACGACCTGGCGGAGCTGGAGCGGTTCCTGAACGGTGCGCGGCTGGACGCGATCGGCGTCTTCGGCTACTCGGACGAGGAGGGCACCGAGGCCGCGACGTACGAGAACAAGCTGGACGAGGACGTGGTCGCCGAGCGGCTCGCGCGGGTGTCCCGGCTGGCCGAGGAACTGGTGTCGCAGCGCGCCGAGGACCGGGTCGGCGAGACGGTCCAGGTGCTGGTCGAGTCGGTCGACGGCGAGGAGGGCGCGTACGGCCGCGGTGCGCACCAGGCGCCCGAGACCGACGGCCAGGTGCTGTTCACGACCAGCACGGGTTTGAGTGCCGGCCTTATGGTCGAGGCGAAGGTGGTCGGCACGGAGGGCGTCGACCTGGTGGCGGAGCCGCTCCTGGGCCCGCTCGGGCGTGGTGAGGAGGCGGCCAGATGACGGGAGCCCCGGCATCCGCGGCGGGTGGTTCCGCCGGCGCCTCGGGCGCCCAGAGCGGCGCCGGCCCGGTGCGTGGCGGGAAGCTCGGCGCTGCTGCCGTCAACCAGGCCAGCATCTGGAACATCGCGAACATTCTCACCATGGTCCGCCTGGTCCTCGTGCCCGGGTTCGTCGCGCTGATGCTCATGGACGGCGGATACGACCCGGTGTGGCGCGCCTGGGCCTGGGCCGCGTTCGCCGTCGCCATGATCACCGACATCTTCGACGGTCACCTGGCGCGCACGTACGACCTCGTCACCGACTTCGGGAAGATCGCCGACCCCATCGCCGACAAGGCGATCATGGGAGCGGCGCTGATCTGCCTGTCCGGCCTGGGCGATCTGCCGTGGTGGGTGACGGGCGTCATCCTCGGCAGGGAACTCGGGATCACGCTGCTGCGTTTCCTGGTCATCCGTTACGGGGTGATCCCGGCGAGCCGCGGCGGGAAGATGAAGACGCTCGCGCAGGGCACAGCCGTCGGGATGTACGTCCTGGCACTGACGGGGCCCCTGGCGACCCTGCGGTTCTGGGTGATGGCCGTGGCGGTCGTTCTGACCGTCGTGACCGGGCTCGACTATGTAAGACAAGCCATTGTGCTGCGCAGGCGCGGAATCGCGACGCGGAAGGCCGCGGCGGAGGGGGCGGAGCGGTGAGTTCCATGGCCGCCGACGTGCTGCGACTACTCGGAGTGAGGGGTGAGACCCTCGCTGTCGCCGAGTCGTTGACCGGCGGTCTGGTTGCGGCGGAAATCACAGCCGCGCCCGGAGCGTCCAAGGTCTTCCGCGGCTCGGTGACCGCCTACGCCACTGAGCTCAAGCATGAGGTGCTCGGCGTGGACGCCGCGCTGCTGGCGGCACATGGAGCGGTGCATCCGCAGGTCGCGGCCCAGATGGCGGCCGGAGTGCGCAAGGCGCTCGGTACGGACTGGGGCGTCGCGACCACCGGTGTGGCCGGTCCCGAACCGCAGGACGGACAGCCCGTGGGCACGGTTTTCGTTGCCGTCGACGGACCGTCCCACGCGGATTCCGACTGTCCAGGTGGCGGGAAAGTGGCTGCGTTGCGGTTGAACGGCGACCGGGCGGAAATCCGTATGGAGAGTGTACGGAGCGTACTCGCACTGCTCCTGAAGGAGCTTGCGGGCGAACAGACCGGGAATGAGCGGGCACAGGATACGGAACAGAACGGGGGGACTTGATGTTTGCAGCCCTGAGTGAACACGACAGCGCTCCCCGCACGGCCGCGGCGCAAGGCGGTACGGTGGGGCGTGATGGATGCGGTTACGCGGTCCGAGGAGGGAGCCACCGATGATTCTGCTCCGTCGCCTGCTGGGTGACGTGCTGCGTCGGCAGCGCCAGCGCCAGGGCCGTACTCTGCGCGAAGTCTCCTCGTCCGCCCGAGTCTCACTCGGCTATCTCTCCGAGGTGGAGCGGGGGCAGAAGGAGGCTTCCTCCGAACTGCTCTCCGCCATTTGCGACGCGCTGGACGTACGGATGTCCGAGCTCATGCGGGAAGTGAGCGACGAGCTCGCACTCGCCGAGCTGGCCCAGTCGGCAGCGGCCGCCGAGCCGGTGCCCGCACCAGTGCGTCGACCCATGCTCAATTCCGTATCGGTGGCCGGCGTGCCGCCGGAACGGGTCACCATCAAGGCGCCCGCCGAGGCGGTGGACGTCGTCGCCGCGTGAGTGTGTGCCATGAGCGTGCGCACGGTGTGATGTACGTGACTCACGTATCGGGCCGAGGCCCGTCGTGAAGTGATGTGGGCGGGAGCCCCGGTCGGGTTCCTCCAGGAAGACTTGGAGGAGCGTCGGCCGGGGCTTTCGTGCTTTCCCGCCGTTTCCCCGTTTGCCGGTGCCGGGTGGGGCGGTCATCGTGGAAGAGGTGGGGGTCGGGGACGTACGGACGATTCTCCGCGCGAGGGTTCGTGGCGGAGGGATGCGGAGCATGCCCATGTACGTCGTGAAGAGCCCGCTGCCGGAGGCCGACCTCAAGATCGTGTCCGAGGCGCTGCAGGGCGCCCTGGTCGACCTGGTGGACCTCTCCCTGGTGGCCAAGCAGATCCACTGGAACGTGATCGGGCCACGCTTCCGTTCCATCCACCTTCAGCTCGACGAGGTCGTGGCCTCCGCCCGGACGCATTCCGACACGGTGGCGGAACGGGCCGCGACACTGGGCGTCTCTCCTGACGGACGGGCCGGAACGGTCTCCGCCACCAGCGGCATCGGCAGGACCCCCGACGGCTGGGTCAAGGACACGGACGCGGTGGGAACGCTCGTGGACGCGCTCGGTGCGGTCATCACACGGATGCGGGAACGGGTGAAGTCCACCGCCGATCCCGACCCGGTGAGCCAGGACATCTTCATCGGGATCACCGCGGATCTCGAGAAGCATCACTGGATGTTCCAGGCGGAGCACGGGTGACGGCCCTTGGCGCCTCGGTGGGTGGGGCGCGCTTGAGGGGGCGTGTGCGTGCCTGCGCGGGTGGTGTGCGCCCCATGTGATGTGAGCGTCGTATCTCAGCGGGGGCAGTGCGCCGGGCCCGCGGGCTGGGCGTTGTCCGTGCGGGTGTGGTGCGCCCCTGTGCCGGGGGTGCGCCCTGCCGAGCGGTGCGGGCGACGGCCTAGCGTCTAGCGGCGGGCCGAAGGGCGCGGAACGGCCCCGGATGGCCGGGGCGGCCTGGAGGTGGCGGCCATGCGGACAGTGCGCTGGGGGGCGGCACTGGGGCTCGGGGCGCTGTGGTGGTGGGGAGCGCTGCGGCTGGCCCTGGCGCCGGACGCGGGTCCGGTGGAGGCGGCCATAGCGGCCGGGGGGTGGGGGCTGAGCCTGCTGCCGGTGCACTGTGTGCCGAAGGGGGCCAGAGGAGCGGCGAGAGGGCCGACAGGGGAGCCGGTACCGAGGGGGAGGATGGGGGAGATGACTGGGGCGGAGCGGCGGTGACGTGGTGCCCGGGGCCCGCGATCGGTTGGGGGACCGGCGTGGGGGATCCGCGGCAACCGGCATCGTGTGCGTCCGCCCCAGTCGTCGGCCGTGGCCGCCTGGGCCTCACCAGGGCATCGCCACCCCGCCGTTCGGGCGGAGGATCTGGCCCGTCGTGAACGACGACGCGTCGGAGGCCAGGTGCAGTACGGCGTGCGCGATCTCGTCCGGTTCGCCTACCCGGCCCAGGGGCGAGAGCCGCGCCATGAACCCTTCCGTGCGTGCCTGCGCCTCGTCGTCGTGGCGGTCCGTCATGGGGGTCCGGATCCAGCCCGGCGCCACCGCGTTGACGCGGATGCCGTGCGGGCCGACCTCGGTCGCCAGGGTCTTCGTCAGCTGGACGACCGCCGTCTTCGCCACGCTGTAACACAGCAGACCGGGGCCTCCTGTGTCGACGGCGCCCGAGGCCATGGTGACGATGCTCCCCCGGGTCCCGTCCGCGATCATGAGGCGGGCCGCCTCCTGGCAGGCGTACAGCACGCCCCTGAAGTTGACGCCCCACACCCGGTCGAGGTCCTCGTCGCGGGTCTCCAGGACCGGACTGCTGTGCATGATCCCGGCGACCGCCGCCATGACGTCGAGCCGCTCACAGTCGGCAACTGCCCGGCGGAGCTGTTCGCGGTCGGTGACGTCCAGGTGGTGGGTGTGCGCGGTGCCGCCGGTGTCCTTGATGAGGGTGGCGGTCTCGTGCAGCCCCTGGGCGTCGCGGTCCGCGCAGTGCACGGTCGCGCCCGCCTCCGCGAGCAGGACGGCCGAGGCGCGCCCGATACCGCTGGCGGCGCCGGTGACGAATGCGGTGCGTCCGGTGAGGTCGTACGCCGTGACGGGCATGAGACGACCGTAAGAGAGTTTCTGACGGTCCGTCAATTGTTCGGGTCGTCAAGGGGCTGTACGGCGCGCCGGCTCGGGCTGGTCGCGCGGGTGCCCGGGGCCGGGGCCGGGCCCGTCTGGCAGGTGGGGCACCAGTAGGTGGGGCGTTCGCGGGAGCCGTCGCCCTGGTTCGCCCAACGGATGGGAGTGCGGCAGCGCAGGCAGGGGCGGGGCGCGCGGCCGTACACGAAGTGGCTCTGGTCGCGGCGGCCCGTCGTGACGCGGAGCGGGCGGTCGCGGTTGACCTCCAGGAGCTTCCTTGCCAGCGCGGGAAGCTTGGCCGCGCGGTCCTCGGGGAGCTCGCCGACGGGGAGCCACGGCGTCGCCCCGAGCAGGAAGCACAGCTCGCTCTTGTACACGTTGCCGATGCCGGCGAGGTTGCGCTGGTCGAGGAGGGCCTCGCCGAGGGGACGGGCCGGCTCGCCCAGGAGGTTGGCGAGAGCCCTGTCGGGGTCCCAGTCCGGGCCGAGGAGGTCGGGACCGAGATGGCCGACGGCCCGGTCCTCCTCCGAGGTGCGGAGCAGTTCCAGCACGGGGAGGCGGTAACCGACGGCCGTGTGGCCGGGGGTGCCGAGGACGGCCCGGATCTGGTGCGCGGGGCCGCCGGTCCAGCGCCGGCCGGCCGCGTACACCTTCCATGAGCCGTCCATCCGCAGATGCGAGTGCAGGGTCAGGCCGCCCTCGATGCGGGTGAGGAGGTGCTTGCCGCGCGGGGTGACGTCCAGGACGGTACGGCCGGTGAGATCGGCTGTCGCGTACCTCGGCACGCGCAGGTCGAAGCGGGTCAGCACGTTGCCCGCGAGGGCGCTGTGCAGCCGTCTCGCTGCCTGCCAGACGGTGTCTCCTTCGGGCATGGGTCCAGGGTGGCACGCCGGTGGACTGTGCGGTGGGTTCCCGCCGGGGTGGGCGGACCCGGTCAGGCGCGGAGCCGCAGCCCTCGTGGGGTCGCTATGAAGCCCGCTCCTTCCAGGAGGGTGCCGTAGGGGGATGTGAGGGCGGAGGCTCCGTTGACGCGCTCCACCGTGACCGTGCCCAGAGAGCCCGCGCGGGCCGACGCGGAGAGCGCCTCGGCGGCGACCAGGAGCCGCGGGTCCTCCGTGACCGTGCCGTCCGGATCGGAGGGCCAGGCGAGCAGGGTCTTGCCGCCGCGCTCCATGTACAGGGTCAGCTCGCCGTCGACCAGCACGACAAGGGAGCCCGCCTTGCGGCCCGGCTTGTGCCCGGCACCGGTCGGGGGCTCGGGCCAGGGCAGGGCGGCGCCGTAGGCGTTGGCGGGATCGGCGGCGGCCAGGACCACGCACCGGCTGCCGCCGTTGCGGCGGGTGCGGCTCAGGGGGTGGCGGGGCGGCGGGGTGTAGCCGTAGCTGTCGGGGAAGCCGGCACCGCCATCAGGGCCTGAGGGGAAATCGGCTCCGGCGTCGCGGCTTGTGGGGAAGTCTGTTCCGGCGGCGCGGCCCGCCGGGAAGTCGGCCCAGTCCTCGCGGCCCGCGGGGAAGTCCGGTGGGCCGAAGGCGGGCTCGGGCGGGGCTTCACCCCGGTCCCGGGCGTTCGCCGTCGCGCGCAGCCGGTCCACCGCGCCGTCCATCGCGAACTGGGCCGCGCCGAGCCCCTCCACCACGTACCCACGCCGGGCCTGTCCGCTCTCCTCGAAGGCGGACAGCACGCGGTACGTCGCCGAGAAGCCGCCCTCCACCCCCTCGGCGGCCACGGCGCCCCGGGTCACCACGCCGTGCCGGTCGAGGAGGGTGCGGGCGAGCGCGTGGGCGCGCACGGTGGGGTCGGGCTCATGGGCGGGGAGCAGCGACCAGCGGCCCGCGACCGTGGGTGGTCCGGTACGGGACTGGGGGCGCGCGGCGGCCGTCAGCGAGCCGTACCGGCCGCGCGGAACCGTGCGCTTGGCGCGGTGGGCCGTGGAGCCGGCGGTGCGGCCCGAGCCGAGGACGGCTCGCATCGGGGCCAGCGTGTCGTTCGTGAGCCGGCCGGACCAGGTCAGGTCCCAGATGGCGTCCGCCAGTTGGGGGTCGGTGGCGTCGGGGTGCGTGGTGGCGCGGACCTGGTCGGCGATCTGCCGGAAGAACAGGCCGTAGCCCCCGGAGAGGCTGTCGAGGACCGACTGGTGGAGCGCGGTCAGCTCCAGGGGATGCGGGGAGGGCAGGAGGAGCGGGGCCGCGTCCGCCATGAAGAGGGAGACCCAGCCGTCCTTGCCGGGGAGGGCTCCCGCGCCGGCCCAGACGATCTCTCCGGCCGCCGTGAGCTCGTCGAGCATCGAAGGGGTGTAGCCCGCGACCCGGGACGGCAGGACCAGCTTCTCCAGGGCGGAGGCCGGGACGGAGGCGCCCTGGAGCTGCTCGATGGCGCGCACCAGCCCGTCGATGCCCCGCAGTGCGTGGCCGTTGCCCACGTGCTGCCACTGGGGCAGGAACTGCGCCAGGGCGGCGGGCGGCACCGGCTCCAGCTCGTGCCGCAGCGCGGCCAGGGAGCGGCGGCGCAGACGGCGCAGCACGGCCGCGTCGCACCACTCCTGGCCGATGCCCGCCGGGTGGAACTCACCCTGGACGATGCGGCCGCCCGCGGCGAGCCGTTGCAGCGCGCCCTCCGTGACGGCCACCCCGAGACCGAAACGGG
Organism: Streptomyces sp. NPDC030840; assembly: GCF_055572015.1. Classification (NCBI taxonomy): domain Bacteria; kingdom Bacillati; phylum Actinomycetota; class Actinomycetes; order Kitasatosporales; family Streptomycetaceae; genus Streptomyces; species Streptomyces sp. NPDC030840. The sequence goes on along the minus strand of NZ_JBVIEE010000013.1, from coordinate 219,316 downwards.
CCGCCGCCGTGGCCGACGTGAACGGGCCGTGGGTGCGTGCGTACCGGGCGAGGAGGTCGCCGAGCGGGTCCTTGACCGGCTCGGTGAAGGCCTCCGGGACACCGACCGGCAGGGCCGTGCCCAGCGCGTCGCGCAGCCGGCCCGCGTCCTCGATCGCCGCCCAGTGATCGGCGCCGGCGACGCGCACCCGGATGACACGGCGGGTCCCCGCCAGCTCCCGGGCCCACTGCGGCTCGGCGCCGCGCTCCGCCAACTCGGCGTCCGTGAGCGGGCCCAGAAGCCGCAGCACGTCCGCGACGCCCTCAGGGTCCTTGACCCGGCGGTCCTCGGTGAGCCACTGGAGCTCCCGCTCCAGCTCGGTCAGGACCTCGGCGTCCAGCAGCTCCCGCAGCTCCGCCTGACCCAGCAGCTCGGCCAGCAGCCGCGAGTCCAGCGACAGGGCGGCGGCCCGGCGCTCGGCCAGCGGGGAGTCGCCCTCGTACAGGAACTGGGCGACGTACCCGAAGAGGAGGGAGCGGGCGAACGGCGAGGGCTCCGGCGTGGTGACCTCGACGAGCCGCACCTTGCGGGACTCGATGTCACCCATCAGCTCCGCCAGGCCGGGCACGTCGAAGACGTCCTGGAGGCATTCACGGACTGCCTCAAGCACGATCGGGAACGAGCCGAACTCGCTCGCCACCTCCAGCAGTTGAGCCGCCCGCTGGCGCTGCTGCCACAGCGGCGTGCGCTTGCCGGGGTTGCGGCGGGGCAGCAACAGCGCGCGGGCGGCGCACTCGCGGAAGCGCGACGCGAACAGGGCCGAGCCGCCGACCTGGTCGGTGACGATCTGGTCGACCTCGCCCTTGTCGAACACGACGTCCCCGGCACTCACGGGCGCCCGCTCGGCGTCGTACTCCGTGCCCGCCTTCCTCGGCTCCTGGTCGAGCAGGTCCAGGTCCATCAGTCCGGCGTCGGGGAGGCGCAGCACGATGCCGTCGTCGGCGTGCATCACCTGGGCGTCCATGCCGTACCGCTCGGACAGACGCGTGCCGAGCGCGAGGGCCCAGGGGGCGTGGACCTGGGCGCCGAACGGGGAGTGCACGACGACCCGCCAGTCACCCAGTTCGTCGCGGAAGCGCTCGACGACGATCGTGCGGTCGTCGGGGACGTGGCCGCAGGCCTCACGCTGCTCCGCCAGGTACGAAAGGACGTTGTCCGCGGCCCAGGCGTCGAGGCCGGCGGCGAGCAGGCGCAGACGGGCGTCGTCCTGGGGCAGGGAGCCGACTTCGCGCAGGAACGCGCCCACCGCACGGCCCAGTTCCAGCGGGCGGCCCAGCTGGTCGCCCTTCCAGAAGGGGAGCCGCCCGGGGACGCCGGGGGCCGGGGAGACCAGGACGCGGTCGCGCGTGATGTCCTCGATGCGCCAGGAGCTGGTGCCCAGCGTGAAGACGTCGCCGACGCGGGACTCGTACACCATCTCCTCGTCGAGCTCGCCGACCCGGCCGCCGCCCTTCTTCGGGTCGGCGCCCGCGAGGAACACCCCGAACAGGCCCCGGTCCGGGATCGTCCCCCCGGAGGTGACGGCGAGGCGCTGCGCGCCCGGGCGGCCGGTGACCGTACCGGCGACGCGGTCCCACACCACGCGCGGACGCAACTCGGCGAAGGCGTCGGACGGATAGCGGCCCGCGAGCATGTCCAGCACGGCCGTGAACGCCGACTCCGGGAGCGAGGCGAAGGGGGCCGCGCGACGGACCGTGGCCAGCAGGTCGTCGACCTGCCAGGTGTCCAGCGCGGTCATCGCGACGAGCTGCTGCGCCAGCACGTCCAGGGGGTTGGCGGGGATCCTCAGGGACTCGATGGAGCCGGTGCGCATCCGCTCGGTGACCACCGCGGCCTGGACGAGGTCGCCCCGGTACTTGGGGAAGACCACACCCCGGGAGACGGCGCCCACCTGGTGGCCGGCACGGCCCACGCGCTGCAGGCCGGAGGCCACGGAGGGCGGTGACTCCACCTGGACCACGAGGTCCACCGCTCCCATGTCGATGCCCAGTTCCAGACTGGAGGTGGCGACCACCGCCGGGAGGCGCCCGGCCTTGAGGTCTTCCTCGACCAGGGATCGCTGCTCCTTGGAGACCGAGCCGTGGTGGGCACGGGCGATCACCGGGGGAGCGCCCTGGGCGGCGCCCGAACCGCCCATCAGCTCGGCGGGGGCGTGGTGCTCGTCGAGGGGCTCACCCGTCGCGCGCTCGTACGCGATCTCGTTGAGCCGGTTGCAGAGGCGCTCCGCGAGACGGCGGGAGTTGGCGAACACGATCGTCGAGCGGTGGGCCTGGACCAGGTCGGTGATCCGCTCCTCGACGTGCGGCCAGATCGACGGGCGCTCGGCGCCCTCCGAGCCGTCCGAGGCGGGGGAACCTCCCAGCTCGCCCAGGTCCTCGACCGGGACGACCACGGAGAGGTCGAACTCCTTGCCGGACTTCGGCTGGACGATCTCCACCTTGCGGTGCGGGGACAGGTAGCGGGCGACCTCGTCGACCGGCCTGACTGTCGCGGAGAGGCCGATGCGGCGGGCCGGCTTCGGCAGGAGCTCGTCCAGGCGCTCCAGGGAGAGCGCCAGGTGTGCGCCGCGCTTGGTGCCCGCCACCGCGTGCACCTCGTCGAGGATCACCGTCTCGATGCCGGTCAGAGCCTCGCGCGTGGCCGAGGTGAGCATCAGGAACAGTGACTCAGGAGTGGTGATCAGGATGTCCGGGGGGCGGGTGGACAGGGCGCGGCGCTCGGCGGCTGGGGTGTCGCCGGACCGGATGCCGACCTTGACCTCGGGCTCGGGCAGGCCCAGGCGGACGGCTTCCTGGCGGATGCCGGTCAGGGGGCTGCGGAGGTTGCGCTCCACGTCGACGGCGAGCGCCTTGAGTGGGGACACGTACAGGACGCGGCAGCGCTTCCTCGGGTCGGCGGGGGGTGGCGCGGAGGCCAGCTGGTCGAGGGCGGCCAGGAAGGCGGCGAGCGTCTTGCCGGAGCCGGTGGGGGCGACGACCAGCACGTCCGAGCCCTCGGCGATCGCCCGCCAGGCTCCGGACTGGGCCGCGGTGGGCGCGGGAAAGGCCCCCGTGAACCAGCCGCGGGTCGCGGGGGAGAAGGCGTCGAGTGCGGAACGGACCATGTGCCCATGGTGCACCCGCCCACTGACAGTGGCGCTGACCAGGGGTTTCAGGGGCGCGGGGTACTGCGCGCCCAGCCACGAGGGGCCTGCGTTCGACCACTGGCGGAACACCGTGGACCAAACTCACCCGCCGCTCGGCCACACCTTGGTGAGAATGGGGACCATGGCACGATCCGAACGGGCACGGCACTGGCGGTACCGCGAGTTGCCCGGCGTCGATCTGCTGAGGGCCCGGTACGTCGAGAAGCGGTTCGTGCGGCACACCCATGAGAACTTCGTGATCGCGGCGATCGCCGACGGAGTCGAGGTCTTCCATCACGGCGGAGCCGACCGGTACGCGGGCCCCGGAGCGCTGGCGCTGGTCAATCCCGACACACCGCACACGGGTCGCGCGGACGGGCCCGAGGGGTGGCGGTACGGCGCGGTCTATCCGGCGCCGGAGCTCGTGGCGGAGATCGCCGCCGAGACCACCGCGATCCGGGGGACGCCGGGCTTCAGCAGTCCGGTGTTCGAGGATCCGTACGCCGCCGGGCTGGTACACGAGGTCCTGAGGGCCGCGGAGGAGGGCAACGCGCTGGCCGCCGACACCTTGCTGAGGGTCGTCGTGACCCGGTTGCTGCGCCTCAACGGCGGGCCGTTGCCCCAGCGCGCCGTGCACACCGCGGGTGCCGGGAAGGCGGCACGCGCGCGTGCCGTACTGGAGGAGCGGATGGCCGACCCTCCGACGCTGGAGCGGCTCGCCGGTGATCTGGGGACGAGCCCGTTCGCGCTGCTGAGGGCGTTCCGGGAGGTGTACGGCATGCCGCCGCACGCGTGGTTGACCGATGCGCGGGTGCGGCGGGCGCGGCGGCTGCTGGATGCCGGAGTCGCTCCCGCGGAGGCCGCCGTCACCGTGGGCTTCACCGATCAGCCGCACCTCAACCGGCACTTCAGCCGGATCGTGGGGGTGCCGCCAGGGGCGTACCAGAGGGAGCGCAAGAACGTACAAGACCGGTGAGGGCGCGTTTTCCTATCGTCCGGAACGTGGCAGAACAGACAGCTTCCGCGGAGATACGCGGTGACAGTGGAGGAAAGCCGGACGCGGCCGTCGTCAGGGACGCCCTCGGGGTCGGGGTCGCGGTCGGACTGTCCGGGTTCGCCTTCGGGGTGACCTCGGCAGGAAGCGGACTCACGCTGGCGCAGACCTGTGCGCTCAGCCTCCTGGTGTTCACCGGGGCGTCCCAGTTCGCGCTCGTGGGGGCGCTCGCGGCCGGGGGCAGTCCGTTCACGGCGGCCGCGGGTGCCTTCTTCCTGGGCGTGCGCAACGCCTTCTACGGGTTGCGGCTCTCGCAGTTGCTGGCCCTCCCCCGCGCGGTGCGGCCCTTCGCGGCCCAGTGGGTCATCGACGAGACCGCCGCGGTCGCGCTCGCCCAGCCCACGCGGCGCGCAGTTCGTGTGGGCTTCGCCGTCACCGGGCTGAGCCTCTATGTGCTGTGGAACCTCACCACCCTGCTCGGCGCGGCCGGTGCCGAGGCCATCGGCGACACCGAGGCGTGGGGGCTGGACGCGGCCGGGCCCGCCGTCTTCCTGGCGTTGCTCGCGCCGATGCTGAAAGGCGGCACCGAGCGGGTCGTGGCGGGCCTCGCGGTGATCCTGGGACTGGGTTTGCTGCCCGTACTGCCCGCCGGGGTGCCGGTGCTCGTGGCCGCGCTCGCCGCGCCGGCCGTCCTGTGGGCCCATGGGCGGCGCGGTGCGGCCGCCGACGACGTGCGGGGGCCGCACCAGTGAACATCTGGATCGCGATCGGCGTGACGGCGGTCGGCTGCTACGCCGTCAAGCTCATCGGTCTCCTCGTCCCCGAGGGCGTCCTCGAACGGCCGTTCGTCCGGCGCCTGTCGGCCTTGCTGCCCGTGGCGCTTCTCGCGGCCCTCACGGCTCAGCAGACGTTCGCCGACGGGCGTCTCCTCGTGCTGGACGCGAAGGCCGCGGGGCTCGCCGCTGCCGCGCTGGCGCTGATGGCGCGCGCCCCGTTCCTGGTCGTCGTCGGCGCCGCCGTGGCGGTGACGGCAGGAGTGCGGGCGCTGGCGGGGTGAGAGGCGGAGCCGGCCCGCACGCGTGCGCAGGCGTGCGCGTGCGGGCCTTGAAGCCCTCCGACAGGTCACAGCCGCCCGTACGCGTCGAGCGTGCGCAAGGCCTCGATCGTGACGATCGGACGGCTCTCCAGGGCGGTGGTCGGGGCCCACTGGCGCCACCGGACGGGCCAGCCGCCGTCCTCCTGCTGCTCGCTCACCAGGAAGTCCAGCGAGCGGGTCATCTCCTCGTCGGTGAACCACAGGCGCGCGAGGGAGCCCGGAGCGCGTGCGAAGTCGTGCGGGAAGTGGTGCTCGCCCGGCGCGTAGCCGGGCGACACCGGGTACGTCTCCAGGTGGTCCGGGTCCAGCGCCGCCAGGCGGTGCTCGCGGACCATGCGGCCGAGCCGGTCGGCGGCCGCCTCCGCGCGCGAGCGGTCGGGCGCCGAGTCCAGGAACGCCACGGCCGCCTCGATCTCGTACGGATGCGACTTCTCCAGGGACTCGACCACCTGCCAGCAGAAGTCGGTGGCCCGGAACAGCCACGCGTGCCACACCTCGTTGTGGTGCAGCAGGCCCACCACGGGGCCGGTCGCCAGGAGATCGCTGGGCGGGTCGTCCACGACGGTGATGAAGGGGGCCGTCGGATAGCCCCGCTGCACGGGATGGACCGCCGGGAGGGCGCCGTCCGGGGTCGACACGGACGTCAGATAGCGGCACACGCGTTCCGCCCGCTGTCCGCCGCAGCGCCCGATCGAGTCCAGGACGCGCAGCGCGTGCCCGGTGTGCAGCGGCTGGCTCACCGGCCCGCGCAGATCGGGTTCGAGCGCGTGGCCGTACCCCTCGTCGTCGTTGCGGTAGGCGGTCAGCGCGGTCTCCACCGCGTCGGCGCTCCCACCGAGGAAGTGGTAGGCGAAGCGGCGCTGCTCCAGCACGCGCGCGGTGAGCCAGACGAACTGTTCGGCGCGGGCGAGCGGGCTGTGCGCCGGGGGCGTCGGGGGCGTCGGGGGGAGTGGGGATGCTCCGGTTTCGGCCATGCGTTAGACCGTAGAGCGGAAAGCGGTCTCGGCAGGCCGTCCCGGCTCGGCCCACCCCCTGGGGCGGGATACTGGAGTCATGCGGTTGACGGTCTTCTGGCAGCGGATGGCGGATCACTTCGGCGAGGGGTACGCCGACACGTTCGCGCGCGACCACGTGATGTCCGAACTGGGCGGACGGACCGTGCACGAGGCGCTCGACGCCGGCTGGGAGGCCAGGGACGTGTGGCGCGTGGTGTGCGCGACCATGGACGTTCCGGACGAACGGCGCTGAACCCGCCCGAAAGTGTGCGGGCGGGCAACGAGCACCGTCACGGGGTTCCGGAGGCGGGGACCGATTGTCGGCGGCGTGAGCGAGACTTGCTCCGTGGCTTCCACAGACGAGACCGCCGCTCGCGCGGACGAGACCGCGCAGGTCGACCAGCAGGCATCCCCGCCCGGCACCACGCCGCCCACCCGCCCCCCGTCGGGTGATGACGCGGCGCGGGCACGCATGCCGCGCTGGCTGCCGCGCGCCATGGTGCTGGCGCTCTCGCTCGTCGCCGTGTTCCAGCTGGGCAACTGGGCGTTCCACCAGCTCATCGGGCTGCTGATCAACATCCTCATCGCGTTCTTCCTCGCGCTCGCCATCGAGCCCGCGGTCAGCTGGATGGCCTCGAAGGGACTGCGCAGGGGCTTCGCCACCTTCCTCGTCTTCTTCGGCACGCTGATCGCGGCGGCCGGGTTCGTCACGCTCCTCGGCTCGATGCTCGCGGGCCAGATCATCAAGATGATCGAGGGCCTCCCCGAGTACCTCGACTCCGTCATCAGCTGGGTCAACACGACCTTCCACACCGAGCTGAAGCGGGTGGACATACAGGAGGGCCTCCTCCGCTCCGACTGGCTCAAGAGGTACGTGCAGAACAGCGCCACCGGTGTCCTGGACGTCTCCGCGCAGGTCCTCGGCGGCCTCTTCCAGTTGCTGACGATCGCGCTGTTCTCGTTCTACTTCGCCGCCGACGGCCCCCGGCTGCGGCGCGCCCTGTGCTCCGTGCTGCCGCCAGCGAAGCAGGCCGAGGTGCTGCGCGCCTGGGAGATCGCGGTCGACAAGACCGGTGGCTATCTGTACTCGCGCGGCCTGATGGCGCTGATCTCCGGGATGGCCCACTACGTCCTGCTGGAGTACCTCGGGGTGAACTACGCCCCCGTGCTCGCCGTCTGGGTCGGCATGGTCTCCCAGTTCATCCCCACCATCGGCACCTACCTCGCGGGTGCCCTGCCGATGCTGATCGCCTTCACGGTCAACCCGTGGTACGCGCTGTGGGTGCTGATCTTCGTCGTGATCTACCAGCAGTTCGAGAACTACGTGCTGCAGCCCAAGCTGACCGCCAAGACCGTCGACGTCCACCCGGCGGTCGCCTTCGGGTCGGTCATCGCGGGCACCGCGCTTCTCGGCGCCGTGGGCGCTTTGATCGCCATCCCGGCGGTCGCCACCCTGCAGGCGTTCCTCGGGGCCTACGTGAAGCGGTACGACGTCACGGACGACCCCCGTGTGCACGGCCACCGCAAGCGGACTCCGGGCAACGCCCTTGCCCGCCTGCGCCGGTTGCTCGAGCCGAGGCGGGAGCGGGAGCGGGAGCCGCGAGCGGAGCAGTCGCCGGGACGGGAGCCGCAACCGGAGCAGTAGCTGGAGGGGCAGCCGAAAGCGGAGCAGTAGCTGGAGCGGCAGCCGGGCCGCAGCCGGGGAACGGCGCTTCCGCTGCGCTTGACACGGAAATCGAACATCCGTTCTTATGGGGTCTCCGGTGGGAACCCCGGCGGGGATTTCGGCAGGGTTTTCGCGGAGATGTACCCGAGTTATCCACAGGCGGGACGGGCGTCGGGGCCCATTGTCAGTGGCAGGCGTTAGCGTCTTTCACGTGAAGCGATCGACTCAAGCAAATCGGGTGGAACCCATGGCAGGAACCGACCGCGAGAAGGCGCTCGACGCCGCGCTCGCACAGATTGAACGGCAATTCGGCAAGGGCGCGGTCATGCGCATGGGCGAGCGGTCGAAGGAGCCCATCGAGGTCATCTCGACCGGGTCCACCGCCCTCGACGTGGCCCTCGGCGTGGGTGGTCTGCCCCGCGGCCGTGTCGTGGAGATCTACGGCCCGGAGTCCTCCGGTAAGACGACCCTGACCCTGCACGCGGTGGCGAACGCTCAGAAGGCCGGCGGCCAGGTCGCCTTCGTGGACGCGGAGCACGCCCTCGACCCCGAGTACGCGAAGAAGCTCGGCGTCGACATCGACAACCTGATCCTGTCCCAGCCGGACAACGGCGAGCAGGCGCTGGAGATCGTGGACATGCTGGTCCGCTCCGGCGCACTCGACCTCATCGTCATCGACTCCGTCGCCGCGCTCGTCCCGCGCGCGGAGATCGAGGGCGAGATGGGCGACAGCCACGTGGGTCTGCAGGCCCGTCTGATGAGCCAGGCCCTGCGGAAGATCACCAGCGCGCTCAACCAGTCCAAGACGACCGCGATCTTCATCAACCAGCTCCGCGAGAAGATCGGCGTGATGTTCGGTTCCCCGGAGACCACGACCGGTGGCCGGGCGCTGAAGTTCTACGCCTCGGTGCGCATCGACATCCGCCGCATCGAGACCTTGAAGGACGGCACGGAGGCGGTCGGCAACCGCACCCGCTGCAAGGTCGTCAAGAACAAGGTCGCGCCGCCCTTCAAGCAGGCCGAGTTCGACATCCTCTACGGCCAGGGCATCAGCCGCGAGGGCGGCCTGATCGACATGGGCGTGGAGCACGGCTTCGTCCGCAAGGCCGGCGCCTGGTACACGTACGAGGGCGACCAGCTCGGCCAGGGCAAGGAGAACGCGCGCAACTTCCTGAAGGACAACCCCGACCTCGCCAACGAGATCGAGAAGAAGATCAAGGAGAAGCTGGGCGTGGGGGTGCGGCCGGAGGAGCCCGCCGCCGAGCCGGGCGCGGACGCGGCGACCGCCACCGCCGCGGACGAGGCCGCCAAGACGGCACCCGCTGCGGCGGCCAAGGCCCCCAAGTCCAAGGCCGCGACCGCCAAGAGCTGATCCTTGACTCGGCGAACGGACTGGGACGAGTACACCTGTCCGCTTACCCCTGAGGACGAGGGGCTCAGGGGTGACGGAGACGTCACCGAAGCCAAGCGGTACGGCGAGGAGCCGGCCGGCGACGGCTGGTCGGACGGGCACACGAGCTGGTCGGACGGCGCTACCGGCCATGGCGACGATCGTCCTCGTGGCGGGGGCCGACTGGGCGTTGGCGATGACCCGGGCGGCAGGCGTGGCCGTGGGCGGCGCGCACGTGGCAGCGGCGGGTCGTCCGGGGCCTCACAGGACGGAGGCTCCCCTTTCTCGTCGAGGGCCGAGAAGAGGGAGTCCCCAGGGGACCCGGCTGAGCGGGCGCGGGCGATCTGTCTGCGCCTGCTCACCGGGACCCCGCGCACGCGGAAGCAACTCGCGGACGCGTTGCGCAAGCGGGAGATCCCCGAGGACGTGGCGGACGAGGTGTTGTCACGGTTCGAGGAGGTCGGCCTGATCAATGACAGCGCGTTCGCGGACGCCTGGGTGGAGTCCCGGCACCACGGCCGGGGGCTGGCCCGGCGGGCCCTCGCCCGGGAGCTGCGGACGAAGGGGGTGGACTCGACGCTCATCGACGAGGCCGTCGCCCAGCTCGACTCCGAGCAGGAGGAGGCCACGGCGCGCGAACTCGTCGCCCGCAAGCTGCGTTCCACGCGTGGCCTGGACCGCGACAAACGCCTGCGGCGCCTGGCCGGCATGCTCGCCCGCAAGGGCTATCCCGAGGGCATGGCCCTCCGGGTGGTGCGGCAGGCACTGAAGGAAGAGGGGGAGGACCCGGAGGGGCTGGGAGACGACGGGTTCTGACCAGCCGCCGACAGCCGCCGGCTTCAGCCCCCATCAACCGTCAACTTCAGCTCCCGCCGGCCGTCGACTGAAGCTCTTACCCGCCGTCACCGCGGCTCCTGGGACGCCACCGGCAACCCAGCCGCCCTCCAGGCCTGGAAGCCGCCCGCAAGGTCGGTCGCCCGGTGCAGTCCCAGGTGCCGCAGGGACGCGGCGGCGAGGCTGGAGGCGTAGCCCTCGTTGCAGATGACCACGATGCGGAGGTCGTGGCTCGTGGCCTCGGAGGCGCGGTGGCTGCCCTGCGGGTCGAGGCGCCACTCCAGTTCGTTGCGTTCGATGACCAGGGCGCCGGGGATGAGGCCGTCGCGGTCGCGCAGGGCGGCGTAGCGGATGTCGACCAGGAGAGCCGTGCCCGCCTGGGCGGCTTCGTACGCGTCCTTCGGTTCGACGCGGTCGAGCCCTTCGCGGACACGCTCCAGCAACTCGTCGATCCCTAGAGGGCGTTCGACGGTGGGGTCGCCCTCGGTGGTGCTCACTGCCAGTCCTCCGGGCGCTCGACCTGCTCCAGGCGGAGCACCGGACCCGTGCGGCTGTAGCGGCGGATCCGGGGGAGGGGCGGGTAGTAGGCGTGGACGGAGATCGCGTGCTGCTCGGTGGACTCGTTGAGCACCTCGTGCACGTGGTGGCGGCCGAACGCCCGGCCCTTGCCTGCCGGCAACTGCCGTACGCGGTCCACGTCTTCGTCGAGTTCCAGGGTCTTCCAGCCGTCGGTGGGCAGCCGGGCGGCGAGCGAGTTCTCCGTCAGCTCACCGGACGCGGTGACGAAGGCGCCCACGGAGTCGGCGTGGTCGTGCCAGCCCGTCCCGGTGCCGGGTGGCCAGCCGATCAGCCAGGCCTCGCTGCCGCCGGGGCCGTCGAGACGTACCCAGGTGCGGCCTTCGGGGTCGAGGGGGAGGGAGGCGATCAGCCCGGCGTCGGCGGCCGTACGGCGCGCGAAGTCGAGCAGGTCCGCCTGGGTCGGGGCGGAGACGGGGGAAACGGGGGAGGCAGGGGCCGGGGAGGGCGCGGTGCGGGAAACAGACACAGGTACCGTCCTGAGAAGCTGATGAGCGTTCGCGAGGGGGCGCGCGGACCGAGAGCGGGCGCGCGGAGAAGGAGAAAGAGATGCGAATTCAGCAGGACGGATGACACACGCAGCCCGCGTAGCGGACGAGGTCCATATGGACCCTCCGCCACAGGTGCACACAGGTGTCGGTCACGATCCGGAGTACACCATGGTCGCGGAGACGGGTCAACTCACAGTCACTCCGTGGACCTCACGGTGACGGTGAGTCCGGCGCACCGGACGCTCCCGCCCCCGCTTTCGAATTCCCCGAGCCGCCTGAGCCGCCTGAGCCGCCTGAGCCGTCCGAGCCGCCCGGCCCGTCCGAGACATTAGATCCGCCCAGCGTCGCCTCCGCCGCCGCGTACAGGTCCGCCGGGCGCACCCCGCTCAACGCGGTGACCAGATGGCCGTCGGGGCGGACCAGCAGGACCGTGTGCGCGGCGGCGCCCGGGTAGCTCTCGGCGACCAGCAGTTCAGCGGGGCGCGGCAGCGCGGTCACCGCGGCCGCCAGCCGAGGCATGATCCCGGCGCTCACCCAGTGCTTGCGGGCCCACACCCCCGTGCCCGGTGCGATCAGCACGACCAGCATCGCCCCGCGCCCGAGCCGGTCCCGCAGCTGGACGAAGGTGCCGTCCTCGGCGGTCACCCGCACGTCGACGACCTGCGCACCCGGGGCCGTGCCGACGGCCGTCTCCGACTCGGCGTGGGGAGGCGCGAGCGGTGAATCGGCGTACGTCCCGGGCGCGCCCAGCGGGCCGCGTCCCAGATGGCCGTCCGTGAGCAGCGCGTCGTGGCCGCGGGACGAGCCGGGGACGTACGACCGCAGCCCCTTGCCGCCGCGCAGCAGGGGCAGTGCCTGGTCGGCGGCGCGCAGCCGGGCGGCGACGATCCCGCGTCGCTCCGTCTGGTAGCTGTCGAGCAGCGCCTCGTGGGGGCCGTGGTGCCAGGCCAGCGCCAGCTTCCAGGCGAGGTTGTCGGCGTCCCGCAGCCCCTCGTCGAGGCCCTGGGTGCCGAGCGCGCCCAGCAGGTGTGCGGCGTCCCCGGCGAGGAAGACCCGGCCGGCCCGCCAGCGGCGGGCGAGGCGGTGGTGGACGGTGTGGACTCCGGTGTCCAGCAGGTCGTACGGAGGCGTGGAACCCGAGTTCCAGCCCGCGAGGGTCTCCCGGATGCGTGCCACCAGCAGGTCCGGTGTGACCAGGTCCTTGCCGGGCGGCAGCAGCCAGTCCAGGCGCCACACGCCGTCGGGGAGGGGACGGGCGGTGATCTCCCCGGCCGAGGGCCCGGACGTCCGCCACGGCGGCGCGCGGTGCAGCAACGCTTCTTTGGACCACGGAAGTTCCGTCCGCAGTGCCGCCACGGCGTGCCGCTCCACGGCTGTACGTCCGGGGAAGCGGATGTCCTGGAGCTTGCGCACGGTGGAGCGGGGGCCGTCGCAGCCGATGAGGTAGCTGCCCCGCCACCAGGTGCCCTTGGGGCCGCGGGTGTGCGCGGTGATGCCCGACGGCTCCTGCTCGATGGAGTCCAGGCGGCTCTCCACGGCCACCTTGACCAGCCGCTCCTCGGCGATGGCGTCACGCAGCGCGCCCGTCAGCACGTGCTGGGCGAGATGCAGCGGGGCGGGTCCCGCGGACGTCTCCGTAACGTCCTCCGTGGCAGCACGCTCCAAGCCCGCGGCCCCGGCCTCGCCGGACGCGCCGTCGAAGCGGACGTTGCGCATCACCTGACGGCGGCGCACGGAACGCCACCCGGACCAGGCGAGTCCGGCCTGGGCCAGCGGAAACCCGGTCAGCCGCGTCAGGAGCGCGGTCGTGTCCTCCCGCAGGACGACCGTGCGCGCGAGGCGCTGTTCGTCCTTGCCGGGGCCCTCGTCGAGGACCACGGACGGGACCTCCTGGCGCGCGAGCGCGAGGGCGAGCGTGAGCCCGACGGGCCCCGCTCCCACGATGATCACCGGGTCCACGGCGCGGTGCCCCCTGCCTGGAGCGGTGTCCTGCGGAACTTTCGGGAACATCCAGATGGAGCGGGGTGCACGATCACAGAACGTATGCAACCCACTGCCGGTGTTTGCGTCAAGCGACGGAGGCAGTGGCGCGCGGGCCACTGCCTCCGAATGTTCACTTGTCGTCAGTTGTTCGGCGCGTCCGGGCCCTTCAGGTGGCTAAGTCGCGCCGCCGCCGGCCGACCCGCCACCGAAACCGACGCCGCCTCCCGCGCCGGTCGCCGCCGTGCCCTCGACCGCCGCCGTCGGAAGAACCGCCCCGGTCGACTTCTTGCCGCGCCGCAGCCTGTTCTCCAGCCACGAGGCGAAGCTGGTCAGAATGAAGTTGAGGACGATGAAGATGACCGCCACGACGATGAAGCTGGGGATGACGTTCGCGAAGTTCGCCGCCAGCGTCTTGCGGGCGTTGAGCAGCTCGGTGAAGTTCAGCATGGCGCCGCCGAGTGCCGTGTCCTTCACGATCACGACGAGCTGGCTGACGATCGCCGGCAGCATCGCGGTCACGGCCTGCGGCAGCAGGATCGACGTCATGACCTGCGTCTTGCGCAGACCGATCGCCTGAGCGGCCTCCGTCTGGCCCTTGGGGAGCGACAGGATGCCCGCGCGGACGATCTCAGCGAGCACCGAGGCGTTGTAGAGGACGAGGCCGGTGACCACCGCGTACAGAGGCCGGACATCACTGCTGAAGTCCGAGTAGTCCGAGTAGAACTGGTTGGCGAAGACCATCAGGATCAGCACCGGGATGGCGCGGAAGAACTCGACGATCGCGCCGGCCGGGACACGCACCCACCGGTGGTCCGACAGACGGGCTATGCCGAAGATCGCGCCCAGCGGCAGGGCTATCACCATCGACAGGGCCGCCGCCTTGAGCGTGTTGCCGAGGCCGGGCAGCAGGTACGTCGTCCACGCCTGCGACTCGGTGAACGGCTTCCACTTGGCCCATTCGAGCTGGCCCTTGTCGGACATGGTCTGCCAGGCCCACCAGAGCATGAGCGCCAGCAGGACGGCGAACACCACCGTGTAGAGGATGTTGCGCTGCTTGGCGCGGGGGCCCGGAGTGTCGTAGAGAACGGAGCTCATCGCTTCACCGCCAGTCGCTTGCTCAGCCAGCCGAGGAGGAGACCGGTCGGCAGCGTCAGCACCACGAAGCCCAGGGCGAAGATCGCGGTGATGGGGAGGAGCTGCGCCTCGTTCTCGATCATTTCCTTCATCAACAGCGCGGCTTCCGCCACACCGATGGCGGCCGCGACCGTTGTGTTCTTGGTCAACGCGATCAGGACGTTGGCCAGGGGACCGATCACCGTGCGGAACGCCTGCGGCAGCACTATGAGGGTCAGCACCTGGGTGAAGCTCAACCCGATGGCGCGGGCCGCCTCCGCCTGGCCGACGGGCACCGTGTTGATGCCGGAGCGCAGGGCCTCGCACACGAAGCACGCCGTGTAGGCCGTCAGACCCAGGACAGCGAGCCGGAAGAACTTCGTGTCGAAGTCGTCGGCCGCTCCCATGGTGACGCCGAAGATGTTGGCGAGGCCGAGTGAGGTGAACACGATGATGACGGTCAGCGGGATGTTCCGCACGATGTTGACGTAGGCGGTACCGAAACCGCGCATCAGCGGTACGGGGCTGACTCGCATACCGGCCAGGATCGTGCCCCAGACCAGGGAGCCGACGGCCGAGAGCAGTGTCAGTTGCACTGTCGTCCAGAACGCCCCTAGGACGTCATAGCCTTCAAGAAAGTCGAACACGATCTCCCGCGCTTCCGCGTGTGCCGAGGGCGGCGGTGGGCCGGTCCGCCGAGCGGCCCACCGCCGATTCCTGCCTTACTGGACGACGTTGCCGATCTTCGGGGCGGGCTCGTTCTTGTAGGTCGAGCCGAAGTTGTCCTTGACGGCCTTCTCCCAGGACCCGTCGCTGACCATCTTCTCCAGGGCCTTGTTGATCTTGTCGACCATCTCGGTGTCGCCCTTCTTGACACCGATGCCGTAGTTCTCGTTGCTCAGCTTCAGGCCGGTCAGCTTGAACTTGCCCTTGTACTGCTCCTGCGCCGCGTAGCCGGCGAGGATCGAGTCGTCGGTGGTCAGCGCGTCCACGGCGCCGCTCGCGAGTCCGTCGAGGCACTCGGAGTACGTGCCGACCTCCTGCAGCTGGGCCTTCGGGGCGATCTCGTTCTTGACGTTCTGCGCCGAGGTCGAGCCGGTGACGGAGCACAGCTTCTTGCCGTTGAGGTCGGTGCCCTCCTTGATGCCGCTCTCGTCGGCGCGGACCAGCAGGTCCTGGTGGGCCAGCAGGTACGGGCCGGCGAAGTCGACCTGCTTCTTGCGCTCGTCGTTGATCGAGTACGACGCGGCGATGAAGTCGACGTCACCGCGCTTGAGCGCGTTCTCGCGGTCGGCGCTCGGCGTCTCCTTGAACTCGATGTCGCCTTCCTTGTAACCGAGTTCCTTGGCCACGTAGGTGGCGACGTCGACGTCGAAGCCGGAGAACGAGCCGTCGGGCTCCTTCAGGCCGATGCCCGGCTGGTCGTACTTGATGCCGACGGTGATCTTCTTGCCGCCGCCGTTGCCGCTGTCGCCGCTGTCACTGCCGCCGCACGCGGTGACGGTCAGGGCGAGGGCGAACACGGTGGCCGAGGCGGCGGTGACCTTGCGGAGCTTCATGGAGCCATCCTTTGCGTGGTGAAGAGATGCGGGCCGTCGGTGCGGAAAGCAGGACGCGGGCCGTCGGATACGGGTGACAGGGACGCTGGTGACGTGGTCCGTCGGGCCGTGCCCTGAAGGCGGGCCCCGTGGTGGTGCTCAGTGATGGTGCTCAGTGGTGCAGGATCTTCGACAGGAAGTCCTTGGCCCGGTCGCTGCGCGGGTTGCTGAAGAACTGGTCCGGCGCGGCCTCTTCGACGATGCGGCCGTCGGCCATGAAGACCACCCGGTTGGCGGCCGAGCGGGCGAAGCCCATCTCGTGGGTGACGACGACCATCGTCATGCCGTCGCGGGCGAGCTGCTGCATGACTTCCAGGACCTCGTTGATCATCTCCGGGTCGAGGGCCGAGGTCGGCTCGTCGAAGAGCATGACCTTCGGGTCCATCGCCAGCGCCCGGGCGATCGCGACGCGCTGCTGCTGTCCGCCCGAGAGCTGCGCCGGGTACTTGTCCGCCTGCGTGCCCACGCCGACCCGGTCGAGCAGGGCGCGCGCCTTCTCCTCGGCCTTCTTCTTGTCGGTCTTGCGGACCTTGAGCTGTCCCAGCGTCACGTTCTCGAGCACCGTCTTGTGCGCGAAGAGGTTGAAGGACTGGAACACCATGCCGACGTCGGCACGCAGCCGGGCGAGTTCCCTGCCCTCCGCGGGCAGCGGCTTGCCGTCTATCAGGATCGAGCCGTCGTCGATGCTCTCCAGGCGGTTGATGGTGCGGCACAGGGTGGACTTGCCGGACCCGGAGGGCCCGATCACCACGACGACCTCGCCCCGGGCGATGGTCAGATCGATGTCCTGGAGCACGTGCAACGCGCCGAAGTGCTTGTTGACGCTCTTCAGGACTACCAGGTCGTTCGTCCCGGCCACGGCGTCCTTGGCCACCGGTACTTCGGTCATCGCTCTATGGCTCCGTCCTCCTCGGTTGCGGAGGACAGTAGTGACACGCCCCGACCAGCGTCATTACATCTGAGCGAGAATTGAGCATAACGATCCGATAGCAGACCGGTACTCCCTGTAGCGGCCTGCCCCGGCAGCGTACCGGCTGCGTAACGCCATGGGCGCCGCACTTGACGCGGTCCTTCGTCATCGGCGTGACTGCCATGGAGCACGCACGGCCGAAGCACAGGAGAACGCACAGGAGGGGGCCGGAATGAGACTGCTCCTCGTCGAGGACGACAACCACGTCGCGGCCGCCCTGTCCGCGGTGCTGGCGCGGCACGGCTTCGCCGTCACGCACGCCCGCAGCGGTGAGGAGGCGCTCCAGGCCCTGGTCCCCGAGGGGGCCGGGTTCGGTGTCGTGCTGCTCGACCTCGGCCTGCCCGACCAGGACGGCTACGAGGTCTGCGGCAAGATCCGCAAGCGCACGGGCATCCCGGTGATCATGGTCACCGCCCGCTCCGACGTACGGTCCCGGATCCACGGACTGAACCTCGGGGCCGACGACTACGTCGTCAAGCCGTACGACACCGGGGAGTTGCTCGCCCGCATCCACGCCGTGAGCCGGCGCCGTGTTCCTGACGACGCGTCGGGAGCGGGCGACGGCGCGCTCCATCTCGGCTCCGTGCGCATCGAGTTGCCGACCCGTCAGGTCAGCGTGGACGGCTCCGTCGTGCAGTTGACGCGCAAGGAGTTCGACCTGCTCGCGCTGCTCGCCCAGCGCCCCGGGGTGGTCTTCCGCCGGGAGCAGATCATCAGCGAGGTGTGGCGCACCAGTTGGGAGGGGACCGGGCGCACCCTGGAGGTGCACGTGGCGTCCCTGCGGTCCAAACTGCGCATGCCCGCTCTGATCGAGACAGTGCGCGGAGTCGGGTACCGGCTCGTCGCCCCCGCGTCATAGCGTGCCCGCGTGCGCACTCGTCTTCTCCCGCTGCTCATCGTCCTCATGGCCGCCGTGCTGCTCGCGCTCGGCATCCCGCTGGGGGTGAGCCTGGCGGCCGCGGAGCAGCAGAAGGTGGTCGTCGACCGCATCGACGACACCGCGCGGTTCGCGGCGCTCGCACAGTGGGTCACCGAACGCCCCTCGGGCTCGCGGATCGACGTCGCCGACGAGCGCTACGAGACCCTGCAGAAGGAGATCGACCGCTACGAGGAGGTGTACGGCATCCGGGCGGGCGTCTTCGACCGCTACGCGGAGCCCACGGTCAACGCGCCGCGGAACTGGTACGTGCCCAACCGGGGTGAGGGCCGCGACGCTTTCGACGAGGCCAGGCTGGGCCGCCGCAGCCACGACCCGGAGCAGGTGTGGCCCTGGCAGCGGCACCGGCTCGTCGTGGCGTCCCCGGTCATCCGGGACGGGGACGTCGTCGCCGTGGTCGTCACCGACTCGCCCACCGGGAAGATGCGGTCCGAGATCCTGCGCGGCTGGCTGGTCATCGCCGCGGGCCTTCTCGCCGCGATGCTCCTCGCCGTCGGGGCCGCGCTGCGTCTGTCGGGCTGGGTCCTCAAGCCCGTGAGCGTCCTGGACACCACCACCCACGCCATCGCTTCCGGGCGCCTGAAGTCGCGGGTCGCCGTCGCCGGCGGACCGCCGGAGCTCAGGCGACTGGCCCGCTCGTTCAACGAGATGGCCGACAACGTCGAGGACGTCCTGGAGCAGCAGCGCGCCTTCGTCGCCGACGCCTCGCACCAGTTGCGCAACCCCCTCGCCGCGCTGCTGCTGCGCATCGACCTGCTCGCGCTCGAACTCCCCGAGGGCAACGAGGAGATCGCCTCCGTCCGCACCGAGGGCAAACGCCTCGCCCAGGTCCTCGACGACCTGCTGGACCTGGCGCTGGCCGAGCACGCCGAGGCGGACCTCGGGCTCACCGACATCGGCGAGCTGACCGCCGAGCGGGTGGCGGCGTGGGAGCCGGTCGCCGAGAGCAAGGGCGTGCGGCTGACCGGTACCTGCCCGCCCACCACCGCCTGGGCGGACCCCGTCGCCCTGTCCAGCGCGCTGGACGCGGTGATCGACAACGCGCTGAAGTTCACACCCGAGGGGGAGAGCGTGGAGGTGGAGGTCGCCTCCAACGGCGCGGTCTCCTCGGTCGTCGTCGCCGACGGTGGACCCGGCCTCGGCGACGAGGAGCTGGCCCGCATCGGCGACCGCTTCTGGCGCAGCCCGGGCCACCAGAACATCAAGGGCTCCGGACTGGGCCTGTCCATCACCCGCGCCCTCCTCGCGGCGGGCGGCGGCTCCATCGAGTACGCCCACCACGAGCCCCACGGCCTGAAGGTGACCGTCACGGTCCCGAGGACGGGCCCGACCAGCTGAACGCTCGACGGACGCCCCCTACGGCTTGACCGAGCCGTAGTAGCGGCGGGCGCCGTCGTGGAGGGGCAGGGGGTTGGTGTAGATGGCCGTGCGCAGGTCGACGAGCTGGGCCGCGTGGACGTGCGAGCCGATCCGGTCGCGGCTGTTGATGACCGTGCGGGTGAGCCACTCGGTGAGGCGGGGGTCCAGGTCGTCGCGCGTGATGAGGAGGTTCGCCACGGTCAGCGTCTGCACCGGCTGGCCGTTCTGGACGGACGGGTAGGCGTCGGCCGGCATCACCGAGGACCGGTAGTAGCGGTAGGCCTCCCCCTGGGCGTGCAGGTCGGAGACGGTACGGCTGCTGATCGGGATGAACCGGAAGTCGTACACCTCGGCGAGGTCGACCAGCCCCTGGGTCGGCAGGCCGCCCGACCAGAAGAAGGCGTCGATCTTCCCCTCCCGCAGCCGCTTCGGGGCCGTCCCTATCGTGTCGCTCTCCGGCTCGATGTCCTTCTCGAGGTCCAGGCCGGCGGCGTGGAGCACCCGCTGGGCGATCAGCCGCACGCCGGAGTCGTCCGGGCCGACGCCCACGCGTTTGCCCTCGAGGTCCTGGATCTTCTCGATGGTCGACGAGTGCGGGACGACGATCTGGACGTAGTCGTCGTACAGCCGGGCCAGTCCCCGCAGTCGCTCGAAACGCTTCGGGTCGGCCGACCGGTACGTCTCCACCGCGTCGGCCGCGGCGATGGCGAAGTCGGCCTGTCCGGTGGCCACGCGGGTGACGTTCTGCTGGGAGCCGTCGCTCGTCTTCAGCTCGACCTTCAGGCCGGGCATGTCCTTGGAGACGGCGTTGCGCAGCCGCTCGCCGTAGTCCTGGTAGACGCCGCTGGCCGACCCGGTGCTGATCGTGATCGTGCCGGTGGGCGGCTCCTCGCGCGGCCACAGCCACCACGCCAGCAGCCCGAGGACCACGAGCCCGGCCGTCGAGGCCAGCAGCACGCGGTGGGCGCCGATGCGGTGGAGTGCCGGAAACATGCGCGCGATCCTGCCAGGTCGCCGCGTTGCGGCCAAGGGTTGGGCTCCGCCCGGGTGCCGAGGTTCACCGAGGTTCGGTGCCGAAGCTGCGGGCGCGTTGTGGCTGGTCGCTCCCCCACTCTCGGCTTCTCCCCCACTCTCGGCTTCGCTCGAGCGGGGGGACCCCATGAGCGGGGGGACCTCCATGAGCGGGGCGACCCCCATCGCGGCGGAGCCGCATATCGATACAGCCCCGCGCCCCTGAGGGGCGCGGGGAACGCTGGCTCGGATCAGCTGCCGGCCGCCGCGTCGCGGAGTCGGTCGAGTTCGTCGTACATCGTCTGACCCGGGCACTCCGTGTCGAACCAGTCCCGGTGACCGGTGATCTCCGGGACCTCCTTCACGTTGCCGTTGACCGGGTTCCTGTACGTGACGGTGGCCTTCGGGTCGACGCCGTGGAAGCGCGTCAGCACGCGGATCAGGCGGGTCAGCGACTCGCGGGCGGCGTCCGTCGGGGGCCGGTCCGTCAGGGTGCCGAGCAGGGCGATGCCGAGGTTGCCGATGTTGTAGCCGACGGCGTGGAAGCCGGTGACCAGGTTGCCGTCCTTGTCGTGCGCGGGGATGCCGTCGTCACCGGAGTAGCGGCCCTCGTAGATGTTGCCCGCCTCGTCGATGAGGAAGTGGTAGCCGATGTCGCCCCAGTCGTTGGTGATGGCGTGCATCTGGTAGATCGCGCGCACGGTGGCCGCCGGGTCCGGGTCGTCGTTGACCGTGGCGGTGTGGTGGACCGTGATGGTCTGGAACGGGTAGTACGCGGTCGGCGTGTTCTCCGTGCCGTCCGGCTTGAAGCGCAGCTTCTCGTCCGCGCCCCACGCCGGCCGCGACAGGTAGGCGACACCCCGCACGCGGGTCCGGTCGGAGGGGACGGCTACCTTGCGTCCCGGTCCTTCCTGGGTGTCGAGGGCCACCGAGCGCAGTTCGGTCGCCCCGTCGGGCGCCTTCAGCTCGTAGCCGGACGCCTTGTCGGTGGAGATCAGCAGGGCGCCGCCGTTGGTCTCCGAGCAGCCGCTGGTGCTGAACTTCTGCCAGGCGCCCTGGCCGCCGTCCGCGTCGGTGAGCCGGATGCCGCCGCCGGACATGTCGGACGTGCCTTCGACGCGCACACCGACGTAGCCGATGGGGAACGACGCCTCGACGGGGGCCTCGCCGGTGGCCGACTTGGCGCGGGTCGCGGGGAACGTCTCCGAGGTCGTGCCGGCCTTGGTGTCGGCGGTGTCGACGGAGGCGTCGTCGGAGTCGTTCGTCGTCGCCATCACGGTCGGTGTGATCACGGCCGCGGCCGTGATCGCGCCCGCGGCGCCGATCATGGTGCGCCGGGTCACCTTGGACTTCGCCCGGTGCGACGGAGGGGTGGGGGGAGTGGTCACGGTGGGGTCCTCAACGTTTCTGGTCGTGCTTGTCCTGGTCGTGGGGACGACGGGCGGGCGCGGGCGTTCGCCCGGCCGCGGAGGCAGGGCGGAGCGGGCCGAGATGTGCGCCGGCCGAGCTTGAAGACTCAAGCGAGGGTATGGGGTCGGATCACCCTGCCACACACCGGCCCCCTGCTACCGGCGAGTTGGGAGATCCGCGCAGAACCAGGAGTCGGCCGAGCACCGGTAAAGTCGCCGGATGCACCCCTCTCCCGCCGGTCTCGTCCGTGAGTTCCACCGCGCCTTCGGGCTCGACACCCGCACCGAGCCGACGGAGGTGTCACCGGAACTCGCCGCCCACCGGGGCCGGTTGCTCGCCGAGGAGGCCGCCGAGGCCGCGGAGGTGGCCGTGGCGGGCCCGCTCGACCGGCTGGCGCACGAACTCGCGGACGTCGTGTACGTGGCGTACGGCACCGCCCTCGTGCACGGGATCGACCTCGACGCGGTGATCGCCGAGATCCACCGCTCCAACATGACCAAGCTGGGCCCGGACGGCACTGTCGCCCGCCGGGAGGACGGCAAGGTCCTCAAGGGGGAGCACTATCGGGCGCCGGACGTGTCCGGGGTGCTGCGGGGGCAAGGGTGGAAAGGGTAGAGGCGGAGCGCGGGCAGCGGCACTTTTCGGTTGAATGATTCACCTTGTAGTGTCGAGTTGGTGGCTCATATCATCCGAGTTCCGCGCCATAGCAAGCAGAGGATCCCGACGTGGCCCACCCCGAGCACGTGCCCGACCGTCCGGACCTGCCGGCCGACCTGGAAGAGGCCGCCCACCGCTGCCTCGTCGCCGGGTTCGGGGGCTCAACGACCGTCCCCGACCCCCTGAAGCGGCTCATCGACCGCGGACTCGGCGGAGTCATCCTCTTCACCCGCAACGTGCGCGACGCCGACCAGCTCCGGAGCCTCACCGAGCAGTTGCGGCGACTGCGCCCCGATCTGCTCGTGGCCATCGACAACGAGGGCGGCGGCATCGGGCACCTGGTGGACGCGGGCGCACCCGAGGTCCCCGGCAACTTCGCGCTCGGCGTGGTCGACGACACCGAGCTGACCGCGCGCTGCGCCGACGCGCTCGCCGGGCACCTGGTCTCCCTCGGCATCACCGCCTCGTACGCCCCCGTCGCCGACCTCCAGCACCAGTCGCGCAACCCGATCGTGCGCACCCGCTCCTTCGGAGCCGACCCCGCGCTGGTCGCCCGGCAGCTGCGCGCCTGGATCAGCGCCACCGAGGCGCGCGGCGTCGCCTCGTGTGCCAAGCACTTCCCCGGGCACGGCGGGACCGAGACCGACAGCCACCACGACATGGCCGTCGACCCCCGCCCGTACGACGAACTCGCCCACGACATCGAGCCGTTCCGGGCGGCCGTCGCCGCGGGCGTACCGATGCTCATGAGCGCCCACGTGGTCTACCCGGCGCTGGACCCCGAGCGGCCCGCCACCCTCAGCCCGCGCATCCTCGGCGAACTGCTCCGCGGCGACCTCGGGTTCGACGGCGTCCTCGTCAGCGACGCCCTGGAGATGAAGGCGATCTCGGACCGGTACGGCGAGGCGGCCGGGGCGCGGCTCGCGCTCGCCGCCGGGGCCGACCAGGTCATCGTCGCGGTGGCCGATCTGGACGTGTCCCTCGCCTGCCGGGACGCGGTGCTGCAGGCGTTGGGGGAGGGCGAGTTGCCGGCGGAGCGGGTACTGGAGGCCGCGGCGCGGGTCCGGCGGCTGGCCGAGCGGTACACCACGGGTGCGGTGACCGGTGCGTGGGACGCCGGCGCGGGGCTGGAGGCGGCGCGCCGGGCGGTACGCGGCCGGGCTCTGCCGGGGCCCGTACGGGGCGCGCATGTCGTCGACCTGTTCCCGCCACCGCACCCCGCGCTCAACTGGGGCGGTGAGGACCTGCTGACCGAGGTGCGAGACCTCGACCCCACGGCCACGGGAACGGCGGTCACCGACGATCCCGCCGATCCGGCCGGGCTCGTGGCCGAGGTGCTGCGGAGCGCCGAGGGAGCGCCGCTGGTGGTCGCCACGTACGACGCCGGCCTGTACCCCTGGCAGGTCCGGCTCCGTGACGCGCTGCTGGCCGGGCGGCCGGACGCGGTGCGGGTGGCGACGGGACTGCCGGAGCCGGGGGACGAGGAAGGCGTCTGCTCCTACGGGCGGGGGCGCGTGAACCTCCGCGCGGTGGCGGAGGCGCTCACGGGGGCGTGAGCTCGCGGGGTGGATGCGGAGGCGCTCACGGTCACGGGCGCGTGAGCTCGCGGGGTGGATGCGGAGGCGCTCACGGTCACGGGCGCGTGAGCTCGCGGGGTGGATGCGGAGGCGCTCACGGTCACGGGCGCGTGAGCTCGCGGGGTGGAGGCGGAGGCGCTCACGGTCACGGGCGTGAGCTCGCGGGCGGTAGCGGAAGCGCTCACGGTCACGGGCTCGTGAAGTCGCGGGGCGGTGGCGGAGGCGCTCGCGGGCGCGTGAGAACGCCCGGCTTGCCCCCGCCACCGTCCGTTCACTCTCCTTCGGCCCGCACGAGCTCCGTGATCCCTCTGGCCGCCAGGTACCCGGTGTCCTCCGCGCGCTCGGCGAGGACCACGGCCGGGCGGGTGCCTTCGACGCGCAGGCGCATCCACGTCTCGAAGTACGCGCCGCCCGGACCGGAGGCGGAGCGTGTGCCCGGGGCGCAGTCCAGGACCAGGGCGGTCGCGCGGGGCTCGGGGGCGGACGGCGCGGCGCGCAGTTCGGCGACCGTGTCGGCGAGGGCCTTGGCGATCGGCTTGGCCTGGCCGGAGGAGTCGAACAGGCCGAGGGTGTACTCCAGTTCCGGGTAGTCGGCCAGGGAGCGGTCCACGTCGTGGGAGCACCACCACGTCACGCCCCACAGTCCGGTGCACCCGGCCGCGTTCAGCACGGTCGCGCGGGCGAAGTCGGGGGCGTCGGCCGCGGGGATGTGCGGCTCGGGCGCGCCCGTCTCCTGGACCCAGACCGGCCGGTCCACGTCCACGGCGTACGCCTTGGCGAGCTCCACGCCGTACTCGGCGAGATGCCGCACCTGCGGGGAGCGGGGTCCGTAGCGGCCGGCGCAGTTCGCGGAGAAGACCCAGGGGTGGACCGTGGTCAGGTCGCCCTTGCGGGCGGAGGCCTCCGGGGTGAACGGGTGGTCGTCGCCGTACCAGGCCGCGTCGTACGCGGAGTGCGTGACCAGACGGCCGGGCGCGCCGCCCGAGAGGCCGTCCCGGGCGGCGGCCAGGAGGGTGTCGAGGTACTGGTCCACCTGCTCGGACGTCACCGGGTTGTGCTCGACCAGGTTGTTGAGCTCGTTGCCGAGTTGGAGGCCGATGAGGTTCGGGCGGCCGGCGAGGGCGCGGCCGAGAACCTTCAGCAGCTGCGCCTGGGCCTCGACGGCGTCGGGATCGGCGAACACGTTGCGGTGGTGCCAGCTGCGCGTCCACTCCGGGTAGAAGTCGAAGCTCGACAGGTGGCCCTGCACGCCGTCCACCATGACGTCGAGGCCCGCCTCGGCGGCCAGGTCGACGAGCCGGACCAGCTGGTCGACGGCCGCGGCGCGGATCAGCGTGCGGTTGGGCTGCAGGAGCGGCCAGAGGTGGAACACCCGGACGTGGTCCAGGCCCAGACCGGCTATCTGCGCCAGGTCCTCGCGGGCGTGCGCCTCGTCGAAGTCGTGCCAGGAGTGGAACCAGCCGCGACGCGGGGTGTAGTTGACGCCGAACCGGAGTGGTGCGGGCGCGGGCGGAGTACTGATGGGGTCCTCCTCGAAGCGTTCGCGCGGCGTGCGCCGACCGGGGGTTGGGTCTTGTCCTCCACGAATGTATCAACCACCATGGTCGCCGATGAACAATGAATTGAACCAGGATCTCGTGGTCGGTCTGGACGCGGGCGGCACACGCGTCCGCGCCGTCCTGGCGACCGCCGGGGACGGGCGCCAGCTGGGCGAGGGCGTCGCGGGCCCCGGCAACGCCCTGACCGTCCCCGTGCCGCAGCTCACCGAGCACCTTGCCGAGGCCGTCGGCCGGGCGGTACCGAAGGAGGCGCGCGGCAGGATCGTGGCCGTGGCCGGCGGTTTCGCGGGCGCCACCGGGGCCTCCCCGGACGAACCCGGGCAGCTCAACGCGCTGGCCGCCCTGACCGCCGCGCTGAGCGGCCTGGGCATCGCCACCGAGCCGGTCACCCTCTGCAGCGACATCGAGGCCGCGTTCGCCTCCGCGCCCGGCGCCCCGGCCGACGGCCTCGCCCTGGTGGCGGGCACCGGCGCGGTCGCCGCCCGGATCTCCGGCCGTCAATGCGCCGCCACCGTCGACGGCGACGGCTGGCTCCTCGGCGACGACGGCAGCGGCTTCTGGATCGGCCGCGGCGCGGCGCGGGCCGCCCTGCGCATGGCCGACGGACGCGGCCGGCCCACGCTGCTGGCCGCCGCGGTCGGGCGCGCGCTGGGGCTGCCCGAGGAGGTCCTGCCGTGCGAGCCGCAGAAGACGCCCCACGACAAGGAGGACGCCGCCGCGCACGAGTGGTCCCGGGAGCGGCGCGAGGCCTTCCGCATGCACCTGCTGCCCAGCGTGATGGCGCAGCCGCCGATCCGGCTCGCCCGGCTCGCGCCCCTGGTGGCCGAAGCGGCCCGGCGCGAGGACGCCGTCGCCGCGGAGATCCTCGACCGGGCGGCGGAACTGCTGACGGAAACCGTCCGCGCGCTGGACCCCCGGCCCGGCGAACGGATCGTCGCCACCGGCGGCCTGCTCGGCCCCGACGGCCCCCTGACAGCACCGCTGACCGGCAGACTCCAGGCTCTCGGCCTGACGCTCGACCGGGTGGCGGACGGCTGCGGTGGTGCCGTGGCCCTCGCCCGGCTCGCCCACGGTGGCCGCGGCCGATGAGCGACACCCGGCAGGAAGCCCGCCTGCCCTACCGCGACCCCGCGGCTCCCGTCGGCATCCGCGTCCGCGACCTCCTCTCCCGCATGACCCTGCGCGAGAAGGCCGGCCAGCTCAACCAGCGCATGTACGGCTGGGACGCCTACCGCCGCACGCCCGACGGCGAGTTCGAGCTCACCGAGGCCCTGTACGCGGAGACCGAGCGCTTCGCGGGGCTCGGCGCCCTGTACGGGCTGTTCCGCGCCGACGCCTGGTCCGGAGTCGACCACGCCACCGGAGCGGGTGCGGCACACGGCGCGGCCCTCGCCGACCTGGTGCAGCGTCACGTCGTGGCATCCAGCCGGCTGGGCATCCCGGCCCTCTTCGTCGAGGAGGTCCCGCACGGTCACATGGCCCTCGACGGCACCGTCCTCCCCGTCAACCTGGCCGTCGGCGCCACCTGGGACCCCGGGCTGTACGAGCGCGCCGCCGCCCACGCCGCGGCCGAACTGCGCGCCCGTGGCGGCCACGTGGCCCTCGTCTCCGCGCTGGACATCGCCCGCGACCCCCGCTGGGGCCGTACCGAGGAGTGTTTCGCCGAGGACCCGTACCTGGCCGCCCGGCTGACGGAGGCGCTGGTGCGGGGCATGCAGGGGGAGGCCGGGGACAGACGGGACGGCCTCTTCGCCGACGACAAGGCCGCCGTCGTGCTCAAGCACTTCGCCGGGCAGGGCGCCACGGTCGGCGGCCGCAACTCCGCCGAGTCGGAACTCGGGCTCCGGGAACTGCACGAGATCCACCTCCCGGCCGCCCGCGCCGGAGTCCGGGCCGGCGCCGCCGCCGTGATGGCCGCGTACAACGAGGTCGACGGCCTGCCCTGCTCCGGCAATCGCGCCCTGCTGCGCGGACTGCTGCGCGAACGCTGGGGATTCGAGGGCCTCGTCATGGCCGACGGGCTCGCTGTGGACATGCTGGCCCGGATCACCGGCGACGCGTTGTCCGCGGGCGCCCTCGCGCTGAGCGCGGGTGTGGACCTGAGCCTGTGGGACGAGGGCTTCACGCACCTTCAGGAGGCGGTCGAGCGAGGCCTGGTGGGCGAGGACGTCCTGGACGCCGCCGTCGCCCGTGTGCTGAGCCTGAAGTTCCGCCTCGGGCTCTTCGACCGGCCGTACAGCGCCGACCGGGCGGCGCCCGCGCCCGCCGCCGACCGTGGCCGCGCCCTGAGCACCGCCCTCGCCCGGGGTGCCGTCACTCTTCTGCACGACGACGGCGAGGTGCTGCCGGTCCGGCCCGCGGTCACGCGCATCGCCGTCCTCGGCCCGCACGCCGACACGACCGTCCACCAGCTCGGGGACTACACCGCCCCGCAGCGCCCCGGCACGGGCAGCAGCGTCCTCGACGGACTGCGCCGCCTCGCCCCGCCGGGACTCGTGATCCGGCACGCCCGCGGCTGCGCCCTCACCGGCGACGACCTCTCGGGCGTCCCCGAGGCCGTCGCCGCGGCGAGCGCCGCCGACCTGGCCGTGCTGGTGCTGGGCGGCAGCAGCGCCCGTACGCCGGACACGGACTTCGCCGCGAACGGAGCCGCGCGCTCGGCGGTCTCCGAGATGACCTGCGGAGAGGGCGTGGACCTCGCCGGACTACGGCTCGGCGGCGCCCAGCACACGCTCCTGGACGCCGTCACCGCCACCGGCACACCCACCGTGGTCGTCCTGGTCCAGGGGCGCCCGCACGCCGTCCCCGAGGCGGCGGACCGTGCGGCGGCCCTGCTCACCGCCTGGTACCCCGGCCCGTGGGGCGGCGACGCGATCGCCGAGGTGCTGTTCGGGCACGCGGAACCCGGCGGACGGCTCCCGGTCTCCGTGCCGCGTTCGGTGAGCCAGCTGCCGGTCCACTACAACCACAAGGACACCGGGTACCGGGCGTACGTCGACGAGAGCGCCGAGCCGCTCTACTCCTTCGGGCACGGGCTGACGTACACGACCTTCGCGTACGGCCCGCCGCGCCTCGCCGGGCACACCGTGGAGGTCGACATCACCAACACGGGGCGGCGCCGGGGCCGTACCGTCGCCCAGCTCTACATCCGCCGTCTGCTGACGCCGGTGTGGCCGCGCGTCCTCGAACTGCGGGCCTTCCTCGGCGTCGAGCTGGCGCCGGGGGAGCGCCGTACGGTCGCCCTCCCCCTCGGCGCCGACCAGCTCGCGCAGGTCGGCGCCGATCTGGAGACGGCCGTGCTGCCCGGCACCCTGGAGATCCGGGTCGCCGAGTCGTCGCGGGCCGCCCGGACGGCCGTACCCGTCGTGCTGCGGACCGGCGGGGACGGCGGACCGGACGGTCAGAACTTCACGGCACCCGCGGCGACACCCTTGTAGAACCACCGTTGCGTGATGATGAACAGCACCAGCACCGGCACCACGGAGATCACCGACCCGGCCATGACGATCCGCTGGTCGTAGCCGAACGACGAGCTCTGCAGCCGTGCGAGGCCCAGCGTCAGCGTCATGTTCTGTTCCGAGCGCAGCACGATCAGCGGCCAGAGGAAGTCGTCCCAGGCGCTGATGAAGGTGTTGATGACGACCACCATGATCGCGCCCCACGCGGACGGCAGGTACAGATGCCGGAAGCGCTGCCACTCGTTCGCGCCGTCGATCATCGCCGAGTCCTCGACCTCGCGTGGCACCGCCAGGAACGCGCCGCGCATCAGCAGGACGTTGATGGCGCCGACGAACCCGGGCAGCCACACGCCCACCAGGTTGTCGACCAGGCCGAGGTCACGGATGCTCAGGAACAGCGACACCATGATCGACTCGAAGGGGAACATCATGGAGGCGGCCAGCAGCACCCAGACCGTCCTGCGGCCCTTCCAGGCGGGCTTGGAGAGCATGTAGCCGGCCGTGGTGGAGAACAGCAGCTGACTGGTGACCGACAGGATCACCACGATCACGCTGTTCCGGATGTACGTGGCCACCGGCACCTGGTCGAAGACCGCCCGGTAGGCCCGCAGGGTCGGGTCGTGCGGCAGGAGCGAGGCGTTCGCCCCGAAGACGTCCTCGCTGGTGCCCTTCAGCGACGCCAGGAACTGCCAGACCAGCGGTCCGACGGTGATGGCGAGCACGAAGAGCAGCAGCAGGTAGCGGACGACCAGCTCCCGGGGGCGGCCGTAGTCCCGCCAGCGGGGCATCAGGCGCCGGCGCTTCGTCACGGCGACGGCCGTCATGACTCGTCCTCCTGCGTCACGGCAAACGTCGTCACGACTCGTCCTCCTTCGTCAGGCGCTGCGCCAGCAGGGTCAGCCCCAGCGTCAGCAGGAACAGGGCCACGCTGACCGCCGAGCCGTAACCGGCGTTGCCGGTCATCGGGTCCAGGCCGACGTCGCGGATGTAGAAGGGCAGGGTGCGGTCGGCGCCGCCGGGGCCCCCGGTGTAGCTGCCGAGCATGTAGATCTCGGTGAACACCCGCAGGGAGCCGATGCCGGTGAGGGTGCCGACGAGCATCATGGCCTGCCGCACGCCCGGCACCGTGATGTGCCAGAAGCGCCGGACCGCGCCGGCCCCGTCCATGGCCGCCGCCTCGTGCAGCTCCCGGGGGACGTTCCCGAGAGCGGCCAGGTAGAAGATCATGTACCAGCCGAGGCCCTTCCACAGGGTCAGGCCCATCGCGGAGAACAGGATCAGCCACGAGTCGGACAGGAACGGGATGGCGTCCTTGATCAGATGGGCCTTCTCCAGCCATGTGTTGATCAGGCCCTCGTCCGCCAGCAGCCACTGCCAGCTCAGACCCACGACCACGCTGGAGGCGAGCACCGGGGTGTAGAAGGCCGACCGGAAGAACCCGATGCCGGGCAGCTTCTTCTCCACCAGGACGGCGAGCATCAGCGGCAGCAGCACCATCAGCGGCACCACGATCACCGCGTACAGCAGGCTGTTGCGGGTCGCCAGCCAGAAGTCGGGGTCGTCCAGCATCCGCGTGTAGTTGGACCACCCGACGAAGCTCGCGGCGCCGCCGAGCGGCTTGGCGTCGGTGAAGGACAGCAGCAGCGTGTTGAGGAAGGGGAACACGCCGAAGACCGCGGCGCAGATGACGGCGGGCGCGGTCCACAGCCATGGCAGCCACCAGCGGCGGTACAGCGCGGCGCCGTTGGCGCCGGGGGCGGGGCCGGGGCGCAGGGCACGGCCCAGTCGGCGTATGCGGGACGGGGCCGTGCCCGGCGCGGGGGCTGTGCGCCCCGCGCCGGGCACGGACACCGGCTTCGCGGTATCGGTCACCACAGTCAGCCGCCCTGCTTCAGCAGCTCGTTCGCCTTGGCCTGGGCGTCCTTCACCGCCTGCTCGGGGCTCTTCTTGCCCTGCATGGCCAGCTGCACCTGGGAGACGATGGCGTTCTGCACCGCCGGGGAGAGGCTGGTCTGGTTGGGGTCGGCGGTCTTGAGCTGATCGGCGACGAGCTTACGGGCCTGGGAGAAGGGGTCGTTCCCGGAGGCGTTCTGGAAGAACGGGTCGTTCAGCGAGGCCGAGGTGGTCGGGAAGATCACGACGTTCGGGTCCTTGCACCAGGCCGTCTGGTTCTCGGCGTTGGTGAGGAACTTGGCGAACGCGAGGGCCGTGGCGGCGTTCTTGCTGGTCGAGGCGACCCCGATGTACTGCGGGGCGCCGGTGCTCGCGTGGCCGAGCGCGTCGTAGGGCTGTTGTCCGACACCGGTCTTCGCGTAGACCGAGGGACTGTTCTGCTTCACGAACCGCACGAAGCTCGGGTTCGTCGAACCGTAGGCGACCTTGCCCTCGCTGTACGGAGTGGAGGGGTCGTTGTTCGAGGACAGCGAGTCCTTCGGCATGGCCCCTCCCTTGTACAGCTTCGCCATCCAGGCGACCCACTCGGTGGTCCTCGGGTCGTCGGCGAAGGTGGCGGTCTTGCCGTCCTCGGACAGGGTCTTGATGTCCATCTGGTCCCAGTCGGCCGGAATCCGCCATACCGGGTTGGCCATCGTCGCGTAGAACTTGCCCTTGCCCGCCTTGGCGACCTTCTCGTAGTCGGCGAACAGCCCGAAGAGGGTCGTCGGCGGCTTCGCCGGGTCGATGCCGGCCTTCTTCAGCATGTCGGTGTTGTACGTCAGCAGGACGCCACCGGTGTACCAGGGGAGGACGGTGTGCACCGAGGCGCCCTTGGCGTCCTTCATGGCGCTGGCGTCCCAGAACGTCTTGACGAAGGGCTTGGCGGCGGAGGGGTCCTTGGCACTGAGGTTGAGCAGGAACCCGGACTTGGTGAGGGGTATCGCGGTCGGGGCGTTGAGGTTGATGACGTCCGGGAGGGTGCAGGCCTGGGCGTCGGCGACGTTGCGCTGGGTGAACGTGTTGTCGCCCGGGTCGTCGATCCACTTGACCGAGGTGCCGGGGTGCGCCTTCTCGAAGTCCTTGATCACGCCGTTGAAGAAACCGCCGAAGTCTTTCTTCAGGTTGGTGGTCTGGAAGGTGATCTTGCCCTTGATGTCGCCGGAGAGCTTGCCGGAGCCGACGTTGTCCTTGTCGACCTTGCAGTTGCCGACGGTGGCTTCTCCGTCTCCGGAGCCGCCGCCGCCCGACAGGCCGCAGCCGACGGCTGTCAGTGACAGGACGACGAGACAGGTCAGGGATCCGGTGAGTCTTCTTGCACGCATGGTTGTTGCCCTCCTGCGGCCAGGTTGCTGCGCTCGCTGCTGGTTCAATTCACCAACTTCGACTCCGATTGATGAAAAGGTGGACCAGAATTCATCGGAGGTCAATGGGGTTCCGTGTTGCGTTTCGGTTCCGGCCGTGCGGTGAGCGGCGCGGGGTGGGGTTTTGCGCCCCCGCCGCCCCTACCCGTCCCATCCCCAGGGGCTCCGCCCCTTCGACCCCGGCCCAGGGGGCTCCGCCCCCCGGGGCCCCGATCCCTGGACTCCGCGTGGGCCGCAGCGCTCTGGGGCTTCGCCCCGGCCGCGGACCGTCCCCGGGACCCTGCCTCCTGCTGATGCACCCTGGGCTCCGCGAGGGGCCGCAGCCCCTGGGGCTTCGCGCCGGCCGCTCCGGGTGCGCCTGCCTCGCCCTGCCGCAACCTGGGACGTCCCGGGCCCCGGCCGTTCCGGGGCGCCTGTCTCGTCCCGCCGCCCTCTGGAGGTGGCCCAGGTTCGCCACACGCCGGGGCTTCCCCCTGGGCGGCCGGGTCCTGGGCCTCGGGGTGCCGTGTGCCGGAGTTCTGTCCCTGGACTGCCGCACTCCTGGCCTCCCCTCTGGTCGCCGTACGCGGGGGCTCTGTCCCAGGACAGGCCACCCCACCTGGGGTTCCGTCCCGGGCTGCCGTACGCCTGGAGTTTGCTTCGCCCCTGGGGGGCGCCGTACGTCCAGGGCGGCCGCGCACGGCCCGCCGCCCCTCGAACGACGGACACGTCAGGGTCAGTGGCGGTGTTCGTGGTCCGGGTGGGAGGGGTCGGCGGGGTGTTCGTGGCCGGGGGTGTAGGTGACGTGGGTGCGGGCCTGGTCGAGCCAGGAGAAGAAGGCTCGGTGGGCCGCCGAGCGGCGTAGCTCCCGTTCGATGTGTTCGCGGGCACGGTCGTACGGGAGGACGTCGGCCGGTGTGGGGTCGGCGAAGGGATCGATGCCTCGTCGCAGGGCCTCCGGGGTGAGGAAACGGTCGCGGTTGCGGTCGTAGTAGTCCTGGACGGCTGTTTCAGGGATCTTCTGCTCCTCCTCGAACAGGTTCAGCAGGGCGCGCGCGGCGGGCGAGTGGGCGAGCACCGCGGCGACGATGCTGCCGAGGTCGGCGACGTCCGTCTCCGCCACGCACAGCACCCGGGGCGGCGACACCTCCTCCGGTGGCCGCAGCCCGCGGGCCAGGCAGGCGCGGCGGGCCAGCTCGTCCGCGACCACCACCTGCGTCGCCCACCGCCGCCGCTGCCGCTCGGCCCTCGCGAAGGCGTCGGGACGGGTCTCGCGGTCGCGTGGAGGGACGATCCTCAGGAAGGCGTCCACCCGGGACCGCGGGATGGGTTCTCCGTGGACGAGGGCGGCGGTGTCCTCGGGAGGGACCGTGCGCGGACGCGTGTGGGCGTGCGGCGACGCGGGGCCGGTCACGGGGTCACCTCCAGCACGACGGTCTCGGTGTAGGCGACGTTGCCGTGCCACGCCACCTTCGCCATCAGCCAGTAGGACCCCGGCGGCACCCCCGCGCCGTCCACCTCGATCACGCACTCGGCCCGCTCCCCGGCGGCCACGGTGAACCCCTGGCAGCCCGGGGCCACACCCGGCCACGTGCCCCAAGACGACACCGCCCACACTGTTCCGTTGACCGGCCCCCGCGTGGTGTTCCGTACGGTGACCGGGACCCTGACGCGTTCGCCTCCGCGCACGGTGACGCGCTCGGCGCCGAGCCCGGTCACGAGGGTGGGCCCGGTACGCCCGTCCGGCTCGCCCTCCGGTACGGCACCGGGCACGTCGAGCGCGACCACGTCCTCGTACCTCTGGCCGCCGTACGCGAGACGTGCGGCGAGCCAGTGCCGGCCGGGCGCGGCACCGGGCGGGGGCGTGACGGTCACCTCGGCGAGGGTGAACCCGCCGGGGGCCAGGGAGTAGGGCAGTTCGGAGGGCTCCGCCGACCAGCCGGGGGGCGCCGAGAACCCCACCGTCCCGGACACCGGTGCGTCCGTGAGCTCCGAGCTCACGCGGACCGTCGCGGTGACCGGCAGGCCGTCGGCCACGGTGAGCGCCGTCGGCGAAAGGTACACCGCCACGGGCAGGTTGCCGCGCGGGGCGGGGCCGGAGTTGTGCAGCCAGTAGCGGGTGTGGACGGGCTGGGCGGGTTCGTGGGCGGCGACACCGGGGCCGTCGGAGCGCCGCGCGCGGTCCGGTGTGGCCAGGACGGTGGCGACCTCGAAGCCGGTCAGGTCGGTTTCGAGGCCGCCACCCGGGCCCGGGGACAGGGGGAGGGGTTCCCCGGGCGTCTCCAGGACGTCGGCGCGGGTGGCCGCCGTCCATGCTCGTGGTCCGCGGACGCGCGGTCCGTCGATGCGCGCCCGTACCGGGCGTCCGTTCACCTCGTGCATCCGTACGACGACACCGTTCGCCGGATCGGCGGGCGTCGCACCGCCCCGGGCGAGCGGCGAGCCAACGGGCTTCAGGGCGTCGAGGACGACCTCACCGGCGGGCTCGAGACCCAGCAGGGTGGCCGTCCGAGGCAGCAGCGCGTCCTCGCCGCCGGTGCGCAGTCGTGCGGTGAGCCGGTGGTTGAACTCGTGTCCGCGCGCGGGCAGCCCCAGCTCCCGCCAGTCGCCCTCGCCCGCGACGACGGCGTACTCGAAGGTGTGCGACCAGCGCTGGAGCTGGAACCCCGAGCCGTCCGGTGCCGTGCGGCGCGGCGGGTCGACCCAGATGCCCGACGGCCAGCCGGTGCAGGAGCGCATCAGGGACATGTAGAGGTCGCCGGAGGCCGTGACCACGCAGCCGGGCGTGCCCCGGTTGAGGACGGCGAGGCTCCGCCCGTCCCAGGCGTCGCCCGGCGGCAGCGCCTCGCCGCCGCCCGCCGCCGTGGCCGTGACCGTCGCGTCGTCGAGGTCGGCGATCAGCGCGTCGACCGCCTTGGCGTCGTCCTCGGGCCTGGCGCCCGCCACCACCAGTAGCGGCAGCCGCTCCAGGTCGCGCAGGTCGGCGCCGGGCACCCACTCCTCGCGCAGCGAGGCACGCGGGGCGACCCACACGGCCGCCACGCCCCGTTCGGCCAGCTGCCGCCTGAGCTCGCGCCCGGCCGCCGGGTCCCAGCCGAGGGCCTCGGCGACCAGGGAGTTGCGCTCGGGCGCGCCGACGGCGATACGGATGTCGGGGAGGTTGGAGTCGACCTCCAGGTCGCCGTAGCGCTGGCCCCCGGCGATGGTCGAGGTCGCCGTGACCCCGGCGCGCACGAGGGCCGCCGCGAGCGGGGTGCCGAGCTCTCCGGCCTCGTCCCAGTTCGCGTACACCAGCTCGGCGACCCCGATGGAGCGGTGCCCGAGGAGCGTCCCGGAGTCGTCGTGGACGGCGACCCGCGCGGTGGACCCGAGCCCGAACCACGTGTTGGCCGGGTTGTCGAGCGTCCACGGGAACCGCTCGCTGTCCACCTCCACGAACCCGAACCCGCGCCCGATGACCGCGTCGGCCACCTCGTGCACCGGCAGCCCGCCCTGCACGGAGGACGGCCACCGCACCCGGATCAGCCGGTCGGCACCGTCGTACCCGTCGATGGTCGTCGTCACGTCGAGGCGGTCGACGCCCTCCCACAGGCACAGCCGCTGGGTGTACCGGAACACGCCGAGGTCGCCGGTGACGGTGATGCGGGACCCGGCCGGAGAGTGCGACACCCGCACGGAAGCTGTCGCCTCGCGGCTGCGCGCCACGGTGGTGCCGGTCGGGGTCAGATGCCACGGCCCCTCGCCGAAGCGCGGATGCCGCGGGTACTCCTCCTGGACGACGAGCTCGTTGCCGACGTCGCCGGGGCGCAGCAGCTCCCGCCCGCCGTCCTTCAGCGAGCGCAGGCTGCTGACGGTGCCGCCGCGCTCCGGGTCGACGGTCACCTCGTAGAACGCGTTGCGGATCGTCGTACCGTCGCCCGCCGTCCACCCGGACACCGAACCCTCCGCCAGGGGGAGCGCCTTGAGGCCGACGCCGGGCACGTCCGGGGCGACGACGTGGAGGTGGCCGTCGTCGTCGCGCACGGCGGGCAGGGGCAGGCCGGTGGAGTCGTCGAGGGGGACCAAGCCGCGGTCCTCGACGGTCACGACGTCGCGGCGCGACCAGGTCGCGGAGTTGAGGACGACGAGGTCGGGCGTGCCGCCGGGCAACGGGGTGACGCGGTCGGCGAGGGCCTGCGCGGCATCGGCGTGCACGGTCTCGGCGAGGTCGTACAACTCCCGCCAGCCGGTGAGCAGGTCGATGTAGACCTGGTCGGACTCGGAGCCGGTGATGGCGTCGTGGTGGGCGCCGTAGATCAGCTGCCGCCACGCCTTGTCGAGCGCGGCGTCCGGATAGGGGTGTCCCGTGACGAGCGAGGCGAGCGTCGCCCAGGCCTCCGCGTCGGCGAGCAGTGCCTCGCCGTGCCGCTGGGCCTGCTTGGTGTCGATGTACGAGACGTCCTTGCCCGTGTAGACCGGGTTCATGTCCCGCGTCTGCGGCGAGGCCTTGCGCCCCTCGGCGTCGAGCTCGGCCCGTACGGCGGCGAAGAAGTCGCGCGGTACGGCGCTGATGAAGCGCGGCCAGACGTAGCGGGCGTTCCAGTCCCGGTGGATGTCCATCACCCAGCGGCACGGCGGCGCGTAGTCCCCGCCGACCGGCAGCAGCACGTTGCGGGTGAGGGCGACCTGCTTGAGGCCCTGGAACAGCCGGTACGCGGCGGCCTCGGCCTCCGGCAGGGTGGGGGCGTTGTCGATGGCCCAGCCGGCACCGTAGTGGTTGACCATGTAGGCGGTCAGCAGGCCGCGCCCGGAGGGGGCGATCCAGCTGAACTCGGCGGGGAACTGCATCCTGTTCGGGTCCCGCGGCTTCTCCCCGAACACGGAGAGGGTGGGCCCCCACTGGTGGAACGGCCCGCGCGCCCACGAACTGGAGGTCAGCCCCGCGTCCGCCATGAGCCCCGGGAACTGCGGGTCGTGCCCGAACGCGTCCAGCTGCCAGGCGGTTTCCGGCGAGGCCCCGAGGATCGCCCGCTGGAAGCCGTCCCCGTACACGGCGTTGCGGATGGTCGCCTCGGCGCCGGTCAGGTTGGTGTTGGGCTCGTTGTAGGTGCCGCCCATGATCTCGACGCGGCCGGTGCGCAGCAGCTGGCGCAGGAAGGCCCGCTCCTCGGGGAAGGCGTCCCAGTAGGGCTTGAGGTAGTCGACCTCCGCGAGCACGAAGGTGTACGCCGGGTCGCGTCGCGCGAGGTCGCAGTGGGCGCGGACCAGGCTCATGCCGGACTGGCCGCGCGAGTCGAAGGTGCGGGCCGGGAGACCGCTGGTGGCCGGGTCGTCCGCGACGTCCCAGGTCTCCGTGTACGCGCCCTGGGTGTTCCACCAGACGGGGTCGTAGTGGAAGTGGCTGACCATGAACATGGTCCAGCCGGGTTCGGCGACCACGAACTCCCCGCTGCCCCGGGCCCGCCGCTCCGGATCGCCGGTGTCCTCGGCGGTGACGGTGACGTGGTGCCGCTCGCCGGGGACGAGGTCGCCGGCCATGGGTATCTCGGCGCGCACGGTGCCGTCGTCGCCCACGGTGGCCGTCGTCTCCTGTGCCCCGCGCACGCTGCCGGGGCCGCTCGCGGTGAGGCGGACCGTGCGTCCCGGCTCGTGGGCCACCTCGGCCACCAGCACCTGGTGCGGCTGCTCGGGGGTGCCGACGAACAACTCGGTCGACTCGACTGAGGTGACGCGCATGGGTCTCCTACGAAGGCTCGGCGGAGCCTCATCCTGGCACCGAAAGGTGGTTCAAACAACCATCCGCTCGCCAAATTGGTGGTTCATCCATGCAGTTCCGGGCAGGGAAAAGCCGCCCCGCGCGGGCGGGGCGGCTGCGGCGGAGCACTCGTCAGGGGCGGCTGCGGCGGGACTTCACCGCGTGCTGTCCGGCGATGTGGTCGGTCAGGGCCAGCGAGGCGCTCGCGCGCTGGTACGACAGCTGTGCGACCCGTACGTACAGGCAGTCGATGAGCACCAGCACCGAGTGCCGGGCGCCGACGATGCTCGCGGGGAAGCTGGTCTGGGACGAGGACGAGATGAGGCGGATGTCGGCGACCCGGGCGAGCGGCGAGCGGGAGTCGGCCGTGAGGGCGACGGTCGTCGCGCCCCGCTCCTTGGCCAGCTCGAACGGCTCGATCGTCTCCCGCGTGGCGCCCGACTGCGAGATGCCGATGGCGACGTCGGCCGGGGTGAGCAGCGCGGCGGAGGTGGCCGCGGCGTGCACCTCGGTCCAGCCGCGCACCGCGCAGCCGATGCGGAAGAGCCGCGTCTCGGTCTCCTGCGCCACCGCGCCACTGCCCCCCACGCCGTACACGTCGATGCGGCGGGCGCGGGCCATGGCCTGTGCCGCGCGCTCCAGGGCGTCGAGGTCGATCCGGTCGATCGTCTGCTGCACCGCGCGCAGGTCCGCGCTGCCGACGACCTGGACGACCCGTTCGAGATCGTCGTCGGGGTGGATGTCGGGGCCGATCTCGGCGGTGCCCCACTCGGAGACCTCGCCGCGGCCGCGCTCCTGGGCCAGCTCGATCAGCAGATGCTGGTAGGAGTCGAGCCCTATGGCGCGGCAGAACCGGGTGACCGTGGCCTGCGAGGTGCCGGTGCGGCGGCCCAGTTCGGCGGCCGAGACATGGGTGACGGCGGCCGGATCCTCCAGGATCAGTTCGCCCACCTTCCGCAGGGAACCGGCCAGGCGGGGCAGCTCGGTACGGATCAGGGTGGTGACGTCCGTCGGGGGCATGCGGTACCCGGTCTCCTTGGCGCTGAGTGGTGCGTCGTGCACGGTGCTGACAGTCAAGAATGTACCAGCCACCATCAAGGCGGCAGATTGAAATTCAGTACCGGAGAACGGCCGGAGGCTTCGCTCCGTTGCTCTCGGCGTGACGCGTGTGATTTATTGATTCACCGAGAGTTGTAGTTGAGGTGGTTCAATCCACCGGTGGGGAGTGTCGCGTGACCGTGGACTCTGTGGACTCCGTCAGCGCCGAGGGCTTCGCGCGCGCGAGTCTGGCCGTTCTCGACCGCATCACCGAGTCCGCCCGCGACGAGGTGCGCCGGGCCGCGGAGCTGATCGCCGGCTGCGTGCGCTCGGGTGGGGTCGTCCAGGCCTTCGGCACGGGCCACTCCCAGGCCATCGTGCTGGAGGTCGCGGGCCGCGCCGGCGGCCTCGTGCCGACCAACCGGCTGTCCATGGCCGACCTCGTCCTCTACGGCGGGGACGACCCGAGCGCTCTGGACGACCCCCTGCTGGAGCGCAGGTCCGGAGTGGCCACCCGGCTCTACGACCTCGCCGCGCCCCACGCCGAGGACCTGTTCGTCATCGTGTCCAACTCCGGCGTCAACAACGTGATCGTCGAGATGGCCCTGCACGCCAAGGACCAGGGGCACCGCGTCCTGGCCGTCACCTCGCTGACCCACACGCGCGCCGTCCCGGCCTCCCACCCCAGCGGCCGCAAGCTCGCCGACATCGCCGACGTGGTCCTGGACAACGCCGCCCCGCGCGGCGACGCGCTCCTCGAACTCCCCGGCGGCGGCGCCGTCTGCGCGCTGTCCACCCTGACCGGCGTGATGCTGGTCCAGATGGCCGTCGCCGAGGCCGCCGCACAGCTGCTCGCCACCGGTGAACGCCCGCCGGTGTACGTCTCGGCCAACGTGCCCGGCGGCTTCGAGGGCAACCTGGAGCTGGAGAAGCGGTACAGCGGGCGCATCCGGCGCGTGGCCAGCTGAGGGCGTTCTTGACGGGGTCTCGGTCCCCGTCCGGTCCTGTCATGTCTATGCAGGTTCGGTATGCCTCGGCGGCGATGCGCGGGGGCGGCGGACTCGGGGGTTGCCTGGTGGGCTGCCTGGTGTAGTGCCAGGAGGTGCGCCTGGCCGGCGCGGTTGGATGGTCGCTCGCCGCGCCGTGGACCGGCGCCCGCGCCCGCGACCGGGCTTTCGGGCGGGGACAGGCCCCTGTTCGGACCGCCTACCCTTGACCCATGACCAGCAGCAGCGACCGGAGCCCGGCAGTGGACGTTCGATCATCCAAGACGTATGAAGTACGCACCTACGGGTGTCAGATGAACGTCCACGACTCCGAGCGTTTGTCCGGCCTCCTGGAGGACGCCGGCTACGTGCGCGCACCCGAGGGATCGGACGGTGACGCGGACGTCGTCGTCTTCAACACCTGCGCCGTCCGCGAGAACGCCGACAACAAGCTGTACGGCAACCTCGGCCACCTCGCCCCGAAGAAGGCCAGGCGGCCCGGCATGCAGATCGCGGTCGGCGGCTGCCTGGCGCAGAAGGACCGCGACACCATCGTGAAGAGGGCGCCCTGGGTGGACGTCGTCTTCGGCACGCACAACATCGGCAAGCTGCCCGTCCTGCTGGAGCGCGCCCGCGTCCAGGAGGAGGCGCAGGTCGAGATCGCCGAGTCGCTGGAGGCCTTCCCCTCGACGCTGCCGACCCGCCGTGAGAGCGCCTACGCGGCCTGGGTCTCCATCTCCGTCGGCTGCAACAACACCTGCACCTTCTGCATCGTGCCGGCCCTGCGCGGCAAGGAGAAGGACCGCCGGACCGGCGACATCCTCGCCGAGATCGAGGCCCTGGTCGGCGAGGGCGTCTCCGAGATCACGCTCCTCGGGCAGAACGTCAACGCGTACGGCTCCGACATCGGCGATCGCGAGGCCTTCAGCAAGCTGCTGCGGGCCTGCGGCCGGATCGAGGGCCTGGAGCGAGTCCGCTTCACCTCACCGCACCCCCGCGACTTCACCGACGACGTGATCGCCGCCATGGCCGAGACGCCGAACGTGATGCCGCAGCTGCACATGCCGCTCCAGTCCGGCTCGGACCCCGTCCTCAAGGCGATGCGCCGCTCCTACCGCCAGGAGCGCTACCTGGGGATCATCGAGAAGGTCCGCGCCGCCATCCCGCACGCCGCGATCACGACCGACATCATCGTGGGCTTCCCCGGCGAGACCGAGGAGGACTTCGAGCAGACGCTGCACGTGGTGCGCGAGGCGCGGTTCGCCCAGGCGTTCACCTTCCAGTACTCCAAGCGGCCCGGCACCCCCGCCGCCACCATGGAGAACCAGATCCCCAAGGAGGTCGTCCAGGCCCGCTACGAGCGCCTCGTCGCCCTCCAGGAGGAGATCTCCTGGGAGGAGAACAAGAAGCAGGTCGGCCGCACCCTGGAGCTGATGGTCGCCGAGGGCGAGGGCCGCAAGGACGGCACCACCCACCGCCTCTCCGGCCGCGCCCCCGACAACCGGCTGGTCCACTTCACCAAGCCCGACCAGGAGGTCCGCCCCGGCGACGTGGTCACGGTCCGGGTCACGTACGCGGCCCCGCACCACCTCCTCGCCGAGGGCGCCGTTCTCGGCGTACGCCGCACCCGTGCGGGCGACGCCTGGGAGAAGCGCAACACGGCCGAGACCGCCAAGCCGGCGGGCGTGATGCTCGGCCTGCCGAAGATCGGTGCGCCCGAGCCGCTGCCTGTGGCGACGGGCGGCTGCGGCTGCGACTGAGGTCCCGCCCCACCGCGTCCCGTCGGCGGTGACAGGGTGACGTCCGGTCTGTCGGCGGTGACAGGAGTGACGTCCGGTCCGTCGGCGGTGACAGGAGTGACGTCCGGTCCGTCGGCGGCGTTACCCTGCCGATCATGCTTGTCGCCGCCGCCGTCTGCCCCTGTCCGCCGCTGCTCGTGCCCGAGGTCGCCGCGGGGGCCGCGCCCGAGATGGACGCCGCGCGGGCCGCGTGCGCCGACGCGCTCGCGGTGCTCGCCGCGGCACGCCCCGACCGGCTGGTGGTGGTCGGCCCGGCCGGCGGGACGGGACGAGGACCGCACCCTCAGGGGACACCGGGCTCGTTCCGCGGCTTCGGTGTGGAGGTCGACGTGCGGCTGGGCCGCAGCGAGCGGCACCCACCGGTCCCGGAACGTGAGCTGCCGCCCTCCCTGGCCGTGGGCGCCTGGCTGCTGGCGCGCGCCGACTGGGCGGACGTACCCGTCGAGGGCCTCGGCGTGGGCGAACCACTGGAGCCCGAGCGGTGCGTCCAGGTGGGACGGGAGATCGCGGCGCCGGACCAGCGGATCGCCCTGCTGGTCATGGGCGACGCCAGCGCGTGCCGCACCCTCAAGGCCCCCGGCTACCTCGACGAGCGGGCCGCCGGGTTCGACGCCGAGGTCGCCCGCGCGCTCGGCTCGGCTGACGTGCCGGCCCTCAAGGCCCTGGACACCACCCTGGCCCGCGAACTCAAGGCCTCCGGCCGCGCCCCCTGGCAGATCCTCGCCGGCGCGGCCGAGCACACGGACCTGGAAGGCTCACTCCTCTACGACGCGGCACCGTACGGGGTGGGATATCTCGTGGCGACCTGGTCGTAGCGACACGGTGGACGGCCGGGAACCACAGGGTTCCGCGGCCGTCCACCGTGTCGTGTCGCTCAGGAGGCCGGAGGCGGTGGTGGCATGTCCGGCTTGGGTGTGGCGTCGCCGCTTCCCTTCTGCGCGAGTCGGTCCATGGCGCCCTTCGCCCTGTCCGTGCCCGAGTGGATCCGGTCGCTGTACTTGCCCTTGGTCCTCTTGTCGACCGCGTTCGCGGCCTTGTCGAGGCCGCGTTCGAACTGGTCGATCCTTCCCTCGTGCTTGTGCGCGAAGTTCGAGACCTTGTCCTTGGCCGGGGCGAGTCTGGACTTCACGTTATCCAGGAGACCCATGGTTCGCCTTCCCGCAGTGGGCCGTTACGTGCGGGCGCCCTCGCCGGCCTCGTTGTCCGCGGCCTTCTCGACGGTCTGCTGCTGCGGGATCTCCACGTCGTCACCCGCGCCGGACTCCTCCGACGCGGACACCTCCGCCTCGGCCTCGCCCGCCTTGGCCGCGCCCGCCTCGGTCTTGGCCTCGGGCGCCGTGGTCTCGTTCGACCCCTTCGCCTCGTCGGCCCCCTCCGCGCCAGCGGCCTGGGTCCCCGCCGTCGTGTCGACCCGTGTGTCGGCGGTTGACGCCTCCTCCGCAGCCTTCGACCTCCGCAAAAATCGTGCAAAAACGCCCATATCCACTCCAACGTTACTCGTGCGGGCGAAATCCCGCGTCGCCCGGTGCGTCCGATTGCGTCGCCCGGGTCACCGGTACTCGCGACCGGCGGTCCGAACCTCGCAACAGGCAACGACCCCCTCCTCGTGGCGTCACGTAACTCGTTCGAGGGCGGGCCCCGACGTTTGCGAGACTGGGGCGGTGAGTAGCGCATCCCCCGTCCCCCGTGTCATCGCCGTCGTCGGACCCACCGCCGCGGGAAAGTCCGATCTCGGCGTCTTCCTCGCCCAGCGCCTGGGCGGAGAGATCGTCAACGCCGACTCGATGCAGCTGTACCGGGGGATGGACATCGGCACCGCCAAGCTGACGCCCGAGGAGCGCGGCGGCATCCCCCATCACCTCCTGGACATCTGGGACGTGACGGTCACGGCCAGCGTCGCCGAGTACCAGCGGCTCGCCCGCGCGCGCATCGACGCCCTGCTCGCCGAGGGCCGCTGGCCCATCCTGGTGGGCGGCTCCGGGCTGTACGTCCGCGGGGCCGTCGACAACCTGGAGTTCCCCGGCACCGACCCCGAGGTCCGCGCCCGCCTGGAGGAGGAGCTCACCCTGCGCGGCTCCGGCGCCCTGCACGCCCGCCTGGCCGCCGCCGATCCCGAGGCGGCCCACGCGATCCTGCCCAGCAACGGCCGCCGTATCGTCCGGGCCCTGGAGGTCATCGAGATCACGGGCAAGCCCTTCACCGCCAACCTCCCGGGCCACGACTCGGTCTACGACACGATCCAGATCGGTGTCGACGTCTGCCGCCCCGAACTCGACGAGCGCATCGCACGCCGGGTCGACCGCATGTGGGACGCCGGGCTCGTCGACGAGGTGCGTGCACTGGAGGCGCAGGGGTTGCGCGAGGGGCGTACGGCGTCACGCGCGCTCGGCTACCAGCAGGTACTCGCCGCCCTGTCCGGCGAGTGCACCGAGGACGAAGCGCGCGCCGAGACCGTGCGTGCCACCAAACGCTTCGCGCGCCGCCAGGATTCATGGTTCAGGCGGGACCCCAGGGTGCATTGGCTCAAGGGAGGAGTCGCCGATCGCGCGGAACTTCCGGAGCTCGCCCTCTCGTTCGTCGAACGACCGGTTACAGCCTGATCACGTCCTGGCATCGGGACGCACCGGCCGCCATCCGGGCCTCCGGGAGCGTGCCATCATCGAGCTTCGATCGACCAAGTGGAGTCCTAGTTGGGAGGGCGCGTGGCGATGGAGGCCGGCCCTCGCAACACCGCGCAAGGCGCGGAGTACGAGACCGCGGAGAACGGGGAACAGCAGGCCCTGGAGGCGTACCGCTTGAGCCCGGACGGGGATTCCCTCAGCTCGGACGGCCCGGACGAGCAGGCTCCGGGCGGCGTGACCGACGACGGACCGGAACCGGAGGAGATGTCCGCCGGCCCCGAGGTCGAGGTCGAGCTCCGGCCCCAGCGCCGGCTGCGGATCTGGCAGCTCGCCCCCATCGTCGCCCTGGCCGCGCTGGGCTCGCTGATGTTCGCCTTCCCGCTCGCCTTCGAGTTCGGCGACGGCGGCGCCGTGGTCGCCATGCTCGGTCTGCTGATCTGCTCGTGCGCCGCCGGCTGGGGCATGATGGCCGCCCGCCGCGTCGGCTCCACCTTTCCCGGACTGCCGCAGCGCGGATCCGGACGCCGCCCCGACTGGCGGGTGGTCCTCGGCTACGCGGTGATCGTGCTCGCGGTGGTGGCCCTGGCCGTCTG
Source organism: Streptomyces sp. NPDC030840 (assembly GCF_055572015.1). NCBI lineage: Bacteria > Bacillati > Actinomycetota > Actinomycetes > Kitasatosporales > Streptomycetaceae > Streptomyces > Streptomyces sp. NPDC030840. The sequence continues at coordinate 174,433 of NZ_JBVIEE010000013.1, read as the reverse complement.
GCGAGTCGCCCGCCTCCGCTGACCGCGCCCCGTTAAGGGGCGCGGGGAACCGCGCGACCAGCACCAACGGCCCCGCACTGAGCCACGGCCCTGCAGAACCACGGCCCCGCACTCTCCCATCGGCCTCCCCAGCGGAGCGCTCCCGTACGATCGAGGAATGAGCACGCGGATCGCCTTCCTCAAGGGCCACGGGACCGAGAACGACTTCGTGATCATCCCGGACCCGGACAACGCCATCGACCTGCCCCCGGCATCCGTGGCCGCCCTGTGCGACCGGCGCGCGGGGCTGGGCGGGGACGGCCTGCTGCACGTCGTGCGGTCCGCCGCCCACCCCGAGGCGAAGGCGATGGCGGCCGAGGCGGAGTGGTTCATGGACTACCGCAACGGCGACGGCTCGGTCGCGGAGATGTGCGGCAACGGGGTACGGGTCTTCGCGCGCTACCTCCAGCGCGCCGGACACGTGACCGAGGGAGACCTCGCGATCGCCACGCGCGCGGGCGTGAAGACCGTGCACATCGCCAAGGACGGTGACGTCACCGTCGGCATGGGCAGGGCGCGACTCCCCGAAGGGGACGTCACCGTGAGCGTCGGCGAGCGCAGCTGGCCCGCGCGCAACGTGAACATGGGCAACCCGCACGCCGTGGCCTTCGTCGACGACCTCGCGGACGCCGGCGACCTGTACAGCGCGCCGCCGTATCGCCCGGCCTCCGCCTACCCCGACGGGGTCAACGTCGAGTTCGTGGTCGACCGCGGCCCGGCCCACGTCGCGATGCGCGTCCACGAACGAGGCTCCGGCGAGACCCGCTCGTGCGGCACGGGCGCGTGCGCCGTCGCCGTGGCGGCCGCCCGCCGCGACGGCGCCGACCCGGCCGTCACGGGCACCCCGGCCACGTACACCGTCGACGTCCCCGGCGGAACGCTCGTCATCACCGAGCGCCCCGACGGCGAGATCGAGATGACAGGCCCCGCGGTGATCGTCGCCGAAGGCGAGATCGACGCCGACTGGCTGGAAACAGACGCGAGTTGAGGTGCGGTCAGGCTGGGGATCGCAGTGCTGGGTGCCTCTGGGGCTGCGATGCCGCACCCTCGGCGGTGCGCACAGGTTCGATTCCACGGCAACTGCCCTACCTGTGGCTCGAAATCGTAAACCTCCGAATCGTCGCTCGAATGGGTGATCCGTTTCACGCTCGGCGGGAGGCGGTCAGTCGCACGTGGTGGGCTCGATAGCATCAAGCACCGGCACGGACGGGGAAACCACGCCGCACCCCGAGCCGCCGTACGCCAAGGGGTGTCCGTCCGCCGGTCGACGCTGCCGGAGGTGCCCATGAGTGCGGAGGCCACGAACCCTCTCACGCCCGCCCCTGTGACGCCCCCTTCCCCACACCCGGGTGCGCGCGAGCGGGGGAGCACGCACGAGCAGGCGGGGCCACCGGCCCACCGCAGGAAGGGCCGCCCCCGCATCGACCTGCGCCGACTCGGCCGCGCCGCGCTGCTCGGCCCCGCGACCCGGGACCGGCTCCCCGACGCCATCAGCCATGTGGTCGAGGCCCACCGCGCCCATCACCCGGACGCCGACCTCGAACCCCTGCGCCGTGCCTACGTGTTGGCCGAGTCCTCGCACCGCGGCCAGATGCGCAAGAGCGGTGAGCCCTACATCACGCACCCGCTCGCCGTGACGCTGATCCTCGCCGAACTCGGCGCGGAGACCACGACCTTGACGGCCTCCCTCCTCCACGACACCGTCGAGGACACCGATGTGACGCTTGATCAGGTCGGCACGGAGTTCGGCGAGGAGGTCCGCTACCTCGTCGACGGCGTCACCAAGCTGGAGAAGGTCGACTACGGGGCCGCCGCCGAACCCGAGACCTTCCGCAAGATGCTCGTCGCCACCGGCAACGACGTCCGCGTGATGTCGATCAAACTGGCCGACCGGCTCCACAACATGCGCACCCTGGGCGTGATGCGCCCCGAGAAACAGGAGCGCATCGCCAAGGTGACCAGGGACGTGCTGATCCCGCTCGCCGAACGGCTCGGCGTCCAGGCGCTCAAGACCGAACTCGAGGACCTGGTCTTCTCGATCCTCCACCCCGAGGAGTACGAGCACACCCGCGAGCTGATCGCCGACAACGCGGCACACGGGGGCGACCCGCTCGCCGAGATCGCCGAAGAGGTGCGCGGAGTGCTGCGCGAGGCCGGCATCCAGGCCGAAGTCGTCATCCGCCCACGGCACTTCCTCTCCGTGCACCGCGTCTCGCGCAAGCGCGGTCCCCTGCGCGGCGCCGACTTCGGGCGTCTCCTCGTCCTCGTCAACGAGGACGCCGACTGCTACGCGGTCCTCGGCGAACTGCACACCTGCCTCACGCCGGTCGTCTCGGAGTTCAAGGACTTCATCGCCGTACCGAAGTTCAACCTCTACCAGTCGCTGCACACGGCGGTCGCGCGCGCGGACGGCGAGGTCGCCGAAGTCCTCATCCGCACGCACCAGATGCACAAGGTCGCCGAGGCCGGGGTCATCGCGCTGGGCAATCCCTATGCCTCTCCCGCGGAGGAGCAGTCCGACAGCGACGGCGAGCGCGTCGACCCGACCCGACCCGGCTGGCTGTCCCGGCTCCTCGACTGGCAGGAGGCCGCCCCGGACACCGACATCTTCTGGTCCACGCTGCGCGAGGACCTCGCCCAGGACCGCGAGATCACCGTCTTCCGGCCCGACGGGGGCACGCTGGGTCTCCCGGAGGGCGCGAGCTGCGTGGACGCCGCGTACGCCCAGTACGGCGAGGACGCCCACGCCTGCATCGGGGCCCGCGTCAACGGACGCCTGGCGACACTGAGTACGGTCCTGAAGGACGGCGACACCGTCCAGCTGCTCATGGGCCAGGACCCGGCCTCCGAGCCCTCCCGGGAGTGGCTGGAGCACGCCCACACGCCCGCCGCGCGCATCGCCATCCAGCGCTGGCTCGCCACCCACCCGTCGTCCGCCGACGAGGCGGGCGGTGAGAGCAACGCCGCCGAGGGCCGTCCCGCCGGTGACGCCCCCTCCGCCCGGCCGGCCCCCGACACGCCCGCCGCCCGCTCGGCCTCCTCCAGCGTCGCCGTGGACCAGCCCGGCGCGAGCGTACGGCTCGCCGGCTGCTGTACGCCCGTACCGCCCGACGAGGTCACCGGCTTCGCCGTACGCGGGGGAGTGGTCACCGTCCACCGCGTGGAGTGCGCCGGAGTGGAGCGGATGAAGAGCGCGGGGCGCGCGGAGGTCGGTGTGCGCTGGGGCGACACCACCGAGTGCCGGGTCACGCTGGTCGCCGAATCCTTCCAGCGGCCCCACCTCCTGGCCGACCTCACCGAGGCCATCGCCCTGGAGGGCGTCGGGATCATCTCCGCCACCGTCGAACCCCCGGCCCAGCAGCGCGTCCGCCACACGTACACCCTCCAGCTCCCGGACGCCGCCCACCTCCCCGCGCTGATGCGCGCGATGCGGAACGTGGCGGGCGTCTACGACGTGGGCCGCACCCAGCACCAGGCTTCGGCCACGCAGTAGCGGCGGCGGGGAGAGGCCCGCCGTTCGAGCGGACCGCCGTTCGAGTGGGCCCGCCGCGCGCCGTCGCCGTAGGGCGGCAGGAGCGCTGGTAGCGGTGGTTCATGCCGCTCACCGCCCGTGTCAGAGCCCGTCGTGCCAAGGCCGCGCTGCTCACCCCCGCCGTCTCCGTCTGCCTGATCGCCGCGGGCGTCCCCTCGCCGGCCGTGCCCCTCGGCGTGGGCGACCGCCTCTTCCCCCACCTCGGCAACCCCGGGTACGACGTCCGGTCGTACGACCTCGCCTTCACCTACCCCGGAACCAACCGCCAACCGCTCACGGCCGTCACCACCATCGACGCCCGGACGACCGCGCCCCTGGAGCACGTCAACCTCGACTTCGCGCACGGAACGGTCCGGTCCGTGGAGGTCAACGGCGCGCCCGCGGCCTTCACCGGCGCCGGCGAGGACCTCGTCCTCACCCCAAGGACGCCGCTCCCCGTGAACCGCCCCCTGCGGATCACCGTGCGCCACACCAGTGACCCCACGTACGCCGAGGGCAAGGAGGGCGGCTGGGTGCGCACAGCGGACGGCCTCGCGATGGCCAACCAGGCCGACGCCGCCCACCTGGTGTTCCCCTGCAACGACCACCCCTCGGACAAGGCCCTGTTCACCATCCGGGTCACCGCGCCCCGGGGCCACACGGCCGTGGCCAACGGCCTGCCGGTGAGCGTGCGCCGCGCCCCCGGGGCCACCACCTGGACGTACCGCACCGCGCACCCCATGGCGACCGAACTCACCCAGGTGTCCATCGGCCGCTCCACCGTCCTGCGCCGCACCGGACCGCACGGCCTGCCCCTGCGCGACGTCGTCCCCGCGAAGGACCGGGGCACGCTGGGCCCCTGGCTAAGGAAGACCCCCGCCCAGATCCGCTGGATGGAACGGAAGGTCGGCGCGTACCCCTTCGAGACGTACGGCATGCTGATCGCCGACGCCCGGACCGGCTTCGAGCTGGAGACACAGACCCTCTCCCTGTTCGAGAGAGAGCTTTTCACCCGTCCGGAGTACCCCAAGTGGTACGTCGAGTCGATCATGGTGCACGAGCTGGCCCACCAGTGGTTCGGCAACAGCGTCAGCCCGCGCACCTGGTCCGACCTGTGGCTCAACGAAGGACACGCCACCTGGTACGAGGCCCTGTACGCCGAGGAGAAGGCCGGCCGGTCCCTGCAGACCCGTATGAAGGCCGCCTACGGCGCCTCCGACCGCTGGCGGTCCGCCGGGGGCCCGCCGGCGGAACCCAAGGCACCCGGTCCCGGCCAGAAGACCGGCATCTTCCGCCCCGTCGTCTACGACGGAGCAGCACTCTTCCTCTACGCCCTGCGACAGGAGATCGGCCGCCCGGCCTTCGACCGCCTGGAGCGCACCTGGGTGACCGTCCACCGCGACGGGGTCGCCGGCACGGACGACTTCCAGGAACTCGCCTCCCGCACCGCCGGACGCGACCTGAGCGGGTTCTTCCGCGCCTGGCTCTACGGCAAGAAGACCCCGCCGATGCCGGGCCACCCGGGCTGGAAGCCGGAACCCGCGGACAAATGACCAGGTGAGGAGCCCGGATGGTGCCGGGCGGCGAACTTGGGAACAAGCCGGGTGACGAGCCGGGAGTAACCGGGGCGACGAGCCGGGAATAACCCAAGTGACGAGACGAGCCGTGTCGTGCGACCATCTTCTCCGTCAGCGGCGCGGCCCGGCTCCTCGGGGCGGTCCACGGGAATCTCCGGGGGTACCCGGACGTTGTTCCCCATGACGGAACAGGCCCGTCGGAAGCGGCGGAGGAAGCACAGCCCGTCGCCGCATCCGCATCCCATCAACGTAAGGATCCAATGACCTCCTCTTCTTCCCCTTCCCAGGCCGCGCAGCGCGCCCTCGCGCAGAACTACACCGAAGGTCTTCGGGCCGATGCCCTGATGGAAGAGGACGTCGCCTGGAGCCACGAGATCGACGGAGAAAGGGACGGCGACCAGTTCGACCGCTCCGACCGCGCGGCCCTGCGCCGCGTCGTGGGCCTCTCCACCGAGCTCGAGGACGTCACCGAGGTCGAGTACCGCCAGCTCCGCCTGGAGCGCGTCGTCCTCGTCGGCGTCTGGACATCGGGAACGGTGCAGGACGCGGAGAACTCGCTGGCCGAGCTGGCCGCCCTGGCCGAGACCGCGGGCGCCCTGGTGCTCGACGGCGTGATCCAGCGCCGCGACAAGCCGGACGCGGCCACGTACATCGGCTCCGGCAAGGCCGAGGAGCTGCGGGACATCGTCCTGGAGACCGGCGCCGACACCGTCATCTGCGACGGTGAGCTCAGCCCCGGCCAGCTCATCCACCTCGAAGACGTCGTCAAGGTCAAGGTCATCGACCGTACGGCCCTGATCCTCGACATCTTCGCCCAGCACGCCAAGTCCCGCGAGGGCAAGGCGCAGGTCGCGCTCGCGCAGATGCAGTACATGCTGCCGAGGCTGCGAGGCTGGGGTCAGTCGCTGTCCCGGCAGATGGGCGGCGGCAAGGGCGGCGGGCTCGCCACCCGTGGTCCCGGTGAGACCAAGATCGAGACGGACCGGCGCCGCATCCGCGAGAAGATGGCGAAGATGCGCCGGGAGATCGCGGAGATGAAGACCGGCCGCGACATCCAGCGCCAGGTGCGCAAGCGCCACAAGATGCCCTCGGTCGCCATCGCCGGCTACACCAACGCGGGCAAGTCCTCCCTGCTCAACCGCCTCACGGGCGCGGGCGTCCTGGTCGAGAACGCGCTGTTCGCGACCCTCGACCCGACCGTGCGCCGGGCCGAGACCCCGGGCGGGCGGCACTACACGCTGGCGGACACCGTCGGCTTCGTACGCCACCTGCCGCACCACCTGGTCGAGGCGTTCCGCTCCACGATGGAGGAGGTCGGCGACTCCGACCTGATCCTGCACGTGGTCGACGGATCGCACCCGATGCCGGAGGAGCAGCTCGCCGCCGTGCGCGAGGTGATCAGGGACGTCGGAGCCACCGACGTGCCGGAGATCGTCGTGATCAACAAGGCGGACGCGGCCGACCCGCTGACGCTCCAGCGGCTGCTGCGGATCGAGAAGCGGGCCATCGCTGTCTCGGCCCGCACGGGCAAGGGCATCGACGAGCTGCTCGCGCTCATCGACCACGAGCTGCCCCGTCCCTCGGTCGAGATCGAGGCGCTCGTGCCGTACACGCTGGGCAAGCTGATCGCCCGCGCCCACACCGAGGGCGAGGTGATCTCCGAGGAGCACACCCCGGAGGGCACCCTGCTCAAGGCCCGGGTCCACGAGGAACTGGCGGCGGAGCTGGCACCGTACGCTCCGGCGTCGCTGGCCTGACGCGCGGTACCGCACAACGGTGAAGGCCCGCCCCTGGGTAAGGGGCGGGCCTTCTTCCCACCCTCCGCCTGACTGCCGCCCACCTGGCTTTTCTCTCCCTCGCCGCCCCTACCCGTCCCATCCCCGGGGTTCCGCCCCGGACCCCGCTCCTCAAACTCCCCCAGCTACCGCTGGGATGAGGTGCCCCCAAGGGGCTGATTTTCCCCCGGCCGGGGCTTGGTCTTTCAGTCCGTCCGGCGTTTGAGGACGAGGCCGAAGGCCGATAAGCGGGGTCTGGGGGCGCAGCCCCCAGGGACAGGATGGGACGGGCAGGGGCGGCGGGCGGCGAAACCAACGCCACGTCAGCCGACGGCACCGCTCACCGAGCCGTCACTGCCCGGCGAACTCCCGGCTCACGCTCTCGTACACGCTCTGGGCCTCCTCACCCAACCGCGGCCCCGCCAGCCACCCGCCGCTCACCGGACCGATCGAGGTGTTGGAGACGAGCGCGGGCCTGCCGTCCGAGCCGGCCGCCACCCAGCCGCCCCCCGACGACCCGCCGGTCATGGTGCAGCCGATGCGGTACATCGTCGGGTCGGACTTCAGCAGCGACAGCCGCCCCGGCTTGTCCGTGCACTGGTACATCGTCTCGCCGTCGAACGGCGCCGCCGCCGGGTACCCCGTCGCCGTGATGCTCCTCACCTGCGGAACCGCGGGCGCGTCGAAGTCCACCGGAAGTGCCGAACCGACCGTCTCCTCCAGCGACTTGCCGTCGCCACCGTCCTCCGGCGTCACATGGATGACCGCGAAGTCGTACGGCGCGCCGTCGCCGCCCGTCTTCCCGCCCTGCGCGATCCACTGGTCCGAGGTCCGCGCCCCGTCGCCCCACCAGACGCCGTAGGGAGCGACCTCCTCCTTGGTGGCGGTCGCCAGCTCGGCCGCCTTCTTCGCGCTGTCGTTGTACGACGGCACGAAGGCGATGTTGCGGTACCAGCCGCCCGACTTGCCGGCGTGCACACAGTGGCCCGCGGTCCACACGAGGTTCGACTTGCCGGGGTTGGCCGGGTCCTCGACGACCGTCGCCGAGCAGACCATCGTGCCCTGGGGCCCGTCGAAGAACACCTTGCCCGCCTCGGGCACGTTGTCGTGGTAGCCGGCCGGCACGGCCCGCGCCTTCACGGCCTCCGGCGTCGGGTCGGTGACGCCCTGGTCACCGGAGAGGTCGTTCTCGTCGACCTCCTTCTCCGGCTCCCGGGCCTCCCGCATCCGGTCCGGGTCCCACAGGTCCTTGATGATCGGGTTGACGAAGTCCTCGGCCTCGCGCAGCCAGTCGTCCTTGTCCCAGTTCTTCCAGGCGCCGTTCTTCCACTTGTCGATGTCGATCCCGTGCTCTTTGAGCTTGTCCCTGATGTCGTCCGGGATCCGGATCCTGCCGTCGCCGTCGGAGGAGCCCTGGGACGCGGACGCCTGCGCGTTCGCCCCGTCGTCCTCCGGGCCGCAGGCGGTGGCGGTCAGCGCGAGAGCCGTGGCGAGACCGGCGGCGGCGAGCGCGGGGAAGCCTCTGCGGCGCCCGTCCCTGACTCGACGAGCGGCGAGGAACGGGCGTATGGGTCGCATGGTCTGAACTCCCCCTGGGCGTGTGACAACTCTGTGCCGCCGGAGCGGCCGCGTACGGTCGCGTACGTCCTTGTCTTCGTACGCCACCGCCCGCCGGCTTGGTGCGGATCCGCCGATGTGCTCTCTCCCGGCACGGACCCGCCGGCGCCGGCCGGCCGCGATCGGCGCGGCGCCGCTGAACGGCACCACACACTATGCGGTCGCTGTGGGGGACATCCGGGGGAACGGCAACGGTTCCATCACGGAGTGGATCTTCGGCTTACCCGCTTCCCCTCGCGGCCCGCGTCGTTGGTACGTGAGGGGGCCTGCCGGTGTCGCCGGCCCTCGCCAACTCGCCTCTGGGGAGCGGAGGAACCGTCGTGGCTGTGACCGAGTCCGTGGGGTGTGCTGCCGAGGGGGCGCGCGCGACGCACGAGGGGATCCTGCGGCGGCAGTCGGCGCGTGAGTCCGCGGCGCGCACCTATGCGCGCGCCCTGCCGATCGTTCCCGTACGGGCCCGCGGACTGACGATCGAGGGTGCCGACGGGCGCCGCTACCTCGACTGCCTCTCCGGCGCGGGCGCCCTCGCCCTCGGCCACAACCACCCGGTCGTGCTGGAGGCGATCCGCAGGGTGCTCGACTCGGGCGCCCCGCTGCACGTCCTCGATCTGGCCACCCCCGTCAAGGACGCCTTCACCACCGAGCTGTTCCGCACCCTGCCGTCCGGGCTCGCCGACCGCGCGCGGGTGCAGTTCTGCGGTCCGGCCGGCACGGACGCGGTCGAGGCGGCCTTCAAACTGGTGCACACCGCGACCGGCCGTACCGGAATGCTGGCCTTCACCGGCGCCTACCACGGAATGACCAAGGGCGCGCTCGAAGCATCCGGGGGAGCCGCCGACGTACGGGTCGCGCGCCTGCCCTACCCCCAGGACTACCGCTGCCCGTTCGGTGTCGGCGGCGAGCGGGGCGCCGAACTCGCGGCCCGCTGGACCGAGTCCCTCCTCGACGACACCGGGTCCGGCGTGCCGCGGCCCGCCGGGATGATCCTCGAACCGGTCCAGGGCGAGGGCGGCGTGATCCCCGCACCGGACAGCTGGATGCGCCGCATGCGGGAGATCACGGCCGCCCGCTCCATCCCGCTGATCGCGGACGAGGTCCAGACGGGGGTGGGCCGCACCGGCCGCTTCTGGGCGGTGGAGCACAGCGGCGTCGTGCCGGACGTCATGGTCCTGTCCAAGGCCATCGGGGGCAGCCTCCCGCTGGCCGTCGTCGTCTACCGCGACGACCTCGACGTCTGGCGCCCCGGCGACCACGCGGGCACCTTCCGCGGCAACCAGCTCGCGATGGCCGCCGGCACGGCCACCCTCGCCCACGTCCGCGAGAACCGCCTCGCCGAGCACGCGGAGACCCTGGGCACCCGCATGCTCACCCAACTCGGCTCCCTGACCGACGAGTTCGCTTGCGTCGGAGACGTCCGCGGCCGGGGCCTGATGATCGGCGTCGAACTGGTGGACCCGGAGGGCACGACGGACCGCACACCCGCACCGGAACTGGCCTCCGCGGTCCAGCGGGAGTGCCTGCGACGAGGGCTGATCGTGGAACTGGGCGGTCGGCACGCCAGCGTCGTACGCCTCCTCCCACCGCTGACCCTCACGGACGAACAGGCCGACGCCGTACTCGACCGCCTCACGGACGCCGTGCGGGCGGTGGCCCGCGGAGAAGGCGAGCGGGATGGAGGCGGAGCACGGTGACGCACGACGCACCGGCATGACCCCCTCGCGCAGCCATCCGCGACAACCTCACGAGGAGCCCGTGAACGCGAACCCCCTGCCCGACGCCCGCACCCGCCCCCACGCGCGAGGCGCCGAAGCCGCCCCCCAGGTCCCCCCGCAGAAGGGCGGCGGACAGGAAGACGAACGGCCGCGCGCCGCCACCGACGATCCGCTCGACCACCCCGACCCCCACACCGCGGCCCAGGCCGCCGCCGTCGAGAACCTGCTGCGCTGCTGGGCACGGGAACACGATGCCCCGGCCCCCGACGACGCCACCCTCCGCATCCCCTTTCCCGCCACCGGCACGGCCCTTCTCGCTCCCGTCTCCTACTGGTCCCCCACGGGCTGGCACCGCTTCGGTCCTCCCCGCCTGGCCGGTGCCCCCGACACCGCGCCCCCGGTCGACGCGGCGACTTTGGCAGCCCTGCTGGCCAGGGAGGCCGCTCCCGGCCACCGGGAAGGGGCCGACCTCGTCGGCCGGGTCACCGACTCGCTCCGGCGCACCGCTGTGTTCATCAGCGACCGGCGCGACGATCCCGATGGTCCCGACAACCCCGACGTTGCCACCGGCACACGCGACCTCTTCCTCACCGCCGAACAGGCACTCGTGCTCGGCCACCCCCTGCACCCCACCCCCAAGAGCCGTGAAGGGCTCTCCGAAGGGGAGGCGCGGCTCTACTCGCCGGAGTCGCGTGGGTCCTTCCCGCTGCACTGGATCGCGGTCGCCCCGTCCGCCCTGGCGGCCGACTCGGCATGGACGGAGCGCGGCCGCCTCGTTCCCGCCGAGCAGCTGACCGCACGGCTGGCCGGCCCCGGGCTGCCCCTGCCCGAGGGGCACGCCGCCCTGCCGGTGCACCCCTGGCAGCTGCGCGAGATCCAGCACCGCCCGGACACCGAGGCGCTGCTGGACGCGGGGCTCCTCCAGCACCTCGGCCCGCTCGGCCCTCCCTGGCACCCCACGTCCTCCGTGCGCACCGTCTACCGTTCCGGCGCCCCCGCGATGCTCAAGCTGTCGCTGGGCCTGCGCATCACCAACTCCCGTCGTGAGAACCTCCGCAAGGAACTCCACCGCGGAGTCGAGGTCCACCGCCTCCTGCGCACCGGCCTGGCCAGGCAGTGGCGACAGGCCCACCCCGGCTTCGACATCGTCCGCGACCCGGCCTGGCTCGCGGTCACCGGACCGGACGGCCGGTCCGTGCCCGGCCTGGACGTGGTGATCCGGCACAACCCGTTCGACCCGGCGGACGACGTGTCCTGCGTCGCCGGCCTCGTCGCCCCACGCCCGTCCCCGGCCGGCCCCCGTCCGTCTCCGGCCCCCGGTCGCCGGTCTCCGGCCGGCCCACGCCCGTGCTCCAGGCTCGGCGACGTCATCATCCGTCTCGCCGGCCGCACCGGCCGCCCCCGCCAGGCCGTCGCCGCCGAGTGGTTCCTGCGCTACCTGGAACAGGTCGTGCGCCCTGTGCTGTGGCTCGACAGCGAGGCCGGTATCGCCCTGGAGGCCCACCAGCAGAACACCCTGCTCCTGCTGGACGCCGAGGGCTGGCCCAGGGGCGGCCGCTACCGCGACAACCAGGGCTACTACTTCCGCGCGTCCCGCCGAGCCGAACTCGACGCCCGGTTGCCCGGCATCGGTGAGCTCAGCGACACGTTCGTCTCCGACGAGGTCACCGACGAACGCTTCGCGTACTACCTCGCCGTCAACAACGTGTTCGGGCTCATCGGCGCCTTCGGCTCCCAGCGCCTCGCGGACGAACGGCTGCTGCTCGCCGCCTTCCGCCGCTTCCTGATCCGTGCCGCCACCGGGCCCGCCCGGCTGCGCACCTCCCTGCCCGCCCTGCTCCTCGACTCACCGGTCCTGCGCTGCAAGGCCAACCTGCTGACCCGGCTGCACGGCCTCGACGAACTCGTCGGCCCGGTCGACACCCAGTCCGTCTACGTCACCATCGCCAATCCCCTTCGCACCTGAGGACCATGACCCACCCCCCTCCTGAGAGGAGCGTCGCCGTGCCTCCCACCGACGCGAGCGCCGACGCCGACACCGCAGACCGGTCTCAGACCGCCGCAACCGCGACCCCAGACGACACCGAGGACACTCTGGACCTGCGCCTGCCCGACGAGTTCGTCGCGTTCCTGGCGGAGGAGGCCGGGAAGCACGGTGGGGGACTGGTCGAAGACGGGGGGCAGGGGGGAGAGGGCCGCGCGGAGACACGCGCGGCCGGAGAGTTCGCGGCCGACGCCGCCACGGCCGGTGACCCCACGGCCCGCGACCTGCTCGACCGCCTCGCCGACTGGGGGCCGACCGCCACCCCGGTGGGCGTCCTGCACCTCGTCCCCGTTCGCGTCGAGCGGGATCTCCCGCTGATCAGCCGCTGGATGAACGACCCCGCCGTGGCCGCCTTCTGGCGACTCGCCGGACCACCGTCCGTGACAGAGCGGCATCTGCGCCGCCAGCTGGACGGGGACGGACGCAGCGTTCCGTGTCTCGGTCTGCTGGACGGCACACCGATGAGCTACTGGGAGGTCTACCGCGCCGATCTCGACCCCCTGGCCCGCCACTACCCCGCCCGCCCGCACGACACGGGTGTCCATCTCGTCATCGGTGGGGTCGCCGACCGTGGGCGCGGCCTGGGAACCGCCCTGCTCCGAGCCCTGGCCGACCTGGTCCTGGACAAGCGGCCCTCCTGCGCCCGTGTCATCGCGGAACCCGACCTCCGCAACATCCCCTCCGTCGCCGCGTTCCTGAGTGCCGGATTCCGGTTCTCCGCCGAGGTCGACCTGCCCGACAAACGAGCCGCCCTCATGGTCCGTGACCGTTCCCTGCGCGACCTTCTGTAGGCCTCCCATGCACCAGAAGACCGTCCTGATCACACCCCTCATCCCTGCCATGGCGGCCCACGTGTCAGTGTGGGGCCGTAGGGTGGTCGCGCTATGACGAAGCCCTCACTCCCCGAACTCCTGCATGCTGCCGTCACCGCCGTCGGCGGTACGGAGCGCCCCGGCCAGGTGACCATGGCCCAAGCCGTCGAGGAGGCCATCGACGACGGCTCACACCTGCTGGTGCAGGCCGGCACCGGCACCGGAAAGTCGCTGGGCTATCTGGTGCCCGCGCTCGCGCACGGGGACCGGGTCGTCGTGGCGACGGCCACCCTGGCGCTGCAGCGCCAGCTCGTCGAGCGGGACCTGCCGCGCACCGTCGAGGCGCTGCACCCCCTGCTGCGCCGCCGCCCCGAGTTCGCGATGCTCAAGGGCCGGTCGAACTACCTGTGCCTGCACCGTCTGCACGAGGGTGCGCCCCAGGACGAGGAGGAGGGCCTGTTCGACCAGTTCGAGGCGGCCGCGCCCACCAGCAAGCTGGGGCAGGACCTGCTCCGGCTGCGGGACTGGTCGCAGGAGACCGAGACCGGCGACCGCGACGACCTCACTCCGGGCGTCTCCGACCGCGCCTGGTCCCAGGTCTCGGTGTCCTCCCGTGAGTGTCTCGGTGCGTCCAAGTGCGCGTACGGAGCCGAGTGCTTCGCCGAGATGGCGCGCGAACGGGCCAAGCTGTCCGAAGTCGTCGTCACCAACCACGCGCTGCTCGCGATCGACGCCATCGAGGGAGCGCCGGTGCTGCCGCAGCACGAGGTGCTGATCGTCGACGAGGCGCACGAGCTGGTCTCCCGGGTGACGGGTGTGGCCACCGGCGAGCTCACTCCGGGGCAGGTCAACCGGGCCGTGCGCCGCGCCGCGAAGCTCGTCAACGAAAAGGCCGCCGACCAGCTCCAGACCGCGGCCGAGGGCTTCGAACGGCTGATGGAGCTGGCCCTGCCCGGCCGCCTGGAGGAGATCCCGGAGGACCTCGGATACGTCTTGATGGCGCTGCGCGACGCCGCCCGTACAGTGATCTCGGCCCTCGGCAGCACACGCGACAAGTCCGTGCAGGACGAGGACGCGGTCCGCAAGCAGGCGCTCGCCTCCGTGGAGAGCGTGCACGACGTGGCCGAGCGGATCAGCAACGGCTCCGAGTGGGATGTCGTCTGGTACGAGCGCCACGACCGCTTCGGAGCCTCCCTGCGTGTGGCCCCCATGTCCGTCTCGGGCCTGCTCAGGGAGAAGCTCTTCACGGACCGGTCGGTGGTCCTCACCTCGGCGACCCTGAAGCTCGGCGGCGACTTCAACGGCGTGGGGGCCTCGCTGGGTCTGGGGCCCGAGGGCGTGGAGGGCGAGGATCTGCCGCAGTGGAAGGGTGTCGACGTCGGGTCGCCGTTCGACTACCCCAAGCAGGGCATCCTGTACGTCGCCAAGCACCTGGCACGCCCGGCGCGCGACGGTGACCGCGCCGACATGCTGGACGAGCTGACCGAGCTGATCCAGGCCGCGGGCGGGCGGACGCTGGGCCTGTTCTCGTCGATGCGGGCGGCCCAGCTGGCGGCGGAGGAACTGCGCGTCCGTATCCCCGAGTTCCCGATCCTGCTGCAGGGCGAGGAGACGCTCGGCGAACTGATCAAGAACTTCGCGGCCGACCCCAGGACGTGCCTCTTCGGCACCCTGTCCCTCTGGCAGGGCGTCGATGTACCCGGCCCCAGCTGCCAGCTCGTCGTCATGGACAAGATTCCCTTCCCACGGCCGGACGATCCCCTGATGAGTGCCCGCCAGAAGGCCGTGGAGGACGCGGGAGGCAATGGCTTCATGGCCGTCGCCGCCACCCACGCGGCCCTGCTCATGGCCCAGGGCGCCGGCCGTCTCGTACGCGCCTCGGGGGACCGCGGTGTGGTGGCCGTACTGGACCAGCGGCTGGCCACCGCCCGCTACGGCAGCTACCTGAAGGCGTCACTGCCCGACTTCTGGTACACGACGGATCGTAACCAGGTGCGGAAGTCGCTCGCGGCCATCGACAAGGCGGCCCAGCAGACGGAAGAGGCCCGGCAGACGGAAGGGGCATGAGCATGGGGGTGGGGGGGTTGCCCCACCACGCCCAGACTGGGGGACCAACCCACCCCCCCGCCCTTGGAAAAAAAAACAGAAGAGGAGAACAAAACAAAAACCCCACAAAACAAGAAAGG
>NZ_JBVIEE010000013.1:79972-159150 GCF_055572015.1 Streptomyces sp. NPDC030840 | reverse complement strand
CGCGAGCAGGGGGTTGCCGGGGGGGGGGGGGGGTACGGGGGGGGGGGGGGGGAGGGGAGGGGTGGTTTTTCTTTCCCCCCCCCGGGGTGGGGTGGGCACACCCCCCCACCCCCATGGTCGCGGAAGAAGCCGTAAGCGGGGCCGGACAGCGCAGGGCCCCGGAACCGGCGCAGGGGTTCCGGGGCCCGGATCATGGGCGGTGCGTCGCCCGCTGCGGGGTCACACGCGCCGCAGTACCGCCACCACCTTGCCCAGGATGGTCGCGTCGTCGCCAGGGATCGGCTCGTACGCCGCGTTGTGCGGGAGGAGCCAGACGTGGCCGTCCTCGCGCTTGAAGCGCTTGACCGTGGCCTCGCCGTCCAGCATGGCGGCCACGATGTCGCCGTTCTCCGCGACCGGCTGGCGGCGGACCGTCACCCAGTCACCGTCGCAAATGGCGGCCTCGATCATCGAGTCACCGACGACCTTGAGTACGAACAGCTCACCGTCACCGACGAGCTGCCTCGGGAGCGGGAACACGTCCTCCACCGACTCCTCGGCGAGGATCGGACCACCGGCGGCGATCCGGCCGACGAGCGGGACGTACGACGCGGCCGGCTTGCCCGCCGTGTCCGTGGGCTGTGCCGACGCCTGGTCGGAGCCCCGGACCTCGTACGCGCGCGGGCGGTGCGGGTCGCGGCGCAGGAAGCCCTTGCGCTCCAGGGCCATCAGCTGGTGTGCCACCGAGGACGTGCTGGAGAGGCCGACCGCCTGGCCGATCTCCCGCATCGACGGCGGGTAGCCACGCCGCTGCACGGAGTCCCTGATGACCTCGATGACCCGGCGCTGCCGGTCCGTAAGACCCGAGCTGTCGGCCCGGATGCCTGGAGGTCGCCCAGGCAGGGACCTCTTGGGTCCCTCGTGGTTCGTGGCTTCGTTCATCGCATGCACCGGCTCGAATCGGTCCTGGGAGCGGTCCTGGGCAGTGATGGCGGCACTGTCTGCGGTGGTGGTCACGTCGGCCCCTCTCGATGGTCTCCCGTGCAGCACAACGGTAGTTGCTTTCGAAAGGTTGCGCCAAACACACGTTCGAGTGAAAATTCGCGGATTGCCTGACGCGATCAGAAGTCTGGGTGTATGGCGAGCGTCAGATGCCCGGACGTGTCGGCCGGCGCCGCTCCGGGCGGGCGGAAGCGCTCGTTGCTGTACTGTCCGCCTCCGGGGCGATGGCCTTGTGGGCCCCTGCCGCTTCGTGGGCCAGTCTGCCACCAGGCATCCCGTCGACCGGGCATCGGCCCCCCTCCCGTGCGGCGCCCACCGTATCCCCGTCCGTCCCGTGGCGGAACGGCCCGGCGGCACATGCCCTGACGTGTGCGACACGCGCGGCGTGGGCGGATTTACGTGCCAAGCCCTACATGTAGTGCTTGGATTGTGGTGACAGCCCAGAAGTTGTGGTCCCCCGGGTCTACGGGCCCGCGATCATCGCCTATGCTTGGGGCTGCTTCGCGGGGGTTCAAGTGGCCCGTGAGGCTATTGAGTCTGCTGTGAAAGGGGGTTGGAAGTTCTATGCATTGCCCTTTCTGCAGGCACCCCGACAGCCGCGTCGTCGACTCCCGTACGACCGATGACGGTACGTCGATCCGCAGGCGCCGTCAGTGCCCGGACTGTTCCCGTCGGTTCACGACGGTGGAGACCTGTTCACTGATGGTGGTCAAGCGGTCGGGCGTCACCGAGCCCTTCAGTCGAACGAAGATCATCAATGGTGTGCGCAAGGCATGCCAGGGACGGCCCGTCACCGAGGACGCGCTCGCCCAGCTGGGCCAGCGGGTCGAGGAGGCGGTGCGGGCCACGGGGAGCGCCGAGCTGACCACCCACGACGTGGGGCTGGCCATACTCGGCCCGTTGCAGGAGCTCGACCTCGTCGCCTACCTGCGATTCGCCTCGGTGTACCGGGCGTTCGACTCGCTGGAGGACTTCGAGGCGGCCATCGAGGAACTCAGGGAAGAGCAGGGGAAGCGCCCAGCCGGTGACGGCGATGACTGCAAGGACGCAGTCGAGGAGCGTGGGGAACCCGAGCGCGGGCCCGGGGGGACCGGAGACGTCCCCCGTCCCGCCCGCGCCGCCGGCTGACGGCGGACCGCCCGGACGGACTATCCGGACCGGGCGATCGGCGGCGGACCGGACCGCCGGCGGCGACCAGGACCTGTCGCGGACGGCCGCGTGAGCGGCGCCGCGACGCACGACAGAACACCGTGTCACAGGAACAAAGTGGCACTTCAGGGCGTTTTCGCCCGTACAGGGAGGCGGCATGACAGAGACGGCGAGCGGTCCGGCACGGAGTTCCCGTGCCAAGGGCACCAAGGCGAGCAAGGGCCTGCGTATCGAGCGCATCCACACCAGCCCCGGGGTGCACCCGTACGACGAGGTCGAGTGGGCGAGCCGTGACGTCGTCATGACCAACTGGCGCGACGGCTCGGTCAACTTCGAGCAGCGCGGCGTCGAGTTCCCCGAGTTCTGGTCGGTGAACGCGGTCAACATCGTCACCAGCAAGTACTTCCGAGGTGCCGTCGGCACCCCCCAGCGCGAGGTGAGCCTGAAGCAGCTCATCGACCGCATCGTGAAGACGTACCGGAAGGCCGGTGAGGACTACAAGTACTTCGCCTCGCCCGCCGACGCCGAGATCTTCGAGCACGAACTGGCGTACGCCCTCCTGCACCAGATCTTCAGCTTCAACAGCCCTGTCTGGTTCAACGTCGGCACACCCCAGCCGCAGCAGGTCTCCGCCTGCTTCATCCTGGCCGTCGACGACTCCATGGAGTCGATCCTCGACTGGTACAAGGAAGAGGGCATGATCTTCAAGGGCGGCTCCGGCGCCGGCCTGAACCTCTCCCGCATCCGCTCCTCCAAGGAGCTCCTCTCCTCCGGTGGCAACGCCTCCGGTCCCGTCTCCTTCATGCGCGGCGCCGACGCCTCCGCAGGAACGATCAAGTCGGGCGGCGCCACCCGCCGCGCCGCCAAGATGGTCATCCTCGACGTCGACCACCCCGACATCGAGGACTTCATCGAGACCAAGGTGAAGGAGGAGGAGAAGATCCGCGCCCTGCGCGACGCCGGCTTCGACATGGACCTGGGCGGCGAGGACATCACCTCCGTCCAGTACCAGAACGCCAACAACTCGGTCCGTGTGAACGACGAGTTCATGAAGGCCGTCGAGTCCGGCGGGAAGTTCGGTCTGCGCGCGCGGATGACCGGCGAGGTCATCGAAGAGGTCGAGGCCAAGGCCCTGTTCCGCAAGATGGCCGAGGCCGCCTGGGCCTGCGCCGACCCCGGCATCCAGTACGACGACACCATCAACCACTGGCACACGTGCCCGGAGTCCGGCCGCATCAACGGCTCGAACCCCTGCAGCGAGTACATGCACCTGGACAACACGTCCTGCAACCTCGCCTCGCTGAACCTGATGAAGTTCCTCAAGGACGACGGCAAGGGCAACCAGTCCTTCGACGTCGAGCGCTTCGCGAAGGTCGTCGAGCTCGTCATCACCGCGATGGACATCTCCATCTGCTTCGCCGACTTCCCGACCCAGAAGATCGGTGAGAACACCCGCGCCTTCCGCCAGCTCGGCATCGGCTACGCCAACCTCGGCGCCCTGCTGATGGCGACCGGCCACGCGTACGACTCCGACGGCGGCCGCGCCCTGGCCGGCGCCATCACCTCCCTGATGACCGGCACGTCGTACAAGCGTTCCGCCGAACTCGCCGCGGTCGTCGGCCCGTACGACGGCTACGCCCGCAACGCGCAGCCCCACCTGCGGGTCATGAAGCAGCACGCCGACGCCAACGCCGAGGCCGTCCGCATGGACGACCTGGACACCCCGGTCTGGGCCGCCGCCACGGAGGCCTGGCAGGACGTGCTCCGCCTCGGTGAGAAGAACGGCTTCCGCAACTCGCAGGCCTCGGTCATCGCCCCGACCGGCACCATCGGTCTCGCGATGTCCTGCGACACCACCGGCCTTGAGCCCGACCTCGCGCTGGTGAAGTTCAAGAAGCTGGTCGGCGGCGGCTCGATGCAGATCGTCAACGGCACGGTCCCGCAGGCCCTGCGCCGCCTGGGCTACCAGGAAGAGCAGATCGAGGCGATCGTCGCCCACATCGCCGACCACGGCAATGTGATCGACGCCCCGGGCCTCAAGCCCGAGCACTACGAGGTCTTCGACTGTGCCATGGGCGAGCGCGCCATCTCCCCGATGGGCCACGTCCGCATGATGGCCGCGATCCAGCCGTGGATCTCCGGCGCCCTGTCCAAGACGGTCAACATGCCGGAGTCGGCGACCGTCGAGGAGGTCGAGGAGATCTACTTCGAGGCCTGGAAGATGGGCGTCAAGGCGCTCGCCATCTACCGCGACAACTGCAAGGTCGGCCAGCCCCTCTCCGCCAAGACCAAGGAGAAGGAGAAGGCCGAGATCACGGAGAAGACCGAGGCGGCCATCCGTGAGACGGTCGAGAAGGTCGTCGAGTACCGCCCGGTCCGCAAGCGTCTCCCGAAGGGCCGGCCCGGTATCACCACGTCCTTCACCGTCGGCGGCGCCGAGGGCTACATGACGGCCAACTCCTACCCGGACGACGGCCTGGGCGAGGTCTTCCTGAAGATGTCCAAGCAGGGTTCGACCCTCGCGGGCATGATGGACGCCTTCTCCATCGCGGTCTCCGTCGGCCTGCAGTACGGCGTGCCGCTGGAGACGTACGTCTCGAAGTTCACCAACATGCGCTTCGAGCCGGCCGGTATGACGGACGACCCGGACGTGCGGATGGCGCAGTCGATCGTCGACTACATCTTCCGCCGACTGGCGCTCGACTTCCTGCCGTTCGAGACCCGCTCCGCGCTCGGCATCCACTCCGCCGAGGAGCGCCAGCGTCACCTGGAGACGGGCTCCTACGAGCCGAACGAGGACGACGTCGACGTCGAGGGCCTGGCACAGTCGGCGCCCCGCGCGCAGGAGCTGAAGGCCATCGCCACCCCCAGGGCGGGCATCGAGGCGGCCAAGCCCGCCCCGCAGCAGGCCCACACCAGCGCCGAACTCGTGGAGATGCAGCTGGGCATCCAGGCGGACGCCCCGCTCTGCTTCTCCTGCGGCACGAAGATGCAGCGGGCCGGTTCCTGCTACATCTGCGAGGGCTGCGGCTCGACCAGCGGCTGCAGCTGAGCCCGGGCGCCCGCTGAGGCGCGTCGGTCGTTCGCCAGGGCGGTGGAGCCGGATGCCCGTCTCCACCGCCCTCGGCGTTGATGTGCGCGTTGGTGTGTGCCGAGCGGGTCAGGACTCGTGCCGCCGGCCCATGGCGCGGGCGAAGGACGCCGGGTCCTCGTCGTAGCCGCGGACGCCCGGCTGGAACGACCACTCTCCGGAGTCGTCGCGCACGAACTCCGCGACCGTTGCCGCCGTGGCCCCGAGGACGCCGCCGAAGTCGTCCTCGGCCAGGACGGTGTAGCCCTCACGGACGCGCAGCGCGGGGTTGTGCGCGTCCGCGAAGGTCTTCCGGCCGGTCCGCTGCTGTATGGCCACACCGACCACCACGCGCGCGTAGCGCCTGTCGAGCCGGCCCAGTTCGACGATCATGACCTCGTCCCAGCCGAAGCCCTGACCGGTCTTGCTGTCGCGGTCGAGACTGATGGTGCCGTCGGGGGAGCGGCTGTCGAAGTGCACCACGTAGTCGGGGTCTCCGTGCGGCTCGGTGGCCAGATAGGTCGCCGCGACGAGGTCGAGGTCCGTGGGCGTCTGGCCCGAGGGACTGGGATCCCACTTCACCGCCACCTCGACCTTGCGGATGCCCTTGTTGAGGCCGTTCACCAGATCTCCCTCCCCGCTTCCTGGGCCTTCCACCCGAACTGCCGGACAGTCCAGGTCAGTTGCCCATCCTCCCACGCGCGCGGGGGCGCTCGCTCGGGTGCACTCTCCCGGAGCGTGACCGACGCCACGTTCCGTGGCCTTACGATGGCGCGGTGCTGGTCAAGTGGATTCGCTGCACCGTGGTGGACCGCCGCGGTTTCGAACGGGGGCAGCGAAAGTGGGCGGGGCTTCTGGGGGAGCCGGGTTTCCGTGGGCAGGGTGGTGGCTGGAGCCGTGCGCGGCCCGGCGTGGCCCACATCTTCTCGTTCTGGGAGAGCCGTGCCTTCTACGACTCGTTCATGGCGCGTTCCCACGACCGGCTGGCCGCCTCACAGTCCGGCACCTTCAAGGACCCCCAGGTCAGGCTCTTCGACCACCGTTTCGATGTGAAGACCGGCTTCGAGCCCCGTTTCACGGACGCCGACCTGGTGAGGGTGGCGCACTGTCGCGTCCACGAGGAGCGCGCGGAGCACTTCGCGCTGATGCAGGAGAAGGTCTGGAACCCGGCGATGGCGGGCTCGCCCGGCATGGTGCGGGGTCTGTTCGGGGAGGCGCCGGGCCACGAGTTCCTGATCCTCTCCATGTGGCAGTCGGCCGCCGAGCACGGAAAGTACCGGACCGAGCGCGTCGAGCGGCTCGCCCTGCGCGCCCAGATCGAAGCCGACGTCGCGGCACTCGCGGGTGACATCGTGGACCTGGAGCCCGTCTGGACGGTGTGAGACCGGCTGGACGGTGTGAACGGCTGGGCTGTCTGAGAGCCGGCTGGACTGTCTGAGACCCGGCTGGACTGTCTGAGACCCGGCTGGACTGTCTGAGACCCGAATGCGTCAAAAAGGAACCGGAGGGCTCAAAACGTGACCCTCGGTGTGCAGGACCTGTGTGACCTACACCGTATACAGCCTGTACCGGTGCTCGACGGGCCGTCACTCGATCTAGGGTTTTGGCATGGCACGACCACGGCGCATCGTCCTTGTCCGGCACGGCGAGTCAACGGGCAACGCCGACGACACCGTGTACGAACGTGAGCCCGACCATGCCCTGGCGCTCACCGAGCTCGGCTGGCGGCAGGCCGAGGAAACCGGCAAGCGGCTCCGGGAGGTGTTCGGCCAGGAGCGCGTCAGCGTGTACGTCTCCCCCTACCGCCGCACCCACGAGACGTTCCGGGCCTTCCACCTCGACCCCGGGCTGGTGCGCGTCCGCGAGGAGCCACGGCTGCGCGAGCAGGACTGGGGGAACTGGCAGGACCGCGACGACGTACAGCTCCAGAAGGCGTACCGCGACGCCTACGGGCACTTCTTCTACCGCTTCGCGCAGGGTGAGTCCGGGGCCGACGTGTACGACCGGGTCGGCGGCTTCCTGGAGAGCCTGTTCCGCAGCTTCGAGGACCCCGACCACCCCCCGAACGTGCTCCTGGTGACCCACGGTCTGGCCATGCGGCTGTTCTGCATGCGCTGGTTCCACTGGTCGGTCGCGGAGTTCGAGTCGCTGTCCAATCCCGGGAACGCGGAGATGCGGATGCTCGTTCTCGGGGAGGACGGCAAGTACACGCTTGACCGGCCGTTCGAACGCTGGCGTGACCCGGAATCGTACGGAGTCACCGGTTAGAGTGGCAGGGCGATGATCGCTGACTCCTCACCCGACGTGCGCCTGCGGCGCGCCCTGAGCAGCCTGCGCGGACTCTCGGTGGGGGACGCACTGGGCTCGCAGTACTTCGTGCCCGTGAACTATCCGCTGCTCAAACGCCGCGAGACCCCGGCCGGCCCCTGGCAGTGGACCGACGACACGGAGATGGCCTGCTCCGTGGTGGCGATCCTCGCCGCCCACCGCAGGATCGACCAGGACGAGCTGGCCCGCTCGTTCGCCGAGCACCACGACTTCGACCGCGGCTACGGCCCGGCGGTGGGCCGGCTGCTGCGGCTGGTCAGGGAGGGCGGCGACTGGCGGGAGCTGGCGTCGTCGCTCTTCAAGGGCCAGGGCTCCTGGGGCAACGGCGCGGCGATGCGGATCGCCCCCTTGGGTGCCTGGTACGCGGACGACCCCGAGCAGGCGACCCACCAGGCGGAGATCTCGGCGTATCCCACCCATCAGCACCGCGAGGCCGTCGTGGGTGCCATGGCCGTCGCCGCCGCGGCCGCCCTCGCGTCCGACCCGGCAGGACCGCCGAGCGCCGAAGCGCTCCTCGACGGCGTCATCGCACTCACACCCAGGAGCGCCGTCGGCGCGGGACTGCGGCGCGCCCGCGACATGCTCGACTACGCGGACGCGAACACCGTGGCCGCCGTCCTCGGCTGCGGCCGGCGCACGTCGGCACACGACACGGTGCCGTTCGCGCTGTGGTCGGCCGCGCGGGCCCTCGGCGACTACGAGCAGGCGTTCTGGGTGACGGCCCAGGCAGGCGGCGACGTGGACACCAACTGCGCCATCGTCGGGGGAGTAGTCGCCTCCGGCAAGGCGGGGGCACCTCCCGAGGAGTGGCTGAGGCAAACGGAAGCGCTGCCGGACTGGGCTCCGGTGCTCTAGTCGGCGCATGTCGTCGCGTTCCGCGGGCCGCCGACGCCGCGGCTGGGTGCCACCCTGGCCCCTGAGGTCATAGGCGCCCCTCCTACTGTCACAGGCATGCCACAGAAGACTTTCACCCCGCTGTGGTGCCGGGGGTGCGGCATACCCTTGCGCCACGCCGCCTGTCGATCATGACGGCGTGCGCCGAAGAGACACCGGCCACGGGCCTTCTGCCGCAGCGGCGCGCTGCGTACGGCGGGCGCACGAGGGCCGGTCGGGAGGGGGTCCCGTGTCCGATCCATCGTCCGCTGCGTCGTCGGCCGCATCGTCCGCGTCCGAGCCGAGGGACGAGGCGCCCGGGGGGCGCGCCTCACCCGCGGACGAACCCGAGGGCATATCCAAGGCCCGGGCGGGGTCCCCGGGGGCAGCTCCCACCGGCGGACCTCCGGGCGCAGGAGTGGCTCCCGTCGCGGTGCCCCCGGCCGTCGGCCCGGCTTCCTGGCTGGCCGACCTCCAGATCGACGAACCCGCGCCCGTCCGCACCGCGACCTTGTGGACAGCCCTGGCCACAGGTGTCCTCAGCATGCTGCTGCTCGGCGACGGAGTGGCCGTCAACCTGTTGATCGTCGCGCTTCCGGCCGCGCTCGCCGCCTACTTCGCGGCCCAGCGGGCCGGCCGTCGCCCACGCGCGTGGACGCTCGTCTGGGCGGTCGCCGGCCTGACGCTGCTGACCGTGCCCGCGCTGCGCGACGCGGACTGGCCGTCGTTCCTGGCCGTCGTCACCGCGCTCGCGGCGGGTTCCCTCGCGCTGCACGGGGGCCGCAGCTGGCCCGCTGTCCTGCTCGGCCCGATCGGCGTGTTCAGCGCGGTGGTCACCGGCCCGGCCTGGGCCTGGCAGGGGGTCCGCAACCTCTCGGGCGGTGTGCGCGAGCGGCTGGGCCCGATTCTGCGGGCGCTCGCCGTCGCCGCGGTGCTGCTGCTGGTGTTCGGGGCGCTGTTCGCGGGGGCGGACGCCGCCTTCGCGGACCTGCTCGGCGGCCTGGTACCGGACACGTCGGTGGCCGACGGACCGTGGCGCGTGCTGCTCTTCGCTCTGGGGCTGGTCGGGGCGCTGGCCGCGGCACGCACGGCCGCCGCACCCGCTCACTGGGACCAGGTCGAAGTACCCGAGGGCCGTGCTCGGGGGCGGGTCGAGTGGGCGCTGCCGCTGATCGTGCTCAACCTGCTGTTCGCCGTGTTCAACGCCATCCAGCTGGCGGTCCTGTTCGGCGGGTACGACGCCGTGCTCGAGAAGACCGGCCAGACGTACGCCGAGTACGCGCGGCAGGGCTTCTGGCAGCTGCTCCTGGCGACGCTGCTCACCCTGCTCGTCATCGTCCTCGCCCTGCGCTGGGCACCGCGCACTCGATCGGGTGATCGCACGCTGGTGCGCTCCGTGCTGGGAACTCTGTGCGCGCTGACCCTCGTTGTGGTGGCATCCGCTGTGCGGCGGATGGACATGTACGTGGAGGCGTACGGACTGACGCGGCTGAGGATCTCGGTGCTGGGTGTGGAGCTGTGGCTCGGCCTGGTCATCGTGTTCATCATGGCGGCCGGGGTGTGGGGGGCCCGCTGGCTGCCGCGTGCCGTGGCCGCCAGTGCGGCGGCCGGGGTGCTGGCGTTCGGGCTCGTCTCGCCGGACGGACTGATCGCCGAGCGCAACGTCCAGCGGTACGAGGACACGGGCCGGTTCGACCTCGACTACGCGAGCGGGCTGTCCGCGGACGCCGTGCCCGCCCTCGACACGCTGGCCGAGCCACTGCGGTCCTGCGCGCTGCGGTTTGTGGCGGCCGAACTCGACGAGCGGGACACGCCCTGGTACGCGACGAGTTGGGGCGAGGCGGAGGCGCGACGGATCCTCGACGAGCGCCCGCTGTCGGACGAGGCGACCGCGACCGTGTGCGCGCGGTTTAGGGCCGAGGTCATGTATCGCGAGTAGAGGTGTTGTTCGGTAAGCGTGCGGGTGCGGGTGCGGGTGCGGGTGCGGGTGCGGGTGCGGGCGCGTGGCGGGGTGCGGGTGCGGCGGATGCAGGCGGGCGGCGGGACGCCGGCCGCGCGTCGGGGCGCCGCTGGGGCCCGATCGGCCTCCGTCGTCGGTCCGCTGCGTCGTACTGCCGCGGGGTGGGCGTGGTGTCCGCGGGCGTGGATGTCCGCAGGGGCGGCCGTGAGCCGGGACCGTGGCCGGACTCTCCGCGCGCTCGTGCTGCGGTGGGGTTCGGCAGTGGCCCGTGTGCACAGCCGGAGCGCTGGTGGCCGCGTGCGAGGGCGCCGCTCCGAGGGCGACGCCGCTGTGAAGGTGGTCGTGGGCGGCGAGCCGGTGGGGCCGTGAACCGGCCCACTCCCGGCGTCATGGTGCCGCGGAGGGCGGGTACCGGCACCCTCGCGGTCGGCCCGCCCGGTGGGCGACCACGAGCGCGTGGTCGCCCACCGGACGCGGTCGTTCGCCGGATGCGGCCCGGCCGTCCGCGGTTGTTCCCTCAGCCTCCGGCTGGTCCCGCTGTGCCGGACAGGGCCTCCAGGTCGCTCTTGCGGACCTTGATCACCAATAGGGCGGTGGCCAGCGCGAGCACGGCCATCGCGGCGGCCGGGATGAACGCCGTCGAGATGCCCTGGGCGAGCACCTCGTGGCCCCAAGGCGCCGGCAGTTGGTGAGTCTTGGCGAACTCGGCCTTCTGCTCGGCCGTGCCGTCCGCGAGGAAGCCCGGCATCTGCTTCTCCGCCTCCTCCCGGCTGGCCGTGCCGAAGACGGTGGTCAAAATGGACAGGCCGAGGGAACCGCCCACCTGCTGGGTGGCGTTGAGCAGACCGGACGCCGCGCCCGCCTCGTGCTGGGCGACCCCGGAGACCGCGGTCAGGGTCAGCGTCACGAAGTTCAGGCCCATGCCGAAGGCGAACACCAGCATCGGGCCGAGCACCCCGCCCACGTACGAGCTGTCGGGGTTGATGAAGGTCTGCCAGGTGAGCCCGAGCACGACGAGCGTCGAGCCGACCGCCATGAACGGCTTGGGCCCGAGGACCGGCAGGAAACGCTGCGACAGGCCGGCGCCCACGGCGATCGCCACCGTCACGGGCAGGAAGGCGAGGCCCGCCTCGATCGGCGAGTACTGCAGCACGTTCTGCACGAAGAGGACGATGAAGAAGAACATGCCGAACATCGCCGCCGCGAGACTGAGCATGATCACGTATGTGCCCGACCGGTTGCGGTCGGCGAACATCCTCAGCGGGGTGATCGGCTCCTTCGCCCGTGTCTCGATGAAGCCGAAGGCCAGCAGCAAAGCCACCGCGGCCGCGAAGGAGCCGACGGTCAGGCTGTCGCGCCAGCCCTCCTCCGAGGCGCGGATGAAGCCGTACACCAGCGATGCCATACCGGCCGTCGACGTGAGCGCGCCCGCGATGTCGAACCGTCCCGGATGCCGCTCCGACTCGGCTATGTACATCGGCGTGAGCACGGCTATCAGAACGCCGATCGGCACGTTGACGAACAGCACCCAGCGCCAGTCGAGCCACTCCGTCAGCATTCCGCCGGCGAGGAGACCGACGGCGCCGCCGCCGGCCGAGACCGCGGCGAAGACGCCGAAGGCCCGGTTCCGTTCCGGACCTTCGGGGAACGTGGTCGTGATCAGCGCCAGCGAGGTGGGCGAGGCGATCGCGCCGCCGACGCCCTGGAGGGCCCGTGCAGCCAGCAACTGCCAGGGCTCCTGGGCGAATCCGCCCAGCAGCGAGGCGAAGGTGAAGAGCAGGATGCCGGTCATGAAGACCCGGCGCCGGCCGAGGATGTCACCCGCCCGGCCGCCGAGGAGCAGCAGACCGCCGAAGGTCAGGGTGTACGCGCTGACCACCCACGTCAGGTCGGTCGTGCTGAACCGAAGCGCGTCTTGAATGTGCGGGAGCGCGATGTTCACAATCGTCGCGTCGAGTACCACCATGAGTTGGCAGGCCGCGATGACGGTGAGTGCGATGCCCGGACGCCCCTCCCGGCGGGCGGCTCCTGGCTTCTGATCCTGGATCAACGGAGAGGTTGTCACTATGAGTCCCCCATAAATGCGTTAGTGAACGCTCGCGTTCACTGTCGCGTCAACCGTAGTGAGTCCCCCTTAGTGAACGCAAGCGTTCACTTAAGTCACTGCCGGATGACGCCACCTGACCGTTCGCCCTGACCGTTCGCCCCGCCCGGGAGTCCCCGCGGAAATCCGCCGGGACTCTCCTCCCCGACCCTGCTCAACGGAGACTCACAGATGGCTACTTCGCACTGGACGGCCGCCCCCGCTCCGACGGCCTCCCCGCGCCGGCGCGGTGCTGTACTCGAGCGCGCGATCCTCGACGCCGCGCTGGAGCAGCTCAGTACGGTCGGCTGGAGCGGCCTCACCATGGAGGGTGTCGCCGCGGGCGCCCAGACGGGCAAGGCCGCGGTCTACCGCCGCTGGCCCTCCAAGGAGGACCTCGTCGCGGACGCGCTCCAAGCGGGGCTGCCGAGGTTCGACGAGGCGCCCGACCTCGGTGGCGTGCGCGCGGATCTCCTGGAGTTGTGCCGTCAGGCGCGCGAGGCCATGTACTCGCGCCCCGGGTTCGCGTTGCGCTCTGTGATTCACGAATGCGATACCGCTCAGGTCGAGCGCTTCCACGGGGTAATCGTCGAAGGGGTTGTGGAGCCGACCGTCAAGCTCCTTCGCGAGGTCATCAACCGCGGGATCGCGCGCGGCGAGGTGCGTCCGGACGCGGCCAACGGCTATGTCTTCGACGCCATTCCGGCCATGATGATGTACCGGTCCAAGGTGTGCGCGAGTGAATGGGGCGAGCGTGACATCGAAGAGATGATCGACCAGTTCATGCTTCCGCTGCTGCGTCCGGCAGGTGCCTGACCGTGTTCTGAAGGGCGTCGGACCGAGGTCTGCGCGGCCTCCGAGGGGGCCGGGGGAAACCTGGGTGTCGCGCGGGGTTCCCGGCGGCGTACGCTAAGAGCGCCATGCCGTACGAACCGCCTACTCACACCGTCGAGCGCTCCCTCCGCGCCACGACCGGAGCGAAGATCATTGCCGGTGTCGACGAGGTGGGGCGGGGCGCCTGGGCTGGTCCCGTCACCGTCTGCGCGGCGGTCACGGGCCTGCGTCGACCGCCCGAGGGCCTCACCGACTCCAAGCTCCTCACGATCAAGAAGCGCACCGCGCTCGCGGAGGAACTGCGGACGTGGGTGACGTCGTACGCCCTCGGGCACGCCTCTCCGGAGGAGATCGACGACCTGGGTATGACGGCCGCGCTGCGCCTTGCCGCCGTACGGGCCCTGGAGGCCCTGCCGGTCCGGCCCGACGCGGTCATCCTCGACGGGAAGCACGACTACCTGGGTACCCCCTGGCGCGTGCGTACCGTCATCAAGGGCGACCAGTCGTGCGTGGCTGTCGCGGCGGCCTCGGTGATAGCCAAGGTTCAGCGCGACAAAATGATGGCCGAACTGGGTATCGACCATGCAGACTTCGGTTTTGCGGCCAACGCCGGGTATCCATCACCTGTGCACAAGGCCGCGCTGGAGGAGCGGGGCCCCACCCCGCACCACCGGCTGTCGTGGGCGTATCTTGATGCGCTGCCCCAGTGGCGGCACCTCAAGAAGGTCCGCAGCTGGGCGGATGGAAGCGTTCCGGAAATCGAGGGTCAGCTCGGCTTCGATTTCTGACGGTTTCGTTCGCACTCATGTGCCACCCGCCGACGCGAGTCGCACCGGCGTTTGATAAACATCAACTCATGCCTCTCATTCCCGAGGAGCCTCAGATTCACGAGAGTGCCCAGGGTCCGCGCGCCACTCCGGCCAGCGGCCGCGTCGCGCCGACCCCCCGTCCTGTACCCGGTCTCCGTCCCGCGGCTCCGGCGCGTCCCGGCCGTCCGGGGCCCATCAGGCCCATGCCGGCCCAACGCGCGCCGCGCGACGCTGCCACGGCCAAGTCGGGGCCACCCGCTCCGGCCGCCGCCGCGACCCCTGCCACCCCACAGATCCAGCTCATCCCGGCCTCGGTGGACGGCGCGCTGGACGCCGCCGAGGAAGCCGTCGACCTGCTCCTTGAGTCGGGTCGTGCCCCCGGTGAGGTGCTGGTGATCACCACCGGCGAGCCGCATCCGTGGGCCGCCCATGAGCTGTCCTTCGGTGAGGCCTCCTACTGGGCCCAGCACGACGCCGGCGACGACGTGTTCTACGCGGACGCCGCCGTGGCCCAGCGGGCCAAGGCTCGTCCCGTGGTCGTGGTCGCCGTCAACGGCGGTACCGACGCGGTCGCCGGGCAGGCGCTCCCGCTGGCGCTCGCCCGCGCCGGGGCGCTGCTCATCGTCTGCGGTGACCCCCAGCGCATCAACTCGGTCCTGGGCGCGGGAGTCTGAGCGGCCTCGCATCCGCGAGGGGCTGATCGGACGCCCGTCTGTCAGGCGCCTGGTCGCTTTCGCGCGCCCGGAACCAGGCGCTGAGCCGTTCCGGGTGTCGCCCTGCGCTCCTGCGTCCGGGCTTGGGGCTTGGACGGTTCGGCCGAGGGCTGTTCCCGGGGGGCATCCGGGAGGCGCGGTTGTCTGGGCGCGTGTCCCGGGCCGGCCCGGTGAGGGGTGAGGAGCCCCCGCCTGCCTGTCGTGGGCGCGCGGGGGTCATGCATGAGGGTGGTGCGGTCAACCGTCCGTCCGGCACGCGGGTGTGCGCGGATGACCGTGTGCCTGGGGAACGCGCCTGCGCGTCGACGGGGCGATGTACACCCTCTGCGGCCCGTGCGCCGGCTTCCTTTGGTGGCCGTGCACGCGTGCGCTTCCGTGGTTCAGGTGTGCTGTCGGCCCATACGTGGTTCAGGTGTGCTGTCGGCCCATACGTGCTGCCGGTCCACGGGTGACGCGGGTCCATACGACCTGCTGCCTGATCACACCGGTTGTCGCGGGGCCTGGGCCCCGCGAGGCTCAGCGGGCCGCTGCCCGGCGCAGCACCTCCGACGCGACGCCCCCGGTGCGTGGCAGCGGGGGTGGTGCCTCGGCCGTGGCGAAGGGCTCCGCGGGGGAGTTCGCGTGCGGGCGACGTCCTCCCCGGCCCTCGCCGAGAACCTGCCAGCCGTCACGCGTCAGCGTGATGTACGCCCCGCAGCGCAGCCCGTGCAGCGTGCACGCGTCCCGCAGCCCCCACATCCACGCGCCGTCCTCCTCCGTCCACCGTGCGTCCCCGTCGCGGCAGTACAGCAGCACGGCCGTGCGCACGGGCGCACGGCGCCGCAGATCGTGCGGGATGACCCGGCGCAGCTGCGAGAGCAGCGCGTTGCGGAACATCCAGCCGTCGGCCGGGGCCGACCGCCGGGTGAACGAGGCGCTCGCCCGCAGCCGTTCGTCCGGATCCAGGACGGCCACGACCGCGGTGGCGGGCCGGGGCTGGTGCCGCGCGTGCAGTCCGCTGACGACCTCCCGGGGATTGCGCAACAGCGGGATACCGGCGGCGGCCCACTCCGCGGGTTCGAGCATGCGGGTCAGGGGGTTGGTGGAAGCGGCGGACAGGTCGGCTGACGTCGACATGTTCGCCGCCGAGGACGGTGCGAATCCGAAGGTCACGGTCCTCCCTTCGGCTACGCGCCCACACTGCGGGCGGGGTCGGACTGGGGAGCGCACGCCGCAGCAGAGCCCTACCGGACAACGGGGAGCCGTGCGGGGAGCGGACTTCAATTCTTCCTGTCGAACTTGGTTGCGGCAACGAGCAATTGGGGCCCCTGGCCGTTTTCTGGCGATCCGTCGCTTATATCCCCGCCCTGTGGGTCGAGCGTGACGATTGCCGTCTCACGCCCCCGACGACGCGCGACGTGACGCGAAGGGCCTGGGAAGGGGTGGGTCGGCGACGGCTGACAGCGCTCGAGTGCGACGGGGGGCGTACTGCGATGCGACGGGCGGCGTACTGCGATGCGACGGGCGGCGAGTGCCCCGGTGATCGGCCACGAGAGCCGGTCGCGTACCACCGCTTGGTGGCCAAGCGGAGGACGTGCGGCTGCGTTTCCGGGCTCATCGGCTCATCCCCGCACCGCGAGAACCAGCGGCATCACCCCCTGCGCACCGGCCCGTCGAAGCATGCGTGCGGCGACCGCGATGGTCCAGCCCGTTTCGGTGGCGTCGTCGACGAGCAGCACGGGGCCGCCCGCCTCCTTGAGCGCGGCGGCGAGGCCCGGCGGCACCGAGAGCGCGCCATCGAGCGCCTTCAGCCGCTGCGCGCTGTTGCTGCGGGAGAGCGGGGAGACATCACCGGTGTACTCCACGGACCCCAGCAGCGGCAGCCGCCCGACCTCGGCGATCCGCGCGGCCAGGGACTGGATGAGCCGCGGTCGGGTGCGCGAGGCCATGGTGACGACGCCCGCGGGGCGCGGCGGGGCGTCCGGCTGTCCCGAGGCCCAGCCGCCGGGTCCCTTCGCCCAGTCGGACAGCACGCCCACCACGGCCTTCGCCACATCTTCGGGCACCGGTCCGTCGGGGGCCTGAGGTGCGAGCATCGGCCGCAGCCGGTTGCCCCAGCCGATGTCCGAGAGCCGCCCCAGCGCCCGGCCGGGAGCGGACTGTTCACCGGCCGGGATACGTCCCTTGAGGTCGACGCCCACCGCGGGCAGACCCGTCGGCCACATCTTGCGGGGCTCGACCTCGACGCCCGCGCGTTCGAGTTCACCGCGCGCCGCCGCCAGCGCGGCCGGCGACACGGAGTCCGAGAACCTCGGCTGCGCGCACCTGTCGCAGCGCCCGCACGGCGCGGCGCCCTCGTCATCCAGCTGGCGGCGCAGGAACTCCATGCGGCAGCCCGTCGTCGTGACGTAGTCACGCATGGCCTGCTGTTCGGCGGCACGCTGCTTGGCGACCCACGCGTAGCGCTCGCCGTCGTACGTCCAGGGGGCACCCGTGGAGACCCAGCCTCCCTGGACGCGCCGTACAGCGCCGTCCACGTCGAGGACCTTGAGCATCGTCTCGAGGCGTGACCTGCGCAGCTCGACCAGTGGCTCCAGGGCGGGCAGTGACAGTGGCCGCTCCGCGCGGGCGAGGACGTCCAGCGTGCGGAGCACCTGTTCCTCCGGCGGGAACGCGATCGAGGCGAAGTACTCCCAGATCGCCTGGTCCTCCTTGCCGGGCAGAAGCAGCACCTCGGCGTGTGCGACGCCACGGCCCGCACGTCCGACCTGCTGGTAGTAGGCGATGGGTGACGACGGCGACCCCAGGTGCAGCACGAAACCGAGATCGGGTTTGTCGAAGCCCATGCCCAGTGCCGACGTGGCGACCAGTGCCTTGACGCGGTTGGCGAGCAGGTCCTCCTCGGCCTGCCTGCGGTCCGCGTTCTCCGTCTTGCCGGTGTACGACGCGACCGGGTGCCCGCACTGACGGAGGAACGCGGTGACCTCCTCGGCGGCGGCCACGGTGAGCGTGTAGATGATGCCGGAGCCCGGGAGCTCGTCAAGGTGCTCGGCGAGCCAGGCCATCCGGTGGGCGGCATCGGGCAGTTGAAGCACGCCGAGGCTGAGGCTCTCCCGGTCGAGCGGCCCCCGCAGGACGAGCGCGTCGCTGCCGCCGCCGGTGCCGAGCTGCTCGGCGACGTCGGCCGTCACGCGTGCGTTCGCCGTGGCGGTGGTGGCGAGCACGGGCACACCGGGCGGCAGGTCGGCGAGCATGGTGCGCAGCCGGCGGTAGTCCGGCCGGAAGTCATGCCCCCAGTCCGAGATGCAGTGTGCCTCGTCGACCACCAGTAGACCGGTCGCCGCGGCCAGCTTGGGCAGCACCTGGTCGCGGAAGTCGGGGTTGTTGAGCCGCTCCGGGCTCACCAGGAGGACGTCGACCTCCCCGGCGGCCACCTCGTGCTGGATCGTGTCCCACTCCTCCGTGTTGGACGAGTTGATCGTCCTCGCGTGGATGCCGGCGCGGGCCGCCGCGTCGACCTGGTTGCGCATGAGCGCGAGGAGCGGGGAGACGATGACGGTGGGGCCCGCACCCCTCGCCCGCAGCAACGCCGTCGCGACGAAGTACACGGCGGACTTGCCCCAGCCGGTGCGCTGCACGACCAGGGCTCTGCGCTTGTCGGCGACCAGGGCCTCGATGGCGCGCCACTGGTCCTCGCGCAGCCGGGCCGCACCGGCCGGGGCACCGACGAGGCGGGCCAGTACGGCATCGGCGGCGGTACGGAGGTCTGGGCCGTCCGCGGTGGGCAGGTCTTCGTGGGTCATGGCTCCATGCAACCCGATGCCTCGGACATCGCGCGAACGAGGCGGCCGGACTGTGGACAACTTCTGACGTGGTCATGGTCGGACTTATCCACAGACGAAAGCGGAATCTTGAGATCCGCGGGATGGTCACGGCATGACGAACCACAGCGAAGCAGCCGGGACCTCCGGCGACATCGACAGCGCCGGCGGTATCATCAGCGGCACCAGTGGCGGTGACGGCGGCACCGGCGGTCAGCCAGAGTGTGGTGGCCGCGACGGAAGTGCACCGAACCGGCTCGCGGGGCCCCAGCGGGGACCGGAGGGGCCGGGGAGCCGGGCACACGCTGTCGCGGAACCCGGGCCACGCTCCGACCGCCCTTCCACCGTCACGAGCCACGAGCAGCCCTCTCAGCAGGCGGGGCACGAGGACACCTCCCCATTCCCAGGACACGACGAAGCCGAGGTGCACGCGGCACACCGGGCATCCGCCAGTCCGTGCGCGGAACACCAGGTCACGCTGCGCACCCCGGCCGAACTGGCAGATGCCCTTCCCTACCTGCTCGGGTACCGGCCCGAGGACAGCATCGTGCTCGTCGCACTCCACGACCGGGACGGCCGGGGACGCTTCGGCGGCCGGGCTCGCCTCGGCATCCCGGCCCAGCCGGACGACTGGCCCGCTGTGGCCGAGCAGCTGGCCCATGGGCTCGTGACCGGCAGCGAGCGCCGAGGCGTCAGGCCCGAGAGCATGGTCGCCTTCCTCTGCCAGGACCCGTCGGGCGGGGAGCCGGCGCGTGAGGTCATGGAGCGCCTTCGACCGCTGGCACAACTGCTGCGCAGGGCCTGCGGCCGGCTCGACGTGCCCGTCGTCGAGGCTCTGTGCATCTCCGACGGTCGATTCTGGTCGTACTGCTGCCCCGGCAACGGCTGCTGTTCCTCGGAGGGCGAGGCGATGGGACTCCCCGGTACCTCGGTCCTGGCCGCCGCCGCGACGTACGCCGGCCTTCAGGTGCGCGGCACCCTGCGGGAGCTGAGGGCCCGGCTCACACCCTGGGAGACGGCTGCCGCCCTCCCACAGGAGGAGGCGCTCGACGCCGCGAACAGGGAGATCGTCCCTCGCCTCCTCGACGCGGAGGGGCGCGCGGCGCTGGCTGAGGAGACCCTTGAACTGGCACGCCGCCTCATGGGCCGCCTCGCAGCCGCGCCGCGGGTCCCCGGCACGCTCCAGGCGGACCTCCGGGACGACGAGCTCCTTGGACACCAGGAGGTGGCGACCCTCGTTCTCGGCCTCCAGGACCGCTCGACCCGTGATCGCGCGGCCGAGTGGATGGAGGGCGAGGAGGCAGCGCCGGCCCTGCGTCTCTGGCGAGCTCTCGCCCGCCGCTGCGTCGGCGCCTACGGCGAGCACGCCGCGGCCCCGCTCACGCTCGCCGGCTGGGTCGCCTGGTCCTCCGGTGACGAACTGGAGGCAAGGGAAGCCCTGGCCATGGCACTCGCCGCCGACCGTGACTACCTCTTCGCCCGTCTTCTCCACCAGGCCTGCAACGAGGGCCTCGACCCGGAGTCCATCCGCCGCTGCCTCCGCACGGAACGCGAGAACCGCGACGAGGCCGTGAAGGCCCCCGCCGACGGCTTCCCGGAAAGGGGGAGCGAGGGCGGCGCGCAGGAACCGGCGCAGCACCACACATGCGCCACTCGGACGGCCGGGACCGGCCCGCGGCGCCGTCGCCGGGCACGATCCGAGGGCAGCTCCGGTAGTCGCATCACCAGGCGACCTTCCGGGGCCATCGGCGACCGCCGCCCACCACGGCCGGCCGACGGCACCGCACCCGCCGGCGGCGGCCAGGGCCGCGTGACGGACAGCACCAGCGGTCGCACGCGGGCCCGTCGGGGCGCCGACGGCTGTGGCAGGACGGCCGAAACGTGATGCCACGCGCCGTGTCCGGGGCCGGCCATGACGCGTACCGAGCTCTCCCGGCCGGCGAAGACCGGCGTGGACCACAGCCTCTGCCCGCCTCCCCACCCAAGGGCGTGACCGCCTTGCCACAACCGGGCCGTGACCTGGCGGAGGCCCGCTCCGTTCACCTGAGTGGCGGAACCCCAGGAGCCGG
This sequence comes from Streptomyces sp. NPDC030840, assembly GCF_055572015.1. Lineage (NCBI taxonomy): Bacteria > Bacillati > Actinomycetota > Actinomycetes > Kitasatosporales > Streptomycetaceae > Streptomyces > Streptomyces sp. NPDC030840. The sequence continues at coordinate 138,481 of NZ_JBVIEE010000013.1, read as the reverse complement.
GTCGCGCCGCCGCACCGTCCCCGCCCCTCCGGAGCCCCGCGCCTGGCGGCGAGCACACCGCAGCGCCGAGCGCAGAAGAAGCCGCCGCATGCCCCTCCTCACCCCGTCCTCCGCCCCCGACGGCGACCGTCCGCGGTTCCGTCGAACCGCTCCGCCCTCGGACCGAACGGCTCCGCCCCCGGACCGGGGCGCTCAATCCTCCGGCCGGGGAACTCGACCGCTGTCGCCGACCGCACGAGTCTCCGTGAGCGCCGGCAGCCCGCCACAGGCTCCGGTCGGTACGGGCAGCGGTCCGGCGTCCACCCCGTCGGGCAGGAGCCCAGCGCGTACGGCTCCCCGTGGCGGTACGACGAGCCCGGCGTCAGGTACGCCAGTGGCCGCGCGCCCTCCCGCAGGTCTGCCGCCCGCCCATGCCACGCTGATCTGCGTCGCGCTGCCGGGCCTGGCGATCTCCACGGAGCAGGGGCAGCTGACCGGCCAGGGACTGGAGGGCTTCTACCGTTCCGGTCGGCGCGTGCTCTCCCGGTGCCAGGTGCGGGTGGCCGGACGGGAACCGCTCGCCGTGCAGGCGCGGATGCTCGCGGCCGACCGGGCCCGGTTCATGGCGACACTGTGCGTGTCCGCGGACGCCGGACCGGACCCCGACGTCGTGGTCGAGCGCACCCGGCACGCGGACGGCACGGAGCGGATCACCTTGCACAACACAGCCTCGCGCCCACTGCGCCTGCTCGTGGAGGTCGCCCTCGGTACCGACCTCGCGGAACTGGGCGCGGTGGCGTCCGGCAGAGCGGGGCCCGAACTGCCCGCCAGGGTTCATGACTCCGGTCTGCGCTGGTCCTGTGCCCGCGGGGGCTCGGCCGTCACCGCGCAGCCTCCGCCCACGGACGCGCTGGCCTCCGCCGGACTGCTGCGCTGGGACATGGAGCTCCCGCCCGGCGGCTCCCGCGGTGTGGAGCTGCGCGTGCGGCCTGACGGCGCCGGCCCCCTCCGACCCGTGGGGCGTGGCGCGACGAGCCCTGTCGCCCAGGCCGCGGCGACGGGTGACGACCCCAGGGTCCAGCCACTTCTTCATACGTGCGTCGAGGACCTCCAGGCCCTCTTGCTGCGCGACCCCGATCACCCCGCCGACACGCACCTCGCGGCAGGTGCGCCCTGGCGCTGCGGCCTGGCCCCGGCCGACGCCCTCGCCGCCGCCCGGATGACGCTTCCCCTGGGCACCCGCCTTGCCGCAGGCACGCTCCGCACCCTGGCCCGCACCCAGCTCCCGGGCACGGGGGCGCGGTCCGGCATGATCCCCGGGCCGCGACGGGACGCGGGCCCGCACCTGCCGCCGGGCTGTACGGGGACCGAGGCCACCCTGCTGTTCCCCGCTCTCCTCGCCGAGGCGCGACGCTGGGGGCTCGCGGAGCAGGAGACGGAGGAGTTGCTGCCCGCCGCCGAAAGCTGCCTGCGCTGGCTGCGGGCCACCGCGGGCGACGGCCCCTACCTGCCCGACCCGCAGCGCGGCGGGCCGCTGCTCTGCGAGACCCAGGCGCACGCCCACCGCGCCGCGATCCTGGGGGCCGACCTCCTCGACGCGTACGGCAGACCCGGCGGCGAGGAGCTGCGGGAGTGGGCCCAGGAGCTGCGGACCGCGTTCCGGGCGGACTTCTGGGTCGAGGACCGGGGCGGCGGCAGACCGGCGGCCGCCCGCACCAGGGACGGACGACCCCTTCCACTCCTGGGCTCGGCTGCCGCCCACCTTCTCGACACGGGCCTCCTCGGCTCCGGCGTGGCGGCCCCGGGCCTGCTCGACAAGGTGCAGACCGAGCAGCTGGGGCGGCTGCTGGGCGGTCCGGCCATGGACTCCGGATGGGGGCTGCGGAGCCTTGGGGTGAAAGAGCCGGCGTACAACCCCTTCGGCCACAGGGGCGGAGCCGTACGGGTCCAGGAAACGGCGATCGCGGTCGCGGGACTGGCAGCCGCAGGCTACGAGAAGGAGGCCGGTTCGCTGCTGCGGGGCGTGCTGGCTGCCGCGGAGGAGTTCGGCCGTCGGCTGCCCGAGATGTACGCGGGGGAGCAGCATACGGCCGGAAGCGCGCCTCTGCCCCACCCCGCGGCCTGCAGACCGGCCGCGACGGCCGCGGCCTCAGGAGTGCTGCTTCTGACCGCCCTCGTCGGGATCCGCCCCGACGCGCCGGCCGGGACGGTCACGCTGCGGCCGATGCGTAGCGCGCCCCTGGGCGAGATCAACCTGACAGGGCTGCGGGTCGCGGGTGCGCCCTTCGCCGTACGCGTCAGCAGGCTCGGCCTCGCCATGGTCGAGGAGGCGGCCGACGGGCTGCAGCTGGGGTTGTGACCTCGAACGAGATGTGGTCGAACAGCTGACGGCGGCCACTGGCAGGAGCCGTGGCGGACAGAAGTGGATCAGCGAGGGAGGTGGTCGACGAAGGGCGTGTTTATCGTCAGGGAGACGACTATGATCACAGCATGCCCTACGACCCGTCAGCGTTTCCGCCCTTTGCCGTCACCGTGGACCTGGTCGTGCTGACCGTGCGCCGCCATGCCCTCTGTGCGCTGGTGGTGCGGCGGGGCGAGCAGCCGTTCCAGGGGCGGTGGGCGCTTCCCGGCGGGTTCGTACGGCCGGACGAGGACCTGGCCCAGGCCGCCGCGCGCGAGCTGGAGGAGGAGACCGGGCTGCGTGCCCACGACCCCGCCGCCCCGGCCCAGGACAACGGCGCGCACCTGGAGCAGCTCGCGACGTACGGCGACCCCGAGCGGGACCCCAGGATGCGGGTCGTCAGCGTCGCGCACCTCGCACTCGCTCCGGACCTGCCCGCACCCAGGGCCGGTGGCGACGCGAACATCGCGCGTTGGGCACCCGTGGAGGAGCTGCTGCAGCAGGGCGGTCACGGCCGCGACGGCGAGCCGATGGCGCCGCTCGCCTTCGATCACGCGCAGATCCTGGCGGACGGCGTGGAGCGTGCGCGTTCCAAGATCGAGTACTCCTCGCTGGCCACCGCCTTCTGTCCACCCGAGTTCACCGTCGGTGAGTTGCGCCGCGTCTACGAAGCGGTGTGGGGTGTGGCTCTCGACCCGCGCAACTTCCACCGCAAGGTGACGGGCACCCCCGGCTTCCTGGTGCCCGCCGGCGGGACAACCACGCGCCAGGGAGGCCGACCGGCCCAGCTCTTCCGCGCGGGTGGTGCCACGCTCCTCAACCCGCCGATGCTGCGCCCCGAGGTCTGACACCACAGAAAACCGGACATAACGCGCTATCTTGCTGTGGGTGATCCAGGCCATCGGACTGACCAGCACCCCTCGCAAGGAGCTCCCGCCCGCCGTCGACAACGTCTCCTTCGAGGCACTCTCCGGCCGCGTCACCGTGCTCCTCGGCGCGCCGGGCGCCGGCAAGACGACAGCGGTGCGGCTCATGCTCGCACTGCAACAGGGCCGCGGAATCACCTACTTCAGAGGCCGCCCCCTCCATCGCATCGCCCATCCGTCGCGCGAGGTGGGTGCCCTTCTCGGTGATGTGCCCGGCCACCCGGCCCGCACCGTCCGCGGGCATCTCCGCATGCTGTGTGCCGCGGTCGGCGTGTCCGTGCAGCGTGCCGACGAAGTCCTCGACGTCGTGGGTCTCGCCGGTCTGCGCGACGAACGCCTGGGGACGCTCTCGCGCGGCATGGACCGCCGCCTGGGACTGGCGTGCGCGTTGCTGGCCGACCCGCACACCCTCGTGCTCGACCACCCCGCCGACGGACTGTCCGTCCAGGAGAGCCGCTGGCTGCACGGCATTCTGCGCGCCCACGCCCTTCAGGGCGGCACCGTGCTGTTCACGACGCGCGACCCCAAGGAGGCGGCGCAGACGGCCGACCGGGTCATCACGCTTGAGTCGGGCCGGCTCGTCGCCGACCAGGAAGCGGCCGACTTCGCCCGTACCCGGCTCCGTCCGCGCGTCGTCGTCCGCAGCCCGCACGCCGTCCGCCTGGGGGCCCTGCTCACCAAGGAGGCCCGGACCGCACGCCGTTCGGTCGAGGTCGTGCGCGAGGACGGCAACCGGCTCTCCGTGTACGGCAGTAGCTGCGCCGACGTCGGGGAGACCGCGTTCCGGCACGGCATCCTCGTACATCAACTCGCCGACGAGGTAGGCGACATGGGGCCGCCGTCGGTTGCCGGTGGCGGTTGTTCCTCCACCACGGAAGATGTCGGCGTGACCGCAGACGACGAGGACGGCGAGCGTGTGCCGGGACGCAGGACGAGGTCGCCGGAGCCGGGCGGTCTTCCGGCCCTCCCACCCCCCGTCAGTGTCCGTCCGGCCCCGAGTCCCCTGCGCCCGCTCCGTTACGAACTCCGCAGGGCCACCGGGGTCGGCACCGGCTTCGTCACCGTGGCCGCCGTACTGGCCGCCTCCGCTGTCCTCTCCGTGGTCCTCGCGGGCGTCGGGCACACCCCACAGCCGCGCCTGCTGGCCGCATGGCCGCAGGAACTGCCACTGCCGCCCGCCGCGCTCGGAGCGGGGTTTCTCGGCGCGATCGCCTTCGGCGACGAGTTCCGCCACCCCGCCCTCGCCGCGGATCGCGGGACCGTCCCCCGCCGGCTGGGGCTGCTCGCCGCCAAACTCCTCGTGGCCGCGGGCACGGCGCTGTTCCTGGCCTTCCTCACTGTGGGCTGCGACCTCGAAGTGCTCTATCTCGTCTATGGACAGGAGCTCGCCGAAGTTCCCGCCGACTGGCTTTCGCTCAGCGCCAGTTGGATCGGCCTCGTCGTCGGGTGCGCCTGGGCCGGAGTGCTGGCCGCCGGCATCTTCCGGTCCACGACCGCGGGGCTTGCCGCCGTGCTCGCCGTGCCGGTCCTCGTCGTGCCGCTCGTGCACAAGGTCCTGGAGGGGGCGACCGTACGGACGGCGGCCGGGTTCTCGGCGCGGCTGCACGAGCTGCCCCTGCTGCAGTGGCCCTTCGGCGGAGAGCGCTATCTGACCGTCGCGGCCCGGATGATCGCTCAACCCGTGGGCGGCGCCCTGCTGTTGTCCCTCACCGCGCTGCTCGGTGCGTATCTGCTCACGACCCTGCGCGGCCGGGTTCGCTGAGGGAGGCAGGCTTCTGCCGGCTACCGTCCGCATCCGCCCGTTCCACCTTGCGCGCAACTCCTCGAAGAGCGCCCGTTTCTTTCCGATAAGGCGTCAATTGCGACGGAGGGAGCGATCACCCTTTCGTGTGCTTTTCACCAAAGACCTCAAGGGAGTTGGGGACGGCGCCGACAAAGGATGCGTGAGTACCCTTGCGCACACCATGATGACCACCGCCCGCTCCGCAGACTCCGGCCTGGCCGGCCCGGGCGGACTCGACCGCTACTCCTACGCCGAGACCCCCGGTGCGGAGCGCGTCGGCGCCCCGGCCTGGGAGAGCGCCGATCCCGAACTGGGGCGTGTGGGCCGACGCACCGCGGGCAGCCGCGGCCGCGGCCTGCACGGCCAACTCGTCCAGCAACTGGGTCAGATGATCGTTTCCGGTGACCTCGGTGCGGACCGGCCGCTCGTCCCCGAGGAGATCGGCCAGCGATTCGAGGTCTCCCGAACCGTCGTCCGCGAGTCGCTCCGTGTTCTGGAGGCGAAGGGGCTGGTCAGTGCCCGCCCCAACGTCGGCACGCGTGTGCGCCCCGTCAGCGACTGGAACCTGCTCGACCCGGACATCATCGAGTGGCGGGCCTTCGGGCCCCAGCGCGACGACCAGCGGCGTGAGCTGAGCGAGCTGCGCTGGACGATCGAGCCGCTCGCCGCCCGTATGGCCGCCGGGCACGGACGCGACGAGGTCCAGCAGCGGCTCGGCGACATGGTCGAGATCATGGGGCACGCCATGGGGCAGGGCGACTCCCTGACCTTCGCGCGCGCGGACGCCGAGTTCCATTCCATGCTCATCCAGGTCGCGGGCAACCGCATGCTCGAGCACCTCTCCGGCATCGTCTCCGCCGCCCTGCAGGTCTCCGGAGGTCCGGTCACCGGCTGTGACCGCCCCAACGAGACCTCCCTCGGCCATCACGCCCGGATCGTCGAGGCGCTCGCCACCGGAGACGGCCCGGCCGCCGAGGCGGCGATGCGTCAGTTGCTCACCATCCACCCCGAGGTGGAGCGCGTCGTGCCCTCCCCGCGCGAGCACTGATCGCCCGCCGGGAGCGGCCGGGGCGCGGGAGCGCGTCCCGTCCGGGTGTCGCCCGGTCGGTGAGCCTGCCCCCCGTCGGACCCCCGTCGGCTCCCCAGGGAACCGGCGGGCCCCGGTGCGACGTGAAGGACTGACCAGTCGGAGCCGGTCGCGGCGACTTCTGACCGCTTCTGGCTGTATTTGGATGTATTTGGGCGCTTACGGGGTGTGACTCGGGCCACGCGGATTGGGCGTAACGCTCTTCGGGGCAGCGCGATGACCTAAGAGGTGACAGCCGAGGAGGGAATACGGACGCCACTCAAGGCGCTGTGCATCTTCCCGGCCCCCCGCCTGCGCCGTCGGCCCATCCCCAGTCGGCGGTCGTCGGCTCCTGTCCGCAGTGGACGGGGCCGGAAGCCGTTTTCCAACGTTCCGAGAGGTTGTTCGTGTCGGCCAGCACATCCCGTACGCTCCCGCCGGAGATCGCCGAGTCCGTCTCTGTCATGGCGCTCATTGAGCGGGGAAAGGCTGAGGGGCAGATCGCCGGCGACGACGTGCGTCGAGCCTTCGAAGCTGACCAGATTCCGGCCACTCAGTGGAAGAACGTACTGCGCAGCCTCAACCAGATTCTTGAGGAAGAGGGTGTGACGCTGATGGTCAGTGCCGCAGAGCCCAAGCGCACCCGCAAGAGCGTCGCAGCGAAGAGTCCGGCCAAGCGGACCGCCACCAAGACCGTGGCGGCGAAGACGGTGACCGCGAAGAAGGCCACTGCCCCCGCCGCTCCGTCGGTACCGGCCGCCGACGATCCCACCGAGGAAGCCGCGCCGGCGAAGAAGGCCGCCGCCAAGAAGGCGACCGCCAAGAAGGCCGTGGCCAAGAAGACCGCCGTCAAGAAGACGGTGGCCAAGAAGACGACCGCCAAGAAGGACGACGCCGAGCTTCTCGAGGACGAGCCGATCGAGGAGACCCCGGCGCCGGGCAAGGGCGGGGAGGAGCCCGAGGGCGCCGAGAACGCCGGTTTCGTGCTCTCCGACGAGGACGAGGACGACGCGCCCGCCCAGCAGGTCGCCGCGGCCGGCGCCACCGCCGACCCGGTCAAGGACTACCTCAAACAGATCGGCAAGGTCCCGCTGCTCAACGCCGAGCAGGAGGTCGAGCTCGCCAAGCGCATCGAGGCGGGCCTGTTCGCCGAGGACAAGCTGTCCAACGCCGACAAGCTCGCTCCCAAGCTCAAGCGCGAGCTGGAGATCATCGCCGAGGACGGCCGCCGGGCCAAGAACCACCTCCTGGAGGCCAACCTCCGTCTGGTGGTCTCCCTGGCCAAGCGCTACACCGGCCGCGGCATGCTCTTCCTGGACCTCATCCAGGAGGGCAACCTCGGTCTGATCCGCGCGGTCGAGAAGTTCGACTACACCAAGGGCTACAAGTTCTCCACGTACGCCACCTGGTGGATCCGTCAGGCGATCACCCGCGCCATGGCCGACCAGGCCCGCACCATCCGTATCCCGGTGCACATGGTCGAGGTCATCAACAAGCTCGCGCGTGTGCAGCGCCAGATGCTCCAGGACCTGGGTCGCGAGCCCACTCCGGAGGAGCTGGCCAAGGAGCTCGACATGACCCCGGAGAAGGTCATCGAGGTCCAGAAGTACGGCCGTGAGCCGATCTCGCTGCACACCCCGCTGGGTGAGGACGGTGACAGCGAGTTCGGTGACCTCATCGAGGACTCCGAGGCGGTCGTGCCCGCCGACGCGGTCAGCTTCACACTCCTGCAGGAGCAGCTGCACTCCGTTCTCGACACCCTGTCCGAGCGCGAGGCCGGTGTCGTGTCCATGCGCTTCGGTCTCACCGACGGCCAGCCGAAGACCCTGGACGAGATCGGCAAGGTCTACGGCGTGACGCGCGAGCGCATCCGCCAGATCGAGTCCAAGACGATGTCGAAGCTGCGTCACCCGTCGCGTTCGCAGGTGCTGCGCGACTACCTGGACTGAGCCTCACTCCTACGATCCGTGAGGGCCCGGCTTCCGCTGCGGAAGCCGGGCCCTCGGCCTGTGCGCGCGCATGCGGGCAGCCGCCCGGTGAATCACCCTGGGTGTGCAGTGAATGCCCCAGAGTGAGGAGTTCGCATGCGACGATCAGTTGCCCGGGTATCGGCCCTCGCTGCCGCGGTGGGCGCGATACCGCTGGTATCACCCGCAGCCCCGGCGGCAGCCGACGTCGTCGTCGGCGGCTATCCGGTCGAGATCTCCGAGAGCCCGTGGACGGTGGCGCTGTCCAGCCGTGACCGGTTCGGCGGTACGCGGGCGGGGCAGTTCTGCGGCGGCGTGGCGGTCGGCCGCTCGACCGTGCTGACCGCGGCCCACTGTCTGAGCGGGGCGGTGCTGGGGACATCGCCGGAAAAGGTGCGCGACCTGAAGGTGATCGAGGGGCGCGGTGATCTTCTCTCGGCCGAGGGCAAGGAGATCCCCGTACGCACCGCCTGGGTCAACCCGAGCTATGACAGTCATACGAACGCGGGGGACTTCGCCGTCCTCTCCCTCGCCTCGCCGCTCCCTGAGCGAGCGGTCATCCAGATGGCGGCGGCCGGGGATGCGGCCTACCGGCCGGACACCGGCGCCGTGGTCTACGGCTGGGGCGACACCACCGGCGCCGGCGACTATGCCCGCAGTCTGCGCGCCGCGCGCGTGAAGGTGCTCTCCGACGCGGTCTGCGAGGAGGCGTACGCGGGCAGCAAGGACGGCACGTACACGGCCGGCTCCATGGTGTGTGCCGGGGAGCTCGCGGGCGGACGTGACGCGTGCCAGGGCGACAGCGGCGGCCCGCTGGTCGCCCAGGGGAAGGTGATCGGCCTGGTGTCGTGGGGGACCGGGTGCGGTCTGCGGGGGAGTCCCGGGGTGTACACGCGGGTTTCGGAGATCCTGCGGACACTGGGCTGGGGGCGCTGAAAGCGGCGCTCCTGCGGGCCTCAGGGCCCGTTCACCGACGTGCCGAGCGGATGCCGTGGATGCGAGCTCCGGGCGTGAGCGCTCGCCTTACGACTATGGGCGGCCACCCCCTGTGTGCGGGGGCGGCCGCCCATGTCACCGGCCTGTGCCGGCGCTGGCTCGTCGTTGTGCGAGGTGTCAGCGTTCCTCGTCGCCGGCGCTTGCCGGAGCGGAGGTCAGCCGCTCCGTCTCGTCCTGTATCTCGGCGGCGATCTTCTTGAGCTCCGGCTCGAACTTGCGACCGTGGTGAGCACAGAAGAGCAGTTCGCCACCGCTCAGCAGAACGACGCGCAGGTAGGCCTGTGCGCCGCAACGGTCGCATCGGTCAGCGGCCGTCAGCGGGCTCGCGGGGGTCAGAACAGTAGTCACGTCGCCTCTTCTCTAGCTCGACGAGCTGTCGTACCAGGGTCAACATCCAACCAGGCCGAAAACGTTCCCGCTCGCGGCTTTTCCTCGAAAAAATCTTTCCAGGCCAGCTGTCTGCTGCCGGTTGGCGGCGAATGAGCCGTAGTGCGTGTCTTCGTCGTACGGATTTCGCGCTGTCTGTCGGTTGTCTTGTCCTCCCGGCTGGGTTGCCGGTTGTTCATGAGGACGTGCCCGGAGCCTAAATGGTTCATGCCTCGAAGGGAACGTGATATGTACTTCACTCCATCGAGGGATCGAACGCTCGTACGAGCCTGGACTAGTCTGAGTCGAGACGAGGGTGGCGTTACATCGGCTCTACCAGGCCTCGGTACCCTCTGAACGGCGACCGAAAGCCGGGTCCTTACCCCAGAGGGCCCCACCTGAAATTCAGCGAGGAGCGAACCGCGTGACCGCCGATACGTCCGTGCCGTCCACAGCGCTGCTGACCGGAGCAGACCGGGATGGTTCCAACTACACCGCGCGGCACCTGCTCGTCCTCGAGGGGCTCGAGGCCGTACGCAAGCGCCCCGGCATGTACATCGGGTCGACCGACAGCCGTGGGCTGATGCACTGCCTGTGGGAGATCATCGACAACTCCGTGGACGAGGCCCTCGGGGGCTACTGCGACCACATCGAGGTGATCCTCCACGACGACGCCTCCGTGGAGGTCCGGGACAACGGCCGCGGCATCCCCGTGGACGTGGAGCCCAAGACCGGCCTCTCCGGAGTCGAGGTCGTCATGACCAAGCTGCACGCCGGCGGAAAGTTCGGCGGCGGCTCGTACGCGGCCTCGGGCGGTCTGCACGGTGTGGGCGCCTCCGTGGTCAACGCGCTCTCGTCCCGACTGGACATCGAGGTCGACCGCGCCGGTCACACCCACGCCATCAGCTTCCGGCGCGGTGTACCCGGCAGCTTCGCGGCCATGGGCCCGGACGCCAAGTTCGAGGCGAAGAGCGGCCTGCGCAAGGCCAAGAAGATCCCCAAGACCCGCACCGGCACCCGTGTGCGGTACTGGGCCGACCGCCAGATCTTCCTCAAGGACGCCAAGCTCGCCCTGGACACGCTGCACCAGCGCGCCCGTCAGACCGCCTTCCTGGTGCCCGGCCTGACCATCGTCGTCCGCGACGAGTACGGACTGGGCGAGGACGGCAGCAAGGGCGAGGAGTCCTTCCGCTTCGACGGCGGCATCAGCGAGTTCTGCGAGTACCTGGCCACCGACAAGCCGGTCTGCGACGTCCTCCGTCTGTCCGGGCAGGGCACCTTCAAGGAGACGGTCCCGGTCCTGGACGACCACGGCCAGATGACGCCCACCCAGGTCACCCGCGAGCTCGGCGTCGATATCGCCCTGCGCTGGGGCACCGGCTACGACACCACGCTCAAGTCGTTCGTGAACATCATCGCCACGCCCAAGGGCGGCACCCACGTCGCGGGCTTCGAACAGGCCATCGCCGCCGCACTCAACGAAGTGCTGCGGGCCAAGAAGATGCTGCGTGTCGCCGAGAACGACATCGTCAAGGACGACGCCCTCGAGGGACTCACCGCCGTCGTCACCGTGCGTCTCGCCGAGCCCCAGTTCGAGGGGCAGACCAAGGAGGTCCTCGGCACCTCGGCGGCCCGGCGCATCGTGGCGAACGTGGTCTCCAAGGAACTCAAGGCGTTCCTGACCTCCACCAAGCGTGACGCCGCCGCGCAGGCGCGTGCCGTCCTGGAGAAGGCCGTCGCCGCGGCCCGTACCCGCATCGCGGCGCGCCAGCACAAGGACGCGCAGCGCCGGAAGACCGCACTGGAGTCCTCCACGCTGCCCGCGAAGCTCGCCGACTGCCGCAGCGACGACGTCGGGCGCAGCGAGCTGTTCATCGTCGAGGGCGACTCCGCGCTGGGTACCGCCAAGCTCGCCCGGAACTCCGAGTTCCAGGCGCTGCTGCCGATCCGTGGCAAGATCCTCAACGTCCAGAAGTCGTCCGTGACGGACATGCTCAAGAACGCCGAGTGCGGCGCCATCATCCAGGTCATAGGAGCCGGATCCGGCCGGACCTTCGACATCGACGCGGCCCGCTACGGCAAGATCATCATGATGACGGACGCCGATGTGGACGGCTCCCACATCCGGACCCTGCTGCTGACGCTGTTCCATCGCTACATGCGGCCCATGGTCGAGGCGGGCCGGGTGTTCGCCGCGGTGCCACCGCTGCACCGCGTCGAGCTGATCCAGCCCAAGAAGGGCCAGGACAAGTACGTGTACACGTACTCGGACCGCGAACTGCGCGACAAGCTGATGGAGTTCCAGACCAACGGCATCCGCTACAAGGACTCGATCCAGCGCTACAAGGGCCTCGGTGAGATGGACGCCGACCAGCTGGCCGAGACCACGATGGACCCGCGTCACCGCACGCTGCGCCGGATCAACCTGTCCGATCTGGAGGCCGCCGAGCAGGTCTTCGACCTCCTGATGGGCAACGACGTCGCTCCGCGCAAGGAGTTCATCTCCAGTTCGGCGGCGACGCTGGACCGGTCACGCATCGACGCGTAGGGGAAGGGGCCGGCGCGCCTGCGGCATGCGTCACCTGATGGGGTGAAGGTCGGAGGAAGAAGAGTCGGGGATCCTACCGGTCTGTCCATCCTTGGGCATGCAGTCATGGAATGACCGGCCCGGCCGACGCGGGGGCGGGTCCGAGATCTTGGTCGAGTACCGCGAAGGGCAGCCGGACCAGGCCCCCGTCACCGCGGGGGTGGCGGGGCAGGTGACGTTCGAGGACCCCTGGTACGACGCGCTGGCCTCCGGATGGGGCGAGCTGGACGGCACGGGAGCCCCGGCCTTCGTCGCACCGTGCGCCGACCGGGGTGACGGGGGGCGGGGTGGGGGTGCGGTCGACATCTACCTGGAGGTGCAGCGCAGCGCGGCCTTTCAGGAGGTGCGCAGCCGGTACCGGAGGTTCGTGGTTCCGGGGGTCGCCGTGTTCTTCACCTGGTACGTGAGCTACGTCGTGACCGCGACGACCGCGCCCGAGCTGATGGCGAGGCCGGTGGCGGGCGCGGTGAACGTGGCGATGCTGGCGGGGCTCGGACAGTTCCTGACCACGTTCCTGTTCACGTGGGCGTACGTGCGGCATGCGAGGTTGCGCCGGGACCGTGCGGCGCTGGAGCTGCGCTGGGACACGCAGGAGCTGACGCGGGGCGTCAGAGGGGGAGAGCGGTGACCGGCAACCACCTGACGCCGGCGTTGCTGCTGTTCAGCGTGTTCGTCGCGGTCACCCTGGGGATCACGACGTGGGTGAGCCGCAACCGGCGTGGTTCCGCGGAGGAGTTCTATGCCGGCGGGCGGCTGTTCTCTCCGATGGAGAATGGTTTTGCCATCGCGGGCGACTACATGTCGGCGGCGTCGTTCCTGGGAATCTCGGGTCTCATCGCGCTCTTCGGGTACGACGGGCTGCTCTACTCGGTCGGTTTCCTGGTGGCGTGGCTCGTGGTGCTGTTCCTGGTCGCCGAACTGGTGCGCAACTGCGGGAGGTTCACGCTTGCCGATGTGGTCGCGGCCCGGATGGCCGAGAGGCCGGTGCGGATCGCGGTGGGGACCTCCTCGGTGACCGTGTCCGTCCTGTATCTGGTGGCGCAGATGGTGGGAGCGGGCACCCTGGTCGCGCTGTTGCTGGGTGACACGGGTGAGGCGGCGCGGGCCTGGACGGTCATCGGGGTCGGCGCGCTCATGGTCGTCTATGTGTCCTTGGGAGGGATGCGGGCCACCACGTGGATCCAGATCGTCAAGGCGGTCCTGCTGATGGGTGGGGCGATAGCGCTGACCGTGCTCGTACTGATGCGGTTCCACGGCGACTTCGGCCACTTGCTGCGCACGGCGGCGGAGCGGAGCGGGCACGGGAACGCGTTTCTCGCGCCCGGACTTAAGTACGGCGGGGACTGGAGCGCACGCCTGGACTTCATCAGCCTGGGGCTCGCCCTCGTGCTGGGCACGGCCGGGCTGCCGCACATCCTGTCGCGCTTCTACACCGTGCCCACCGCACGGGCCGCGCGTCGCTCGGTGGTGTGGTCGATCGGGCTCATCGGCGGCTTCTACCTGATGACGATCGTGCTGGGCTTCGGCGCGGCGGCGATCGTCGGCCCGGATGCCGTACGGCGGTCGAACGCCGCCGGGAACACGGCGGTTCCGCTGCTGGCGCTCGATCTGGGTGGCGGGGCGGGGTCCACGGGCGGGACCGTTCTGTTCGCGGTCGTCGCCGCGATCGCCTTCGCCACCATCCTCGCCGTCGTCGCCGGGATCACGCTCGCCTCGTCGGCCTCCGTGGCGCACGACCTCTACGCCTCGCTGCGGCGGCGGCGGGGGAAGCCGCGCAGCGAGGTGGCCGTCGCGCGCGCCGCGGCGGTCGGCACCGGAGTGGTCGCGATCGGGGTGGGGCTGCTCGCCCGGGACCTGAACGTCGCCTTCCTCGTGGGTCTCGCCTTCGCGGTCGCCGCGTCGGCCAATCTGCCCGTGCTGCTCTACTCGCTGTTCTGGCGCGGATTCACGACGCGCGGCGCGGTGTGGGCGGTGTACGGAGGGCTGGTGCCCGCCGTGGCGCTGGTGCTGCTCTCACCGGTGGTCTCCGGGAGCCCCGCATCGCTGTTCCCCGGTGTCGACTTCCAGTACTTCCCCCTGGAGAACCCGGGTCTGGTCTCCGTCCCGCTGGGCTTCCTCGCGGGCTGGCTCGGCACGGTCGTCTCGGCCGAGGAGCCGGACGAGGCCAGGCACGCGGAGACCGAGGTGCGGTCGCTGACGGGGGCCGGGGCGGTCTGACACCACGGTCTCCTCAGGCGCGGGTCGCCCACACGTAGCGGTGCTCTGGGCGGCCCGCGTCGCCGTACTTGAGGGTCAGCGTGGCGCGTCCCGTACGCTCCAGGAGCTTCAGGTAGCGCTGGGCGGTCTGGCGGCTCAGACCGGTCTGCTCGGCGATCTCCTGGGCCGACAGCGGGCCGTCGGCGGACATCAGGGCGCGGCGTACGAGTTCCGTCGTCGTGGCGGAGTGGCCCTTGGGGAGGTCGGGTTCGCCGCCCGCCGAGAGGGCGCCGAAGATCCGGTCCACCTCGGCCTGTTCGGCCTCGCCGCCACCGTCAAGGGTGCGACGGAGCTCCGCGTAGGCTTCCAGCTTGGCGCGAAGGCCCGCGAACGCGAAGGGCTTGACCAGGTACTGCAGGGCGCCCTGTCGCATCGCCGCCTGGACGGTCGAGACGTCGCGGGCCGCCGTCACCATGATCACGTCGGCCTGGAGGCCGCGCCGCCGCATCTCCTGGACCACTTCGAGACCCGTCCGGTCCGGCAGATAGTGGTCCATGAGGACGAGGTCCAGCAGGGGCAGCGTCTCCAGTTGCCGCAGCGCTTCCGCCGCGCTGTGCGCCTCACCCGCGACATGGAAGCCGGGCACCTTCCCCACGTAGGCGGCGTTGACCTTCGCGACCCGGGGGTCGTCGTCCACGACAAGGACCTCGATCATCACGACTCCTCCTTGGTGGCCGCGGCGGCCTCGGGCTCCTGCAGGGCGTCCCGCTCCCTGATGCGGCCCGACGTTAGCGGGTCGCGGGAGTCGGACTCCCCGGAGGGCGGCACGGGTGAATCCGGGGGTGTCTGTCGCGCCGATGACCGACTCGCGGACTCAGGGCCCGCGGACGCCTGGGCCGTCGGTCCGGGAAGCGTCAGTCCCGGCTCGGCCAGCGCCTCCGGCAGGACGACGACGAACTCCGCGCCTCCGCCGTCCGCCTCGGTGACGCGGGCGCTGCCGCCCTGCCGTTCGGCGAGCCGGCGCACCAGGGAGAGACCGATGCCGCGCTTGCCGTGGGCGGGCGGCTTCTTGGTGGACCAGCCGTCCGCGAAGACCAGCTCCCGCTGTTCCGCCGGAACACCCGGTCCGGTGTCGCGCACCCTGAGGATCGCCGTGCGCCCCTCGGACCGCAGTTCGACCTCCACGCGCGCGTGGAGGGTGCCGGCGACGGCGTCGAGGGCGTTGTCGACCAGGTTCCCGACGATGGTGACCAGCCCCCTGGGGTCGATCAGTAGGTCGGGCAGCAGGGTCCGGTCCGACAGCGACAGGGCCACACCACGCTCGGCCGCGACCGTGGCCTTGCCGACGAGAACCGCGGCCAGCAGCGGGTCGTGGATCTTCTCGGTGACCTGCTCGGAGGTCGCCCTGTGGTCGCCGACCACCTCGCCGACGAAGTCCACGGCGTCGTCGTACATCTCCAGTTCGAGCAGCCCCAGAAGGGTGTGCATGCGGTTGGCGTGCTCGTGGTCCTGCGCGCGCAGGGCGTCGATCAGGCCGCGTGTGGAGTCGAGTTCGCGGCCGAGCTGCTCCAACTCGGTGCGGTCGCGCAGGGTGGCGACGGCGCCCCCGTCGTCGGTGGGCATGCGGTTGGCGACCAGCACGCGCTGGCCCTGGACGGTGAGCAGATCGGTGCCGGTCACACGGCCGGCCAGGACATCGGTCGTACGGCCCTCACCGAGTGCCTCGTCGAGGGAGCGGCCGACGGCCTCCTCACCGATGCCCAGCAGGCGCTGGGCCTCGTCGTTCAGCAGGCGGACGCGGCCGTTCCGGTCCAGTGCGACCACGCCCTCCCTGATGCCGTGCAGCATCGCCTCGCGCTCCGCGAGGAGCGAGGAGATGTCGGAGAAGGCCAGGTCCCGGGTCTGCCGCTGGACCCTCCGGGAGATCAGGTACGCGACCAGCGACCCGATGGCGAGGGCGGCACCGGCGTAGGCGAAGAGCCCCGGAATGGCGTGGACAAGACGCGCCCGCACGCTGTCGTACTCGATGCCGACCGACACCGCGCCGACGATCTTCCCGTCGGCGTCGCGCAGCGGCACCTTTCCGCGGGCCGAGCGGCCCAGCGTGCCGTCGTCGATCTGCATGACCTCGTGACCCGCGAGGGCCTGCCGCGGATCGGTGGAGACGACACCGCCGATCTGTTTCGGGTCCGTGTGGGACCAGCGGACGCCGTCCATGTTCATCACGACGACGTACTCGGCTCCGCTGGCCTTGCGGATCCGCTCCGCCTCCGCCTGCACGGGGCCGTCCACGGACGGCCTGGTCGACACCAGGTCCTTGGCGAGCTGGGGCTGAGCCGCCGTGGTCTGCGCGATGGCGAGGGCCCGGCGCATCGCCTGGTCGTCCAGCTGCTGGCTGAGCGGTGCGAGGAACAGCCCGGTCACGAGCACGGCGACGCCGGCGGCGATCGCCACCTGCATCAGCAGCACCTGGGAGAACACCCGCCGCGGCAGACCGAGGCGCAGGCGGCGTGCGGGGGGAGTGGGGCTCATACCCATGAAGGTACGGGGCGGGGTGAGCCGGGCCGAAGAGGTGTGGCGTGGATCTCCGCCAGGGTACGGAAGCGCCTGCGGAGCAGGATGGCCGCCGAGCTGGGCAGGATGGTCGCCGAGCCGGGCAGGATGGTCGCCGAGCCGGGCAGGATGGTCGCCGAGCTGGGCAGGATGGTCGCCGAGCCGGGCAGGATGGTCGCCGAGCCGGGCAGGACGGTCGCCGAGCTGGGCAGGGCGGCGCCCGTGAACCCCGTTCAGCTCGCCAGTGGCGTGGCCGAGAGTTCCTGGACGCAGACCACGTCCATCCGGGCGGGGGAGCCCAGGGGCGAGCCGCAGCTCTCGGGGCGGGGAGGCAGCGAGGCGCCCTGGGCCACGGTCACCCGCCACCGCCGGCCGTCGGTGTGGGCGACGGTCACCCACCAGCGCGGGACCGTACCCTCTGTGGCGACGACGGTGAGGGTGCCCGCCGCGTCCTCGCCCGTCGTGGTACGCACGGCCAGCTCGGCCGCCTGCCCCGGCCGGTCCCAGGCGGAGCTTCCGCGGCACCCCTCGGTGACGACGCGGCCTTCCCGCACGCCCTGGAGGACCTCCTTGACGTGGTGGGCCTCGGCTCGGCCGTACGCGTATCCGGAGGGCAGGACCAGGAGTGTGGGTGAGAAGCGGTGACCGCCCAGGTGGGTGACCTCCCAGACGCCCTCCACTCCGGAGGCGGCCAGTTCGGCGGCGAGTGGCCGGCCGAGGAGGGCGCAGCAGCGGTCGCGCTTGCCGTTGGTGCAGACGAGCGCCAGCGGGTCCCCTGTGTGGGGTCGTCCTCCCAGGACGGCGTCGAAGGTGTGATGGTCCCCCATGCCGAGCGCGGAGAAATCGAGGTCGAGCAGTTGTTCCGGAGCGGTGGTCGTGGTGCTGTGCAGCCACATGTTTCCGGGAACGGTGTGGGCCGCGTACACATGGCGCTCGCGGACATCGTGGCTGTCCGCGTGCCGGCCGGGGCGGCGGATGAGCGCCACGCGCACCCCGGTGCCCTCCACGGCGGCTTCGAGGGCGCGGCCGACGGCCGGATCCAGGTGGCTCGAAGTGAGCGCTCTGGCACCCCAGGGGCCCGGCTGTTCCAGCAACAGCCAGGTCCTCGCGGTGGCCGAGGTCCCCGCGAGGGGCTCGTCGAAGTGCCGCGACGCGGTCGTGCACGTACTCACAGAGGTGAGCCTAACCTGACTTGAGCCCCAGCGACTTCCGGACGGTCCAAGCGGGGCGTGAAAGGGGCGCATTCGGGGTGCGCGCAGGGCGCGCGGCACTCATGCAGAGCGGTTGACCGGGACCCCCGGGAGCGCCCGATCTCATTCCGGCAGTGGCCGGGGCGGCCGCTCGCCCACGTACTGCCCGCTCGGACGCATACGGAGTGGGCGTTCCCCGTACTCCTCCAGGGCGTGCGCGATCCAGCCCGCCGTCCGGGCGACGGCGAAGACCGTCTCGCCCGCCCACGCGGGCATACCGCAGGCGACCGTGAGGACGGCGAGAGCCAGGTCCACATTGGCGTGCAGCGGTGTGTGGCGGGCCGCGGTGGCCTCGATGTCGCGGGCCGCCGCCAGCGCCGGAGCAGCCGCGGGCACGTCCTCCAGGAGCGTGAACAGGGTGCGCGCGCGTGGGTCCTCGCCGGGGTAGAGGCGGTGGCCCAGGCCGGGTACGCGGCGTCCTGCGCGCAGTTCGTCGGCGATCGCGGGGACAGCGGTGCCCCGGTCCAGCACGTCGAGCAGCAGCCGGTGGGCGAGCTCGCTGGCCGCTCCGTGCAGCGGGCCTTCGAGGACGCCGAGGCCCGCGGACACAGCGGCGTAGGCATGCGCCCGGGCGGACGCGGCGACGCGCACCGCGAGCGTCGAGGCCGCCAGGTCGTGGTCCACCAGCAGGCCGAGCGCGGTGTCCAGTACGCGCAGTGACGCCTCGTCGGCCCCGCGGCCGGTGAGCCGCGCCCAGAGGCGATGGGCCAGCGGGCCCGAGTCGCGGTGGGTGCGCAGGACCGGGGGAAGGGCGGCGACGAGGGTCGGGATCAGGGCGCGCGCGGTACCGAGGACAGCCTCCTCGGAGAGGTCGAACCTAAGGGGGTCCAGGGTCGCCGCGGCGACCGCCACGACTCTAAGCCGGTCGACGGGGCCACTGTGCTCCGGCAGGGCGGCGACGGCCCGGCGGGCAGCGGTGACCGGCTCCTCGGGGGCGGTGAACGCGGCACCCGGCCGCAGCTCGCCGGTCCACAGCCACTCGGCGACCTCTTCGTACGAGTGACGCGTGGCGAGCTCGGTCGCGTCGACGCCGCGGTAGTAGTAGCGATCCTTGTCGATGAAGGTGAGGCGGGTGCGGACGGACAGGTCACCGGCGCCACCGAGAGCGGGACTCCCGCCCGCGTCACGCCTGTTGCGCCGGGCGAGGGCCGCCACCTCGCCGGCGTCGAAGGTGCTGCCGCGTCCGCCGGGGTTCCGTCGGCTGCTGAGCTGGCCGCGACTCACGTACGCGTACACGGTCTCGGGCTTCACGCCGAGCAGCTCGGCGGTCTCCTTGGTGCTGAGCCGCCGGCCTTCGCCGCCCTGGCCCGCCCTCGGGCCTGCTGGATCCGACGCTTGTTGATCCCTCATGGACGCCACCGTATCCGTAGGGCTGAACATTGATGCAATCAATATTGACAGACATTGAGTCAAGCATGGACAGTCGAATCAAGTTCAAGGAGGAAGCATGCCGATCAACAGGGCCACGGCCACCCCCGTCGACGTGCCGCGGGGACTCGCGGGCGTCGTCGTCACCGACACCGCGCTGGGTGACGTCAGGGGGCTGGAAGGCTTCTACCACTACCGCCAGTACTCGGCCGTCGAGCTCGCGCAGACCCGCAGCTTCGAGGACGTCTGGCACCTGATGGTGCACGGCGAACTGCCGGACGCCTCCCGGAGCGCCGCGTTCGCCGAACAGGTCGGGCCCCTGCGCCGGCTTCCCGGCGACGTCCTGGCCGCACTGCCGGCGGTGGCGGCGGCCGGAGCCCGCTCAGGGCCTCTGTCCGGCCTGCGCACGGCGTTGTCGCTGCTCGGCGCGTCGAAAGGTTTCCAGCCGGTGTACGACATCGACGCGGACCGGCGGCGCACGGACGCCCTGGCGGCGTCGGCGGCCGTACCGACCCTCCTCGCGGCGCTGTACCGACTGGGGCAGGGGCTCGAACCGGTGGAGCCCCGCGAGGATCTGCCGTACGCCGCGAACTACCTGTACATGCTGACGGGATCGGAACCGGATCCGGCACGGGCCAGGGCGGTCGAGCAGTATCTGATCTCAACCATTGATCACGGATTCAATGCGTCAACGTTCACGGCACGGGTGATCGCGTCGACGGGTGCCGATCTGGCGGCGTGCCTGGTGGGAGCCATCGGGGCGCTCTCGGGCCCGCTCCACGGCGGGGCTCCCAGCCGTGCGTTGGACACGCTCGACGCCATCGGAACTCCCGACCGCATCGATCCCTGGATCCGCGAACGCGTCCTGTCCGGTGACCGCATCATGGGCTTCGGCCACCCCGTCTACCGCACCGAGGACCCTCGCTCACGCATGCTCCGCGAGATCGCCCAGAAGTTCGGCGGTCCGCGGGTCGACTTCGCCGTCGAGGTCGAACGCCAGGTCGAGGCGATCCTCGCGGAGCTGAAGCCGGGACGCGAACTGCACACGAACGTGGAGTTCTACGCGGGTGTGGTCATGGAGCTGTGCGGCCTGCCCCGGGAGATGTTCACCCCCACCTTCGCCGCGGCGCGGGTGGTCGGCTGGAGCGCCAATGTCCTGGAGCAGGCACAGGACACGAAGATCATTCGTCCGGCCGCCCGGTATGTCGGGCCGGTACCCCCGGTGGCGGTACCGGTGGCGGTCTGAGACACGCGTGAGGCCCGGCGTCGTTCTGGCGCCGGGCCCGGGAGGCGTCGGGCGAGCAGACGTGGCAGGTGGTGCGTTGCTCGGTGGGTGCGCCCCGGCATCGCTCATCGATGGCGTGCGGCCGGGGATTCGTCAAGGAACGAGTCATGGGTGGACTCGCTGCCCGCGGGGTGGGCTCAAGCGTCGGGGATGTCCGCCTTCGCACGGACGAGTGTCTCGCGGCTGACGATCACGATGCGCTCGTAATCGGCACGAGCGGCGTCGGCCGGAAGCTCACGCTCCAGCGTTTCGGTGGCGTCGGTGCCGATGACGGCGAAGTTGCCGTCACTCAGTTCGAACACATCTGGGCAGGTCGCTCCAGAGCCACTGCCACGGGCACTCGGAGGCACACCGATCCGGCGCACGATCTTCAAGGTGGTACCGGTCCTTAACGATGGGAAGGGTTGGTCGCGGCAACTCTAGTGGGGCCACTGCGCCCTGTGTGGCCCGACCGCCTAAAGATCACTCGCGCGTGTGGGGGCGGTTTCGCGTGGGCCTCGGGTCAGTCCACCGGCGGGTTGCCCACCACCCACCACTCCTCCGTGTCCGCCTCGTCCATGTCCCTGAGCAGACCGTCGACCATGCGCCCGATCCTGGCCTCGTCCGAGGAGTCCTTGAGCGATGCCCGCTGGTGTTTCGACGCCTCCCAGTACTCGGTCATGAGCGGACTGCGGAACAGCTCACGCAGATGCCCGTACAGCTCCTGCTGGTCGAGGATTCCGGACCGGTAGAGGTGGTAGAGGCTGCTGTACCAGGCGTTCGCGTACAGGAACTGACGCCGTTTGGCCGCGGGAATGCTCTGGTCGTAGGTGTCGATCACGGCGGCGAGTGAGGGATCGTCTATCGCCTTCGCCAGCAGCTCCCAGTGCATGCGCTGCTGGTGCGCCAGCGCGCGGCGGCGTTGCGCGAGTTCCGCGACCTCCAGTTGCCTGACCTGGAGCCGCGTCAGTTCCAGCCGTCGTCGGTGTGCGGCGATCACCAGGGTGGTCGCGGCCACACACAGCCCCGCAGCGGCGGAACTCACTTTTCGCAGCCGTGTCTTGCGAGCGGCCATGTCAACCCCCCGGTTTCGGGCGACCAACCGCCGGTCGTCGAGGTGAGTCGATGGGAACGGACCGGCGGGTGGTGGGTGCGCTTGCCGTCTCCCAGTGTCACCGAGCGGCTCTGATCGGCTGGGAGGCGGAGAGGAGGCGCACGGAGGGAAGTGCGGGTCGCGCATACCGGCGCCATGCCCAACGTGTGCCCCGCGAGCGCCGCGAACAATCGTTCACCTCGCGGGGATTCGGCGCGCTCGTATCCTGGGTCGGCATTCACATGACCGGCCGGGAGCCGATCGGCGCCGACGAGAACCGGAGCACGGCCGTTCTCGGGAGCAGACCGGTGGTGAGCCGGCGTACGCAGAGGTGGGAGAAAGGGCGCGCGTTGAGCCAGTCGAGCCGGGCCGGCCAGTCGGGCACGTCGTCGAGTTCGGATCCGGGGCAGATCCCGGGGGCGGATCAGTCACAGAGTCCGGCGCCGGACCCGTCACAGAACCCAGTGCGGGACCGGTCACAGAGTCCCGTGGCGGACCCGTCTCAGAATCCGGTGCCGGACCCGGCACAGTGTCCCGCGGCGGACCCGTCTCAGAATCCGGTGCCGGACCCGGCACAGTGTCCCGTGGCGGACCCGTCACAGAATCCGGTGCCGGACCCGGCACAGTGTCCCGCGGCGGACCGGTCACAGGATCCGGAGCCGAGCCGGTCACAGATCCCGGTCGTCGTCCTCGCCGGGTTCCTGGGCTCGGGCAAGACGACGTTGCTCAATCACCTGCTCCACCGCAGCGGGGGCAGCCGTATCGGGGCCATCGTCAACGACTTCGGTGCCATCGAGATCGACGCGATGGCCGTGGCCGGGGCGCTCGGCGACTCCACGGTCTCCCTCGGCAACGGCTGCCTGTGCTGCGCCGTCGACGCCAGCGAGCTCGACCTGTATCTGGAGCGGCTGGCCAGGCCCTCCGCGGGCATCGACGTCATCGTCATCGAGGCCAGCGGGCTCGCCGAGCCCCAGGAACTCGTGCGCATGGTCCTCGCCAGTGACAATCCCCGGGTCGTGTACGGCGGGCTCGTCGAGGTCGTCGACGCCGCCGAGTTCGACGCGACCCGCGAGAAGCACCCCGAGATCGACCGGCACCTCTCGCTCGCCGACCTCGTCGTCGTCAACAAACTCGACCGGGCGGCCGACGGCGACCGGGAACGGGTGCTGGAACGCGTGCGTTCCCTCAGCGACGGTGCCGCCGTCCTGCCCGCCACGTACGGCCGCGTCGACCCGGAGTTCCTCTTCGACTGCAGGCCGAACGAGGAGCGGATCGGGCAGCTGTCCTTCGACGACCTCTTCCGTCAGGAGGAGGACGAGGGAGAAGAGGCAACCCGGGGACACGGTGACCACGGGCACGGTGGTGACGGGCAAGGCGGTCACCAGGGTCACCTGCACACCGCCTACGAGTCCCTCTCCTTCACCTCCGAAGTGCCCTTGGGGCCAGGCCGGTTGATGGAGTTCCTCGACGGGCGGCCCGAAGGGCTCTACCGCATCAAGGGGTACGTCGACTTCGGCTCGCACGACCGGCGGAACCGCTATGGCGTGCACGCCGTAGGACGGTTCCTGCGGTTCTACCCCGAGCCCTGGACACCCGGCGACCCCCGACTCACCCAGCTCGTCCTCATCGGGTCCGGCATCGACACCACAGCGCTCGGCAAGGAGCTCCGGGCGTGCGAGGAGGACGCCCCGCACACCGACGAGCACAGCATGTGGGGCGTCCTCCGCTACGTACAGGACCCCGATGCGCAGGAGCCCGACGGGGCCGACGGGGCCTAGACCGGGCCCGCGACGACCGCCACCGTCTTCTGCAGGGACACCCCCGAACCGTCGCGTCGCGGGTCGGGCTCGGGCAGCTCGGCCGGCGTGCCGTTCTTCTGGGCGGCCCGGGCCGGGCTCGCCCCCGCCCAGGCCAGGGACAGGCAGTCCTCACCCTTCAGGAACCGCTGGCAGCGCACACCGCCCGTGGCGCGGCCCTTGCGCGGGTACTGGTCGAAGGGGGTGACCTTGGCGGTCGTCTGGACCGAGTCGTCCAGGGTGCCGCGCGAGCCCGCCACGGTGAAGACGATCGCGTCCGACGCCGGGTCCACCGCCGTGAACGAGATGACCTTCGCGCCCTCGGCGAGCTTGATGCCGGCCACGCCACCCGCCGGACGGCCCTGCGGGCGGACCTGTGAGGCCTGGTAGCGCAGCAGCTGGGCGTCGTCCGTGATGAAGACCAGGTCCTCCTCGCCCGTGCGCAGCTCGACGGCGCCGACGATCCGGTCGCCCTCTCTGAGCGTGATGACCTCCAACTCCTCCTTGTTGGACGGGTAGTCGGGGACCACACGCTTGACGACGCCCTGCTCGGTACCGAGCGCGAGACCCGGCGAGGACTCGTCGAGCGTCGTCAGGCAGACCAGCGTCTCGTCGTCCTCCAGGGAGAGGAACTCCGACAGCGGTGCGCCGCCGGAAAGGTTCGGCGCCGTCGTCGTCTCCGGGAGCTGGGGCAGGTCGATGACGTTCAGCCGCAGCAGACGGCCCGACGACGTCACGGCGCCCACCTCGCCCCGGGCCGTCGCCGGGACGGCGGAGACGATCACGTCGTGCTTGACCCGCTTGCCGTCCTCCTCCCGCGCGAACGGCTCGCCGTTCGCCGTGCGTGCCAGCAGGCCCGTCGAGGAGAGCAGGACGCGGCACGGCGCGTCCTCCACCTGGAGCGGGACCACGGGGGCAGGGGCCCCGGAGGCCTCCAGGAGCACCGTGCGACGGGGAGTGCCGAACTTCTTGGCCACCGCGGCCAGTTCGCCCGACACCAGCTTGCGCAGCTCCGCGTCCGACTCCAGGATGCGGGTGAGCTCCTCGATCTCCGCGTTCAGCCTGTCCCGCTCCGACTCCAGCTCGATGCGGTCGAACTTGGTGAGGCGGCGCAGGGGCGTGTCCAGGATGTACTGCGTCTGGACCTCGCTCAGCGAGAACCGCTCCATCAGGCGCTGCTTCGCCTCCGCCGAGTTCTCGCTGGAGCGGATCAGGCGGATCACCTCGTCGATGTCCACCAGCGCCGTGAGCAGGCCCTCGACCAGGTGCAGCCGGTCGCGCTTCTTGCCGCGGCGGAACTCGGAGCGCCGCCGTACGACGGTGAAGCGGTGGTCGAGGTAGACCTCCAGGAGCTCCTTCAGACCCAGCGTGAGCGGCTGGCCGTCGACCAGTGCCACGTTGTTGATGCCGAAGCTCTCCTCCATCGGCGTCAGCTTGTAGAGCTGCTCCAGGACCGCCTCCGGCACGAAGCCGTTCTTGATCTCGATGACCAGGCGCAGCCCGTGCTGGCGGTCGGTGAGGTCCTTGACGTCGGCGATGCCCTGCAGCTTCTTCGAGCCGACCAGGTCCTTGATCTTGGCGATCACCTTCTCCGGGCCGACCGTGAAGGGCAGCTCGGTGACGACCAGGCCCTTGCGGCGAGCCGTCACGTTCTCCACGGAGACCGTGGCGCGGATCCTGAACGTGCCGCGGCCCGTCTCGTACGCGTCCCTGATCCCGGAGAGACCGACGATCTTGCCGCCCGTGGGGAGGTCGGGGCCGGGCACGTGCTTCATCAACGTGTCCAGGTCGGCGTTCGGGTGGCGGATCAGGTGGCGGGCGGCCGCGATCACCTCGCCCAGGTTGTGCGGCGGCATGTTCGTGGCCATGCCGACGGCGATACCCGACGCGCCGTTCACCAGCAGGTTCGGGAACGCGGCGGGCAGCGCGACCGGCTCCTGCTCCTGGCCGTCGTAGTTCGGGGCGAAGTCCACCGTGTTCTCGTCGATGGACTCGGTCATCAGGCTGGTGGCGTCGGCCATACGGCACTCCGTGTACCGCATGGCGGCCGGCGGGTCGTCGTTGCCCAGCGAGCCGAAGTTGCCGTGGCCGTCGACCAGTGGCACGCGCATGGAGAAGGACTGGGCCAGGCGCACCAGGGCGTCGTAGATCGACGCGTCGCCGTGCGGGTGCAACTTACCCATGACCTCGCCGACGACGCGGGCGCACTTCACATAGCCGCGGTCGGGGCGCAGGCCCATCTCGTTCATCTGGTAGACGATCCGGCGGTGCACCGGCTTCAGACCGTCGCGGGCGTCCGGCAGGGCTCGGGAGTAGATGACCGAGTACGCGTACTCCAGGAAGGAGCCCTGCATCTCGTCCACGACGTCGATGTCGAGGATCCTCTCCTCGTACGAGTCGTCGGGCGGCGGGGTCTTGGTGCTGCGGCGGGCCATCGCTGCTGCGGCTCCTTCACAGTCTTGCCGGGGCATGAACGGGTTCTGACGCGGTCCATTGTGGCCCGACCCACTGACAACCCGGACCACGCCCCTTCCCCGGGGCTTTCCCCCGCCCTCTCCACACGGTGCCGGGGTGCCCCGGGCGCGCACGTCGGAGTGGGGGTGACGTGAGGGAGAGAAGGTGCGCCGACACATCGGGAAGGCGGCGCCAGACGCTCACGCACGACGTCACGGGCGCTCACGCACGACGTCACAGGTGCCCACGCACGGCCTCACAGGCGCTCGCGTCAACATGGCGCCGTACTCGCTCCCCCCGGCCCGGACCCAGGCGTGGAGCCGCACCCCGCGCCGGGCGGACTGCGGCGGCGGGCCCGCGCCCGCGTACGGGAAGCGCGGGAAGCAGGCCGTGGGCGAAGGCCCGAAGGCCGCGGATACGGGCTCGTCACGGGGGACAGCGGTCCGGAGCCGCGCTCGCCCCCGGGAGGCCGGCCTGCCCGGAGGACACGTGCCCCTGGGCGCGAGGCCGTCTTCCCGCTGGTCCCGGCTGCGGCAGCGGCGGGCACGGGCGCGGGTCCGCCCGGCGTGCGGTGGTCCGGGAGCCGTCCCCGCAGGGGACGCGCGACGGCCCCGAGTGCGCGCTCCTCGCCGGGGCGCGGCTGCCTCGCGCGCCCCCTGCCCCCGGCGTGCGCGCCTCCCCCTCTTCCGTCGGGGAGTCTCGCTGTGAGCGTAGGGGAACCGGGAACTTCGCCAGCCGTCCGCACGCTTGCATACAGTGGCAGGACCGGCAGGACACACGCGGTTTTCCATGACAGCTTCCACGACAGATTCCGCGATCGAAGGGACGTACATGCCCATGGGTCACACGGCCACAGCCGAGGCAGGCTCCGGGGGCCTGACAGCGACCGAGCACCGCCTGGCCAACGGCCTGCGCGTGGTGCTTTCCGAGGACCACCTGACCCCGGTCGCGGCGGTGTGCCTCTGGTACGACGTCGGCTCCCGCCACGAGGTCAAGGGCCGCACCGGCCTCGCCCACCTCTTCGAGCACCTGATGTTCCAGGGCTCGGCCCAGGTCAAGGGCAACGGCCACTTCGAGAAGGTCCAGGGCGCGGGCGGCTCGCTGAACGGGACGACGAGCTTCGAGCGCACCAACTACTTCGAGACCATGCCCGCCCACGAGCTGGAGCTCGCCCTCTGGCTCGAGGCGGACCGCATGGGCTCGCTGCTGGTGGCCCTGGACGACGAGTCCATGGAGAACCAGCGGGACGTCGTCAAGAACGAGCGCCGCCAGCGCTACGACAACGTGCCCTACGGCACCGCCTTCGAGAAGCTGACCGCCCTCGCCTACCCGGACGGCCACCCCTACCACCACACCCCGATCGGGTCGATGGCCGACCTGGACGCGGCGACGCTGGAGGACGCGCGCGCGTTCTTCCGCACCTACTACGCGCCCAACAACGCGGTGCTCTCCGTGGTCGGTGACATCGACCCGGAGCAGACGCTCGCCTGGGTCGAGAAGTACTTCGGGTCCATCCCCGGGCATGACGGGAAGCCCGCCCCGCGTGACGGCTCCCTGCCGGACATCATCGGCGAGCAGCTGCGCGAGGTCGTGGAGGAGGAGGTCCCCGCGCGCGCGTTGATGGCCGCCTACCGGCTCCCGGAGGACGGCACGCGCGCGTGCGACGCGGCCGACCTCGCGCTCACCGTCCTCGGCGGCGGCGAGTCGTCCCGCCTCTACAACCGCCTCGTGCGACGCGACCGTACGGCGGTCGCCGCGGGCTTCGGCCTGCTGCGGCTGGCCGGGGCGCCCTCCCTCGGCTGGCTCGACGTGAAGACCTCCGGCGACGTCGAGGTCCCGGTCATCGAGGCCGCCGTCGACGAGGAACTCGCCCGGTTCGCCGCCGAGGGTCCCACGGCCGAGGAAATGGAGCGCGCCCAGGCCCAGTTGGAGCGCGAGTGGCTGGACCGGCTCGGCACGGTCGCGGGCCGCGCCGACGAACTGTGCCGGTACGCCGTCCTGTTCGGTGACCCGCAGCTCGCCCTGACCGCCGTCCAGCGCGTGCTCGACGTGACCGCGGAGGAGGTCCAGGCGGTCGCCCAGGCCCGGCTGCGGCCCGACAACCGCGCGGTGCTCGTGTACGAGCCGATCACCGTTGAGAGCGGGGACGCCGAGACCGCCGCAGAGACCGCCGAAGCCGCGGTGACCGACGAGAACGAGGAGTCGGCCAAGTGACCGAGCTCGCGACCATGGACTTCCACCCGCAGCCCCGGTCCGGCGAGGCCAGGCCCTGGGCGTTCCCGGCCCCCGAGCGCGGCACGCTCGACAACGGACTGACCGTGCTGCGCTGCCACCGCCCCGGCCAGCAGGTCGTCGCCGTCGAGGTGCTCCTCGACGCGCCCCTGGAGGCCGAGCCCGCGGGCCTCGACGGTGTCGCCACGATCATGGCCCGTGCCTTCTCCGAGGGCACCGACAAGCACTCCGCCGAGGAGTTCGCCGCCGAGCTGGAGCGCTGCGGCGCCACCCTCGACTCGCACGCCGACCACCCCGGCGTACGGCTCAGCCTCGAAGTCCCCGCCTCGCGGCTCCCCAAGGCGCTCGGCCTGCTCGCCGACGCCCTGAGGGCCCCGGCGTTCGACGACAGCGAGGTCGAGCGGCTGGTCCGCAACCGGCTCGACGAGATCCCGCACGAGACCGCCAACCCGGCCCGCCGTGCCGCGAAGGAGCTCTCCAAGGAGCTGTTCCCGGCGGCCTCGCGCATGTCACGCCCGCGCCAGGGCACCGAGGAGACGGTCGAGGGCATCGACTCGGCGGCCGTGCGCGCCTTCTACGAGAAGCACGTCCGCCCCGCCACGGCCACCGCGGTCGTCGTCGGCGACCTCACCGGCGTCGACCTGGACGCGCTGCTCGGTGACACCCTGGGCGCCTGGACCGGCTCGTCCGCCGAGCCGCGCCCCGTGCCCGCGGTGACCGCGGACGACACCGGCCGCGTCGTCATCGTGGACCGTCCCGGCGCGGTCCAGACGCAGTTGCTCATCGGCCGCGTCGGCGCCGACCGGCACGACCGCGTGTGGCCGGCCCAGGTGCTCGGCACGTACTGCCTGGGCGGCACCCTCACCTCCCGCCTGGACCGCGTCCTGCGCGAGGAGAAGGGCTACACCTACGGTGTGCGGGCGTTCGGCCAGGTGCTGCGCTCCGCACCGGACGGCTCGGGCGCCGCGATGCTCGCCATCAGCGGCTCCGTCGACACGCCGAACACGGGACCGGCTCTGGGCGACCTGTGGACCGTGCTGCGCACGCTCGCCGCCGAGGGCCTCACCGACGACGAGCGCGACGTCGCCGTGCAGAACCTCGTCGGGGTCGCGCCCCTCAAGTACGAGACGGCCGCCGCCGTCGCGAGCACCCTCGCCGACCAGGTCGAGCAGCACCTGCCGGACGACTACCAGGCGACGCTGTACCGGCAGCTCGCCGCGACTGGCACCGTGGAAGCCACCGCGGCCGTGGTGAACGCCTTCCCGGTGGACCGTCTGGTGACCGTCCTCGTCGGTGACGCGGCGCAGATCGAGGAGCCCGTCAGGGCCCTCGGAATCGGCGAAGTCTCCGTCGTACGCGCCGAGTAGAGCGCCCGCACGGACCGGCCACGAGCCGGCTCGCGGACCGGCCGCGGACCGACCAGGAGCCGGCTCGCGGACCGGCCACTGGCCGAGTGGAGCCCGCCCGCATCCGGGGGCCCGGTGACTCAGGAGTCACGTGGGTCCCCGGATGTCCGTATTGCGGGGGAGGTTGCGTGTCTGCCCTGTGGCATGCGCTACAAATCCCGTGATCCGTTTGTTATTTCAAAGACGGCCCACTTAGCGTCGGTCCGGCTGTTCGTCAGCAGTACGCCGCACCCGCGGCACCGGACAGCCATCGCCGAGTCCCCGTACGGCGCGAGCCAGGGGAGCCGGGGACCCAACCGCAGTCCCTGGGGTGAATCGGACGCCCTGCACCTGGTGAAGGGGGCCCGTAGGAGACCTTCCTTGCTCCGAACCCGTCAGCTAACCCGGTAGGCGAGAGGGAAGGAAAGGACCAGCCACTTCATGGCGTACACCTGCGCCACCGGGAAGCACCGTCGTCCCAGCCGGATGAAGCGCGTGACCACCAAGGCCGTCGGCGCCGCCGCGCTCACCACCACCGGCGTCATCGGCGCCCTGTCAGCCCCCGCGTTCGCCGCGGACACCAACTCCGTCGAACAGACCGGCTTCACCCAGGCCGTCGCGATCGGCGACACCGTGGCCGAGCAGATCGACGCCCAGGCCGCCGCCCAGCAGCAGGCCGCGGAGGAGGCCGCCGCGCAGAAGAGGGCCGAGGCGCTCGCGAAGCAGCGCGCGGAGGAAGCGGCGAAGAAGGAGCGCGAGGCCAAGGAGCGCGCCGCCCGCGAGGCCGAGCGCAAGCGCCTCAACACCTACGTCGCCCCGGTCAGCGGCTCGTACATCTCGACCGGCTACAAGTCCGGCGGTGCGGTCTGGTCCTCCGGCAGCCACACCGGCATCGACTTCCACGCCTCCTCCGGTACCGCCGTCCACGCGGTCGGCTCCGGCACCGTCGTCGAGGCGGGCTGGGGCGGTGCCTACGGGAACAACATCGTCATCAAGATGAACGACGGAACGTACACGCAGTACGGCCACCTGTCGTCCATCGGCGTCTCCGTCGGCCAGACGGTCACCCCCGGCCAGCAGATCGGCCTCTCAGGGGCCACCGGCAACGTCACGGGCCCGCACCTGCACTTCGAGGCCCGCACGACGCCCGAGTACGGCTCGGACATCGACCCCGTCGCGTATCTGCGCTCGCACGGCGTGAACGTCTGACCCACGGCGACGGCACGCAAGCCCCAGGAGGCCCCGGCTCGCCGAGCCGGGGCTTTCGTCGTTCTGACATACCTCAGGCGTGCATACCGCCGGCGTGCATACCTCTGCCGTACGCGCCTCTGCCGTACGCGCCTCTGTCGTTGTGACGAACGTCCTGTCCGTGTTGTCCAAAAAATATCCCTGGATTCCGGCCCGGCATCGGAAATTCCGGCGGACTGCAATAGAGTCGCTTGAACACACGTCAATCAACGGCGTTTCACGGGGATTAAGGCGGAGGTCGGGTCATGCGTATTCCGGCACACTCGGTATGCACGGCGATCCGTGATGACATCGTCGCGGGTGTCTACGAGCGCGGCGGCCGGCTCACCGAGGAACTCCTTGCCCGCCGGTACGGCGTCAGCCGCGTCCCCGTCCGTGAGGCGCTGCGCACCCTGGAGGCCGAGGGCTTCGTGGTCACCCGCCGGCACGCGGGCGCGTGCGTCGCGGAGCCCACCGAACAGGAGGCCGCCGACCTGCTGGAGATGCGCATGCTGCTGGAGCCGCTGGGCGCCGCGCGCGCCGCCCAGCGCCGTACCGAGGCCCATCTGAAGGTGCTGCGCGGCCTGGTCAGGCTGGGCCAGGAGCGGGCCAGGCGGGGCAGCACCGACGACCTGCGCTCGCTCGGTGGCTGGTTCCACGAGACGCTCGCCCAGGCCTCCGGCAGCCCCGCGCTGACCTCGACGCTGGCCCAGCTGCGCCACAAGATCGCCTGGATGTACGCGGTGGAGGCGCCCGCCAACCCCGTCGAGTCCTGGGCCGAACACGGCGGCATCGTGGACGCCGTCGCGCGCGGCGACAGCGAGCGGGCCCGGGCGATCACGGCCCTGCACACCGAACGCGCGACCGCCGCGCACCGCCTGCGATTTCCCGGCCAGGCCGACCGCGCGGAGCGTGTGAGGACTTCGCAACATCCCGTAAACATCACGAGCCTGCGGCATTAACACGAGGGCCGTATACAAAGAAGGTCGAATTCGCGGGGGATTATTTCTGCTGCCCGTGAAGAGGAAATGCGAAGGGCCCGTCCGGTAATTCGGACGAGCCCTTCGAAGTGTGCGCGGGCGACCTTCCGGTCCTTTTACCGCGTCACTCAGACGATCTCGGGAAGTTCCTCGAGTCCTTCGGCGACCAGCTTCGCCAGCCGGTCGAGCGCGGCGTCCGCGCCCTCGGCGTCGGAGGCGAGCACGATCTCCTCGCCGCCCTGGGCGCCCAGGCCCAGCACCGCCAGCATGGAGGCCGCGTTGACGGGGTTGCCGTCGGCCTTGGCGATCGTCACGGGGATGCCGGAGGCCGTGGCGGCCCGGACGAAGATGGAGGCGGGGCGGGCGTGGAGGCCCTCGGCCCAGCCGACGTTGACGCGGCGCTCAGCCATGTGTTGCTGCCCTTCAGGTGTGTCTCGGTATGTTGTGAGTCTCCACTGGTCTAGACCGGTTGTCTAGACCAATGTCCCGCAAACTTGAAGCGGGTCCGGAATCGGGCCCACGGCCTGACCTCGATCCGGTTCTCGCGTACCCCAGAGTGCCCCGCGCCGTTGCCGTGCGCGAGAGTTCCCGCGCCGCTTTCGTCCGCGAGACCGCCCCGCGCCGTTGTCGTACGCGAGCCGTACTCTGGGGCCCATGCAGACCTCGTCGGACCGGCACGAGTACCCCGCCCACTGGGAGGCCGACGTGGTGCTGCGCGACGGCGGCACCGCACGCATCAGGCCCATCACCGTTGATGACGCCGAGCGCCTGGTCAGCTTCTACGAGCAGGTCTCCGACGAGTCGAAGTACTACCGCTTCTTCGCGCCGTACCCTCGCCTGTCCGCCAAGGACGTCCACCGCTTCACGCACCACGACTTTGTGGACCGGGTGGGACTCGCGGCCACGGTCGGCGGCGAGTTCATCGCCACCGTACGCTACGACCGGATCGATGCCGACGGCATGCCCGCCTCCTCCCCGGCCGACGAGGCCGAGGTCGCGTTCCTCGTGCAGGACGCCCACCAGGGGCGCGGCGTCGCGTCCGCCCTCCTCGAACACATCGCGGCGGTCGCCCGGGAGCGGGACATCCGCCGCTTCGCCGCCGAGGTGCTCCCCGCCAACACCAAGATGATCAAGGTGTTCACCGACGCCGGGTACCAGCAGCAGCGCAGCTTCGAGGACGGCGTGGTCCGCCTGGAGTTCGACCTGGAGCCCACCGACCGCTCCCTCGCCGTCCAGCGCGCGCGGGAGCAGCGCGCCGAGGCCCGGTCCGTGCGACGGCTGCTCACGCCCGGCTCGGTCGCCGTCATCGGAGCGGGGCGCACCCCCGGCGGCGTGGGCCGCAGCGTGCTCGCCAACCTCCGGGACGCGGGCTTCACCGGCAGCCTGTACGCCGTGAACAGGGCCCTTCAGGAGAAGGAGCTCGACGGCGTCCCGGCCTACCGCTCCATCAGCGAGATCGCCGAGCCCGTCGACCTCGCGGTCGTCGCCGTACCGGCCGAGCACGTCCCCGAGGTCGTCGCCGAGTGCGGCGGGCACGGCGTGCAGGGCCTCGTGGTCGTCTCCGCCGGATACGCCGAGAGCGGCCCCGCGGGGCGCGAGCGCCAGCGCGAACTGGTGCGCCAGGCCCGGACGTACGGCATGCGCATCATCGGGCCCAACGCCTTCGGGATCATCAACACCGCACCGGACATCCGGCTCAACGCCTCCCTCGCCCCCGAGATGCCGCGCCCCGGGAGGATCGGCCTGTTCGCCCAGTCCGGCGCCATCGGGATCGCCCTGCTGTCCCGGCTGCACCGGCGCGGGGGAGGGGTCACCGGCGTCACGGGCGTGTCCACCTTCGTGTCCTCGGGCAACCGCGCGGACGTCTCCGGCAACGACGTGCTCCAGTACTGGTACGACGACCCGGACACCGACGTCGCCCTCATGTACCTCGAATCCATCGGCAACCCGCGCAAGTTCACCCGCCTCGCGCGCCGCACGGCCGCGGTCAAGCCGCTGGTCGTGGTCCAGGGCGCGCGCCACGGCGGAGCGGCCCCCCAGGGGCACGCCGTACGGGCCACGCGGCTGCCCCACGCCACCGTGTCCGACCTGCTGCGACAGGCCGGTGTGATCCGCGTGGACACGATCACCGAGCTCGTCGACACGGGCCTGCTGCTGGCCCGCCAGCCCCTGCCCACCGGCCCGCGCGTGGCGATCCTCGGGAACTCGGAGTCGCTGGGACTGCTCACGTACGACGCCTGCCTCGCCGAGGGGCTCAGTCCCCTGCCCCCGCTGGACCTCACGACCGGCGCCTCGGCGGAGGACTTCCACGCGGCCCTGGCCAGGGCACTGGCGGACGACACCTGCGATGCCGTGGTCGTCACGGCCATACCGGCGGTGGGGGAGACGCAGGCCGCCGACGAGGCACTCGCCGAGGCGCTCCGCTCGGCGGCGGCGGATGCCCCGGCCAAGCCGGTCCTCGTGGTCCACGTCGAACTGGGCGGTCTCGCGGACGCCCTCTCCCGGGCCACCAGCACGGCACCCCACGCCGTCCCGCCCCCCGGCGAGCGGCCGGCACGCGCGCGCGTGGAGGACGTCCGGCCCCCGGAGGACGCCCATCTCATCCCCGCCTACCCCGCCGCCGAGCGCGCCGTCCGGGCCCTCGCCGAAGCCGTGCGGTACGCCCAGTGGCGCCGCGACGCCGCGGACCCCGGGAAGGTGCCCGAGTACGAGGACATCGACGAGAAGGGCGCCGCCGGGCAGATCGACACGCTCCTCGCGCGCGGGGAGGGGCTCACACTCGGCACCGACCAGACGTGCGAGCTCCTCGCCCGGTACGGCATCGCGGTGCGCGAGGCCCGGCCCGCGCCCACGCCCGACGAGGCCGTGGCGGCGGCGCGCGCCATCGGCTACCCCGTGGCCCTCAAGGCCACCGCCCCGCACCTGCGCCACCGGGCCGACCTGGGCGGCGTACGGCTCGACCTGACGGACGAGGAACAACTGCGCAGGGCCTACGCCGAATTGACCGGCCTCTTCGGCAAGCCCGAGGAGCTGCGGCCCGTCGTGCAGGGCATGGCCCCGCGCGGCGTCGACACGGTCGTACGGGCCGTCATCGACCCGGCGGCCGGAGCGGTGGTCTCCTTCGGGCTGGCCGGGGCCGCGTCGCAGCTGCTCGGTGACACGGCGCACCGGCTGATTCCGGTCACCGACCGGGACGCGGCCTCACTGGTCCGGTCGGTCCGGACGGCACCGCTCCTCTTCGGCTGGCGGGGCTCCGCACCGGTCGACGTCGGCGCCCTCGAAGAGCTCCTCGTGCGCGTGTCCCGGCTCGTCGACGACCATCCGGAGGTCGTCGCGGTCTCCCTGGAGCCGGTCGTCGTCGCCCCGCGCGGCCTGAGCGTCCTCGGCGCCACCGTACGGCTCGCGCGTCCTCCCGCCCGCGACGACCTCGGTCCGCGGACGCTGCCGGTGTACTGATCGGTCGCCGCCGGTGTACTGGCCGGTCGCTCCTGGTGGACTGATCCGTCGCTCCCGGTGCACAGATCCGTCCACCGCAGTCACGGCAGAGCGGTCCCTCGCAGTCAGTGCTCCCCCGTAGGATGGACTTCATGGCCAAGACCAGTACGACGACCCAGGGGCTGCGCGCGGCGATCGAGCGCAGCGGCTACTACCCGGCCCTCGTGGCGGAGGCGGTGGAGGCCGCTGTCGGCGGCGACGCCATCCGGTCGTACCTGGTCCATCAGGAGACGACGTTCGACGCCAACGAGGTGCGCCGGCACGTGACCGTGCTCGTCCTCACCGGCAACCGCTTCATCGTGAGTCACACCGACGAGCAGGCCGCGGACAGCACCTCCCCGACGCCGTACGCCACGACGTCGACGGAGTCCGTGAAGCTCGGCCGGATCTCGTCGGTCGTCGTCAGCCGGGTGGTCGCCAACCCGGAGTCGTACGCGCCGGGCACCCTGCCCCGCGAGGTCGTCCTGACCATCGGCTGGGGCGCCGTCTCCCGCATCGACCTGGAGCCCGCGGCCTGCGGCGACCCCAACTGCGAAGCGGACCACGGCTACACGGGCAACTCGACGGCGGACGACCTCAGCCTGCGCGTCAGCGAGGCCGGGGACGGCCCGGAGACGGTGCGCCAGGCCCTCGCCTTCGCGCAGTCCCTCTCCGAGGCGACCGCGGACACCGCCCGCTGATGTCCCACGCGTTCCCGCCCGCCGCCCCCGACTCCGGGCGCTCGGTACCGGCCCCGTCCGCTCCTCACTGGGACCAGCCGGAAGCCCTCGCCGTGAGTTCGGCGCCCGTCCCCGAGTACGGCACCGGCTCGCTGGCCGACCTCCTGCCGACCCTCGCGGCCGGCATGGAGGTCCCCGGCACGACCGCCGCCATAACGGAACTGACCGCGGCCGACCGGAACTGCGTCTTCCTGATCGACGGGCTGGGCTGGCAGCAGCTCAAGGAGCACCCCGACGAGGCGCCCTTCATGACCTCGCTGCTCGGTTCGTCGCGAGGCGGCACCGGCCGTGCGATCACCGCGGGCTACCCGGCGACCACCGCGACGTCCCTCGCGTCCGTCGGCACGGGCCTGCCCCCGGGCGCGCACGGACTGCCCGGCTACACGGTCCGCAACCCGGAGACCGACGAGCTGATGAACCAGCTCCGCTGGCTCCCCTGGACCGCCCCGCGGCAGTGGCAGCCGTACCCCACGATCTTCCAGCTGGCCGCCGAGGCCGGCGTGCACACCGCCCAGGTCACGGCACCGGCCTTCGAAACCACTCCGCTGACCCAGGTCGCGCTGAGCGGCGGAACGTTCCACGGACGGCTCTCCGGTGAGGAGCGCATGGACCTGGCGGCCGAGCAGCTCGCCGCGGGTGACCGTTCGCTGGTGTACACCTACTACTCCGAGGTCGACGGCAACGGCCACCGCTACGGCATCGACTCGGACGCCTGGCGCGGGCAGTTGATGTACGTGGACCGGCTGGTCCAGCGCCTGGCGGAGCAACTCCCGCCGCGTACCGCCCTGTACGTCACCGCGGACCACGGCATGATCGACATCCCGTTCGACGAGCAGCACCGCATCGACTTCGACGAGGACTGGGAACTGCGCGCCGGGGTCGCCCTGTTGGGCGGCGAGGGCCGCGCCCGCCACGTGTACGCGGTGCCGGGTGCCCAGTCGGACGTCCTGACCTGCTGGCGCGAGGTGCTGGGCGAGCAGTTCTGGGTGGCGTCCCGCGACGAGGCCGTCGCCGCGGGCTGGTTCGGGCCCACCGTGGACGAGCGGGTGTACCCCCGCATCGGTGACGTCGTGGCGGCGGCCCGCGACGACGTCCTGATCATCGCGTCCGAGCGGGAACCGAAGGAGTCCGCGATGGTCGGCAACCACGGTTCGATGACGCCCGTGGAACAACTGGTCCCGCTCCTGGAAGTACGCACCTGAAGCCCGCCCCGCACGCACCCGCGGGCGTGCCCGGCGCCCGCCCCCGCACCGAACCCTTCTGAAAGGTCCTCAACCCCCCATGCCCGAGCTGGTGTTCTTCTCCGGAACGATGGACTGCGGGAAGTCGACGCTGGCCCTCCAGATCGAGCACAACCGCTCGGCGCGCGGGCTCCAGGGCATGATCTTCACCAGGGACGACCGCGCCGGCGAGGGAAAACTGTCGTCGCGACTCGGCCTGGTCACGGACGCCGTCGAGGTGGCGGACGGCCAGGACCTGTACGCCCACCTCGTCGACCATCTCTCCCGTGGCCGCCGTGCCGACTACGTGATCGCGGACGAGGCCCAGTTCCTCGCGCCCGAGCAGATAGACCAGCTGGCACGGGTGGTGGACGACCTGGACATCGACGTGTACGCCTTCGGCATCACCACGGACTTCCGCTCCAAGCTCTTCCCCGGCTCGCAACGCCTCGTGGAGCTCGCCGACCGGGTGGAGGTCCTCCAGGTCGAGGCCCTGTGCTGGTGCGGCGCCCGCGCCACCCACAACGCCCGCACCATAGGCGGCCACATGGTCGTCGAGGGCGCCCAGGTCGTCGTCGGCGACGTCAACCAGCCGGACATCGGCTACGAGGTCCTCTGCCGCCGCCACCACCGCCGCCGCATGACGGCGGCGACGGCGCGGGCGGCCGCGCTGTCGCCGGACGTGCTGCCCGTCACTCAGGCCTGACCGTTCACCTGGCCCCGTTCAGGAGGCGAAGCCGTTCGGCCCTGTGCCTCCGCCGGCCGGCGCTCGAAAGCCGTCCGCGGCGCGCTCAGCGGCGCGTCACCGGCGCTTCAGCCGATGCGAGCCCCCGTGCCGCCGACCTGGACGCGCGGGTCCCCCGCGCGCAGCGTCACCGTGAGCTCACCGGGGCGGCCCAGGTCCTCGCCCTGGTGCAGGGTGAGGACAGCCTCCTCGGGGACCAGGCCGAGCTCACGGGCGTACGCACCGAACGCGGCGGCAGCCGCGCCGGTCGCGGGGTCCTCGACGACGCCGCCGACGGGGAACGGGTCACGGACGTGGAAGACGGTGGCCGACTCCCGCCACACCAACTGGACCGTGGTCAGGTCCAGACGGTGCATCAGGGCTTCGAGGCGCGCGAAGTCGTACGCGAGGTCCGCGAGGCGGGCGCGGGTCGCCGCCGCGAGGACGAGGTGGCGTGCGCCGGCGAACGCGACGCGGGGCGGGAAGGCGGGATCGAGATCGGTGGCCGGCCAGTCGAGCGCGGCGAGCGCCTCCGCGAGGTCGGCGCCGGCGATCTCCCCGACGTGCGGCTCGACGCTGGTGAGGGTGGCCCTGACGGTCCCGCCCTCCTCGGTCACCTCCACCGGCACGGTGCCGGCGCGCGTCGCGAACACCAGTTCCCCGGGACCGATCCGCTCGGCGAGCGCGACGGCGGTCGCGACGGTGGCATGCCCGCAGAACGGCACCTCGGCCTTGGGGCTGAAGTAGCGGATGCCGTACGCCCGCCCCTCCTGGCCGCCGAGGTCTTCCGGGGGCGCGGTCAGGAACGCCGACTCCGAGTATCCGAGGTCGGCGGCGATGGCCAGCATGTCGGCGTCGTCCAGTCCGGTGGCGTCCAGGACGACCCCGGCCGGGTTCCCGCCGTCGGGGTCACTGGAGAAGGCGGTGTAGCGCAGCACCTCGGGCCGCGGCGCGTTCGTCGTCATGCCCGCGCCAACACGGGGCGGGCTACGGCTATTCCGCCGACGAGTTCGGACAGAGCCGACGGTGACGATGGCGGCTTACGAGGGTGAGCACGCGCAACGTCCGACAGTACCGGGCTCTGGCCCGCCGGAACCGCCGCGACCGCCGAAAGGGTTCTTCAGCGGCTCGTGTGGACCAGCGAGAACACCGCGCCCTCCGGATCCACGACCGTGGCCACACGGCCGTGAGGTGTGTCCCGGGCGGGTCTCAGGAGGTGCCCCCCGAGGTCGGTGACGCGGACGACCGCCTCGTCGGTGTCGGCGACCTCGAAGGAGGTCAGCCAGTGGGGCCCCCGGTCGCGGGGGAGCGCCCTGCCGACGCCGTGGATGCCGGCGACCGGCCGGCCCTCGACCCGCAGGGTCACGTAGTCGACGTCGGCGGAGTCGAGCGGCTCGGTCTCGTAGCCGAAGACGCTCTCGTAGAACTTGGCGACGCCGGCCGTGTCGCGGGTGAAGAGTTCGTTCCAGGCAGGCGTTCCGGGGACTCCCGTGAGAGCGGTGCCGAGGTGGACGGCGGCCTGCCAGATCCCGAAGACGGCGCCCGAGGGGTCCGAGGCGATGGCCAGGCGGCCCGCGTCGTCGGCGTCCAGAGGGCCCACGCCGACCGTGCCGCCGCAGTGCCGCACCCTCTCGGCGGTCGAGTCCACGTCGGTCGAGGCGAGGTAGGGCGTCCACGCGACGGGCAGATGGCGGTCGGGCGGCAGTTGGCCGATCCCCGCCACGTCGTGTCCGTCGAGCAGCGCCCTTACGTACGGGCCCAGTTGCCGCGGGCCGGGCCGGAACTCCCAGCCGAACAGCGCCCCGTAGAACTCCTGGGTGGCGGCCGGTCCGTGCGCCATCAGACTCACCCAGCATGGTGTGCCGGGCGGGTACGCCTCACCGCTCAGGCCGGCCGGACCCCGTGCCTCGGTCATCACTCACTCTCTCCTCGGCCCCTCGCGGCGGCCGTGTCACCGCCGCTCACCTACGCGCATGCGGCGTTCACGCGCGTGCACGCCCCGTGCTGATGCTCGCACCACCCGTGCACCCAACGGCCAAGCCGCGCCGCCGCGATGCGACGAAGTGAGGCGAACTGCGGGGAAGGATGCCCGAATTAGCGCATTCCGTCCGCGTACGTGTCGTGGTCGCGCGGTGTCCCGTGGATGTACAGCATGTGCCCGATCCCGTACACCTCGTGATCGGGCCCGTCCGGCGGAGCAGAGTAGCCGGACCGGGGCGATGCGGCCACCCCGTGCGCGAGGATGGGGTCCATGAACGCCATCATCTCCGCAGCCGAACTCGCCAGTGCGCTCGCGGGCCCGACACCGCCGGTCCTCCTCGACGTCCGCTGGCAGCTGGGCGGTCCCCACCTGCGGCCCGAGTACGACAAGGCCCATATTCCGGGCGCCGTCTTCGTCGACCTGGACTCCGAGCTCGCGGGCCCCTCGGGCGCCCTCGGGCGGCATCCGCTGCCGGACATGGAGGTCTTCGGAGCGGCGATGCGAGCGGCCGGGGTCTCGGCGGACCGGGACGTCGTGGTGTACGACGGCGGGCTGGGCTGGGGCGCCGCGCGCGCCTGGTGGCTGCTGCGCTTCACGGGACACCCCTCGGTGCGCGTCCTCGACGGGGGCCTCGCGGCCTGGGACGGCCCGCTGACGGCTCAGGTCCCGGAGCCGGCCGCGGGGACCTTCACACCGGCTCCGGGTGCCCTGCCGCTGCTGGACGCGGACGGTGCCGCCGTGCTCGCCCGCACCGGGCTGCTCCTGGACGCGCGGGCGGCCGAGCGGTACCGCGGTGAGGTCGAGCCCGTCGATCCGGTCGCCGGACATATTCCGGGCGCGGTCTCGGCACCCACCACCGAAAATGTGACCGAATCCGGTCGCTTCCTGCCCGCCGCCGAACTCGCCGACCGCTTCGGTGCTCTGGGCGCGTCAGGTGCCTCCGGGGTCGGTGTCTACTGCGGGTCGGGCGTCTCCGCCGCCCACGAGGTCCTCGCGCTGGCCGTCGCGGGAATCCCGGCCGCCCTGTACGTCGGCTCCTGGTCGGAGTGGTGCCGGGACGGCGACCGCCCGGTGGCGACGGGGCCGGATCCCGAGTGACGTCCCCAGCGGCGTGCGGAGGCGCCCGGTGATGTCCGCCGGCCCCTGAGGCCCGGCACGGCGTGGGGCCCGCATCTGAACGATGTGGGCCCCACGGACGTACTGGTGACCAGTCGACTGGTCTTGTCCTGCTTCTCCCCGTCCTGCCTGGTCCTGCTTCCGGTCCTGCCTAGTCCTGCTTCTTCCGCCGCGTACCGAACACGATCTCGTCCCAGCTCGGCACCGCCGCGCGCCGGCCCGGGCGTACGCCGTCCGCCTCGGCCTGGCGGTCGGTGGCGCCGACCA
This sequence comes from Streptomyces sp. NPDC030840, assembly GCF_055572015.1. Lineage (NCBI taxonomy): Bacteria > Bacillati > Actinomycetota > Actinomycetes > Kitasatosporales > Streptomycetaceae > Streptomyces > Streptomyces sp. NPDC030840. Next base: position 97,090 of record NZ_JBVIEE010000013.1, on the reverse strand, counting down.
GCCGCTCGCGGTGGCTGGCCACGGAGCGCGGCATGAGGACGTCCGCGTACGCGGAGCCGGCCGAGGCCGCGGGAGCCGGGGGCTCCTCCGCCTCGGGTTCCTCCGCCGGCTCCTCCGGCGTCTCCGCGGGCTCGGGCACGACCAGGTCGCCCCGGTAGCTGGGCACGGCCTCCAGGATGCTGGTGAGCGAGTCGCGCTCCTCCGTGCTCTCCTCGGCGGGCTCGGACGCCTGGGAGGGCAGCATCGGCCGCTCGGCCGGGCGGTCCAGCGGGCGGTCCCGCGGCAGCCGGGCGATCCGCGGCACGAACGGGAAGCTCGGCTCGGCCGTCCCGAGGTCGTCGGACTCACCGATCAGCGAGCGCGCCTCGTCGTCGACGGCCTGGACGAGCCGCCGGGGCGGGTCGTACGTCCAGACCGCCGAGTGCGGCTCACCCGCGACCCGGTAGACCAGCAGCACCTCCCAGGTGCCGTCGTCGCGGCGCCAGGAGTCCCACTGGACGGTGTCCTTCTCGGCGCCGCGCAGGAGCAGGCGCTCCTGGACGGCCTCACCGAGCTGCGGACCCGCCGAGTTCTCACCGGGACGCCGGACCGGAGTCTTCCGGGCCCGCTCTGCCATGAAGGCGCGCTCGGCGAGCACGGGACCCTCGAAGCGGCGTACGCGGTCGACGGGGATGCCGGCGAGCTGCGCGACCTCCTCGGCCGACGCGCCGGCCCGTATACGTGCCTGGATGTCACGGGGGCGGAGATGGCTCTCCACCTCGATCTCGATCTGGCCGAGGCGGGGACGGTCGCCACGCACCGCGGCGCGCAGCCGTTCGTCGATCGGGAGTGTGTACTCCGTTGCGTCGGCAGCCTTCAGCACCAGCCGTGTGCCGTCATTTGAGACGGCCACGACACGCAGTTCGGGCATGGGGACCTCCCGGGTGGTGCCTGCCGACGTCACGTGCGTCGCTGCTTCCGCTAGTCGAGTGTGGCCTGCCCGGGTGCAGCCTGCCACAACCTTGCCGAGTTGCCCGGCGTGTCGGGCGTGAGCCCTGGGCCGCCGTTATGGCACGGTTATCTTTTCGCAACGCTAAGTGACGAACTTCATCACCCTGTGCAACGATCCCCCTCCCGGCGGTCCTCGAAGGCCCCGGACACCCTGGCGGGAGTCCGGACCCAGGGCTCGCAACAGTACTCCATTCGGGCCACTTGCGTGGATCGGCACGCCGCCCAACTTCTCACAGGGAGGGGGAGTTGGCCGGGCGAAGCGCGTTATTCGTGACCATGAGGCTCAGTGAACCGTATGAAACGGGCCGAAATCGGACGAGTTGCTTCGCTCGCGCGTCCCGTTCTCGCACGGCCGGGCGGGCGGGGGCAGGGGGAGGACTACGAGCCCAACACCCTCCGCAGGTAGTCGTTCTGGAAGCGGCGATCGGGATCGAGCCGGTCACGGAGTGCGGTGAACTCGCCGAAACGGGGGTAGACGCCAGAGAAGTACGCGGCGTCGCGCGTGTGCACCTTGCCCCAGTGCGGGCGTCCCTCGTGCGCCGTGAAGATCCGCTCGGCCGCGGTGAAGTACCCCTGATAGGGCGTGCCCTTGAACATGTGGACGGCGACGTACGCGCTGTCACGGCCCGACGCCGTGGACAGCGTGATGTCGTCGGCCGGTGCCGTGCGGACCTCCACGGGGAAGCTGACACGCAGGGGGGAACGGTCGACCATCGCCTTCAGTTCACGCAGCGTGTCCACGAGTGCCTCGCGCGGCACCGCGTACTCCATCTCCACGAAGCGCACCCGGCGCGGAGACGTGAAGACCTTGTAGGGAATGTCGGTGTAGGTGCGAGCGGACAGGGCGCGGCTGGAGAGCTGGGCGATCGCGGGGATGGTCGCGGGGGCGGCCCGGCCGACCCACTGGACCACCTGGAAGACGCCGTTGGAGAGGAACTCGTCCTCGAACCAGCCGCTGAGCTGGGGAATGGGCTTCTCGGGGCCGGCGCTGCGGTTGTTGCGCTTGGTGTTGGTGTTCCCGGTGTGCGGGAACCAGTAGAACTCGAAGTGCTCGTTCTCGGCCCAGAGTTCGTCGAACTCGGCGAGGACCTTGTCGAAGGCCATCGGCTCCTCGCGGGCCGTGAGCAGGAAGACGGGCTCCACCGCGAACGTGATCGCGGTGACGATGCCCAGGGCGCCGATGCCTATGCGGGCGGCCGCGAAGACCTCCGGGTTCTCCTTCTCGGAGCACGTCAGGACCGAGCCGTCGGCGGTGACCAGCTCAAGTCCCTTGATCTGCGCGGCGATGGAGCCCGAGTCGCGGCCGGTGCCGTGGGTGCCGGTGCTGGTCGCGCCCGACACCGTCTGCTCCATGATGTCGCCCATGTTGGTGAGCGACAGCCCTTCGCGCGCCAGAGCCACGTTGAGGCGTTTGAGCGGGGTGCCGGCCTCCACGGTGACCGTCATGGCCTCGCGGTCGATCTTGCGTATGCCCGCGAGCAGTTGAGGGCGGATCAGCACACCGTCGGTCGCGGCGGCCGCCGTGAAGGAGTGCCCGGTGCCGACGGCCTTCACCCTCAGGCCGTCCTCGGCGGCCTTCCGTACGGCCGCGGACAGTTCCTCCACCGAAGCGGGCGTGACCTCGCGTACCGGCCGGGCGGTGACGTTCCCGGCCCAGTTACGCCACACTCCGCTCCTCGTGCTCGTCGTCCCGCTCGCTGTGCTGCTCATGGGCTCCTCCCCGCTGTGCCACCGGCCTGCGCGGCCGGCGGTACCCGAGGAAACCGACCGCGACCGCGACGGCCCCGGACGCCGCCGGAACCCCGTACCCGGCGTCCGCGCCGGCGGCGTCGATCACCCAGCCGGACACGGAGGAGCCGAGCGCGACCCCGACCGCGAGGCCGGTGCTCACCCAGGTCATGCCCTCGGTCAGATGCGCGCGTGGTACGTGCTCTTCGATGAGGGACATCGTCGTGAACATCGTGGGTGCGATGGACAGGCCCGCGACGAAGAGCGCCACGGCCAGAAACGGCAAGTTTCCGACCAGTAGGAGGGGGATCATACTCACGGCCATGCCGCATACGCCCAGCAGCCACCGGCGTTCCGGGGCTCCCGCGAAGCGCAGCAGCCCGAAGACGATCCCCGCGAGGCAGGATCCCGCCGCGTACACGGCGAGTGCCCACCAGGACCCGCAGTCCGGGGGAACGCGGCGCCGACCGCCCACCGCCGCCGTGCTGTTCGCGCGGGTGCGGCGCGGGCCCGGTGGCGCGCTGGGCCGTCAGCCAGAAGACCCCGGCCGCGAGGAAGCAGGCGGCGAGCAGCGGCCCTGCCTCCGGGAACCAGGCCGTGGACAGCCCGATGGAGAGGATCGGCTCGACAGCGGCATCCGCCCGAGGAGCCTCGCGGCGGTGAAGTCCTTGGTGCCAGGGGCGGCGAACAGGGCGCGGTAGGGGGTGGGCGCGGGGGTCTCCGGTCTCCGGGATTCTGCCGTGGGGACGGGGCGTCGGAATCCGGCGATCCGGTAAGGCGCGAAAGTGGCCGACACGGCTTACAGGGCGGGCGGCCGTCATGCACCCGGATTACTCGCGCCTCTCTCGCGCCCGGGTGCGCGGCCCGGCCATGGGCCGGGATCCCGGCTGTCACCAGTGGGTGGCAGGATCGTAGACATGCCCGACGCACGCGACGCCACCCCCTACGACGCCCTGCTGCTCCTCTCGTTCGGAGGACCCGAGGGCCCGGACGACGTGGTCCCCTTCCTGGAGAACGTGACACGGGGACGAGGCATCCCCAAGGAGCGTCTCAAAGAGGTGGGTCAGCACTACTTCCTGTTCGGTGGGGTCAGCCCCATCAACGACCAGAACAGAGCTCTGCTGGACGCCCTCCGCAAGGACTTCGCCGAGCACGGCCTGGACCTGCCGGTCTACTGGGGCAACCGCAACTGGGCCCCGTACCTGACGGACACCCTGCGCGAGATGGTCGCCGACGGCCGCCGCCGCGTCCTGGTCCTCGCCACGAGCGCGTACGCCTCGTACTCGGGTTGCCGTCAGTACCGCGAGAACCTCGCGGACGCGCTCGCCGCCCTGGAGGCCGAGGGCCTCGAACTGCCGAAGGTCGACAAGCTGCGGCACTACTTCAACCACCCCGGCTTCGTCGAGCCCATGATCGACGGCCTGGTGGAGTCCCTGGCCGACCTCCCCGAGGACGTACGGGACGGCGCCCACATCGCCTTCTCGACGCACTCCATCCCGACCGCCTCCGCGGACACCTCCGGACCGGTCGAGGGCCACGGGCTCGGCGGCGCGTACGTCGAGGAGCACCTGGACACCGCCCGGCTGATCGCCGAGGCCGTGCGTGAGCGGACCGGTGTCGACCACCCCTGGCAGCTGGTCTACCAGTCGCGTTCCGGGGCGCCGCACATCCCGTGGCTGGAGCCCGACATCTGCGACCACCTGGAGGAGCTGCACGGCGCCGGGGTGCCGGCCGTCGTGATCGCCCCCATCGGGTTCGTCTCGGACCACATGGAGGTCCTGTACGACCTCGACACGGAGGCCAAGGCCAAGGCCGAGGAACTGGGCCTGCCCGTCCGCCGCTCGGCCACCGTGGGCGCGGACCCGCGGTTCGCCGCCGCGATCCGGGACCTCGTCCTGGAGCGCGCCGCCACCGAGCGGGGCGAGGACGTGACCCCGTGTGCCCTCGGGTCTCTCGGCCCGAGCCACCACCTCTGCCCCGTGGGCTGCTGCCCCGCCCGTGCCCCCCGTCCCGCCGCCGCGGGCGCCGACAGCCCGTACGCGTGAGGAGTGTCGTGACCGACCAGTCAGAGCAGCGGGAGCCCCTCCGGGCGGAGCTGCTGGAGATCGCGCTCGACGCGGCCACCCGCGCGGGGGCCTTCCTGCGCGACGGCAGGCCCGAGGACCTCGACGTGGCCGCCACCAAGTCCAGCGCCACCGACGTCGTCACCGAGATGGACATCGCCTCCGAGAAGCTGATCACCGGCCTGCTGGCCGAGCGCAGGCCGGACGACGGCGTGATCGGTGAGGAGGGCGCCAGCTCCGAGGGCAGCAGCGGTGTCCAGTGGGTGATCGACCCGCTCGACGGCACCGTCAACTACCTGTACGGCCTGCCCAGCTGGGCGGTGTCCATCGCGGCCCGCCTGCACGGCGAGACGGTCGTCGGCGTGGTCCACGCCCCGCTGCGGGGCGAGACCTACCGGGCCGTCCTGGGGGAGGGGGCGTACGTGAACGACCGCCCCGCGCGCGTCCGGCCCGCCGCCGCCCTGGACGCGGCTCTCCTGGGCACCGGCTTCGGCTACCGGGCCGACCGCCGGGCCCGCCAGGCCGAGGTGCTGCGCGAGCTGCTGCCCCACGTGCGCGACATCCGGCGCGGGGGCTCGGCCGCGATCGATCTGTGCGACGTGGCCGTGGGCCGTATGGACGGCTTCTTCGAGCGCGGGCTGAATCCCTGGGACTACGCGGCGGGAGACCTCATCGCCCGGGAGGCGGGCGCCCTGAGCGGCGGCCGGCCCGGAGAGCCCCTCTCACCGGACCTGACCGTCGTGGCCCCGCCCGGCCTCTTCGAACCCCTCCAGGCTCGCCTGGATGCGCTGGGAGCGTGGCACGACTGACGGCCCACCGCATGGCGTGCGGCTCCGCCCGAGCCCCGTACACCGTCGACCGCGGCTGACACCTGGCACGGCGTACGACACCAAACGGGGCCCCGGCACTGGATCGATGCCGGGGCCCCGCTCGGGCGAGCTGATCAGACGCGTGACGCGCCGACCTCCACACCGTGTTCGGCGGCGAGGCGGTGCAGGTCGTCGAGCTCTCCCTGCTCGACCTCCACGAGGAAGTCGTCGCCCGTCTCGCGAGCCCGCGTCAGGTCGGACTCGGTTGCCCTTATGCGCTGCAGAAGTCCTGCGGTGAATGCGTCCATGCTGCGCCCCCTCGTCCTGGGTCGTGGGTCGGGTGGCACGGGGGTGTGCCGTTCGGAAGGGGCGATCACGTCTCCTGTGGATGCCCAGCGCTGCCCGTGCTGGGCGGCGACGGTGCCGGACACCCACGCCCACTCTGCGGAAAGCGGATCGCGACGTACCACATGGTTGTGCGGCACAAGCAGAGCGTGATCGCGGGGTGTAAAGCCGTCCTCCCCCCGCACCGTTCCGGGGAAACCTCAACCGGACGAGAATTTCTCGCTTCCTTCCCCCGGTCCCTCCCGGGTGGCCCGCCCGTGACTTACTGCCGACTTATGGCCGAAAAGGGCAGGATGGAGGTCACACACCCACGAAGACCCTGCCCGCGCGCGCCGTGAAGGCGCCGCGCGGGCGGACAGAGGAAGGACAAGCGACGTGCGCGTACTCGTCGTCGAGGACGAGCAGCTGCTCGCCGATGCGGTGGCCACCGGACTGCGCCGGGAGGCCATGGCCGTCGACGTCGTGTACGACGGTGCGGCCGCCCTGGAGCGCATCGGCGTCAACGACTACGACGTGGTCGTCCTCGACCGCGACCTGCCGCTCGTGCACGGCGACGACGTCTGCCGCAAGATCGTCGAGCTCGGCATGCCCACACGCGTGCTGATGCTCACCGCGTCCGGCGACGTCAGCGACCGTGTCGAGGGCCTGGAGATAGGCGCCGACGACTATCTCCCCAAGCCGTTCGCCTTCAGCGAGCTCACCGCACGCGTGCGTGCCCTGGGGCGCCGGACGAGCATGCCCCTGCCACCCGTCCTGGAGCGCGCCGGCATCAAGCTCGACCCCAACCGCCGTGAGGTCTTCCGCGACGGCAAGGAGATCCAGCTCGCGCCCAAGGAGTTCGCCGTCCTGGAAGTGCTGATGCGCAGCGAGGGCGCCGTCGTCTCCGCCGAGCAGCTCCTGGAGAAGGCCTGGGACGAGAACACGGACCCCTTCACCAACGTCGTGCGCGTCACCGTGATGACCCTGCGCCGCAAGCTCGGCGAGCCCCCGGTGATCGTCACCGTGCCCGGCTCCGGTTACCGGATCTGATCCCGATGGCCACGACACCCGCACCGCCCAAGGCACCCCCGAAGCCCACCTGGGACCCGAGGAAGCCGGAGCCGCCGTTCCCCTGGCTGCGCCCGACCATCCGGATAAGGCTCACGCTGCTGTACGGCGGGATGTTCCTGATCGCGGGCATCCTGCTGCTGTCGATCATCTATCTGCTGGCGGCCCAGGCCATCCACGAGGGCAGCGGCCAGTCGTTCCAGATCTCCGGCACCGGTGTCACCATCCGCAGCGACACCTGTCCGGAACTGAACGACGCGACCACCGACGACCAGCGCAACGCCGCGCTCAAGGCGTGCAACGACGCCCTGAAGCAGCACGCCCTGGACGGCCTGCTCAGCCGCTCCCTGCTGGCCCTGCTGGGCCTGGCCGTGATCGCGTTCGCCTTCGGCTACGCGATGGCGGGCCGGGTGCTCACGCCGCTCGGACGGATCACCCGCACCGCGCGCGCGGTGGCGGGCTCCGACCTGTCCCGGCGGATCGAGCTGGACGGCCCGGACGACGAGCTGAAGGAGCTGGCGGACACCCTCGACGACATGCTGGAACGCCTGGAGAGAGCCTTCACGGCCCAGCAGCGGTTCGTCGGCAACGCCTCGCACGAGCTGAGAACCCCGCTCGCGATCAACCGCACGCTCCTAGAGGTGCACCTGTCCGATCCGGGCGCTCCCGTGGAACTGCAGCAGCTCGGCAAGACCCTGCTGGCCACCAACGAGCGCAGCGAGCAACTCGTCGAGGGCCTGCTGCTGCTCGCCCGCAGCGACAACCAGATCGTCGAGCGCAAGCCCGTTGACCTGGCGGAGGTCGCCTCGCAGGCCATCGACCAGGTGCACGCCGAGGCGGAGGCCAAGGGCGTGGAGATCCGCGGCGAGCGGGCTCCCGCGGTCGTCCAGGGCAACGGCGTCCTGCTGGAGCGGATCGCCCTGAACCTCGTCCAGAACGCCGTCCGGTACAACGTGCCGGAGGAGGGCTGGGTGGAGGTGACGACGGAACTCCAGCACGGGCAGGCGGTCCTGGTGGTCACGAACACCGGGCCCGTGGTCCCCGCGTACGAGATCGACAACCTCTTCGAGCCCTTCCGGCGGCTGCGTACCGAGCGCACCGGGAGCGACAAGGGTGTCGGCCTCGGCCTGTCGATCGTCCGGTCCGTGGCCCGCGCGCACGGCGGCCACATCGCCGCGCGGCCGCGCGAGGGAGGGGGCCTCGTGATGCGGGTCACTCTGCCGACGTGAGAGTACGAACTGAAAGTCCTGTGGCCGCAGGGGCCAGGGGAGCGTGAGATCCGGCCGTCCTGAGGTGCGGCAGACCGTGACGATCTGGCATTATGCCGCCGACACACGGCGGCGTTCGCTTTGCGCGGAATTTTCCCTGCGTGCAGTAGTGAAGATCGTGTGTGATCGATCACAGGGGCGAATTTCCAGCCATATACTCTCCGTGATCATGCGCGTTGCCGGAAAGCCGGGAAAGTCCGGGTTTTCGGGGGTCTTGATCACGGGAAGTACAGGGTGAGACGCCTTTGAAGTGGGCCCTTCGGACCGTGTACGGTCCCGTTCGCCATCCAAGCCGATCACTCTTGAGGGGTCCGGTTGGGTGTCGATTGAGTAACAGACCTTGATGTGAGGCAAAATCTCCGCCTCGGGTCGGGCACAAGTCCGGCCTCTCACGCGTTACGTGCGCTGGAGACACCACAGACACCCAGAGGGGGAGAGCGACATGGCAACGGATTACGACACCCCACGCAAGACCGACGACGACGTCGACTCGGACAGCCTGGAAGAACTCAAGGCTCGGAGGAACGACAAGTCGACTTCTTCGGTGGACGTCGACGAGTTCGAGGCCGCCGAAGGCCTGGAGCTGCCCGGCGCCGACCTCTCGAACGAGGAGCTGGCCGTCCGGGTGCTGCCGAAGCAGCAGGACGAGTTCACCTGCATGAGCTGCTTCCTGGTGCACCACCGCAGCCAGCTGGCCCGCGAGAAGAACGGCCAGCCGATCTGCCGCGACTGCGACTGAGGCGGGGTCGGCCGTGACTGGCTCGACCCCTCCTTGGAAGCGCCGCTTCCGCAAGGGGGCGGACGAAGGGCCGCAGGACGGCCCTCACGGCGTGCGTGACGACGGGCGGGGCTCCTCCGGACCCGGAGCGGCCTCGCTCGACCGTACGTCCGGTACGGCGCCGGTGGGCACCCGCGACGCGAACACCACGGACGCGCAGCCGGGCCTTCCGGCCCCGGCGGACAGTCCGGCGCAGGTCGCCAGGCGCCGCACAGCGGTCGTCGCGGGCGCGCTCTCGCAGGGCGTCAAGGCGGGCGCCCGCAAGGGCGGCAGCCGGGCCAGGGCGGCCCTGGGCCACCTCGCCGACCGCATCATCGACATAGCGCCACGCATTCCCGTGCGGGATCTCGCGACCCTGCGCAGGCAGTTCCCCGGCCTCGGGCCGGAGGAGATCGCGGACAAGCTCGTCGCGGGGGCGGCCAACGCCTCATCGACGGTGGGCGCCGGGATCGGGGCCGCCGCGATGCTGCCCGTGCCGCCCGCGATGCCCACGGAACTGGCCGCAGAGATCACCGGGGTCGCCGCGATCGAGCTGAAGCTGATCGCCGAGCTCCACGAGGTGTACGGCGTGCGCCCGCCGGGGAACCTGAAGCAGCGCAGCACCGCCTACCTGAGTTCCTGGTCCGGTGAGCGCGGCATCGACGTGGCCAAGCCGGCGACGATCAACGCCGCGCTGGGTGGCCAGATGAAGCGCGAGCTGCGCCAGCAGATCATGAAGCGCACGGTGCGCAACCTGCCCAACCTGATGCCGTTCATGGTGGGAGCGGCCGTCGGTGCGGTCATGAACCGCCGCGACACCAAGCAGCTCGCCGAGCGCATCCGCAAGGACCTCCGCAGAACGCAGGTCCCGTGGGACGCGCTGCCCCAGCTGCCGCCGCTGGAGAAGCCGGCCGATCCCCTGCGGGTGGGAGAGATCCCCAAGGAACTCGGTCCCTGACGGAGCTCGGTCCCTGAAGAGGTGCGGTCCCTGAAGGAGCGCGCCCCCGGCGGCGCGTGCACCCGGCAGACCGGCCACAGCGAAGGGCCGGAACGGCTCCGTGCCCGCACGGCGTCCCGCCCGGGGCGCCGCCGTTCAACGGGGCCCGGACCTGCAGTCCTCGGCGCCCTACGCCTTGGTACGGGCCGTTTCCAGCGCCGCTGCCAGGCGTTCGGGCTCCCTCGTCGAGAGGTACACGTACGGCGTGGGGTCGTCCGGGTCGGTGACCGGGATCCGCAGAGCCGTGGGGATGTAGGCGCGCAGGAGCATGAAGGCGCGCGTATCGGCCTTGTACGTGCGCCAGGCGCGAGCCTCCTCCTGGTCCAGGATCTCGGCGTCCCCGAGCGCGCTCACAGGGATCTTCGCCTCGCCCGCGACCAGGGCGCCGCCGACCACGCGGATGCGGACCGAGCCGTAGGAACTGGCCATGACCGCGGAGACCGCCGTCCCCCCGACCAGCCCGCCCAGCAGCGGCAGCGTGCCGAAGGGCAGCAGTATCAAGGCCATGGACACACCGACCAGCGCGCAGATCAGCCACCAGGAGCGGGGCGCGGTGAGACGTTCTTCGTACGGCGACGCGGAGGGCTGCATGGCGACAAGCTTGGCATGGTGCCCGGCGCGTGGGTGCTGCCAGGTGGTGCGGTCCGCCGGTCCCGGGCGACCGGGCGGCCCGCGGGAAGCGCCTCCGGGCAAGGCCGCCGGGTAAGGCGGTGGTGAGAAACGGGCCGCCCGGCGCGGCCTGCGCGGAGTGCTGTGGGGCAGGGCGGTCGTTCGGGGCTGACGGGCGGGTAAGGTCTGCGGCTGTGAGTGGTAGTTCCTCAGCCCTGAAGCCGCCGGCCGACGCCTCGGCGCCCGTGCGGCACCCCGAAGCACCCGCCCCCGGCGAGTTGCTCGGGGCGCACTACGACCAGTGCTTCGGCTGCGGGGACGAGCAGCCGCACGGGCTGCTCCTTCAGGCCAGGGCCGGCGAGGGCGTTTCGCTGACCGCCGAGTTCACCGTGCAGCCCACCCACCAGGGCGCTCCGGGCCTCGCCCACGGCGGTGTGCTCGCGAGCGCCCTCGACGAGACCCTCGGCTCGCTCAACTGGCTGCTGCGCACCATCGCCGTGACCGGGCGGCTGGAGACGGACTTCGTGCGGCCCGTGCCCGTCGGCACGGTGCTGCACCTTCAGGCCCGGGTCGTGGCCGTGGCCGGGCGGAAGATCTACTCGACCGCCACCGGGCGCATCGGCGGCCCCGACGGCCCCGTCGCCGTCCGCGCCGACGCGCTCTTCATCAAGGTGAAGGTCGACCACTTCGTCGACAACGGACGCCCGGAGGAGATCCGCGCCGCCATGAACGACCCGGACCAGGTCCGGCGCACCCGGGCCTTCGAGGTGAACCCGTGAGCCGTACTGAACCCGTGAGCCGTCCGCCCCGTCAGGAACTCGCCGTGCTGATCCGGCGCGTCGACCCGGAGGTTCCGCTTCCGCAGTACGCACATCCCGGTGACGCGGGCGCCGATCTGCGCACCACCGAGGCCCGCGAACTGGGGCCCGGAGAGCGGGCGGTTCTGCCCACCGGGGTGTCGATCGCCCTCCCCGAGGGGTACGCGGCCTTCGTGCACCCCCGTTCCGGTCTCGCGGCCCGCTGCGGTGTCGCCCTCGTGAATGCCCCGGGGACGGTTGATGCCGGGTACCGTGGGGAGATCAAGGTGATCGTGGTGAATCTCGACCCGCACGAGCCGGTGCGGTTCGAGCGCTTCGACCGGATTGCCCAACTGGTCGTCCAGCAGGTCGAGAAGGTGCGCTTCCAGGAGGTGGCGGAGCTTCCCGGCTCGGCTCGGGCCGAGGGGGGCTTCGGGTCCACCGGCGGTCATGCCGCGGTGGACGGCACAACGGGTGGGAATCGATACGCTTCGGTCGTATCCGACCGGGAAGGACAGTGACGTGTTCGGACGTCGCAAGAAGAAGGGTGCCGCCGAGGACGCGGCCGGCGAGGCCGAGCAGGTCGTCGACAGCGTCGACACTGAGGCGGACGAGGAAGGCGAGCGCGAGCGCGTACGGCTGGAGCCCGAGCCGCGCCCCGACGGACCCTGGGACAGCTCCGAGGTGCGCGAGCCCGGCGAGGGCCGCGTCGACCTGGGCGGCCTCTTCGTGCCCGGGGTCGACGGCATGGAGCTGCGGGTCGAGGTCGCGGGCGACGCCATCGTCGCGGCGACCGTCGTGCTGCGCGACAGCGCCGTCCAGCTGCAGGCCTTCGCCGCGCCCAAGCGCGAGGGCATCTGGGGCGAGGTACGCGAGGAGATCGCCACCGGCATCACCCAGCAGGGCGGTGTCATCGACGAGGTCGAGGGCCCCCTCGGCTGGGAGCTGCGCGCGCAGGTGCCGGTGCAGCTGCCGGACGGGACGGGCGGCTTCCAGGTCGTACGGTTCATCGGTGTGGACGGGCCGCGCTGGTTCCTGCGGGGTGTGATCTCCGGCAGGGGTGCCGTGGAGCCGCAGACCGCGGGGCTGCTGGAGCAGATCTTCAGGGACACGGTCGTCGTCCGCGGTGAGGGCCCGATGGCCCCCCGCGACCCGATCGTCCTGAAGCTGCCGAACGACGCGCAGATGGTGCCCGAGGGCGTCCAGCAGGAGGAGCAGGGTTCCCGCTTCGCCGGCGGCATGGGCCAGCTGCAGCGCGGACCGGAGATCACCGAGGTCCGATAGCCGCAGGCGCCGAACCGCATGGGCCGTACCCGACGGGTGCGGCCCCGTGCCATGTCCGGCGCCCTCGGCGACCGAGGCTGGCCGAGGGCGTGGGGGAGAGGGCCCAGGACGCGGGCGAACCATTGATCGTCGGGTGCCCGGTGACCATACTGGTCGTTCGGTCGACGGGGAGGGCTGGGGGCCATGGGGGACACGATGGTGCGCGTCGAGAACGTGCACCGCTCGTACGGAAGCGGCGCGTCCGCCGTGCACGCGCTGCGCGGCGTCTCCTTCGACGTGCCGCGCGGTGAACTCGTCGCGCTCAAGGGCCGTTCCGGGTCGGGGAAGACCACCCTGCTGAACCTGGTCGGCGGGCTCGACGAGCCCGACGAGGGACGGATCACCGTCGACGGACTCGACCTGTCCGGGCTGGGCGAGAACGGGCTGCTGGAGCTGCGCCGGGACCGCGTCGGGTTCGTGTTCCAGTCCTTCGGGCTGATCCCCATCCTCACGGCCGCCGAGAACGTGGGCGTGCCCCTGCGGCTGCGCCGGACCGAGCCCGCCGAGCGCGAGGAACGCGTCGAGCTGCTGCTCTCCCTCGTGGGTCTTGCCGACCACGCCGAGCAGCGGCCCGGCGAGCTGTCGGGCGGCCAGCAGCAGCGTGTGGCCATCGCCCGCGCGCTCGCCAACAACCCGTCGCTCCTCATTGCCGACGAGCCCACCGGACAGCTCGACGCCGAGACCGGTCATGCCGTCATGGAGCTGCTGCGCGCCGTCGTCCGCAGCGAACAGGTCACCGCGCTGGTCGCCACGCACGACGCGACGCTCCTCGACCTCGCCGACCGCGTTCTGGAACTGCGGGACGGGGAGATCGTGGAGCACTGAGTGCTCGGTGGCTCCGGCCGCCGCCCACCTTCCCGGCCATCGCCGCGTCAGAGTTGCGTCAAAGACCGTTCACGGGCCGTCCGTCACCCTCTTTGTCGTGATTGTTGGCCGTAAGGTCGACGCGGCGTGCACAGCAGTGACGGGAAGACAATGAGGCCATGGGACGCGGCAAGCTTCGGATCTACCTGGGCGCGGCGCCGGGGGTCGGCAAGACGTACGCGATGCTCTCCGAGGCGCACCGGCGCGTCGAGCGCGGTACCGACTGCGTGGTCGCCTTCGTGGAGCACCACGACCGGCCGCGCACCGAGGCGATGCTGCACGGCCTGGAGCAGGTGCCGCGCCGGGAGCCGGCCCACCGGGACGCCGTCTTCACCGAGATGGACGTCGACGCCGTCCTCCGGCGCGCCCCCGCCGTCGCCCTGGTGGACGAGCTCGCCCACACCAACGTCCCGGGCTCCCGCAACGACAAGCGCTGGCAGGACGTCGAGGAACTGCTCGCGGCCGGCATCGACGTGATCTCGACCGTCAACATCCAGCACCTGGAGTCCCTCGGCGACGTCGTCGAGTCGATAACGGGCGTACGGCAGCGGGAGACCCTCCCCGACGAGGTGGTGCGAAGGGCCGACCAGATCGAGCTCGTCGACATGTCCCCGCAGGCGCTGCGCCGTCGCATGGCGCACGGCAACATCTACAAGCCGGACAAGGTGGACGCGGCCCTGTCGAACTACTTCCGGCCCGGCAACCTCACGGCCCTGCGCGAGCTGGCGCTGCTGTGGGTGGCCGACCGGGTGGACGAGTACCTGACCGAGTACCGCAGCGAACACCGGGTGTCGGCGATCTGGGGGTCGCGCGAGCGGATCGTGGTGGGGCTGACGGGAGGGCCGGAGGGGCGGACGCTGATCCGCCGGGCGGCCCGGCTGGCGGAGAAGGGAGCGGGCGGCGAGGTGATGGCGGTCTACATCGCCGGCAGCGACGGCCTGACCTCCGCCTCACCCAGGGAACTCGCCGTCCAGCGCACCCTCGTCGAGGACCTCGGCGGCACCTTCCACCACGTGGTCGGCGACGACGTCCCGGCGGCGCTGCTGGACTTCGCACGCGGGGTCAACGCCACCCAGATCGTGCTCGGTGTGTCACGGCGCAAGAGCTGGCAGTACGTCTTCGGGCCCGGTGTGGGAGCCACCGTCGCCCGGGACTCCGGGCCCGACCTGGACGTCCACCTGATCACGCACGACGAGGCGGGCAAGGGGCGCGGGCTTCCCGTCTCGCGAGGCGCCCGCCTGGGACGGGCCAGGATCGTCGCGGGCTGGCTGGTCGGTGTGCTCGGTCCGGCGCTCCTCACGCTGCTGCTCGGCACCGTCGACCTCGGCCTCGCCAACGACATGCTGCTCTTCCTGGCGCTGACCGTGGCGGCCGCGCTCCTCGGCGGCCTGTACCCCGCCCTCGCCTCGGCGGCGTTCGGCTCAGTGCTGCTGAACTACTACTACACGCCGCCCCTGCACCGGCTGACCATCGCCGACCCCAAGCACATCGTCGCCCTCGCGATCTTCGTCGCGGTCGCCGTGTCGGTCGCCTCCGTCGTCGACCTGGCGGCCCGCCGCACGCACCAGGCCGCCCGGCTGCGCGCCGAGTCCGAGATCCTTTCCTTCCTCGCGGGCAGCGTGCTGCGCGGCGAGACCAGCCTGGAGGCGCTGCTGGAACGCGTCCGGGAGACCTTCGGCATGGACTCGGCGGCCCTGCTGGAGCGCGAGAGCGATGTAGCGCCGTGGACACGCGCGGGGAGCGTGGGCGGTGGACGGACGGTCGAGCGCCCGGAGGACGCGGACGTGGACGTGCCGGTGGGCGACCACATGGCGCTCGCGCTGTCCGGGCGCGTCCTGCCCGCGTCCGACCGCCGGGTGCTCGCCGCGTTCGCCGCGCAGGCCGCCGTCGTCCTGGACCGTCAGCGGCTCCGGCACGAGGCCGAGCAGGCCCGTGCGCTGGCCGAGGGCAACCGCATCCGCACCGCGCTGCTGGCCGCCGTGAGCCATGACCTGCGCACCCCGCTGGCCGCGATCAAGGCCGCCGTGTCCTCCCTGCGCTCCGACGACGTGGCCTGGTCCGAGGAGGACCAGGCCGAACTGCTCGAAGGCATCGAGGACGGCGCCGACCGGCTCGACCACCTCGTGGGCAACCTCCTCGACATGTCCCGTCTGCAGACCGGCACCGTCACGCCGTTGATCCGGGACATCGACCTCGACGAGGTGGTGCCGATGGCGCTCGGCGGGGTGCCCGAGGGGAGCGTGGAGCTGGACATCCCCGAGAGCCTGCCCATGGTGGCCGTGGACGCGGGACTGCTGGAGCGGGCGGTCGCCAACCTCGTCGAGAACGCCGTCAAGTACAGCCCGCCCGGCGAGCGCGTCCTGGTGGCCGCGAGCGCGCTCGCCGACCGTGTGGAACTCCGCGTGGCCGACCGCGGGCCGGGTGTCCCCGACCAGGCCAAGGGCCGCATCTTCGAGCCCTTCCAGCGCCACGGCGACGCCCCGCGCGGCGCCGGCGTCGGCCTGGGCCTCGCTGTGGCGCGTGGTTTCACCGAGGCCATGGGCGGGACGCTGAACGCCGAGGACACCCCTGGCGGCGGACTCACCATGGTGCTCGACCTCCGGGCCGTGGACACGCTCCACGGTCCCCAACGACTCGCAGAACCGGAAAGGCAGGCTTCATGAGCCCGGCTGAGGGGACCGCCCAGACCCCCACGAGGGTGCTCGTGGTCGACGACGAGCCGCAGATCGTGCGCGCCCTCGTGATCAACCTGAAGGCACGCGGGTACGAGGTCGACCCGGCCCACGACGGCGCCACCGCACTCCGGCTCGCCGCCGCCCGCCACCCCGACGTCGTCGTCCTGGACCTGGGCCTGCCCGACACGGACGGCGTCGAGGTGATCAAGGGGCTGCGCAGCTGGACCCGGGTGCCCATCCTGGTCCTGTCCGCCCGCCACTCCTCCGACGAGAAGGTCGAGGCGCTCGACGCCGGCGCCGACGACTACGTGACCAAGCCCTTCGGCATGGACGAGCTCCTCGCCCGCCTCCGCGCCGCCGTCCGCCGGGCCGAGCCCACCGCGAGCGGCGTGGACGACGTGGTGGTGGACACCGGTGAGTTCACCGTCGACCTCGCCGCGAAGAAGGTCAACAGGGCCGGCAGGGACGTACGCCTGACCCCCACGGAATGGCATCTGCTGGAGGTCCTCGTCCGCAACACCGGCCGCCTGGTCAGCCAGAAGCAGCTCCTGCAGGAGGTGTGGGGGCCGTCCTACGGCACGGAGTCGAACTACCTCCGGGTCTACATGGCCCAGCTCAGGCGGAAACTGGAAGCGGACCCGTCACACCCGAAGCACTTCATCACGGAGCCGGGGATGGGGTATCGGTTCGAGACGTGAGTGGGTGTCGGCCGGGGGTCCGGGGGTTGTCCCCGGGAGGTGCGGCATCGCGGAGCCGGGGATGGGGTATCGGTTCGAGACGTGAGTGGGTGTCGGCCGGGGGTCCGGGGGTTGTCCCCGGGAGGTGCGGCATCGCGGAGCCGGGGGT